>NZ_JBSGJX010000001.1:0-570400 GCF_053605785.1 Nonomuraea sp. NPDC003754
CGGATCCAGTTCCGCAACGTCTCGGAACTGATCCCCAGGTCAGCGGCGATCCCTGCGATCGTCGCGCCCGGCCTGGACTCATACAACGCCACCGCGTCCTTCTTGAACTCCGGTGGATAGTTCTTCATCCCCAACGGGACACTCTCCCGATCTCCCCGAACCAGCAAGGTCCAGGGTCTCAGGTGTCCAGTCCTCAGGGGGAACGCCCGACAACGTCACCGACATCCCCGACTGGCTGTCCAACTCCCTGTGCAAGGGCGTCACCGGGGACGCCGTGCTGCAGCGCGTCCTGCACTCCGACGAAGACATCACCGTCTTCTCCTTCCAGCGCGTCATCGCCATGACCACCATCGGCATCAAAAGCGCGCTCGCCGGTGACCTGGTGGACCGGATGCTGCTAGTCGAACCCGAAGTACTGGACATCCGCCTGCCCGAATCGCACGTGCGGACTGTGCGCGAGCAGGCCATGCCCTCCGCGCTCGGCGCCATCCTCGACCTGGTCGCCGCGGTGCTCGCCAGACTGCCCGCGGTGCAGCTGGCCGACCTGCCGCGCATGGCCGACTTCGCCCGCATCCTGGCCGCCCTCGATCAGGCGACCGGCTGGCAGACGCTGGCCAGCTACCAGGCCCGGATCACCGCCATGGGCATGAGCCTGATCGAGGGCAACACCCTGGCCCGCGCCCTCTACCTGTTCGCCTCCCCACACCCGTGGGAGGGCGAAACCAGCCACCTGCTCGCCGCCCTGCACCGCGTGTGCGGCGAACACGGCCTACCCGCCAGCGAGCTGCCGGCCGACGTACGCACCATCGGCACCCGGCTGACCGAGCTGGCGCCGTCCCTGCGCAAGGTCGGCGTGGACATCAGACGCCGCAAGAGCGGCGCCAAACGCTTCGTCCGCGTGATCAAAACCGTGAGCGAGCTACAAGAATAAAGATCAACTTCTCTTCTACTTTTCAAATAAGAAGAAACGTTGTCCCCTTGTCCCATTCGTGGCCTGACCTGCACAAACAGTGGGACAACGGCTTGTCCCTGCTTGTCCCTCGTTGTCCCAAGATCACGACGAGAGGGACAACAAGGGACAACGGTGGGACAACCCGTTGTCCCAGTGTCGTCCCAGCTCAGCACCCGATTGGGACAACGGGACAACGATTCGCCGCATTCTCACATCTCCGGCCGCCCGGCAGCGGGGGATGCCTCCCCAGCGACCACCCCCGGTAGCCGCGCCGCACCGCCCGGCTCTCCGATCGCCCGGCCCGAGCGGTTCCGGTCGCCTCCGTCGCCGCCTGGCAGGGAGGCATCCCCCGCTGCCTGGTCTCCATCCGTCGTTCACGAGAGGAATGCCGCATGACCACATCCACCTGCCCGGCCATCGTCACGCTGACCGGCACAGCCCTGCGCCAGTACCTGGGCGCCGTCCTGCCGCACGCCAGCACGGACGACACCCTGCCAATCCTCACCGCGGTCACCTTCGAGGTCGCCGACGGAGCGCTGTACGCCCTCGCCACCGACCGCTACACCATGGGAATCGTCCGCCAGCCCCTCGACACCGACCAGCCACATCCCACTAGCGCGCTGAGCGTGATCATCTCCGCCGCCGCCCTCCAGGCCACCGCCCGACAGGTCAAAGCTCGCGCACGGGTCACGCTCACCGTGACCGAGCAGGCGGTCACCATCGAACAGGCCGGCGCCTTCACCCTGGCCTGCCGACTGCCTGCGCTGGAGATGTCGCCACTCCTGTCGAACTGGCGCACCTGGTTCGCCGACCAGGTACGGAACAAGCCCGACCGCGCCGTACACACCGACCGAGGCACCGCACTGGCCCCTGCCTATCTGGCCCGCTTCCGTCCCGCCACCCGCGACCACCTGCCGCTCCAGTTCCGCCCGGCCGGCCGCGCCGTCGTGGTCACCTGCGGCGAGCACTTCCTTGGCCTGATCTCACCCCGCCGCCCCACCGAGCAGGAAACCGCTCAGCCCGACCCGCTGGACAGCTGGCTGCCCGCCAACGAGGTCGCCGACGCCAAAGCAGCCTGACAAGACCACCGTCACCCCGATCCGCCCCGCCTGGATGCGCTGTCCAGGCGGGGCGGATCGCATTCACTGCCATGAGGTCTCATCGTGCCCCTGCCACATGCCGCCCCAACCGGCCAGCTGAGACTCGCACTCGAACTGGCCGCCCACGACTGGCACATCCTGCCCCTGTCCCCGACCAGCAAGCGCCCACTCGCCAACTGCCCACGCTGCCGTGCCAACGGCCGACCGCATCCCATCGACACCTGTCCCTGCCTGCCCACCGACGGCTGGTGCCACGGCGTACGCGCAGCCACCACCGACCCCGACCGGCTAGCCGCCTGGTGGCGCCGCCAACCGCACGCCGTCCCAGGCGTCGCAGCAGGCCCCTCCCACCTGATCCTGATCGACCTGGACGCGCACTCCGCCAAGCCGTCCGCCAACCAGGCCGACCTCCTGCCCAGCATCGACCTGAACAACCAGCAGGATCACCTGCCACCCGACCTGACCGACGTGCGCACCGGCATGGACGTCCTGGCCCTGCTCGCCCGTCTCCGCGGCGGCTCCCGCCCCTGGCCCACCGAGCCCACCCACCAGCCGATCACAGTCCACACCCCCAGCGGCGGACGCCACCTGTGGTACCGCGCACCTGCCACACCTGTACGGCAGGCGCTCGGCGAACTCGGCTGGCAGATCGACATCAAGGCCGGATGGAACTACGGCATCGCCCCCGGCGCCACCACCTCCACCGGCACCTACACCAAGCGCTCCGGCGACATTACCGCCCCCGGCCACATGCCTGCCTGGCTCGCGCACGAAGTCACCCGCGTCGCCGCCACAAGCCGTTCTCAGAGCCATGCACGTGGCCCACAAATCATTCCTGGTGATCGGCGGTCTGACGTGAAGGCCGCTCGTCGCTATCTCACTATCGTCATCGAACGCGGCAGCAACCATCTAGCCACACTCACCGACGGCCGCCAGCGCGCCCTATCAGCCCTCGCCTACCAGACCGGCGGCCTGCTCTCCTGGTCTGGCCTGCCCGAGCACCAGGTCGCCGCCTGGCTCATCGACGCCGGCGAGCGCAGCGGACTCCCCCACCATCTGGCCACCCGCATCGTCCACCGCTCCCTCGACCAGGGCACCAGGTCGCCCCTGTCGCCTCCCGCCATCCCCACCACCTGAAGGAGCTCAACAACATGCCGACACCCCGTCCGACCAAGCACGAATGGCTCACCGTCGAAGAGGTATGCAAAGAACTACGAATCTCTCGCCGTTCGTGGGACCGCTGGCGTGAGCAGGGCACCGGCCCCAAATCCGTACGGCTCGCCGGCAACGGCCCCATCCGGATCCGCCGTGACTGGCTGGACGCCTGGCTCAACGCCCAGGTGGCCGCGTGAAAAGCTATCAGGTCCGATTCTGGAAGATCCAGACCAGGAGGGGACGGCGGCGGCCGTATATTGTCCGGTGGATCGTGGACGACCGACCCCCGTTCAACCAGTCCTTCGCCACCTATGGATTGGCCGACTCCTTCCGTTCGAAACTCTTGACCGCGGCCCGCGAGGGCGAGGCGTTCGACACCGATAGTGGCCTGCCCGAGTCGATGCACCGAGAAAAGAAGGCCATCACGTGGCTGGCGCACGCCGTCGACTACGTCGCCACAAAGTGGCCCAAAGCGTCGGCCAACTCTCGCCGCTCAATCATCGAGGCCATGCTAACCGTGACACCCGCCTTGGTCCGCGACCGCCGCGGAGCCCCGGACATCAGAACTATTCGATCCGCCCTTCGCTGGGCACTCCTCCCCAACCGAGATGAGAACCAGGCCCCTGAAGAACTCCAATCGGCCCTGGGCTGGCTCCGAAAGAGCTCCGTGGCCATCACCGACCTGACCGCCCGCAGCATGCTGGACAAGGCTCTGACGGCCTGCACCACCAAGCTGGATGGCAGCCAGACGGCGCCGGAGTACTACCGACGCCAGCGCCGCGTGCTCTACAACAGCCTGCGCTTCGCGGTCAGCCGGGAACGCCTACGGGAGAACCCGCTCGACGCGCCCACGCTTAAACAAGACTGGGCCCAACCCCAGGCCGACATCGCCGTTGACCCGCGCGTCGTCGGCAACCCACACCAGATCCAGCAGGCCCTGGTCGCCTGCAGCTACGCCGGCCGGCGCCAGGGACCGCGGTTCGTCGCGTTCTTCGCCTGCATGTACTTCGCCATGATGCGCCCGGCGGAAGTCATCCGCCTGTGTGAGTCGAACTGCACACTCCCAGAGACGGGCTGGGGCAAGCTCCTCCTGGAAGCCTCCAGACCCGAGGTGGGCAAGGACTACACCGACAACGGCGACCTTCACGACGACCGTGGGCTCAATGGCCGCTCACGCAAGACGGTCCGCCTTATCCCGATCCCGCCCGAGCTGGTCGAACTGCTCCGCCAGCACATTGCCCGGTACGGCGTCGCCCCCGACGGCCGCCTATTCCGCTCCGAGAGTGGCAAGCCGATCCCAAAGTCGACCTACTCCCGGCTCTGGACCAAGGTGCGATGGCTGGCGCTCACCCCCGAGCAGGTCCACTCACCGCTCATGGGCAGGCCCTACGACCTCCGCCACGCCGGGGTCACCTGGCGCCTGTCGGCGGGCGTCCCAGCCGCCCAAGTAGCCGAATGGGCAGGGCACAGCGTCGAGGTCCTGCAACGGATCTACCACCGCTGCATGGACGGCTATGACGACGTCTGGATCGATCGGATGAACCAGGCGCGCCGAGATCTGCCCTAAAAGTTACACAAATACATAAATCGCAATAGCTGAACAACACACCAGATCGGAGGACATGACCTCAGCTCACGCACATATACCGTTTGTCGGATGTGGCCTCTAGGCTTCGGCCATGAACAAGGGAGCGATCAGCCGTGAGTCAGTCTTGAAGACGCTCAGCGAACATGACCGGCTCGGCAGAGATCGCTTCCTAGCCACATACGGGTTCGGGGCCGCCCGCTCCTACCTCCTGGTTCACGACGGCAAGGAGTACGACTCCAAGGCCATTGCCGGCGTCGCCCACCGCTATGAACACGGTCAACCGCTGACAGCGGACGAGTTCAGCGGCGGCCGTGAAGGCGCCGCAGCATGGTTGGAGAAGCTAGGGTTTCGGATCAAGGTCGTACGCAATCCCGATTGGACTTGGGACGAACTGGTTTTAGCCTGTGACCTCGTCGTCAAGAACAACTGGAAGGGCCTTGACGCCAGCAACCCAAGTGTCAAGGAGCTATCGACGTTACTGCAGGCGGCACCAATCCACGACCTTAAGTCCCGCGGTGAGACGTTCCGCAACGCCAATGGGGTCGCCCGCAAGACTTTCGACCTTGCCACCCACCACCCCGCCTACACAGGCCGTCCCACAAATGGCGGTGCCCTCGACCTGCAAGTCATCGAGGCATTCCTCGAACGACCAGACGAGATGGCTCACGCAGCGGAGCTCATGCGTGACGGCTTACGCCCGAACGGAGACCTCACTGCTTTTCCGCTCCTCAGCGGGGAGCCGGACGAGGATTACAGCGCTCCTGAAGGCCGCCTACTGCTGCGCCGCCACCTCACTCGTGAACGCAGCCCCAAGTTGAGACGCCGAAAGATCGAGAGCGTCCTGAAGAACGGCGGGCAACTCGCTTGCGAAGCGTGTGGCTTTGACTTCCAGAAGCAATACGGCGAGCGCGGTTCCGGCTATATCGAGTGCCATCACGTCATCCCTCTCCACCAGGCCGGGGAAGGGCATACAAAGCTCGTCGATCTAGCACTCATCTGCGCCAACTGCCACCGTATGATCCACCGGCGCGCCCCCTGGCCCACCCCTGCGCAGCTTCGAGAGCTCATCGAAGTTGTCAATACCCCGACATGACTCCGGATGTCGATTTCTGACCCCACCCGCATTGGGGCGCCCGCGCTACTCCCGGTGCTCCGCGGGCTAGCCTACGAGGGCTGGGCCATGGCAGGCGTGGTCAACTGGCGATCCAACCACACGGTCGAGGTCGGCGCGCTGGTAGCTGTGCACGGCCCACGCCGGCTGGGCATGGCTCAACCCCTCGCGATAAATCGGACTATGTTCCTGCGAGCTCGGCATACGCGGCGGCAGGTTCGACATAGCCCCGTGTCACTTTCGCAGGAGCAGGTGACCACTCTCGCGCGGGCGCTCGACGTCGCCTTCCGCCGTACATGACGTAGGGGTCAGAACGGGCGGTACGACGGAAGGGCGACCTCGATGCTCCGCCGATGGCACGTTGTTGGTGTTCTGGGCGGCCGCGATGCGGCCTATGGCAGGTCTAGGGACCTGCCTTCACCGAGATTTGCTGGGGTGGAAGCATTAGGTCGAGAACCAAATTGCGACACTTACGCCACTCATTAACATCGCCGGTGTTTTCGTTCGTACAGACCTTGTACACGGTCTCTGTCCATACCCGTCGATCGTCCCCGCGGTCCTCGGTATCACTGGCGGGAGTCTGCGCCGTGACGGTCGCGGATGGAGGGGTCGTTACAACAGGGGCTGGGTCGTTCTCCAGGACCCCGAATAGGTCAGTCGTCATGGAGCAGACGGCGGCGACAGTGCCCACGAAGGTGAGCACGGTGACCTGTTCCCTGGTGAGGTGAAGGCCTCCGCGAGCGGGCCTTCGATGGTGCCCTCGTGGCATGGGCTGATAGTAGGGGTACAGCCAGAATGTCGGGTGACACTCGAGTGAAAGGCCGGCTCCTGCAGCGGTGCTGTGTCACGGTGGCGGCACGTCGGCTTTCGAGCCCAACGCTCGGCCGGCCCCATCGAGGTCCTTCTGCCGGAGTGTGAGTTCCTTCATGCACTTCTTCACGGCGTCTTCGGCGAACCCATGGTCGGTTACCTGGTAGCGGCGCGGCTCATAACGCTCTCGGCTCAACCGGGTGAGCAGCTCCCAGGTGTTGGCGAACATTCCCGTGGCAGTGCCTGCCTCCCTCGGAGGACGAGCGAAGCGGATCAGCCCGAACTCACGCAGCCGCTGACAGCCGTCCTCCCAGGCGTCGCGCCGTAGGCCGAAGCCCTCCAGGCGAGCTTGCCCATAGAGGTAGACCCCGGATTTGATGTGCGTGTCACGGGCCCACTGGCTGAGGCCTCTCAGGATGAGCCAGGTGGCAACTTCCGAGGGATTGAGTACCTGGATCCAGCCGTTCAGGAAGAAGTCTGTGGGGATCGTGATCGTTGCGGCGGACCAGTGGTTCTGGGGAACGGTGTAGGTGTCCGGGGTCTGATTTCCACCACGGCCGCTCTCCTTCATGAGCGAGAACGACTCGTACAACCGCTGGCCTCTCTTTCCCCGGGGCATAGTGACCAGGGCTTGCTCAAGACCGAGTTCTTCCAAGGTCCTCAACGCTCCCTGGACCTGCCGCAGTCGTAGGTCTTCCAGCTTCCTGTCCCCGTTGGTATCGCGCATGTACGTCGCCGACTGGGTGTCGTAGGCCCCGTCGATGGCGACCAAGTCTGACCAGGACCCACGCCCGGATAGCGGCAGGGCGTTTCCCCACGGCTCCCCCACGTTGAGCCGGCACTGAGCCTCGAAGACCGCCAGCAGATAAAAGCGCATCGCGATCCCCTTGGGCAGGACCAGCCGCGTCAGCGGTGGCCGCCCTTCGGACACCTCCAGCAAGGTTCCGCGGAGGACAACCGCATCCGGTTTCCTCCCGGCCTCCCAGATGTCCCTCAGCGCCTTGCTTGCCCCTGCGACCGAGCGGCTCTTATCCATCTGCGTCAGCCGCCGCAGTCGGCGCTCGTTCGCTTCACGTGCACCAGCCATATCCATCCCAAGCAGCGTTTTGATCTCAACCTTTTGACCCGCACATAAGATCTCTTAGCTAACTATAGATATCTCGGTGCGGATCAATACGTTGCCATGCTCACGGATCGAGGTCTCCCGAGAGGCTAATCCTTGGTGGTGAGCCTGCTTGAGACGGGCTTGGCGGCTCGCCGTTCGCGCTCGAAAGCGAACGGCCCCGGGGTCCAACCGGGGCCGCCTCGGTTCAGAGAACACTTCTGGGGAGACTAGTGGCCAACAGTAAGAACAAGAACCGCCAGAACCATCCCGAGCCGCTGCCGCAGCGGTGGGCAATCATCCTCCTCACCGGATTCGTAGCCGGGGCCACCGTCGTCGCCCTCGCCGGCCTGCTGCCCGGCCTCGGCGCCGCCGGGGTAACCATTCTGGGCCTGCATCAGCTCATGGCATAGGACGGCGCCTGGGGGCGCTCACCCGAGCGCCCCCAGCAGCACGACAGCCTCTCGTGGCCGCCATCGTGGAAGGGGCCCACCTGTCATGTCGTTGCGGTTGACCGCCCGTGGATCCGTGCTGCTTCGGACGTCGTAGTCACGAGCTCGACAGCGACCGAGAGCCCGAATCCGACCACGAGCGCGAACGTGATCACGACCGCGAGCCCGAACCCAATCACGAGCGCGAGAGTCGATACGACTCGGTGGAGGCCAGACACACTGCCACACAGCGTGGCAAACCACGGCACTCATGAGGAGCAGGCCACCTGCTACGGCGAGAGGTATGAAGCCGATTGCGACTTGGGCAACGACGACGGCCCGCGGCCACAGTTCCTGAAGGACGAGGTCGCACACCGCCCTCCACCCCATGCGGCCGGCTGCCAATGTTGAGGCCGTCTGCAAGGTCCTGGCCAACACCAGTTGGCCAGGCTTGACCGGCACAGAGATCGGCAAGTTGATCGCGATGCTCGGAATCGAAGTTGTCAGTCCCAACGCCAGCAAGTGGGATTTGCTCTGGGTCGCGTTGATGACCAAGCAGCAGGCCAACCAGACCAGCAACTGCATCATCACCGAGGCGACGGCACCGGGCCACCGTGCGGTGCGAGAGCCAAGATCGCCAGGACAGCTGACCATGACGACAAGCTCCTGATGATTTCTGCCCGCGTGCTGCCCGTGGCGCCCGTCATTTCGCGTCTAACAGGGTCACAAGGTGGCGTCGCCGATAACGCAGCCGATCAAGTAAAAAGCCAGGTCAGACGATGTCTGGCCTGGCTGATCGAGTGTGCCCCCTGCAGGATTCGAACCTGCGCACCCGGCTCCGGAGGCCGGTGCTCTATCCCCTGAGCTAAGGGGGCTCGACGACTGACAACGTTACCAGCATTCACCCACCACTCTGCACCACGATGAAGCTCCGAGCACACATCCAACGAAAACCGCACGGGCGGGCCTCCCGACGGGTTACCTTGGCGGCCGTGGGCGATGATCTGGGCAGGGTGCTTGTAGGAGATGATGACGAGGTCATCAGGCAGCTCATCGCGGTCAATCTCACCTTGGAGGGTTTCGAGGTGGTGACCGCGACGGACGGCCAGGACTGCCTCGATCAAGTCTTGGACGTGATGCCCGATGTCATCACGCTCGACGTGATGATGCCCCGGCTGGACGGTTGGGAGACGGCCTCACGGTTGCGCACCGACGAGGGCACCGCCCACATCAAGGTGGTGCTCATCACCGCAAGAGCCCAGGAGTCGGACCGGCGGCGCGGGCTGGGGATCGGGGTCGACGCCTACCTCACCAAGCCGTTCGATCCGGCCGAGCTGATCCAGGTGGTCAGGGAGCTGGCGGACAGGGCCAAGGCTTAGGGCGGATCTCGCCGTGGGCGGTGGCCGTCCAGGTGTCGGGTGGAGGTGCACCGGCAGACTCGGCCGGAGGCGCTCCGGTGCCGAGCTGAGGCTCTCCGACCTTCCTCGGGAGGCGACAACCCTCCTGCGGTAGAGCCATCCTCGGGAGGCGACGACCCCTCCCGCGGCAGAACCCTCCCGCGGTGGAACCCTCCCGCGGTAGGCGACCCAGCCCGGATCCGCCGCTCTCTCCTGCACCGGCAGGCCGGTCTGCGGCCGTTCAGGGGCTCTGGAGTCGCCATGGGGCCTGGATGGGGTCGGTGGAGGCGTGCAGGGCCGCCTACTGCGGCCGGTTCTCCTACAGGCACCCGGTGCCCGGCTTGGTTAGCGCCTGCGGCTGCGGGCCTGGAACACGCGCCAGGCGAAAGCGCGCGGGCAGCGGGCCTGGAACACGCGCCACGCGAGGCGCGCCGCCTACGGCAGCAGGCCGTGTTTGCGGGCGATGGCCGCCGCCTCGGTGCGGGTGGAGGCGTCGAGTTTGCCCAGGATGTTGGAGACGTGGACGCTCACCGTCTTCTGCGCGATGAACAGCCGCTCGCCGATCTCCCTGTTGCCCAGCCCTTCGGCGACCAGCGACAGCACCTCCGCCTCTCGCGCCGTGAGCGTTCCTGAGGGCCCGGAGCCGGTGAACCTGACCCGGCGGCCGAACTCGTCGAGCGCGGCGGCGAGCGGCGCCGCCCCGAGCTTCGCGGCCGTCTCGCGGGCGAGGGTCCATTCTTCCTGCGCGGCGGTACGGTCGCCGGTGGCCAGGAGCGCCTCGGCGAGCCGCCGGCGGGAGCGGGCCACCTCGTAGGCGAAGCCATAGGAGAACGCCTCGACGACTTCGCGCCACTGGCCAGGGTCGGAGCGGCCGTGGACGCGCGCCCATTCGGCCTCGGCGCGCAGCCGCCAGGCTCGGCCTTCGAGGCCCATCTCGCCGCGCTCGCCGTCGGGCCCGTTGGAGGCGGCGTGGCGGGCGCGGGCGATCAGCTCGTCCGCGCCGTCGGTACGGCCGAGCTCGCTCAGCGCCGCCAGGCCGGTGCTCACGATGCGGAGGGTGCCGGGGTCGCTCGGGCTGAGGATGTCGAGGACCGCCTCGACGTGGTCGAGGGCGGCGACGGGGTCGCCGTTCCACAGGGCGTGCTCGGCGGCCAGGCCGCGGGACATGTAGGCGACGAGGTCGTCGCTCCAGAACGGCTGCAGCCAGGTGAGGCGCTCGGCGACGTTCGGCAGCCCGCGGGCGACCTCGATGAACAGCGCGAACGACGAAAGGGTGGACTCGGGGACGGTGCCTGCCCGGGTGGGGAAGCGGGCGGCGACGGCCTCGGCGGCGTCCCATTCGCCCGCGACGTAGTGGATGAGGAAGCGGAGGAAGCGCAGGTCGGTGCCGTAGGTGCTCCAGGACAGCCCGGTCTCGCTGGCCACGGCGATGCCGCGCTCGGCGACTTCGGCGGCCTCGTCGAGACGCCCGAGGTCGTAGTGGAGGCGTGCGAGGTTGAACAGGGCGCGCAGGTCGATGGCGAGGTTGCCGGAGGTGCGGGCGGCAGCCGTACCGAAGAGGCGCTCGGCGTGGGCCCAGTCACCGCGCAGCGCGGCGGCGGCGGCGAGGGTGACCAGGGCGCTGGCCTCCGCGTCGGTGGCGCCGGCCGAGCGGGCGGTGGCCAGGGCACGCTCGGCCAGCTCCTCGACCTCGCCGTGTCGGTCGGTCCAGGACAGGCAGCGGGCGAGGGTGGCCAGGGCACGGGCCAGGACGACGGACTCGGTGGCGGTGGCGACGGCGGACTCGGCGACGGCGACGGCCTCCTCGCTCTGGTCCATCTCCCACAGGTAGGTGGCCAGGCGTTCCTGGACGTCGGGGCCGGTCGGGACGGCGCGCAGGCGGGCGATGGCGCCGTGGTTGTCGCCGCTGTCGGCGGCGGTGATGGCGCTGCGCATGGCCAGGGCACGCCGGGGCTCGCCCGCGCGCCGTTCGGCGTCGGGGACGCGGTCCCACAGCTCGAGGACCTGGTCGTAGTGGCGGTGCGCCTCGGCGGGGGCGCCGAGGCGCTCGGCGATGCGGCCCGCCTCGGCGGAGGCGGTCAGGGCGCCGACCAGGTCGTGGCCGGCGAGGTGGTGGTGGGCGAGTTCGGCGGGCGAGGTGAGCCGCGCGGCGAAGGCGGTGTGGAGGCGGGTGCGCTCGCCCGGCAGCAGGTCGGTGTAGACGGCCTCCTGCAGCAGCGCGTGGCGGAAGGCGTAGCCGTAGCCGTCGACGCGGAGCAGACCACGGGAGACGATCTCGCGCACGGCCTCCTCGAACTCGCCGACGGGCAGGCCGGAGATCTCGCGCAGCAGCGTGTCCTCGACGCGGCGGCCGGCGACGGCGGCGGCGCGCAGGACCCGCTGGCCGGGCTCGGACAGCACCTCGACGCGGGTCAGCAGGAGGCTGGCGAGGCTGTCGGGCAGCGCCTCGCCCTCGGCCATGGCGGCGAACAGCTCCTCGGCGTAGAAGGGGTTGCCGTCGGCGCGGGCGACGATCTCGCCGAGGCCGCGGGCGCCCACCTCGCCCAGGGTGGTCACGTAGTCGGACATCTCGCCGGAACCGAGCGGGCCCAGCTCGATGGCGGTCACCGAGGGCAGCCGCTTGAGCTCGGCGAGCACGGGGCGCAGCGGGTGGCGGCGGTGCAGGTCGTCGGTGCGGTAGGTGCCGACGACGCAGACGCGCTCCGACTGCAGCATGCGGCTGAGGAAGACCAGCAGGTCGCGGGTGGAGCGGTCGGCCCAGTGGAGGTCCTCGATCACGAAGAGGACGGGCTGGATGTCGGACAGCATGCCGAGCAGCGAGCCGAACAGCCGCTGCTGGGTCAGCCCCGAGGAGGACGCGGCGGCGCCGCGGTCGTCGAGCAACTGGCCGAGGATGGGCCGGGCGGCGACGGCGGCGGCGAGCGCGGGCTCGCGCAGCGCGTCGGCCAGCGGCAGGTACGGCAGGGCGTCGCCGAGCTCGGCGCACTGGCCGACCATGACCTGGACGCCCCGACGGCGCGCCTCGGCGACCAGCTCGGTGGCCAGGCGGGTCTTGCCGATGCCCGCGTCGCCGCCGACCAGGGCCACGCCCGCCCGGCCCGTCACGGCGTTGTCGAGCACGCGAACGAGCCCGCCCAGCTCAGCGGAGCGCCCGATCATCAGCCCGTTCATCCGGCCACTATGCCATGACCGGCGGACATTCCCATTGGACCCACGGAAACACCGGTCATTGGACCACATCCATGGACCAAGTCCGGCGTAGCGTCAGCGCATGCTTCTCTTTCTCGCCGCCTCGCTCACCCTGGTCCTCATCCCCGGGCCGAACCACCTCTACATCGCCGCCAGGGGGCTGTCGCAGGGCAGGTCGGCGGCGCTGGCCAGCGCGTTCGGGGTGGAGACCGGCACCCTCGTGCACATCGCGGCCGCGGCCGCCGGCCTGTCCTACCTGATCGCGCAGTCGGCGACGTGGTTCGCGGTGGTGAAGTGGGCGGGTGTGGCGTACCTGGTGTATCTGGGGGTGCGGACGCTGACCGGCAAGGAGGAGCTGACCACCCGTACGGCGGAGCCGCAGCCGCTGCGGGCGGTGTTCCTCGAAGGCGTGCTGGTGAACGTGCTGAACCCCAAGGTCATCCTGTTCTTCCTGGCGCTGCTGCCGCAGTTCGTCGACCCGGCGGCCGGGTCCCCTGCGATGCAGATCGTGCTGTACGGCGGGACGTTGCTGCTGCTGGGGCTGCTGTCGGACATCGTGTACGCGTTCATGGCGGGGGCGTTGAGCGATCGGCTGGCCAAGCGGGTCACGGCGCTGCGGTACGTCAGCGGGCTGGTCTACATCGGCCTGGGCATCGCGACGGCGTTCACGGGCCGTCGCACCGCATGAACCGCCGCCGCACCGCATGAACCGCCGCCGCACCGCATGAACCGCCGCCGCGCCGCATGAAGCGCGGCCGCCCCGCATGAAGCGCGGCCGCGCCGCATGAACCCGGCTTTCACCCGCACAACGCAACGGTGCGTTGCTACGATCGCCCGTATGGCACCGCGCAAGCAGCAGGAGATCTTCGAGGCCACCCTCACCCTGCTGGCCGAGCGCGGCTACGAGGACCTGACCATCGAAGGCGTCGCCGAGCGGTCGGGCGTCAACAAGACGACCATCTATCGCTGGTGGCCGTCCAAGCCCGCCCTGCTGGCCGCCGCCCTGGTCGAGGCCGACGCGCTCGCCCTCGACCAGCCCGACACCGGCACGCTGCGCGGCGATCTCGAAGCCCTGGTCGACGGCATGATCGCGTTGATCACGCGCCCGCCGTCGAGCGACATCGCGGTGGCCGCGCTCGGCGCCGCCGTACATCATCCGGAGCTGAACGCGCGGGGGTTCTTCGCCGACCGGTTCGCCCGCGAGCGGGAGGTCTTCGAACGGGCCATGGCGCGGGGTGAGCTCGGGGACGACACCGAGCCGATGCTGCTCGTCGACCTGCTGGCGGGCGCGGTGTGGGTGCGGGCGGTGTTCAGGGGGTTGCCACTGGAGGCCGGGTTCGCGCGGCGGGCCGTGTCGGCGGTGCTCGACGGGGTGACACCACAGCAGTAGCCGCCCACAAGGGAGCCGCAGTGATCCGACGCCTGCTCGCCGCCTGTCTCGTCACGGCGCTGACCGCCGTCGGCTGCGCCACGGGCCCGGCGACACCTCCCAGCGGCGCGGGTACGGCGGCGCCGCCGAGCGGCGCGGGTAGGGCGGCGCCGCCGAGCGCCGCCACCCCGGCGACACCCCCGAGCGGCCCGGGCCCTGCGGCACCCCCGAGCGCCGCCACCCCGGCGGCACCCCCGAGCGCCGCCACCCCGGCGGCACCGAGTGGCTCGACTCCGGCGATGCCGCCGAGCGGCGTCACTGCGGCGACGCCGTCGAGCGGCGCCGGTCCCGGGAGGCCGACCGCGCCCGTCATCGTGTCGGAGCGGCGGGACGGCCGCCTGGTCACACTCGTCGTCGACTCCCCCGCCGTCGGGCGGGAGGCGGAGGTCCAGATCCTGCTCCCCTCCGCCTGGCGTCCGGGCACCCGCTGGCCCGTCCTCTACCTGCTCGACGGCTGCTGCAGGGAAGCGGGCAGCGCGTGGGTGACCAGCGGCAGGGCCGACCAGGTGACCGAGGACGCCGGCGTGATCGTGGTCATGCCGGAGGCGGGCTTCGCCGGCTTCTACAGCGACTGGCTGGACGGCCCCCAGTGGGAGACCTTCCACCTCACCGAGGTCCGCGAGCTGATGGAGCGGCGCTATGGCGGCACCGGCAGGCGGGCCGTAGCGGGCCTGTCGATGGGCGGGTTCGGGGCGCTGTCCTACGCGGCGCGGCATCCCGGCATGTTCAGGGCGGCGGCCTCCTTCTCCGGCCTGCTCGACGTCAGCCGGCAGGACGTCGACCACCTCACCTCCCTGTCCGGCGACGACCCCGGCAAGCTGTGGGGTACCGACCTAGCCGCGCACAACCCGACCGCGCTCGCGGGCAGGCTGAAGGGCATCCCCGTCCATGTCTCCTGCGGGAACGGCGAGCCGGGCCCGCTCGACGGGCGGAACACGCCGAAGGACGTCGGCGAGGAGTTCGTCGAGAGGGAGAACCGCGCCTTCGTCGCCGCGGCGAGGAGGGCGGGCGTCAAGGTCACCGTGAACCTCTACGGCCCTGGCACGCACCGCTGGCCGTACTGGACGAGAGAGCTGGAGCGGGCGCTGCCGATGCTGCTGGCGAGTGTCAGGTGACGCGGGGCCGTACCGGTCACGAGCGTTGACCGACGCGCGGCCCACGCTGCTCGCGAGCGTCCGTCGAAAGACGCGCGGCCCACGCTGCTCGCGAGCGTCCGTCGAAAGACGCGCGGCCCACGCCGCGCGCGAGCGTCCGTCGACAGACGCGCGGCCGGGGCGAGCGTCAGCCGAGCGCGGCCGGGATGCGGTCGAGCGTCGGGTACGGCACCAGCCCGTAGGCGTAGAAGTCGACGGCGGCGGCGCCCGCGGCCTTGGCGGCGCGGACCTTGGCCACGAGCCGGTCGGCGGTGTCGCTGTCGGGGTGTCCGGGCCGCAGGACGGCGCGCACCTCGCGGTCCTTGCCGACCGAACGCAGGTAGGCGGCCACGTCGTCGGCCACCCGGGCGGCGTCGCGGGCGTAGCCGAGGACGCCGAAGGACGGCACCAGGTCGCCCAGCGCGACCAGGTCGACGCCGAGTTGCCACGCGTCGTGGGCGGCCAGGCCGGGCGAGGGCAGGCCGTGCTTGTAGCCCTTGACGGCGCCAGTGGCGTCGATGAAGGTCAGCTGCGACCCCTCGGCGGCGACCGCGGCGGAGACCTCGGACACCAGCGAGGTGACGGTCTCGGAGCGGGCGCGGGCGTAGTTGACGACGTCGGGGCCGGCGTAGGCGGTCAGCGCCGCCCTGGTGACCTCGCCCTGCGCGGGCGGCTCGCCGTCCAGGACCGCGCCGACGATGCGTGAGCACTCGTCGCGGGCCACCTCGGCGTTGACACCCAGGTCGCCGGCCCTGCGCATGCAGAAGTCGCAGAAGCACAGCGCCATGAGGTAGGCGTCCATCGGCCCGAGCGGGACGAACGAGCGCTCGGCCTTGAGCGGGCGGTAGTGCAGCGACTCGGCCACCACGCTGTCGACGCCGAGCCGGGCCACGGCTCTGGCCAGCGCGACGGCGTAGAGCCTGACGTCGGGGTGGGCCGGGCACAGGTCGGTGGGGTAGCCGCGGTCGCCGAAGCAGTTGCGCACGGTCACGTCGGGGTGCTGGGCGCCGATCGTCTCGTTGCGCAGGAACACCGTCCAGCCGTGGAACTTCAGGCTGCGCGCCGTGCAGGCCGCGCGCAGCCCGTCGAGGACGTCGAGATGACCGGGAGCGGGAAGCAGGCGCAGCTGCCCGAACAGGTCGTCGGGCAGCGAGAAGTGCGCTCCGTCGTGGCGGAGGGTGAGCCTGGACAGCCCGTGCGGAGTGACGTCGCGGGTGCCGTGGTGCACGACGCCGACGGTCACGCCGCCGACGCCGTAGCCGCGGATCCTGTCGAGCACCTTCTCCATGCCCTCGCTGCGCAGATCCTCGGCGAAGACGTACACGGAACTGTCCACAGGCGAACCCTACGCGCTCTTGTGCGCGACGAAGTCGATCTCCACGAGGATGTCCATCAGGTCCGAGCCGACCGTGGTCCTGACCGGGTACGGCTGGGTGAAGTAGGACTTGTAGACCTCGTTGTAGGCGGCGAAGTCGCGCTTGAGGTGCTGCAGGTGGACGGTCGACTTCACCACGTCGTCGAAGCCGAGCCCGTGGGCGGCGAGGATGGCGCCGAGGTTCTTCATGACCTGGTGGGTCTGGGTCTCGATGTCGTCGCCGACGATCTCGCCGGTCTGCGGGTCGAGGGGGCCCGCGCCGGAGGTGTAGACGAAGTCGCCGACCACGAGGCCCTGCGAGTAGGCGCCGACGGGGGCCGCGCCCTCGGCGGTCCTCAGTTCCTTCTTCACCGGATCTCCTTAGAAGTGGGTGGTGATCGTGCCGACGACGGTGTAGTCGTCGTCGACGAGCGGGAGCACGCGCCACTTGTCGAAGGCGGTGCAGGGATGGGAGACGCCGAAGGCGACCAGCTCGCCCACCTCGAGCGCCCCGTGGACGACGGTGTGCTGGTCCTGCATCTTCACCACGGTCAGGCCGGGCCTGCGCGGGATCGGCAGGCCCTCGTCGTAGGGCGCGTCGCGCTTGCCCATGCCGATGATCGCCAGGTCCGGTTCGGGGGTGGACAGCACGTGCGCCCAGATCTCGAAGGCGGGCCGCAGGGAGCCCTCGATCCGGTTGAAGGGCGTGCGCTCGCGGTAGTAGCCGTCGTCGTGGGTGACGTAGGCGCCGCTGCGCAGGATGATCTTCGCCTGGGTGGTGACGAGCTCGCGGCCGATCACGTCGAACCACTGGCTGCCGCCGACGCTGAGCACGGGCGCGCGGATATGTTCGACGGCGTTCTGCAGGATCGCCAGGTACTTCCGGACGTCCTCGGCGGTCTTCAACGCCCCCTCGTAGCCGGCCACGCCCGCGAGCTCCACGCCGTCGCTCGCCCGCACGTAGGCCGCCAGGTCCAGCAGGTCGTCGAACTTCCTGCAGCCGGCGCGCCCGCCGTGGTGCCCCACCTCGACCAGCACCGCGAACGGCCGGCGGCCCGCGTGCCGGGCCAGGATGTCCACCCCGGCCCGCGAGTCGACGAAGCTCACGAACTCGAAGCCGGGGTCGCGGTCCAGCTCGGCGGCGGCCCAGGCCAGCCCGGCCGGGTCCACGACCTGGTTGGCGACCATGATCCGGGAGGCGCCGAACCCGCGCACGGCCATCGCCTGGCTCGGGGTCGCGACGGTCAGGCCCCAGGCGCCCGCGTCGAGCTGCATGCGGGCGATCTCGGGTGACATGTGGGTCTTCGCGTGGGGCGCCAACAGCATGCCGTGGTCGCGGGTGAAGGCCGCCATGGTGGCGATGTCGTGCTCGAGCGCGGTGCGCTTGACCACCATCAGCGGGAACGCGAACGCCCCGCCGAACACGGGCTGTCCCAGGACGTCCGCCCCCGACCGAAACCCCTTCATCGCACAGACCCTACCTTTCCGCCGCGGCTGCTGATCTCCAGCCCTCCCCTGTACGGCAAGCCGTCCCACGCGCCTCCGTGGTCACCGGCGCGCGCCCGCCGGAGGGACGCTCCTCGTGCGCGCGTGGCCGGGCGCCGCGACGGCGTGCCGTCACCCTGTGGGGCGCAGCGCCCGCCCCGGCGTGTGGCCGGTCAGCGCGCCGCGCGACAGCACCGGCACGCCCGAGACCAGCACCTCCGAGATCCCCGTCGCGGGGGTCCGCGGCGCCGCGTACGTCGCGAGGTCGGCCACCGTCGCCGGGTCGACCACCACCACGTCCGCCACCAGCCCCGGCCGCAGCAGCCCCCGGTCGAGCAGCCCGAAGCGACGGGCCGGATGCGCCGCGAGGTGCACCGCGGCCTGCTCCCACGTCCAGTCACCCAGTTCCCTCACGTGGACGCCGAGGAAGCGGGCGAAGGCGCCCCAGCCGCGCGGGTGCGGGTGCCCGCCGACGTAGATCCCGTCGGAGCCGCCGGTGTGCGCGGGGTGGCGGAGGATCCGCCGCACCGACTCCTCGCCTGCGGGCCCCTCGTCTGGCCTGGCCACCACGCATCCCGCCTCCAGGCGGGTGTTGACCAGCAGCCGGCGGCAGAACTCCGCGGGTGTGACCCCCTTGCGGCCCGCCGCCTCCACGATGGTCAGGCCCTCGGTCCACTCCTGACCGGGCGCGTGCGACACGGTCAGCCGCGGCCACAGGTCGTCGAGGGTCGGCCACCAGTCGGCGAGGGAGGACGGCGACTCGAGCATGTCGAGCGCCCTGTCCACCTCGGCCGCGGGCACCTGGGGCGGCAGCACGATCATCGCGAGGATGGTGCTGCCGCGCAGGTAGGGATAGGTGTCGAAGGTGAGGTCCACCTCGCGGGCGAGCGCGTCCTCCACCAGCGGCAGCAGCACGTCGGCGGGACCGTGCAGGTGGGAGACGTGCACCGGGGCGCCCGAGTCGCTGGCGATCTCGACCACCTCGGCCATCCCGACCCCGGCGCCCGTGCCGTAGGCGCGCATGTGGGTGACGTACGGCAGCGCGCCCAGCGGCCGGCAGAGCGCGGCCAGCTCGGCGGCGGAGGCGTTGCGCCCCGGCAGGTACTCCAGGCCGCTCGACAGGCCGACCGCGCCTTCGGCCAGCCCCCGCTCGACCCGGTCGAGCATCTGGGCGAGTTGCTCGGGCGACGCCTCGGCGGGAGAGGCGCCCATGACGTCGTAGCGGATGGTGCCGTGCGGCAGCAGGTAGGCGGTGTTGAGCGCGGTCGCCCTGTCGTACCCGGCCAGCAGCTCGGCGACGCTCGCCGCGCCGTCGAGAAAGGGGTGCACCCCGTTGACGGCGGCGAAGTAGCGGGTGGCGTAGCCGACCGTCGCCGCCGAGCCCGGCGCGTAGGACAGGCCGTCCTGGCCCAGGACGAACGTCGTCACCCCCTGGCGAAGCGCCGCGAGCTGCACCTCCGCGTCGAACACCAGCGCGTCGCCGTGGGCGTGGCAGTCGACGAACCCCGGCATCACCAGGCGCCCAGTGGCGTCGATCACCTGCCCCGCCGGAGCGCCGGCGAGCCGGCCCACCGCGGTGATCCGCTCGCCGGTGATCCCGATGTCCGCCCTGAACGCCGGAGCCCCGGTGCCGTCGAGCACCCGCCCGCCACTGATGACCACGTCGAAAGTCACAGGCAGATTCAATCATCACTCTGAATTGCTGCATTTCGCGCGGCGCATTTCGCAGTGGAAACGCAGGCCGCGGGACCGCGATCTCTTTGCGAATACGCGCGGGAACGGAACGGTCAGTACCTGCCCGAGCGGGCCGCGCACGCCGTGGCCGGCAGGACCGGGTGCCGGGCGAGCAGGTCGCGGGCCTCGGCTCTGGCGAGGTTCCAGCCGTTCCACGGGTCGGGCTCGGCCAGGCCGTTGACGCGGACCACGTCGGCGAGGACGCAGCTGCGCAACGGCTCGGGAAGCCTGTCCAGCGCAGGGACCGCCTCGGCGCCGAGATCGCCGACGTAGTCCTGGTCGATGCGCTCGACCCCTCTGACCTCGACCTGGGTCTCGGCCACCCGCAGGTCGGGGTTCCACACCGCGAAGGCCAGCACCCCGATCCCGGTGATCATGACGATGGTCCTGGGCAGCCACGCCGAGCGTCCGCCCGCCAGCCGTACGCCGCCGGCCACCAGCACGACCGCGAACACCGCGCCCAGCCACCAGATGGTCGCGGCGACGGAGGCGCGCAGGCGCGACAGGCCGTAGGCGTCGGTGTAGAGGTCGAGACGGTGCATCGCCGACACCAGGATGACCAGCGTGAAGGCGCACAGCACGCCGAGCAGGATGCCCAGCGCCCAGCGGTCGCCGCGCTCGGCCCGCACCACGCTGCTGGCCACCGCGACGATCGCGAGCACGAAGACGCTGACGATCATGAGCTGGAAGAAGCCCTGCCGCGCGTAGTCGGCGTAGGTCAGGCCGGTGGTGCGCAGCAGCCAGGCGTTGCTGCCGAACAGCGCGGTGACCTGGACCGCGACGAACGCGGCGAACAGCAGGTTGAGCCCGGTCAGCGGCACCACCCACAGGCTGCGGTTCAGCCGGGTCCTGAAGGACGGGCTGACGGGGTCGGCGACCGGGCGCATGGCCACCAGCACGGTGGCGGACATCAGCACGGCGAAGACCGCGAAGACGAACACGCGCAGCGGAAGCGTGCCGACCCAGTCCGGCGCGGTGAAGAGGCGGTCGAGGAAGGAGGCGAAGACCTTGTCGGCGGAGGCGAACAGCAGGCCGAAGACGGCCAGCAGCACGGCGGTGATGGCGAGCGCCGCCACCTGCGGCATGACGCGCCGCCGTACGGTCAGCGTCTTCAGCGGGCCGGCCAGGAACCAGGGGACGGGGAAGACGGCCAGCGCCACCGAGATGCCGCCCCTGATCAGCGCCAGCCAGCCGCGGCCCGCGCCGGAGACGGCGATCGCGCCGAGCCCCCCGGCGGTCGCCAGCAGCAGCGGCAGCAGCCAGTCGGCGTCCCTGACCGTGACCATGGCGACGAGCGCGAAGGAGAGCAGGCCGTAGGCGACGGTCCACGGGGTGGCCCTGCGCAGGACGGCGGGCATCGCGGCGGCGCCCAGCACCAGCGCGACCAGCGCGATGCCGAGCCCGGCCTGGGCGTCGGGCAGCGCGACGGCGGCGAACACGCCCACCCCGAAGGCGGCGGGCAGCAGCCAGCGCGGCGTGTCGGGGAGCTCGGGCCTGGGGAAGAGCGGCGGCGGCACGTACGGCGGGGCGGGCGGCCGCGGGCCTTGCGGGAACGACGGACCGCCGGGGCCCACGGGACCGCCAAAGGCGCCGGAAGCGGGGTCGCCAGGCCCTCTGGAACCGCCGGGCCCCACGGAACCGGGACCGGCGGGACCGGGACCGGCGGGACCGGGACCGGCGGGACCGCCGAAACTTGCGGCACCGCGACCCGCGGGACCCTCGAGGCTTGCGGGAACGCGACCCACGGGACCGTCGAAACTTGCGGGACCGCCGAGATTAGGGGGACCGCCGAAACTTGCGGAACCGGGGCCCACGGGACTGCCGAGATTGCCGTGACCCGCGGGACCGCCGAGATTGCCATGACCGCCAGGACCCCAGGGCGCAGGACCCCCGTGACCGCCAGGACCTCCGTGCCCGGGACCCTCGGAAACGCCGAGAACGCCGGGAGCCCCCGGACGTCCAGGCGCGACGGCGGTGACCGGAGCGGTGTGGGGGGCCGACTGGGCCCTGACCGATCCGATGGCCGAGCCGACGGCCGCGCCCGCCGCGCTGACCACCAGCATGACCAGGATGCCCGCGGCGCTGCCGAAGAAGATCCCGATGAAGAAGGCCAGGAACAGGCCGATGAGGAAGCCGGTCGTCAGGCCGATCACGGTCCACAGGACGGTGCTTCCCACCCCGCGGACGGGCCTGGGCGGCGGCGCCTCGCCCGGCCACGCCACACCGGGTCGCGCCGCCGGACCGGAAGCCACACCAGTAGCCGGGCCAGGAGCCGGGCCAGTAGCCAGACCATCGGCCACGGCCGCCGCCGTCGACACAGCACTCGACCCAGAGGCCGCTGCAGCGACCGACGCAGAGGCGGGGACATCGGCCGACGCCGCGGCCGAGACAGCGGTCGGGACAGCGACCGACGCAGCGGCCGGGACAGCCGGGACGGCCGGGACAGCGTCAGGAAGCGGGCCCGCGGCGGGGCCCACGGCCAGGTCCACGGCAGGGACAGCGACCGGGACAGCGGCCAGATCGGCGGCGCCCGGGCCGGCGAACGCGCCAGAGCCGGCGGACACGCCAGAGCCGGCCGACGCGCCAGGGCCGGGAGCCGCGAGCCCCGGAGGAGCGGCGACCGTGTCCGGAGCGGAGGCCGGGACCGGGACCGGTCCCAGGTCCGGGGCGGGGGCGTCCGCCAAGGGCTCGGCGGGCCGTTCCTCCGCCGATGGCGCCTCGCGATCCCGCGGGCTCGGCTTCGCCCCTTCAGGGGCGATCCCCAGTCGCGCCATGTCGGGTTCCATCGTGATCCTCTCTGGAAGGTCGACGACCATGCGGCACCCCGCGCCGCCGTCGATGCGAATGGCTCCTCCGTGCAGTTCGACGATCTCCTTGACGATCGCCAGGCCGAGTCCCGATCCCCCGGCGTCGGCCGCCCGCGCCGCGTCCAGCCTGGAAAAGCGCTCGAACACCCTCGTCCTCGCCGTCTCGGGGATCCCGGGCCCGCCGTCGGCCACCATCAGCCGCACCCCCCTGCCGTGGCCGGCCGCCGACAGCGTCACCAGGCCGGCGGGAGGGCTGTGCCGTACCGCGTTGTCGAGGAGGTTGGCCAGGACCTGCGCGAGCAGGTCGGGGTCGGCGCGCACCACCAGGCCGGGCGCGCAGACGGGCCTGATCGTGACGTCGTCCCTCGCGATGGCGGCTTCGCGCGCCGCCTGGTCGAGCAGCGCCTCCAGGGCGACCGGCTCGGCCTCCAGGTGCCGCACGCCCGAGTCGAGCCGCGACAGGTCGAGCAGCTGGGCGACCAGGCGGCCCAGGCGTTCGGTCTGGGCGAGGGCGGTTCCCATGGTGACGGGGTCGGCGGCCGAGACGCCGTCGACGACGTTCTCCAGCACCGCGCGCAACGCCGTGATGGGCGTGCGCAGCTCGTGCGAGACGTTGGCGACCAGCTCGCGGCGCTGCCGGTCCACCTCGCCGAGGTCGGCCGCCATCGCGTTGAACGCCCGCGCCAGCTCGCCCACCTCGTCGCGCGAGGTGGTCCTGACACGCAGCGTGTAGCGGCCCTTCGCGATGGTCTGGGCCGCCGAGGCGAGCTGGCGCAGCGGCTTGGTCATGCCGTGCGCCATCACCTGCACCATGATCAGCGCGAGGACGCTCGCGACGGCGATCCTGACCTCGCGGGAGGCGCCCGCGTTGAGGCCGACCTCGTTGACGACGAACGCCGTGCCCACCGCCAGGACGATGACGATCCCCAGCTTCACCTTGATGCGGCCGAGGAAGTCGAGGGGTCTCATCGGCGGACCAGGGCGTAGCCGACGCCGTGCACGGTGCGCACGACGTCGGAGCCGAGCTTGCGGCGCAGCGCCCGCACGTGGCTGTCGACGGTCCTGGTGGCGGCCGCCTCGGAGAAGCCCCAGACGTCCGAGAGCAGCCGTTCGCGCTCGAAGACCTGGCCGGGACGCTCGGCCAGGCGGCGCAGCAGGTCGAACTCGGTCCGGGTGAGCTGCGCCTCGGTCCCGCGCACGAACACCCTGCGGGCCGCGGTGTCGATCTCGACCTCGCCCACCCTGATCACGGTGTCCTCGACCGCCAGCTGGGCGGCCCGCTCGACCCTGCGCAGCAGCGCGTGGATCCTGGCCACCAGCTCGCGCATGCTGAACGGCTTGGCGAGGTAGTCGTCGGCGCCCACGCCGAGCCCGACGAGCACGTCGGTCTCCTCGCCGAGCGCGGTCAGCATGAGCACGGGCACCGGCCTGGCCGCCTGCATCCTGCGGCACACCTCCAGGCCGTCCAGTCCCGGCAGCAGCCGGTCCAGGATCACCAGGTCGGGTTCCGCCCTGCCGTACGCGAGGAGCGCCGCCTCGCCGTCGCCCGCGACGCGCACGTCGAAGCCTTCGGCGGCCAGCCGGTTGCGTACGGCGAGCGCGATCGTCTCGTCATCCTCGACCACGAGGATGCGTCGCTGGTCTGCCACGGACAGCAGCGTAGAAGGGACGTGTGCAGACGACACTCCCCAAGATGTGCACATCCCGTGCAGACTTGTCGGTCGTGGACATCACCGCCTATCTGAGCAGGCTCGGCCTGACAAGCGCGCCGCCCTCGCTCGACAACCTGCGGGCGCTGCACGCCGCCCATGTCGAGCGCGTGCCGTACGAGGCGCTGGAGATCTGGCTCGACCGGCCGACCTCGCTCGACCCGGAGGAGTCGGCGGCGCGGATCCTGCGCGGGCGCGGCGGCTACTGTTACCACCTCAACGGTGCGCTGTACACGCTGCTCAAGGCGCTCGGCTACGAGGTGACGCGGCACGTCGGCGGCGTCCAGAACCGCGGCGACGAGCCCGGCGTCACCGGCAACCACCTGGTGCTGACCGTGCGGCTGCCCTCCGCCGAGGGCCCGGACGCGTGGCTGGTCGACGCAGGGCTGGGCGACGCGCTGCACGAACCCCTGCCGCTGGCCGAGGGCCGCTACCGGCAGGGCCCCTTCGAGTACGGCCTGCGGCCCTCCACGGTCGCCCCCGGCGGGTGGCGCTTCGACCACGACCCGCGCGGCTCCTTCATCGGCATGGACTTCGGCATGACACCGGCGGAGATGCCGGAGTTCGCGGCGATGCACGAGCACCTGTCCAGCTCTCCGGAGTCCGGCTTCGTCCGGGTGGCGACGCTCAACCGCAGGGACGCCTCAGGCGTCGACGTCCTGCGCGGGCTCGTGCTGACCAGGATCGGCGACGACACCACCTCGACCACGCTGGACACCGAGGCGGCCTACTTCGCCGCCCTGGAGGGCGTCTTCGGCATCAGCCTGCCGGCCGCCGACCGGTCGCTGCTGTGGGGCCGGCTGGTCAGGGCGCACGAGGCCTGGACGGCCTCGGCGAGCACGTCGTCGACGGCGACGGCCTGACGCCCGGCACCTGCTCGGTCGCGGAGCAGCCGACGACGTAGGGGCGTCCCGGCTTCTCCAGGACCTCGTACGGCGCGCCCCAGAACGGCCCGCTCAGCGAGAGCAACGTGTCCCAGAACGGCCCGCTCAGCGAGGCCGGCGCGCCTCAGAACGGGCCGGTCAGCGAGAGTGGCGCGACGTCCCTGTCGGTCATCCGGTCGAGCCTCGGCTCGGGCACGCCCGCCACCTCGGCCGGCCGGGCGGCCGGCTCGCGATGGACCAGGTCGCCGCCCGCAACGGCCTGTGCAGCGCCGACTCCCTCGCACGCCCCTGACAGCCAGGACGGGCAGCGCCGACTCCCTCCGCACGCACCTGACAGCCAGGACCGGCCGCACTGGGTAGTGCCGGCTCCCTCCGCACGTACCTGACGGCCAGGGCGGGCCACATGCCGACCGCCTGCCGAGCCGCCATCACTCGCCAGCGGTAATGGTCGCATTTCTCGACAAACCGCTATGGTGCTGTGTCGCTGCACGCGTGTGGATGGAGATGACCCATGAACGGCCCACGCCGGCTGGCCGGACGCTATCGGCTGCTGCACCCGCTGGGCGCCGGATCTCTCTGGCTCGCCGCCGACGACCTGATGCGCCGCGACGTCGGCATCAGAGAGGTCCGGCTCCCGCCCGACCCCGCGGCCCACAGGGAACTGTGCGGCGCGGTGGGGCGCGAGGTCGGACTGGTCACCGGGCTCGGCCACGCCTCCATCGAGCCCGTCCACGAGGTGATCGTCGAGGACGGCACGCCGTGGCTGGTGGTCGATCTCCCCCAGGGACGCACCCTCGAACAGACCGTCCTCGAACGGCACCCGCTGCCGGCCGTCCAGGTGGCCAGGATCGGCGTGCACCTGGTGGCGGCGCTGCGGGCCGTCCACGGCGTCGGAGTGGTCCACGGCGACATCCAGCCGGCCACGGTCATCCTCACGCCGACCGGACGCGCGGTGCTGACCGGCTTCGGCGTGGCGACCCCCTTCCGGCCCCCGGGGGTGGGCCCGGCCGCCGACCTGTGGTCGCTGGCGGCGACGCTCCACTTCGGCCTGGAGGGACGGCCCCCGCAGCCAGGGCACCCGATCGGCGGGCCGCTCGGGCCGGTCCTGACCGACATGCTGCACCCCGACCCGGCCGCCCGGCCGTCCGCCGAAACGGTGGCCGCCGCCTTCGCCGAACTGGCCGGAACGGCGAGCCTGCCCCCCTCGGCCGCCGCGTCTCCCGCGCCCTCCTCCCCCACTTCCTCTTCGGACGCCGCGCCTCCCGCCTCCTCTCCCTCCGCATTCACCTCGCCTCCGGACTTGCCGCCTGCCTCGCCTGCCTGGCCTTCGAACTCCGCACCCACCTCGCCCCCGGACTCCTCCCCCACCTCGCCTTCGGACTCCGCACCCACCTGGTCTGCGGACTCCTCCCCCACCTCGCCCCCGGACTTCTCCCCCACCTCGCCTTCGGACTCCGCACCCGCCTGGTCTGCGGACTCCGCACCCACCTCGCCCCCGGACTCCTCACCTCCGGACTCCGCACCCGACTGGCCTTCGGACTCCTGGCCGGGCTCAGAGGCCGGGTTGCCGCCGTCCGCCACCCCTGCGGGAGCACCGCCCTCCCCCGCGCCAGCCTCCAGCGAGCAGGCACTCCCCACGCCGCCACCCACCGGCGAGCCGCTACCGTTCCCCCCACCGCCTCCCGACGGCTCGGCACCCTCGACCCCGACAGCCTCGGACGGCTCGGCACCATCCGCTTCCTCCCCCTCCAGCGGCTCGGCGCCTTCAGGTCCTTCCCCCTCCAGCGGCTTGGCGCCTTCAGGTCCCTCCGCCTTGGACGGATCGGGGCCGTCCGCTCCGTCGGCCTCTAATGGATCGGCGCCCTCCGCCCCGGCGCAGACAACGCCTACCGGATGGACACCCTCACCCTGGGAGCCCGCCCCCGCCGCGCCGCCCCCGTTCAGCCCCGCGCATCCGGTGGCGACCCCCGCGTCCAGCCCCTGGTCACCGACCGCATCCGCCGAGGACCCCGACAAGACGCAGGTCGTCACCGTCCATCGTGGCCATCCCGCGCCTCCCGCGCACGAGTCCCTGGACGTCACCCGCCCGGCGTCGCGCCCGGACTCGCAACCCTTCGACGGCCTCGAGCCCGCCCGGCCCGCCCGCCCCTCGGAGGACGCCTCGCAGGTCCCCGGACCCGTCACCATAGAGGACGCTCCGCAGGTCCCCACGGTCCTCCCCCCAGAGGCGGCCACGCCCGTCCCCTCGGAGGCCGCTCCCTCAGAGCCGGCCATGGCGTCTCCGGTCGCTCCCTCGGGCCAGCACCCCACACCCCCGGCTGACCTCTCCGGCCCGCCTCTCATGGGCACTCCCCCCGGCCCGCATGCGTCGTACCCGGACACTCCCTCCGACCCGCACACGCCGTACCCGGGAACTCACACCGACCCGCACGCGCTTCAGCCGGGTGTTCCCTCAGGCCCGCACGTGCTTCAGCCGGGTGTTCCCTCGGGCCCGCAGGTTGTGCCCCCGGGCGGTGCTCCGGGTCCGGACGCTGTGCCCGCGGAAGCCCCCGCCGGCCCGCAGCCCGCGTTCGAGAGCTTCGGTCCTCACGCGGTGCCGCTCCACATCGCCTCTGCCGAGCCGACGGAGCACGAACAGGACTCCGGTCTCGACGCCATCGGGCCTGACGGTGTGCTGGGCGCGACCGGAGACACCCCGCCCACTCCCGAGGCCATGAACCCCGGCCTGGCCGGTTCGCCGTCTGGCCCCGAAGCCATGCCGCCCGCTGCGGGAGCCACGCCCGAGGTCGGGCTGCCCGGCCCCGCGGGTACGCCGCCCGGCCCTGACGCCATGCCGCCCGGCCCCGCTGGCCTGTCACAGGGACCGGAAGCCCTACCGCAGGGCCCGGGAAGCATGCCACCCCATGCAGGGATGCCGCCCCATGCAGGGCCACCTCATGCAGGGATGCCACCTCATGCGGGGATGCCGCCCCATCCGGGAGGGATGCCCCAGGGTCCGGGGGGCATGCCCGGGGTCGGCCAGCCGTACCCTCCGGCGGGGAACGGCCCCGCCCCCACCGGAAGTGGCCCCGCGCCGTCCGGCAAGCCCTCGTTGCTGCGCCGGGTGCTGCGGCGGGGCTCCAAGGACAACAGCAAGAGCGCTCCCCCACAGCCTGCCGCTCCGCCCGCCGGATGGGGCGCCCCTCCCGCCATTCCGCCCACGCTGGGCGGGCCGGTGCCTCCCGACGCTCCTCCCCTGCCGGGCGGACCGATGTCTCCCGACGCTCCTCCCATGCCCGGCGGACCGATGCCTCCCAATGCTTCTCCCCTGCCCGGCGGGCCAGTGCCTCCCGGCGCCCCCGGAGGGCCGTGGGGGCAGCCGCAGGGCCCCGGCGCGTGGGGTCCGCAGCCTCCGGCGCCCCCCGGAGCGTGGGGACCTCCCGGCGACCACAACCCCACCCCGTGGGGACCACCTGGCGGCCACGGCCCCGCGGCCTGGGGACCGCCCGGAGAGAACGCCCCCGCACCACTGGGACCCGAGGGCAACGTCGCCGCGCCGTGGGCACCACCCGAAGGGAACGGCCCTGCGCCGTGGGCACCGTCCGGAGAGAACGGCCCCGCGCCCTGGGGACCCTCCGAGGGGAACGGGCCTGGACCGTGGGGGCCGGCGGAGGGGAGTCCGCCGGCGGGCCGGCCTCCGGCGAGTTGGGGAGCCGCCGCGGACGCCGCGCCGCCCGTGCTGGCGTCGACGCCAGCCGAGCCCGATCCGGTGCCGATCGTCGAGACGACCGCGCCGTTCCGGCGGCCGACGTTCACGGGTCCGCTGGTGCTGACCGCGTCCCCGGAGCAGCCGCCGAACAAGGCCGGCCGGAACGAGTCCGCCCCGGACCAGCCGCCGCGCCCCCTCGAGCACATCCTGCACGCGGCCGGACCGCTGGCTCCCGAGGAGGCGGCGGCGGTCGGCCTGGGCGTGCTCGACCTGCTGGCACCGCTCCACGGGGCCGGTCGCTTCCATGGGGACGTGCGGCCCGAGACCGTCCTGGTGAACGGCTCAGGGGCGGTGACGCTGGCCGATCCCGCGCCCGCGCCTGCCATGTCCCCCTACTCCGCTCCGGAGGGGAACGTGAGCCCCGCCGCCGATCTGTGGGCGCTGGGCGCGACGCTGTTCACCGCCGTCGAGGGACGCGCGCCCGCACCGGGGGCGCCGCTGACGAGGGCGGGGGCGCTGGCTCCTGTGCTGTTCCGTCTGCTGTCGGGTTCGCCCGGCCAGCGGCTCACGGCCGACGAGCTACGGCTCGACCTGAAGACGATCGCCGCCGCAGCCACCTCGTCGCGCCCCTGACGCGTGCTTTCCGGACCAGGCTCGGAAGCGCCCCTGACGGGCGCACTCCGGACCCGGCCAGGAAGCGATCCCGACGAGCGCTCTCCGGACCCGGCCCGGGGGCGATCCCGACGGGTCCGCCGCTCCTCCCGGCCGGCTCGGCGCGCTCTGCCGGGTGCGCCGAGCGCGGCGGGAGTCCGACGGCCGCGCCCCTGATGCCGCGCGCTCGCGGGGTCTCGTCGGTAGTCTCATCACGTGATCTTTCGGGTCGTGCTCGCCTTAGCCCTGACCGTTCCGCCCGTCACCATCTCGCGAGAGGCCGGCCCTCGCCCCTGCCCGGTCGCCATGCCGCCCCGTACGACCTGCGGCTTCCTCGAAGTTCCTGAGCGCAGGGACGCCCCGGACAGGAAGATCAAGGTGGGATACGCGGTCCACGTCTCCACCGCCAAGGACCGGAAAGCGGATCCCGTCGTCTACATGAGCGGCGGTCCGGCGTCGGCCTCCCTCCAGCTCACCGGGTTCCTGAGCCAGATGTTCCCCGATCGTGACGTGGTGGCGGTCGAGCAGCGCGGCAGCAAGTACTCCGAGCCGACCCTCGGCTGCCCCGAGACGGCCGAGGCGCTGCTCGGACAGCTCAGACGGCCGCCCGCCGACCTCGCGGCGGCGGCCCGCCGGTGCCGGGAAAGACTCCAGAAGCAGGGCGTCGACCTGCGGGGATACAACACGAAGGAGATCGCGGCCGACGTCGTCGCGCTACGCAAGGAGTTGGGCTACGCGTCCTGGAATCTCTTCGGCGTCAGCTACTCCACCAGGGTCATGATGGACGTGGCCGCGGCCGACCCTCAGGGGGTGCGGTCGGTGGTGCTGGACTCGTACCTGCCGGAGAGCGTCGCGTGGTACGACGACGCCGAGCGGAATCTGGCCGACACGACGGCGCGGCTCGGCGTTCAAGACGCCTTCAACGCCATGACCGCCAGGCTCAACGCCAGGCCCGCCGAGGTCACCACGAACGATCCGCTGCTCGGCAGGACGTTCACGGCCCGAGTCAGCGGCGACGACGTGGCCACGATCATGGCCGAGGCGCTGCACGAGGCGGACGTCGCGGCGGTCGCGCCCGCGATGATCGGCGCGCTCGCCACGGGCCACGACGAGCTGCTGCAACCGCTGGCCGACGCGGTGGGCGAGGGGTTGGTGTCGCACGAGTTCGGGCTGTATCACGCGGTGCAGTGCCAGGACGAGATCCCGTTCAACACCTTCACCCCAAGATCCCGACTTTTCACCGTAAATGGAGATAAGGCGGTGTGCGAGGCTTGGCAGCTCCCCAAGGCCGAGCCCGTGAACGCCACCACCAAGGCCCCCGTCTACGTCCTGGGCGGCCAGTACGACCCGACCACGCCCACCAGGACCAGCAAGCCGGCGGCAGAAGCGCTCCCCGACGCCCGCTTCGAGGAGTTCGCCCGCGCCTCCCACGCGGTCTTCCTGTCCAGCGCCTGCGCCCGCCGCAAGATCGTGGAGTTCCTCGACGACCCGGCCCAGCGCACGGCCGCCCCCTGCCTCGACGACACGGACCAGACGCCGGGCGACCTGCACGTGACCGGCGCCCCGTACCAGATCTCGAAGTCCCCGTGGCTGGCCGCGCCCTTCGCGCTGTTCGCCCTCGTCTGCCTGATCCAGCTGATCGCCGGCACGCTGAGGGGCCGGGCGCTGGCGGCCTTCGGCGGGCTGTCCGGCGTGGCGTTCGCCGGGCTGGTCGGCCAGTCCGTCTACGCCCTGATCAGCACGAACGAGACCGCTCTCGCCGTCGGCGTGCCCGGCACGGTGGTCCTCTACACCTGGATCGCCGCCGCCTCGGCCGCGCTGACCGCCGCGGCGCTCCTCCGCGACCGCCGGTGGCCGCACATCGCCGCGGCCGTCATCGGCGCCGGATTCCTCGCCTGGTGGTTCGCCTGGTTCCTGTGACGGGCATCCGCGAGCTCGACGCGGTTTCAGCGGGCGGCATCATCCTGTCCATGCCTGGCAGCACCCCGCCGAGGAGACGCGCCCGGTTCGACCGGACCATCGTTCCAGAGCGGGTTCCCGGTCTTCTCGCTGAGGTTCGCCGGCGATCCCGCCGGCTGGACCGATGCCCGTGACCTGCTCGGATCCTGCTTCCGCCGGCCCTGGTGGGAACCGCGCTCCGCCCAGGGCGATCATCGGCGCCGGGCGGCGAGATCACCCCTCCTGCCAACGCGCGCGAGGGATTCGAAGGGCGAGCCTGGAATCCGGGCCGAGCATGATCCCGCCTCTCTGTGCGCGACCTACGGCGATGCGCCGCTTCGGGCCTCGTCGCACCGACCCGGGCGACGGGCCGAGGAGGGGGTTATCCCTACCCTGAGTTGACGTGCTGGCGTGATGACCCGGCCGTTCTTCGATGGATAGCGTGATCTTGTCTTAATCCTCCATTGAAGGGGTCAACCCCGTTGTTTGGCATGGAATCGTTCCGTCGCGGTCTGTCACGGTCCACCATCGTTGCCGTGGCAGGCGCAGCCTGTCTCGCGGCGACGGCCGGGAGCGCCGGCGCGATCATCAACGGCAAGGACGCCACGCAGCCCTACTCGTTCATGGCGTCGATCCCGATCTCGGCGCCGAGCCAGGGCCTCGAGGACGGCGTGTGCGGGGCCGTGCTGGTCGACCCGCAGTGGGTGGCGACCGCCGCTCACTGCGTCGACATGGAGGTCGGGTCGATTCCCGCCGGAACGATCCGCATCGGCAGCGATCAGCGGAAGACCGGCGGAACGGTCCGTAAGATCGCGCAGGCGGTGACCCACCCCCGCTACGCCCAGGACTCGCCCAGCAAGAACGACATCGCGCTGGTCCGCCTGGACCGTCCCGTCTCCTACCAGCCCATCCCGATCGCCCAACGGCCAGGACGGCCCGGCACCCCGACCCGGATCATCGGCTTCGGCATCACCGAGTTCAACCGCGACCCGGCCGGCTGGAAGATGTCCGACAAGCTCCAGGAACTCGACACCCGCAGAGGCGCGGTCTCCGAGTGCGGCCCCGGCTTCGCGGGCAGCACCCGGCTGTGCACGATCAGCCGGGTGCCCAAGGCCATGGCGTGCAACGGCGACTCCGGCTCTCCGCAGGTCCAGCGCGGCAGGGGCGGCCGGTGGGAGCTCATCGGCGTCACCTCGGGACCCGGCGCCAAGAGCCCTTCCTGCGCGGAAGGTCCCGGCCTCTACACGAACGTGCCCGCCTACGCGGACTGGATCCGCACGACGATCCGCGCGTACAGCTGACCGCTTGCCGGTGCTCCTGACATGACGGATCGGGCGTGCCGGCTGCGCACCCGTTCCCCGGACCTGCCGGCGGGGTGACGGCGGTCGGGCGGGGCTCGGGAGGTCCGCAGAAATGAGATATATCGCGGATGGAACCCGGCGGAGGCTCCCACTCGTTATATCGGCGACGCAGAATGTGGAGAGGCGGGGCGCGGGCTCCGCGTTCGGAGGGATGTTGAGGATGTCGCCCGTCCAGAAGTACGCCATCGGCGCCGGTGTCGCCGTCCTGCTGTCGTGGATCTTCCTGCCCGGCTGGCTCACCCTGCTCGTGCTGCTCGGCGTCGTCGCCGCGCCCGTGGTCGGCTACATGATGCTCGACCCGTCACAGCGCGAGCGGCTCAAGAGGGCCCGCAGGCGCGGCATCGGCCACTGACCGCAGCGACTCGCGCCGGTCGCAACGGACCAAGCCATGGCCGGCCGTGGCCGGGTCGCGGCCGGGTCGCGGCCGGGTCGCGGCCGGGTCGTGGCCGGGTCGCGGCCGGGTCGCCGGACCAGCGGTCCAGGACGCCGGACCAGCGGACACGGAAGGAGGCCGTCACCCCGGGTGACGGCCTCCTTCTCATCTGTCGACGGCCGCGTCGGAGCCGCCCGTCAGGCGGCGATGGCCTCGTGCACCTTGGCGGTCACCCTGCGCTCGATGTAGAACGACAGCAGCGGCACGGTGCCCGCCAGCATGACGCCGAGCATGTACCCCCAGGTCCAGCGCGCCTTCATGCCGAGGTTCATGACCGCGATCAGGTAGAGCATGTAGAGGAACCCGTGGATCGGCGAGACGATCTTGGAGGGTTGGGGGACGTCGAAGCCGTACCGCAGCACGATGGCCGTGCAGAGCACGAGCAGCATGGTGCCGACGATGTACGCGAGGACCCGGAAGGGCTTGAGTGCGGACTCCACGAGCATCAACCTTCTAGAACGGCTTCGGGTTCAGGGGACTTGCTGGAACGTACGGCGTCGCGGACGAAGTGGAACCACATGAACACGGCGAACCCCGCGAAGATCCACCAGTTGGCCGCGTAGGCGAGGTTGCGCCAGGTCAGCGTGCCGCCGGTGACCGGTGGCGGCACCTTGACGGGGGTGAGCCCAGGGGTCTGGGCGACCACGAACCCGTTGCGCACCTTCTCCCCCCGCCACAGGTTGATCAGCTCGGCCGTGGAGACCGTCTGCACCTGGCCGGCGGGCACGCCCTCGGCCCGCCGCTGGACGCTGTCGGTGTTCTGGGGCGCCCGCAGCCGCCCGCTCACCGTCACCTGGCCGGGCGGCACGGTCGCGCCCGGATCGCCGGCCTTGGCCACCCATCCGCGCACGGTCGGCATCAGGGTGCCGTCGGTCAGCCTGATCGGGGTGAGCACCCAGTAGCCCTGGCCCCTGGCGACGTTGCCGCCGGGCGCCGACACGTCGGGTTTGCGGTCGGCGACGAGCAGTTGCCTGGCCGCGTCGTAGGAGCCGGAAACGGTGACGCGCCGCCCCACCGAGGTGCCGTCGATCTGGGCGCCCACCTTGCTGAGCGTCTCGACGGCGACGGGACCGGGGTCGGTGGTCGCCGTGGGCTTGCCCGAGTCCTCGAACACGCCGAGCTGCCAGCGGCCGAGCAGGATGAAAGAGACGAGAACCCCGATCGCGAGCAGGTGCAACCCGAGCATGCGGGGTGCGAGCAGGGTTCTGAGCATGCGTCCACGCTATCCGGCGATACCTGCGGTCCGATAATCGAGTGCCCTTACCGGGTCACGCTAAAAGGTGCAAATGCACCAGCTGATCCCGCTAGAGTGCAACGCATGTCTGACCAGCACATCGATCCCGCGGGCAACACCCAGCAGTTCCGCGCGTTCGCCCAGCGGGCCGAGAACGAGGCGGCGGCCGAGCCCAAGCGCTCCTCCGTCCTGCCGATCATCGCCGTGGTCCTCGCCGTCGCCATCGTCGGCGTGATCGCGTACCTGCTCCTGGTCTAACCGCCCGGGGGCCGTCCCACCCGCCGCTCGACGAGGTCGCGGCGGGTTCTTGTCGTTCCGGGACACCGTGACGCCCGGTCCCGTGATCCTTCCGTACGGTCACCACCTCTGGACCAGGGCACGCATGTCTGTCTACATTGGACTCTGTGTCCAATAAAGTCGGACGTCCACCTGTGGAGGGCGGCATGATCCAGCCGCGCAGGGTGCGCTTCTCGTGGGAGGACACGCCGCTGCACTGGGTGCCGGGCGACCCCTTCTCCACGCACCTGATCAACGTGCTGCACCTGCTGCTGCCGGCGGGTGAGCGGTGGTTCGTGCACGTCTTCAAGCAGGCCCTGCCGTACGTCACGGACGAGAGGCTGAAGGCCGAGGTCAAGGGCTTCATGGGCCAGGAGGGCACGCACGCGGTCGCCCACCAGCGGGTGCTCGAGCACATGAAGGAGCAGGGCCTGGACACGGCCCCCTTCGTCGAGAACGTCGAGTGGTTCTTCGAGCGCCTGCTCGGCGACCACACGATGCCGCCGTTCGCCAGGGATTACTGGCTGAAGGAGCGGCTGGCCGTCATCGCGGCGATCGAGCACTACACGGCGGTGCTCGGCGACTGGATCCTGCGGGCCCGGCCGCTGGACGCGGCCGGCGCCGACCCCGTGATGCTGGATCTGCTGCGCTGGCACGGCGCCGAGGAGGTCGAGCACCGCAGCGTGGCCTTCGACCTGTTCATGCACCTCGACGGCGCCTACACGCGCAGGGCGCGCACCATGCTCATGACCGGGCCCATCCTGGTGACCCTGGTCAGGCGGGGCACGGCGTTCCTGCTGGCCCGCGACCCCGTCGTGGCCGGTCGCGTCCAGGCCAGGTGGACGCATTTCCTCCGCCGCGCCCGCCAGGGCAGGGTGCCGACGTTACGCAGCCTGGTCCTGGCCGCGCCGAGGTATCTGCGGCCCGGTTTCCATCCCAGCCAGGAGGGCGACCTGAAGGCCGCTCTCGACTACATCGCCATCTCCCCCGCGCATGCCGAGTTCGCGTCGTACAGGAGGTCCCGTGGCAACCAGTGACAAGCCGGGAATCGTCATCATCGGTTCGGGTTTCGCCGGGATCGGGATGGCGATCAAGTTGAAGGAGGCCGGGTTCCACGACTTCGTCATCCTGGAGAAGGCCGGCGAGCTGGGCGGCACCTGGCGCGACAACACCTATCCCGGGTGCGCGTGCGACATCCCCTCGCACATGTACTCCTACTCCTTCGAGCTCAATCCGGGCTGGTCACGGATGTTCTCCCCGCAGGAGGAGATCTGGGAGTACATGCGCGCCTGCGCGTGGAAGTACGGCATCGACCCCCACATCCGGTACGGCAAGCACGTCGTGAGCCTCGAATACACCGGCAGGGAATGGGAGATCGCCACCTCGGACGGCCGGACGCTCCGCGCCAACGCGGTGATCTCCGCCATCGGCGCCCTCCACGTCCCGAAATTTCCGGAAATAGCGGGTGAGTTCGCCGGGCCCGCGTTCCACTCGGCCGAGTGGGACCACAGCGTCGACCTCCGGGGCAAGCGGGTGGCGGTCGTCGGCACCGGCGCCTCAGCCGTCCAGTTCGTCCCGCGGATCGCCGAAGAGGCCGCCCACCTGACCGTCTTCCAGCGCACGCCCCCCTGGATCCACCCCAAGCCCGACTTCGCCGTCCCCGACCGGATGAAGCGCCTGCTCACGCTGCCCGGCGCCGCCCGCGCCCTGCGCAACGGCATCTACTGGACGCTGGAGACCAGGGCGCTCGGCTTCGCCGTCGACCCCAGGCTGATGGCCTTCCACGAGCGGATGGCCCTGCGGCACCTCGAACGCCAGGTGCCCGACCCCGAGCTGCGCCGCAAGCTCACGCCCGGCTACACGATCGGCTGCAAGCGCGTCCTGATCTCCAGCGACTACTATCCCGCGCTCGGCAGGCCCGACGTCTCGCTGGTCACCGACGGCATCGCCGAGCTGCGCGGCCACGCGGTCGTCGACGTCACGGGGAAGGAGCACGCGGCCGACGTCGTCGTGTACGGCACCGGCTTCAAGGTGACCGACGCCCTGCAGGAGCAGCGGATCGTCGGCAGGGACGGTGTGAAGATCCAGGACGCGTGGCAGGAGGGCATCGAGGCCTACTACGGCATCACCACCACGGGCTTCCCGAACCTGTTCTTCCTGCTCGGCCCCAACACCGGGCTGGGCCACAACTCCGTGGTCTTCATGATCGAGTCGCAGGTCCGCTATGTCATGGACTGCCTGCGGCTGCTGTCCAGGACCCAGGCCAGGGCGATCGACGTCAAGCCGGAGCGGCAGCGGGCCTTCAACCGGCGCCTGCAGGAACGCCTCGGCCGGCTGGTGTGGAGCGAGGGCGGGTGCGACTCGTGGTACCTGGACGAGCACGGGGTCAACCGGACGGTCTGGCCGGGCTTCACCTTCGAGTACTGGGCACGCACCAGGCGGATGAAGCCCGACGCCTTCGAGCTGATCTACTAGCCGGCCGGCACCGTCGCGCCGCCACCCCGAAGACCCGACCGGCACGCGCGCTAGCAGTAGCGGGCCGGTGCGATGCGGTCCATCCGCTGGCCGAAGCGGCGCAGGTAGTTGGGGCTGTAGTCGCCGGCGCCCGCCCGGCGCCGTTCGTTCCAGCTCCACTCGGAGTCGGCCGTGTCGACGAAGCAGACCTCGGCGTTGGCCACGAACGAGCCCACCCTGTCGGCGTGCTCGGGGCCGATGTGGACGTTGCCGTCGGCCTCCCGCCACGTGTGGAGGGCACCGGTGTACCGGGCGCCGGTCCACAGGCACACGTCCGCCCGGCAGGCCGGCGCCGGCACCGCCGGGACGGCCTGCGGCACCGGCACGGCGGGGCGGGCCGGGACGACCGCGGGCAGGACCGGGACGGTGGCGGCCAAGGCGGCGGCGAGCATCAGGTGCGGAGGCATCGTGCGGGGGTTCCTCTCGACAGGGGACAGGGACCCACCGCACGATACGTGATGGGACGACTACGGCGCGCTACGAACGACCAGCGCGCTGCCGCCGCCCCGCCGTACGGGCTCGGCGACGGCCTGGATCCTGCCCCGGCCGACGAACTCCAGGGCGGTCGCCGCGCCGATCTCCGGGTTCAGCGCGAAGGTGTGCCCCTTGGCCTCGAGCTCGGCCCGGTAACGGTCGAGGAAGGCCTGCTCGGCCTGGGTCTGGGCGGTGTTGCGCTGGGTGGCCCTGGGCGCGGCGAGCGCGTCCGGCAGTTTCATGCCGAACTCGTAGCGGTTGACCAGGATCTGCAGCACGGTCGTGATGATCGTCGAGCCGCCGGGCGAGCCGACGGCCAGCACCGGCTTGCCCTCGTCGAGCACGATGGTCGGGGCCATCGACGAGCGGGGGCGCTTGCCGGGGGCGGGCAGGTTCGGGTCGCCGGGCGCCGGGCCGAAGGTGAAGTCGGTCAGCTCGTTGTTGAGCATCACGCCACGTCCCGGCACCACGATGCCGTTGCCGCCGGTGGACTCGATCGTGAGGTTGTAGGCGACCACGTTGCCCCAGCGGTCGGCGACGACCAGGTGGGTGGTCTCCGGGCCTTCCTCAGCGGGCGGCGCCGACGCCTCGTCCAGCGGGCGCTCGCAGTCGGCGTAGGTGCCGTCCGGCTGGCCGGGGGCGGCCGGGTGCGCCATCGCCCGCTCGCCCACCAGGCAGGCGCGCTCCTTGGCGAAGCCGTCGCTGAGCAGCTCGGCCAGCGGGACGTTCGGGATGTCGCCGACGTACTTGCCGCGGTCGGCGAACGACAGCCGCGAAGCCTCCAGGAACTCGTGGAGGCCCACGGTGGGCAGCGCCTCCAGGATGTTGAGCGCCTCGCCGACCGTGGAGCCGCCCGAGGACGGGATCGACATGCCGTAGACCTGCATGCCGTTGTAGTCGACCCGCGTCGGCTCGCGCGTCAGCGCCCGGTAGGCGGTCAGGTCGGAGACCTCCATCAGGCCGGGACGCACGTTGCGGGTCGCGCCGGGGGTGATCGGCGGGTTCTTGACGGTGGCGACGATCTCCTGGCCGAGCCGCCCGCCGTACAGCCACTCGGGGCCGCGCCTGCCCAGCTCGCGATAGGTGTCGGCGAGCTCGGGGTTCCTGAACACCGAGCCGACCGGTGGCGGCGCGCCGTTCGGCAGGTAGAGCTTGGCGGTGGAGGCGATGTCCTTGAACCGGGCGGCGTTCGCGGCGGTCTGGTCGTGGAAGGTCTGGTCGACGACGAAACCCTTGGACGCCACCTCGACGGCGGGCTTGAGCGCGTCGCGCAGGCTGACCGTGCCGAACCTGCGCAGCGCCAGGTCCCACTGCGCGACCGCGCCGGGCACGCCCGCCGACAGGCCGCTGGTGACGGCCTCCTCGAACGGGATGCCCTCCAGAGAGGTCGACGTCATCGCGGCTGGCGCCGTCTCCCGCCCGTCGATCGAGTAGACCCTGCCCCGCCTGGCGTCGTAGTAGACCATGAACCCGCCACCGGCCAACCCGGCGGAGTAGGGCTCGGTGACGCCGAGCACCGCGCCCGCCGCCACCGCGGCGTCCATCGCGTTGCCGCCCTTCTTGAGCACGGCGAGCGCGGCCTTGCTGGCGTCGAGGTCGACGGTCGCCACGGCGCCGCCGTACCCCTCGGCGACGGGCTGCTTCACGGCGGGCGGCGGCTTGTGATCCACGGCCGGCCCGGCGACGGCCGGTGCGGCGACGAGGAACGGCGTGACGGCGACGAGAGCGAGGATGTGTCGGCGCATGATCCCCACAATGGACCAGGTACGCCGCCGGTGGTAGGGCCCCCTGCCACATCGGGCGGATGTCCTGGCCGGTGTCCTCGTCTAGCGTGGGTGGGTGCGCAAGACCCCTTATCTCGCTCTGGTGGTCGCGGCGTTCCAGGTGATCGCCTCCCAGGGGGCGAGCCTGGGGCAGCACGACCGCGTGCCCGTCGACGCGACGGCCGTCCTCCTGCTGCTGGTCGGGCCCGCGATGATGCTGGCCAGGAACCGCTTCCCCGCGACGTCGCTGGCGCTCACGCTCACCGCGACCTGCCTGTACCTGTGGGGCGGCTACCCGTACGGGCCCGTGTTCGCCAGCCCGATCATCATGCTCTTCCAGACCGTCGCCGAGGGCCGCAGGAAGCTCGCGCTGATCTCCTCCGGGCTCACGACCGTCTTCTTCCTGATCTACTCGACCTGGCTGGTCTACCCGCCCTCGCCCGGCCTGTGGCACGTGCTGGCGATCGTCGCGGTCATGGCGCTGATCCTGGCCGCCGGGGAGCTGGCCAGGTACCGGCGCGAGAGCCGCGCCGAGCGGGCGCGGGTGGCGGAGGAGGAGTCCAGGCGCCAGGCCAGCGAGGAGCGCCTGACGATGGCGCAGGAGCTGCACGACGTGCTGGCGCACAACATCTCGCTCATCCACGTGCAGGCCTCCACCGCGCTCCACCTGATGGACGACGACCCGTCGCAGGCCCGCGCCGCGCTCACCACGATCAAGAGCGCCTCCAAGGAGGTGCTCGGCGAGCTCCGCTCGGTGCTGAACGTGCTGCGTGAGGGCGCGCCCCGCTCGCCGACGGCGGGGCTCGACCGGCTGGGCGACCTGGTGGAACGGTCGGGGCTCGACGTGTCGCTCGAACAGGGCGGCGCGCGCCCGCTGCCCGCGCAGGTCGAACGTGCGGCCTACCGCATCGTGCAGGAGTCGCTCACCAACGCCGCCCGGCACGCGCCAGGCTCCCGGGTCTTGGTGCGGCTGGACTACCGGCCCGCCGAGCTGGTCATCGCGATCGCCGACAGCGGCCCGGCGATGCCTGCCGTCCTGGCCGAGGCGGGCAGCGGCAACGGCATCCCCGGCATGCGGGAGCGGGCCGCCGCGCTCGGTGGCACGCTGGTCGCGGGGCCGGCGGGCGGCGGGTTCCAGGTCGAGGCGAGACTGCCACTACCGGAGGAAACAGAATGATCAGGGTGCTGCTGGCCGACGACCAGGCGCTGGTGCGGGCCGGGTTCCGGGCGCTGCTCGACGCGCAGCCCGACATGAGCGTCGTCGCCGAGGCCGCCGACGGGGCCGAGGCGGTACGGCTGTCGCGCGAGCACGCGCCCGACGTCGTGCTCATGGACATCCGCATGCCGGGCACCGACGGGCTGACCGCGACCAGGCAGATGCCGCCTGGCCCGCGCGTCATCATCCTGACCACCTTCGAGCTCGACGAGTACGTCTTCGAGGCGCTGCGCGGCGGGGCCAGCGGCTTCCTGGTCAAGGACACCGAGCCGGCCGAGCTGATCCAGGCGGTGCGGGTGGTGGCGGCGGGCGAGGCGCTGCTGTCGCCGAGCGTCACCAGGAGGCTGATCGCGGAGTACGCGACGCGGGCCAAGGAGCCGGTCGCCGCCGACGGGCTCGACCTGCTGACCGAGCGCGAGCGGGAGGTGCTGGCGCTGGTCGGCACGGGGATGACCAACGACGAGATCGCCGCCAGGCTGTTCATGTCCCCTGCGACGGCGAAGACCCACGTGAGCAGGGCGATGATGAAGCTCCACGCCCGCGACCGCGCGCAGCTCGTGGTCATCGCCTACGAGTCGGGCCTGGTGCGGCCGGGCTGGCTCTGACGACGCGGGCTCCGGCTGCTCGCATCGTCGAGAAAGGACACCAGCGATGCACAGCTTCTTCTGGCCCGTCTTCCCGATCTTCTGGGCCCTGGTCCTGGCCGGCGCCGCGACGCTCTTCGTCAAGGGCAGGCGGGCCGGCGTCCGGGGCGGGCCGCCGCCGAGCCGTACGGCCTCGGCCGAGCAGATCCTCGCCGAGCGCTACGCCCGCGGCGAGCTGGTCGACGAGGAGTACCTCCAGCGCTCGTCCGTGCTGAGGTCGTAAACGCTCCCACCGGTGAAACAACTGTTACTGGCCGCCTGCGGAGCGTGAGGTTAGCGTGCAGGCGAAGACAACTCCGAGGCGGGGATGAGGGTGTGGAGCCGGTCACCCTGTTCGTCAGCGGGCTCGCCGCCGGTCTGGTGGCGGGCGCCGCCTCCTGTACGGCGATGCAGGGCGGTCTGCTCTTCGGCCTGACGGGGGCCTCCCCGTGGGCCGTGGGCCAGTTCCTGGCAGGCCGCCTGGCCGCGTACGCCGTGGCGGGCGGCCTGCTCGGCGCCCTGGGCGCGGTGATCAGGCTGCCCACGCCGGTCCGCGCGGTCCTGCTGATCGCGGCGGGCGTCACGGTGCTGCTGTTCGCCGCCAGGACGTTCCGCCGGCGGCGCTGCGCTCCCCCGCCGCCTGGACGGCCGCTCAAGGCGCCCCTGCTCGGCGCCGCGACGCTGCTGTTGCCCTGCGGGGTGACGTTGAGCATGGAGATGGTGGCCGTCTCCAGCGGCTCGGCGATCGCCGGGGCCGCGGTGATGGCGGGCTTCGTGATCGGCACCTCGCCCGCCCTCGCGCTGCTGGGGTTCGTCGTCCGCCGGCTGTCGCGTACCAGGCTCGCCGTGGTGGCGGCCGGCACCGCGGTGGCCGTCGGGGGGTGGACGATCGGCTCGGGGCTGAGCCTCGGCGGCTGGTTGCCGAGCTCGCCCGCGGCGGCGGCCACGGGTGGCACGGCGGGCACCGCGAGCGTGGCGAGCACGGCCACGATCTGGGCCACGAGTGACGGCTACCGGCCGGGCATCGTCACCATGCCCGCCCGCACGCCGGTCACGCTGGTCTTCAGGACGAGCGCGCCGGGATGCGCGGGGACGGTGTCGATCGCCGGGAGGGACGTCACGCTGCCGGCGACCGTACTGCTGCCGCCGCAGGAGCCGGGGACGCTGCGCTACTCGTGCGCGATGGGCATGTACCCGGGGTTCGTCAGGTTCGTCGCCGGCACGTCACGGTGAACGTTCTCGTCGATTACACTCCGCCACCACGTCATCACATGTCACCCTGGCGCCATGACGTGGTGGCAGAACGAGCAGGGGGTGGCGGCGCCGGCCGGGCACGTCCTCGAGACGACCGCGCCGGTTCCCGCGCCCCGCTCCGGGGGCGAGCCCGATCTCATCGTCGCCGCCCAGGACGGCGACGCCCAGGCCGCCCACCGGCTGGGCAGGCTCTTCGCCCAGCGCGGCGACCGCACGGCCGCCAGGCACTGGTGGGAGCGGGCCGCGGCGGCCGGCAACGTCGACAGCGCCTACAACCTGGGTGTCTGGCACGAGAAGCACGGCACGCTCGAGGAGGCCGTCCGGTGGTACGAGCTGGCGGCGGGCACGGGTGACGCCGAGGCCGCGGTCAACCTGGCGACCCTGCTGCTGGAGTCGCGCGGCGACGTCGACGCGGCCCGCGGGTGGTTCGAGACCGCCGCGCGGGCCGGATCCCGGCAGGCGGCCAGGCGGCTGGCGCTGATCTGCGAGGACGCGGGCGAGCTGCCGGTCGCCCGTGAGTGGCACCGCAGGGCCGCCGCCGACGGCGACGTCGCCTCCGCCCACGACCTGGGTTTCCTGTCCTACCAGGCGGGCGAGGAGGAGGAGACGGTCCGCTGCTGGGAGTACGCCTCTCGCGGCGGGCACGCCGACGCCGCCTACCACCTGGGGCTCTACCTGCAGGCCACCCGCGACCCCGAGGGCGCCGAGTCCTGCTTCCGGCTGGCCGCCAAGAACGAACACCCGGGCGCCGCCTCCCAGCTCGGCGGCATCGCGCTGTCGCACCGCGACCTCCGTACGGCACGCGCCTGGTTCGAGCGGGCCGCGCAGGCCGGGCGGGTCGAGGACCAGCGGATGGCGGGGTTCGTCTGCGTGGAGCTGTCCGACTCGCAGGGGGCCAGCCACTGGTTCGGCAGGGCGGCCGCGAGCGGCGACGCGGAGTCGGCCTTCAACTTCGGGCTGCTGCTCATCGCCGAGCTCGGCGACCTGGAGGGCGGCCAGCACTGGTTCCGGCAGGCGGCGACGGCCGGGCACCACCGGGCGGCGGTGGAGCTCGGGGGGCTGCTGTCGGCCACCGGCAACACGCAGGAGGCGGAGAAGTGGCTGGCCGACCCGCCGCCGCCCACCTGGGACCGGCTCGCCGAACCCGAGCTGGCGGCCAGGGCCGAGCTGGCGGCCGCCGCGACGGGACGCAGGGGCGGGGCGAGGCTGCGGGTGCGGGACCTGACGGAGATCCTCGGCACGTGGGACCTGCTCACCAGGCCGCCGCGTGACCACACCGACGTGGTGGTTTGGCTGGTGGAGCGGAGCGGGATGCGGCCGTCGGCGGTGGAGCACCTGGCGTCGGTGCGGGCGACGATCGTGCGGCCGGGGACGGCGCCGTGGCCCACGCCGTCGGAGATCGAGCACGTCCTGGCCACGGCGCGCGAGCTCCGCGGCCGCCTGTGCGCCCGCTGAGACATGACGACGCCCGCCGGGGGGCGAACCGGCGGGCGTCGTCGTGAGAGGTTCGTCCGTCAGGCGGCCAGCACGTCGGCCACCGGCACGTACGGCAGGCCGAGCGCCTGCGCGACCGGCTCGTTGGTGACCTGGCCGGCGTGGGTGTTGAGGCCGAGGGCGAGCGAGGCGTCCGCCTTCAGCGCCTCCTTCCAGCCCAGGTTCGCCAGCTTGACCGCGTAGGGCAGCGTCGCGTTGGTGAGCGCGTACGTCGAGGTGTTCGCCACCGAACCGGGCATGTTCGCCACGCAGTAGAAGATCGAGTTGTGCACCGGGTAGGTGGGCTCGGCGTGCGTGGTGGGGCGGGAGTCCTCGAAGCAGCCGCCCTGGTCGATCGCGATGTCGACGAGCACGGAGCCGGGCTTCATGCGGGAGACCAGCTCGTTGGAGACCAGCGTCGGGGCCTTGGCGCCGGGGATGAGGACCGCGCCGATGACCAGGTCGGCCTTGAGGACCTCCTGCTCGATCGCGTACGCGTTCGACACCAGCGTCTTCAGCCTGCCCTGGTAGACGGCGTCGATGAAGCGCAGGCGGTCGATGTTGGTGTCGAGGACGGTCACGTCCGCGCCCATGCCGACCGCGATCTGGGCCGCGTTGAGGCCGGAGACGCCGCCGCCGATGACGACGACCTTGGCGGGGGCGACACCGGGGACGCCGCCGGGCAGCACGCCGCGCCCGCCGTTGAAGCGCATGAGGTTGTAGGCGCCGACCTGGGGAGCCAGGCGACCCGCGACCTCCGACATCGGGGCGAGCAGCGGGAGGGCGTTGCCGACCTGGACGGTCTCGTAGGCGATGCCGGTGGTGCCCGCCTTGAGCAGCGCGTCGGCGCACTCCTTGCCGGCGGCCAGGTGCAGGTAGGTGAAGAGCACCAGGTCGTCGCGCATGCGGTGGTACTCCTCGGCGATGGGCTCCTTGACCTTGAGCACCATCTCCGACTCGCCCCACACGGCGTCGGCGGAGTCGAGGATCTTGGCACCGGCGGCGAGGTACTCCTCGTCGGTGATGTGCGAACCGAGACCGGCGCCCCGCTGGACGTGAACGTCGTGGCCGCCTCGTACCAGCTCGTGCACACCGGCGGGGGTGGCGGCGACGCGGTACTCGTGGTTCTTCACCTCGGCGGGAACGCCGATCTTCATGGTGGTTCCTTTCCTGAGAGGGGGGTGCTTAGAGGAGGTTCAGGCCTTCGACCAGGACGGTCCGGATGATCGACTCGATCTCGTCGAACTCCTTCTGCCCGGCGATGAGCGGCGGGGCGAGCTGGATGACCGGGTCGCCGCGGTCATCGGCCCTGCAGTAGAGGCCGTGGGAGTACAGGGCGTTGGACAGGTAGCCGCGGATGAGCCGCTCGGACTCCTCGGCGCTGAAGGTCTCCTTGGTCGTCTTGTCCTTGACCAGCTCGATGCCCCAGAAGTAGCCGGAGCCGCGGACGTCTCCGACGATGGGCAGGTCCTTCAGCTTCTCCAGCGTGCTCTTGAAGGCGCCCTCGTTGCGGGTGACGTGGCCGAGCAGGTCCTCGCGCTCGAAGATGTCGAGGTTGGCCAGCGCGACGGCGGCGGAGACCGGGTGCCCGCCGAAGGTGTAGCCGTGGGCGAACATCTCGGCGCCGTCCTTGAACGGCTCGAACAGCCGGTCGTGCGCGATCATGGCGCCGAGCGGCGAGTAGCCGGAGGTCAGGCCCTTGGCCGAGGTGATGATGTCGGGCGTGTAGTCGAACTTCTGGCCGCCGAACATCGTGCCGAGCCTGCCGTACGCGCAGATGACCTCGTCGGAGACCAGCAGCACGTCGTACTCGTCGCAGATCTCGCGCAGCCGCTGGAAGTATCCGGGCGGCGGCGGGAAGCAGCCGCCGGCGTTCTGCACCGGCTCGACGAAGACGGCGGCGACGGTGTCGGGGCCCTCCATCTCGATGGCCTGGGCGACGCGGTCGGCGGCCCACAGGCCGTACTGCTCGGGCGTCATGCCCTTGATGCCGGAGATCTCGTCGGCGCGGTAGTGGTTGGTGTTCGGCACGCGGATGGAGCCGGGCACGAGCGGCTCGAACATCTGCTTGAAGGCCGGGATGCCGGTGATCGACAGGGCGCCCTGCGGGGTGCCGTGGTAGGCGATCTGGCGGCTGATCACCTTGTGCTTGAGCGGCTTGCCGGTGACCTTGTAGTACTGCTTGGCCAGCTTCCACGCGGTCTCGACCGCCTCGCCGCCACCGGTGGTGAAGAACACACGGTTGAGGTCGCCGGGCGCCTCCTTGGCCAGCCGGTGCGCGAGCTCGGCCGCCTTGGGGTGGGCGTAGGACCACAGCGGGAAGAAGGCCAGCTCCTGCGCCTGCTTGGCGGCCGCCTCGGCCAGTTCGCTGCGGCCGTGGCCGACCTGGACCACGAAGAGTCCGGCGAGTCCGTCGAGGTAACGCTTGCCGTGGATGTCGTAGATGTAGGCGCCTTCACCCCTGACGATCGTGGGGATCTCGTGCTCCTTGTAGGAGCTGTGGCGGGTGAAATGCAACCACAGGTTGTCCTGAGCGGCCTTGAGCACGTCGTTTTCGGGCTGCGTCATCGCTATCTTCCCTCGTGTCTGAACTCCCCACAGTGTGCATGCTCACACGGGGTGTTGCCAAGCGAAAGCGTGGCAACACTCTGCAAGAAAACCGGGATCCGCAGAACGCCTCTGTAATATCAACGAAATCCGCATGGCGCGCAAGACCCATTTCCAGCATGCGGAACCTTCTGTGATGCAATGAGGCGTACTGTCCAGAACGACACCGGGGGACAACCCGTGACTCCTGACCAGCTAGAGAGCGCCGTCGCGGCGGGAATGCCCCAGGCCGTCGAGGACCTGAGGCGTCTGGCCTCCATCCCCTCCGTGGCCTTCCCCGGCCACCCCGAGGAGCCCGTCCTCGCCGCCGCCGCCGTGACCGAGGAACTGCTGCGCAGCGCGGGTCTGCCGCACGTCCAGCAGATCCCCGTGGAGGGCAGCTTCCCCGCCGTCTACGGCGAGGCCCCCGCCCCTCCCGGCGCTCCCACGGTGCTGCTGTACGCGCACTACGACGTCCAGCCCGCCGGCGACCCCGCGGCCTGGCGAACCCCGCCCTTCGAGCCCACCCTGATCGACGGCTGCCTGTACGGCAGGGGCACCGCCGACGACAAGTCGGGCATCATCTCGCACGTCGCCGCGCTGCGCGCCTTCCACGGCCGCTTCCCCGTCGGCGTCAAGGTGATCATCGAGGGTCAGGAGGAGTACGCGGGCGAGCGCCTGGAGGCCTTCGTCGAGCGCAACCCCGACCTGCTCCGCGCCGACGCGATCATCGTCGCCGACACCGGCAACCCCCGCGTCGGCGACCCCGCCGTCACGACGTCGCTGCGCGGCATGGCCGCCTTCACCGTCGAGACGCGGACGCTGCGCGAGGCCGTCCACAGCGGTTCCTTCGGCGGCGCCGCCCCCGACGCGCTGGCCGCCCTCATGCGCATGCTCACCTCCCTGCACGACGACAACGGCGACATCCGCGTCCCCGGCCTGCCGCGTGGCACCTTCCTCGGCGCCGGGCCGTCCGAGGAGGAGTTCAGGAACACGGCGGGCGTCGTCGACGGTGTCTCCCTCGTCGGCTCCGGCTCCCTCGCCGACCGCCTGTGGTCCTCCTACGCGATCACCGTGACCGGCCTGGACGTCCCCACGGTCTCCGGCGCCATCAACGCCGTGCAGCCGGCGGCCAGGGCCAGGGTGACGGTCCGCATCCCGCCGGCGGGCGACCCCAAGACGACGCTCGACGCCGTGACCGAGTTCCTGCAGCAGGTCGCACCGTGGGGCGTGAAGGTGAGCTTCAGCGACTTCACGGTCGGCTCCGGATACCAGGCCGACTCGGGCGGGCGCGCCCGCGCGGCCCTCAACGGCGCCATGGAGCGCGCCTTCGGCCGCGCGCCGCGCGACGTGGGCGCGGGCGGCTCGATCCCGCTGGTCAACACGCTGCTCAAGCAGTTCCCCCTGGCGGAGATCCTGCTGTTCGGCGCCGAGGACGAGGACGCGGCGATCCACGCCCCCAACGAGCGGCTGAACCTGGAGGAGCTGCGCCGCGTGGTCACCACCGAGGCCCTCTTCCTGGCGCAGTACGGCGCGCAGTCCGCCGCCGGCGCCTGACGGACGCGACGGCGCGGCCCGGCCGGGGCCGCGCCGCGCAGTGGTCGCGGGCTTTCGCGGCGAAGTGGGCGTGTCGCGCCGGCCCGCCGGTCCCTAGATTGGACCGCCCGTGACCGCATCCACCGGGAAGTGCACATGATCAGCATTGGCAGGCTCCAGCCGTCCGACCGGCCCGCCTGGGAGGCGCTGTTCCGCGCCTACATCGACTTCTACCAGCGGACCGAGCCCGACGAGATGTACCGGCGGGCCTGGGAGGAGTTCGAGAAGGACACCAGGGTGCACGCGCTCGGCGCCAGGCTGGACGGCGAGCTTGTCGGGATCACCCACTACCTCTACCACCCCAGCACCTCGAAACCGGACGCGGACGCCTGCTACCTGCAGGACCTGTTCACCGCGCCGGAGGCGCGCGGCAAGGGGGTGGCGCGGGCGCTGATCGCGGCGGTGACCGAGGAGGCCAGGGAGCGCGGCTGCGGGCGCGTCTACTGGCACACCCAGGAGTCGAACAGCACGGCGCGGCGCCTGTACGACAAGGTCGCCGAGAACCGCGGTTTCATCGCCTACCTGATCCCCCTGCCCTAGGCGGCCGGCCCGCCGGCGTGGGCATCATCACACCGGCCGCGGCACTGCCGCGGCTGTCCCATGCGTTACCTTTTGTACTGACTGGTCAGTTCTAAAAGGGAGTCGTGGTGATCGTCGCGAAGGGTCTGTCGGTGCAGGGGGTGTTCGCCGACGTCTCGCTCGAGGCGGGCGCGAACTCCCTCACCGTGGTCGCGGGCCCGACGGGCAGCGGCCGGACGAGCCTGCTGCTGACGCTCGCGGGCCGGATGCGGCCGACGGGGGGCACCCTGCAGGTGGCAGGGCACACCAGGCCGCGCGCGATCCGCAGGGTCGCGGCCCTGGCGCTGGTCGACGGGGTGACCGACTTCGACAAGGCGCTGACCGTCCACGAGCACCTGCACGAGCGCCGCAGGGGGCGCAAGCACCACGCCGAGGCCCTCGAGGGGGCGGGCCTCGAGGTGGATCCGCGGACGCTCGTGCGGGAGCTCGACAGGGAGCAGCGGGTACGGCTCGGCGTCGCGCTCGCGCTGCTCGACTCCCCCGCCGTGATCGTCGCCGACAACATCGACGCCGGGCTGCCGCCCCAGCGCCAGCTCGCGCTCTGGAACCTGCTCAGGGACCTGCGCGCCACCGTGGTCGCCTCGTGCGTGACCCCGCCCGCCCGTCACGACCACCTCGTGGAGCTGTGAGATGAAGGAGTTGCGCCGGTTCTCCCGGTCCCGGCTGACCAGGGCGGCCATCGCCGGCGTGGTGATGCTCCCCCTGCTGTACGCGGGCCTGTACCTGTGGTCGTTCTGGGATCCGCAGGGCCACCTCGACCGGGTGCCGGTCGCCCTGGTGATGGAGGACCGGCCCGCCGACGCCGACGGCAAGACGCTGCACGCCGGCCGGGACCTCGCCGACGAGCTCGCCGAGCGCAAGGTATTCGACTGGCACACCACCACCGCCGCCCAGGCCGCCGACGGCGTGCGCGACGGCAGCTACTACCTGTCGCTGACCGTCCCCGCCGACTTCAGCACGCGCCTGGCCTCGCCCGCGCAGGACGGCACGCCCTCCCCCGCCCAGCTCGGCGTCGAGGTGGACACCGGGCGCTCCTACATCATGGGCTCGATCTCCGACGCCGTCTTCAACGAGGTCAGGGCGGCGGCCGCGCAGACCGCCGTGCGCGACTACCTCGACCAGGTCTTCGTCTCGATCGGCGACATGCACGACAAGACCGCCGAGGCGGCCGACGGCGCCGACGAGCTGCACCAGGGTGCCAACAAGATCGACAAGGGCCTGGGCAGGACCGAGAACGCCACCCAGCAGCTGTCGGACGGCCTCGGCAAGACCAGGGACGGCGCCCAGCAGCTCACCGTCGGCCTCGGCAGCGCGAACACCGCCACCGGCAAGCTCGCCGCCGGCTCCGCCAAGGTCACCAAGGGCCTGGTCACCGCCCAGGACGGCCTGGCCAAGCTCGGCACCGGGCTGACCAAGCTGGGTGACGGCGCCGCGAAGGTCGCCGCCGGCAACAAGCAGGTCTACGACCAGGTGCACGCCAACGCGGACAAGGTCAACGGCGCCGCCGACACCTACATCCCGGTCCTGGAGGAGTGGGGGCCGCGCGTGGGCGAGGCCGCCGACCGCATCGCCGACGGGCTCGACGCGATAGCCGACGGGCTGGGCACGGCCTCGCCGCAGGGCGCCGACCGGGTGAGCGGGGCGGCCCAGACGGCGGTCGGGCGGGCGCAGGCCGTCCAGGACTATCTGGAGTCGCACCCGGACGCCGACCCCGAGCTGCGGCGCCTGGCCGGCGCGGCGGTCTCCTCGGCGCAGTCGGTCGTCGACAGGGCCGCCGCGATGGGCGGGCAGGACACGGGGTCCGTCTCGCGGGACCGTGTCGCCCAGCTGCAGCGGGAGGCCAGGGAGCTGGCCGCCGGCGCGCGCAAGGTGGCCGAGGCGGCGCCCAAGGTGGGCCCGCAGGTGGCGGCGCTGCGCGAGCAGTACAACCAGCTGGACGCCGGTCTGGCCAAGCTGGCCGACGGCGCGGCGCAGGTCAACGCGGGCATCGCCAAGTCGGGCACGGCCGTCGGCAAGCTGACGACCGGCGTCGGCAAGCTGGCCGACGGATCCCAGCAGGTCACCGACGGCCTCGGCAAGCTCGGCGGCGGGCTGGTGAAGCTCACCGACGGCGCCACCCGGCTGCGGACCGGCGTCGGCCGGCTGAACGACGGCGCCGACCAGCTCCACACCGGCGTCGGCAAGCTGCACGACGGTTCCGGCAAGCTCAGCGACGGCTCGAAGGAGCTGGCCGACGGGCTGTCCGACGGCGTCGAGCAGATCCCCGACTACAGCCGGTCCGAGCGTGACGGGCGCACCGACATGATGAGCGACCCCGTACGGCTGGCGAAGTCCGTCGAGAACGAGGTGCCCAACTACGGCACCGGGTTCGCGCCGTTCTTCGTGCCGCTGGCGCTCTGGGTGGGTGCGATGATCGCCTACATGGTGCTGCGCCCGCTCAACCCCCGGCTGCTGGCCGGTTCGGCGGGCGCGCTGCGGGTGGCGCTGTCCGGCTGGGTTCCGGCCTTCGCGCTCGGCGCCGCGCAGGTCGGCGTGCTGCTGGCCGTGCTGAGGTTCGCGCTGGGTCTGGAGGCGGCGCACTGGGCGGGCGTGGCGGGCCTGCTGCTGCTGGCCACGGGCGCGTTCATGGCGCTCGTCCAGGCGGTCAACGCGCTGCTCGGCGCGCCCGGCAGGGTCGTCGCGCTGGCGCTGCTGATGCTGCAGCTCACCTCGGCGGCGGGCACCTACCCGATCGAGACCTCGCCCGGCTTCTTCCAGACGATCTCGCCCTGGCTGCCGATGAGCTGGCTGGTCTCAGCCCTGCGCCGGCTGATCAGTGGCGGCGATCTCACCGTCGTGTGGCAGGCTGGCGGCGTGCTCACCGTGTTCCTCCTCCTCGGGCTCGCGTTCACGGTCCTCGCCGTGAACAGGGGCCGCACCTGGTCGGTCCAGCGCCTGCACCCCGAGCTGTCGCTGTGACCAGGCCGGAGACCCGCCGCAAGGTGTTCGCCGCGGCGATCGAGCTGATCGCCGAGCAGGGCTACTCGGCCACCACCGTCGACGCGATCGCCGAGCGCGCGGGGGTGGCCAAGGGCACCGTCTTCTACAACTTCGGCACCAAGGAGGCGCTGTTCGCCGCCCTGCTCGACCACAGCATCGAGCGCCTGGCCGCCGCGCTGGGCGAGGCGGCGGTGGGCGACACCGCGCTGGCCGCGCTCGACGCGGCGGTGCGCGGCCAGCTGGAGTTCTTCGAGCAGTACGGCGCCTTCGCCAGGGTGCTGCTGGCCGAGATGTGGCGCACTGCCTGGCAACAGGCGATCGTCACGTTCCGCTCCGAGGTGCTCGGCGTCTACGCGGCCGTGCTGCGCAGGGCCGTCGACGAGGGCGCGGTCCGGAAGGACCTCGACGTCGACACGGCCGCCACCGCCATCTTCGGCATGGTGCTGACCGTCACGATCGAACGGCGGGCGCTGCACCCGGACCGCCCGCTCGACGAGACCCACCGGACCCTGGTCGAGCTCCTCCACGGACGCGTCAGGTAGGCCCCGCCAGCCCTTCCCGCAGCCGCGCGGGGACCCGCGCCGCCTGCCGATCACCGGAACGAGAACCGCTCGGCGGAGACCGGCCGCCGGCTGAAGCGGGACCTGATCGCGGAACTTCGGACCATGAGAGGTTCGTCGAGATGGTATGAGGCGCAGCTTCGCACCGGTCGTCGTCGTGATCATCGTGGTGGGCGCGCTCATCGTGGGCCTGCGGACCTGGTACGGCGGCATCGAGGGCGAAAAGCCCGCGCCGCGGGCGTGCGGGGCCAGGCTGACGGTCCTGGCCTCGGTGGAGAAGGCGGGGCTGTTACGCGAGCTGGCCGCCGCGTACCAGTCGGAGCACTGCGCCGACATCAGGATCACCACCAGCGGCTCGGCGCTGCAGTCCTTCGCCCGGGGCTGGGACGAGCGGCGCGACGGCCCCCGCCCCGACGTGTGGTCGCCCGCCAGCAGCAGCTGGCTGAACGTGGTCCGCCGGCGCACCGAGAAGGGCGGCAAGGGCCGGATCATCGGCGACGACAACCCCTCGATCGCCAAGACCCCGCTGGTGATCGCGATGCCGAAGCCGATGGCGCAGGCGCTCGGCTGGCCGGACAAGGCGATCGGCTGGGCCGACCTCGCGAGGCTCGCCACCGACCCGGCCGGCTGGGCCGCGCACGGTCACCCCGAGTGGGGCCGCTTCCGGCTCGGCAAGACCAATCCCAACTTCTCCACCAGCGGCATGAACGCCACCATCGGCGCCTACGTCGCCGCCACCGGCGGCCTGTCGGGCGACCTGACGGAGGCGGACGTCGCCGCGGCGCGGACCCGCCGCTTCATCCGGGACCTCGAACGCTCCATCGTCCACTACGGCGACACCACGCTGACCTTCCTGTCGAACCTGCGCCGGGCCGACGACGCCGGACACGCCCTCGGCTACATCTCGGCGGTGACCGTCGAGGAGAAGTCCGTGTGGGACTACAACCAGGGCAACCCGACCGGCGACCCCGCCACGCTCGGCCGGCACGCCAGGCCCAAGGTCCCGCTGGTCGCCGTCTATCCCAAGGACGGCACGCTCTACTCCGACAACCCGTTCGCGGTGCTGAGCTGGGCCGGCAAGGCCAAGCGGGCGACCGCCCGCGGCTTCCTCGACTACCTGCGCGCGCCCGAGCAGCAGGCGCGGTTCGCCGCGTACGCCTTCCGCGGCCACGACGGCACGGCGGGCGAGCTCATCACCGAGGACAACGGCCTGCTGCCGCACCAGCCCGCCGCCGTGCTGCGGCCTCCGGCGCCCAAGGTGCTGGACACGCTGCTGCGCAGCTGGGGCGAGCTGCGCAAGCCCGCGAACGTGCTGATGGTGCTCGACACCTCGGGCTCCATGGGCGCCGACGTGCCCGGCACCGGCAGGACCAAGCTCGATCTGGCCAGGCGGGCCGCCGTCAACGCGCTCCCCCAGTTCGGCGGCCAGGACCGGGTCGGCCTGTGGCGGTTCTCCAGCACGCACGCCGAGCTGTCGCCGATGACGACCATGACCGGCGTCCACCGGGCCGAACTCGCCCGCGACATCCGGAGCCTCTCTCCGAGGGGCGGCACCGCGCTCTACGACACGACGCTGGCCGCCTACCGGCACGTGTCCGCCGTGCGGGAGGGCGAGGCGATCGACGCGGTGGTGTTCCTGACCGACGGCAAGAACGAGGACGCCCACAGCATCGCGCTGGAGGACCTGCTGCGGGAGCTGCGGGAGCGGTCGATCAGGGTGTTCACCATCGCGTACGGCGAGGACGCCGACCTCGACGTGCTCCGCGAGATCTCGGAGACGACCAGCGCGGCCGCCTACGACTCCCGCGAACCGGGCAGCATCGACCAGATCTTCACCGCGGTGACCAGCAACTTCTGACCCGGTCGGCGGCGGGTGGATCAGGCGGGGCCCGAGGCGGCCAGTGACCGGACCGGCAGGTCGTAGACGCGGCGGACGCTCGTGCCCGAAAGGCTCAGATCGGCGCCGTAGACGTGCAGCGAGACGCCGATCTCGCCACTGGTGTTGACCACCTTGTGGATGTCCCCCGGCGGCGCGAACCCCGAGACGTCTCCCGGCGGGTTGTCCGTACGGCCGATCTCGACCAGGTGGTCGCCCATGTCGCGGTAGAGGGTCTCGTGCTCGTTCCCGCTGAGCACGCCGAACGTGCACCACGCCACGTGGTCGTGGATCACCGTCTCCTGGCCGGGCCGCCAGACCACGGTCACGATCGAGAAGTCCTTCTCGGCGTGGCGGACGGTGGAGACGTAGCCGCCAGGATCGCCGAGCCGTTCCTCGGGCGTGAGCAGGTCGGCGGGGTCGGGCAGGTTCGCCCGCAGGAAGTCGGCGACGGCGAACGCGGTGTGGCGCGGGTCGAGCCGTTGGCCGGTGATGTCCCTGATGGAGCGCAGCAGCTTGTCCATGCCTTCCACGCTCCTCTCTCTAGACCGATAGGTCCAACAGAAGTTTTTTGGCATATTCATAGACATGCTTGATGTTGTACGGCTTCGCGTGCTGGTGGCCGTTTCCCGCACCGGCTCGCTCACCGCCGCGGCGAAGGCGCTGCACTACTCGCAACCCTCCGTCAGCCACCACCTGTCCAGGCTGGAGGCCGAGACGGGGGCCAAGCTCGTCGAACGGGTCGGCCGCGGCATCCGCCTCACCGAGGCCGGCAAGCTGCTGGCCGACCGCGCCACGGAGATCATCGGCCGCCTCGACGCCACGGCCGAGGAACTGGCCGCCCATGTCGGCCTGCGCTCGGGCCGCGTCCGGCTGGCCGCCTTCCCCTCGGCGCTCGGCACGTTCGTGCCCACCGCGGCCGCGCAACTGGCCGCCGCCCATCCCGGGCTCCAGCTCACGCTCACCGAGACCGAGCCACCCGAGGCGCTGCGGCTGCTGCGCGCCGGACGCGTGGACGTCGCGGTGATCTTCCGGTACGACGACACGGCGCCGGAGGACAGCGGGATCGGCATGACGCACCTGCTGGACGACCCCAGCTTCCTCGTGACGCACGACGGCCACGGCACGCTCGCCTCGCACGCGACCTCGCGGTGGATCGGCGGCTGCGACCGGTGCCGGAGCCACCTGCTGGAGCTGTGCGCGCAGGCCGGGTTCGAGCCGACGATCTCGTTCACCAGCGACGACATCGTGGCGGTGCAGGCGCTGGTGGCGGCGGGGATGGGCGTTACCGTGCTGCCGGGGCTCGCCCTGCGCGCCCACCGCCACCCGGCGGTGTCGGCGCAGGAGATCCCCGGGTCGACGCGGCACGTGTACGCGGCCACCTACGGCGCCCTTCCCCTGCCGCCCGCCACCGCCGCCCTCCTCCACGCCCTCCGCGCCGCCTGCTGACCCCGCTCACCGTCCCGCCGTCACGGCGCCCCTCGGCCGGGGTCCGGGCGGACCACGCCCGTCGAGCCGGGTCTCGCCTGGCGAAATGCCGTTGTCCTCGGGGAACGGCGGTTCTTACCATGGCGGCATGCCGGATTTCGCGACACTCGCCCTCTTCTGCCTGGCCACGATGGCCCTCCTGCTCGTGCCGGGACCCGCCGTGGTCTTCATCGTGACCAGGAGCGTCGCGCAAGGGCGGGTGACGGGGCTGATCTCGGTGCTCGGCATCCACACCGGCTCGATCGTGCACGTGGCGGCCGCCGCGTTCGGCATCAGCGCGGTGCTGGCGGCCAGCGCGACGGCGTTCACCGTGGTCAAGTGGCTGGGTGTCGCCTACCTGGTGTGGCTGGGCGTGCGCAAGCTCATGACCAGGTCCGACAACGGCGAGACGGCGACGTTGAGCAGCCACTCGAGGTCGAGGGTGTTCTGGGAGGGGTTCGTGGTGAACGTCCTCAACCCGAAGACCGCGATCTTCTTCCTGGCGTTCCTGCCGCAGTTCGTGAAGCCGGAGGCGGGGCCCGTGGCGACGCAGATCGTGCTGCTCGGCGTGGTGTGGATGGCGCTCGGGATGCTCAGCGACGGCGCCTACGCCCTGCTCGCCTCGGCCCTGTCGGGACGCCTGCGCCACTCGGCCCGCGCCCGGCGCCGCCTCGATGTGAGCAGCGGTGTCGTCTACCTGGGCCTCGGCGCGGCGGCCGCGTTCACGGGAGAGCCCGCCAGGGCCTGACCCCGGCGCGCGACGCGGGTCACCGTTCCCGGAGGCCCGCGTCATCGACGGCCGAGGACCTGCTCCCTGGCCCAGCGGTAGTCCGCCTTGCCCGCCGGCGAGCGCATCATCTCGTCCACGAACGCGTACGTGCGCGGCACCTTGTACCCCGACAGGCTGCTCCTGCAGTGCGCGTCCAGCTCCTCCTCGGTGACCCGCATCCCCTTGCGCGCCTCGACGACCGCCGCGACCCGGTTGCCCCACCGCTGGTCGGGCACCCCCGTCACCACCGCGTCGAACACCGCCGGATGCCCCTTGAGCACCGCTTCGACCTCTTCGGGGAAGACCTTCTCGCCGCCGGTGTTGATGCACTGCGACCCGCGCCCGAACACGCTGATCGTGCCGTCGGGCTCGACCGTCGCCAGGTCGCCCGTGAGCAGCCAGCGGGTCCCGTCCTCGTCGGTCACGAACGTCCGCGCCGTCTTGTCGGGATCGTTGTAGTACCCGAACGCGATCCGGCCCGCCTTGGCCAGCGTGCCGAGCGCGCCGGGCTCGACCGGCCGTAAGCGCTCGTCGAGCACGGCCAGCCGGGTCGCGCCGGCCGTGTTCGGCTGGTAGCGCAGTCCCTTCTCCGGGGTGGAGCCCGCCACGCCGGAGGCGGTGAACCCCGACTCCGTGGAGCCGAAGTTGTCCAGGATCATGGTGTTCGGCAGCAGCTCCTGGAGCCGGTCGCGCACCGCGCCGCTGAGGATGGCACTGGTCGAGCTGATGACGAACAGCGACGAGAGGTCGTGGTCGCCCGCCGCGATCTCGTCGGCCAGCGGGCGGGCCATGGCGTCGCCGGTGATGTTCATCGACAGCACCTTCTCCCGCTCGACCGCGCGCAGCACGTCGGCGGGGTCGAACCTGCGGACGTACACCATGGTCGCGCCCATCCACCAGGCGATGAACGTGGCCATCTGCGTGGCTCCGTGCATCAGCGGCGCCACGGCCATCATGACGATCGGGTCGGCCTTGACCGCCTCCTCGATGACCTGCTCGGGGGTCTCGCGCGGCTCGCCGTACGGGTTGCCGCCGCCAAAGCCCATGAACAGGTCCTCGACGTGCCACATCACACCCTTCGGCATGCCGGTGGTGCCGCCGGTGTAGATGATGTAGAGATCCTGGCCGGACCGGGGCTCGAACCCGCGGGTGTCCGGCTGGTTCTCCAGCGCCTCCTCGTACGGCACGGCCGTCGCGACGGCCGGCCGGCCGCCCACCGCGATGAGGTGGCGCAGCTCCGGCGCCTGAGGCGCGACGGCGGCGACGCGCGCGTCGAACTCCACGTCGTAGACGAGGGCGGCGATGCGGGAGTCGGTGTAGAGGTAGAGGAGCTCGGCCTCGACGTAGCGGTAGTTCACGTTCACGGGCACGGCGCGCAGCTTGAGGGCGGCCAGGAGCGTGGCGATGTGCTCGATGCCGTTGTAGAGCTGCATGCCCACGTGGTCGCCCTGGCCGATCCCCTGCTCGCGCAGGTGGTGGGCGAGGCGGTTGGCGTGCGCGTCGAGCTCGGCGTAGGTGAGCCTGCGCTCGCCGCAGACCACGGCGACGCGGTCCCCGATGGCGTCGGCGAGACCTTCGAACAGGTCGGCGTGGTTGAACTCCATCGGGCCTCCTGGCATGCCTCTCAGCGAACGGGTGTCAGGGTTTGTCCGAGCCGACGATCCACATGGCGAAGAACTGGGCGCCGCCGCCGTAGGCGTGCCCGAGGGCCCGGCGGGCCCCGTCGACCTGGTGTTCGCCGGCCGTCCCTCGCACCTGCAGCGCCGCCTCGGCGAAGCGGATCAGCCCCGAGGCGCCGATCGGGTTGGAGGACAGCACGCCGCCGGAGGCGTTCCACGGGATGTCGCCGTCGAGGGCGGTGGCGCCCGACTCGGTGAGCTTCCAGCCCTCGCCCTCGGCCGCGAATCCGAGGTTCTCCAGCCACATCGGCTCGTACCAGGAGAACGGCACGTACACCTCGGCGACGTCGATGTCGCGCCGCGGGTCGGCGATGCCGGCCTGGCGGTAGACGTCGGCCGCGCAGTCCTTGCCGCCCTGCGGGTTCACGGTGTCGCGGCCGGCGCGGAAGATCGGCTCGGACCGCATCGCCGTACCGTGGACCCAGGCGGGGCGGCCGGTGACCGCGGACTCCGACGCCAGGACGACGGCGCACGCGCCGTCGGAGGAGGGGCAGGTCTCCAGGTAGCGGATGGGCTCCCACAGCATGGGCGTGGACTCGACCATCTCGCGGCTGATACCGGGGATCTTCAGGTGGGCGTAGGGGTTCTTGAGCGCGTTCTGGCGGTCCTTGACGGCGACGAGCGTGCCGACGTGGCCGGGCGCGCCGGTCCTGCGGATGTACTCGCGAATGTGCGGGGCGAAGTAGCCGCCCGCCCCGACGACCAGGGAGGAGTTGAACGGCAGGTGGGTCGACAGCGCCCAGGTGGCGTTCGACTCCGACTGCTTCTCGAAGGCCACGACGAGCACGCGCTCGTGCACCCCGCCCTGGATGAGGCTCGCCCCGACCAGCGCGGTCGAGCCGCCGACGCTGCCGGCGGTGTGGACGCGCATCATCGGCTTGCCCGCCGCGCCGAGGGCGTCGGCGAGGTAGGACTCGGGCATCATGACGCCCTCGAACAGGTCCGGCGCCTTGCCGATGACGACCGCGTCGATGTCCTTGAACGTCAGGCCCGCGTCCTCCAGCGCGCGGAGCGCGGCCTCGCGGACCAGGCCGGCGATGGAGACGTCCCTGCGCTTGGTGGTGTAGTGCGTCTGCCCGACGCCGATCACCGCACAACGGTTACCCATGCCGCTCACCGCTCCTCGTCCGACTGGTCATCCCGCCTCCATCACGGTCACGAGGTTGTGCTGCAGGCAGGGGCCGCCGGCGGCGTGCCCGACGGCACGGCCCGCGGCGCCGTCCATGATCCGCTGGGCCGCCTCGCCGATCCTGATGAGCCCGGTCGCCATGACGGGGTTGGCCGACAGCGCCCCGCCCGACGGGTTGATGACCGTCGAGGACGGCAGCTCCAGCGCCTCCCGCAGGATGATCTCCTCGTGGCTGAAGGAGGCGTGCAGTTCGGCCACGTCGACGGGTCCCTTGCCGACCCCCGCCGCGCGGGCGGCGTCGGCGGCGGAGGCGGACCTGGCCAGGTCGCGCACGCCCAGGTAGTGGGGTTCGATGCGATGCGCGATGCCCCTGATGTAGGCGGGGCGGGAGCGGATGCGCCCGGCCAGGTCGCCGGCCGCCAGCACCACCGCGGCCGCGCCGTCGGTGATCGGCGCGATGTCCCACTCCTTCAGCGGCTCCACCACGAACTCGCCCTCCTCCAGCGGCAGGTGGAGGGCGTTCGGGTTGGTCAGGCCGTCCGTACGGCTGCGCCTGGCGATCGCGTCGAGCTCGGCTCGGTCGGCGCCGAGCGCGCCGGCCTGCAACGCGGCGAAGGACAGCTGGTCGAGCCCGAGTGGCTCCAGGTAGTAGGGGTCGAGCTGGAGCGTCATGATCGTGCGCAGGTCGCCGAGCGACGACTTGCCGAAGCCGTAGACGAGCGCGCTGTCGACGTCGCCGTGCTGGAGCCGTACCCACGCCTCGTAGAGCGCCCACGCCCCGTCCATCTCGACGTGCGACTCGGAGATCGGCGGCCACGCGCCGAGCGCGTCGAGCGCGGAGACGAACGAGAACGGCGCGCCGGCGAGGTAGTCGCACGAGCCCGAGCAGGTGAACCCGAACGTCGACAGGCCCGACTGCTCCCGCACCGCCCTGATGACGGGCAGGATCAGCTCGGGCTCGGACAGTCCCGTGTCGTGGGCGGTGTGCCTGGTCTGGGCGAAGGCCACGACGGCCACGTCACGCATCACAACTCCACGTCCGGCTCGCCGGTGGGGGCGAACCACTTGATGTTGGACATCGAGAGCGTTCGCTCGTCCTCGGGCACCCAGACGGCCCGCACGCGCATGCCCTGCCGTACCTCGTGCGCGGGGATCCCGCCGACCAGGGCGATCATCGGGATGTCGGCGCCGTCGAGCAGGATGTAGGCCGAGACGAACGGGACCTCGGGGGCGCGTGGGTCGGGCAGGTTGTTGATCGCGAAGGTGGTGATGGTGCCGGTGTCGGGCAGCGTCACCTCCTCGCTGATCGGGTTGCCGCACCCGGGGCACGTCAGGCGGTACGGCACGTAGACCTTGTCGCAGACGCCGCACCTGCCGCCGATGAAGATCCCGTCCCTGACGCCGTGGAGGAACCTGGTGAGAGCCGGGCTCGCGGTCAGCTTGTAGGCCGTCCTGACCGGCGAGACGATCTTCGTGACTTCGGGGGCGAAGTGGGAGATGTCGGTGATGTGGCCGGTGCGGGTGGCGCGCCAGACCGGACGGACCCGGGTGCCGGGCGGCAGCGCCTTGGGATTGCCCGCGTCGACGGCGTGGACCAGCGCGGTGTCGGCGCCGTCGAGCTTGATCAGGGCCCAGGCGAAGGGACGGTCGAGCGGGTGGCCGTCCAGCGGCCGCCGCACCCATGCCGAGGCGGTGACCGTACCGGCGGGCCCGACCTCGACCCACTCGCCGGTGACGGGATCGCCGGTGGCGGGGTCGTACTCCAGCGGCGGCACCAGCGTCCTGCCCTCGGCGGTGCGCACTCCCACGAGCCTGCCGTCCCTCAGCTCGGTGAGGAAGCGGCCGATGACCGGTCCCGTCGTCCTGGTGTAGCCGCCGGGGAACTCCAGCACATGGTCGGCGGTCAGCGCGCCGGTCTGCCCGTCTGCTGTCGGCCCTTCGGCGGTCGGCGCGCCGGTCGGCGGCACGCCGGCGTCCGGCTCAGATGGCACGGTCACGGCCCTCCCAGTACGGCGCGCGGAGCTTGCGTTTGTGCAGCTTGCCGTTCGGCTCGCGCGGCATCTCCTCGATGAAGTCGATCGACTTGGGCCACTTCATCCTGGCCAGGCGGCCCTCCAGCGCCCTGAGGATGTCGGCGGCCAGTTCGGGGCCGGGGGCGACGCCGGGGGCGGGCTCGACGACGGCCTTGATCTGCTCGCCCCACTCCTCGTCCGGGATGCCGAACACGGCCACGTCGGCGACCGAGGGATGGATCATGATCTCGTTCTCGATCTCGGCGGGGTAGATGTTCGCCCCGCCCGAGATGATCAGGTCGGCCTTGCGGTCGCACAGGTAGAGGAACCCGTCCTCGTCGAGGTAGCCGATGTCGCCGACGGTGAAGTGGTCCTGGAGCCTGCCGGCGGCGGTCTTGGCCGGGTCGCCCTTGTACTCGAAGGCGACGCCCATCATCTTCATGTAGATGGTGCCGGGCGTTCCGGTCGGGACGGGTTCCCCCGCGTCGTCCACGATGAGCAGCTCGCTGATCGGCCACGCGGTGCCCACGGTGCCCGGGTGCTTCTTCCAGCCGTCGGGCGTGGCGATCGTGCCGCCGCCCTCGGTGGCGGCGTAGTACTCGTAGATACAGTCGCCCCACCACTCGAACATCGCCCACTTGACCGGGACGGGGCAGGGGGCGGCGGCGTGGATCATCCACCGGAGCGACGACAGGTCGTACTTCGCGCGGGTCTCCTCCGGCAGTGACAGCAGGCGCTTGAAGTGCGTCGGCACCAGGTGGGAGTTGGTGACCCGGTAGCGCTCGCACAGGCGGAGCGTCTCCTCGGCCTCCCATTTGTCCATGTAGACGAGCGTGTGGCCCATGTGCAGAGCCGTGCCGCCGAACTGGGTGACGGCGGTGTGGTAGTTGGGCGAGGTGACCAGGTGGGCGTTGGGCCTGCCGGGCGTGATGCCGAACAGCGTGAGCAGGAACGTCATCAGCTCGGCGCCGTCGTCGGGGTCGAGGCCCGACAGCTTGCGCCTGACGCCTTTGGGCTGGCCGGTGGTGCCCGAGGTGTAGTGCATGGTGGCGCCGGCCGTACGGTCGGGGGGCGCCGTGGTGGGACGGCCCTCCGTCAGCTCCTCGACCCGCCGGAAGCCGGGGATGTCGCCGAAGGCGAACGAGGCGCCCTCGACGAGGGGTTCGGCCTGGTGGAAGCGGGGGTGCACGAAGTAGGCCCTGGCCTCGCTGTCGGCCACGATGTAGGCGATCTCTGGGGCGGCCAGGTGCCAGTTGATCGGCGTGTAGTACCAGCCCGCCTGCAGCGCCGCCAGGTAGAGGACGAGACCGTCGACACCGTTCGGGACCAGACCGCAGATGCCGTCACCTGGCTGGAGGCCGAGCTCGCGCAGGCCGTGGACGAGCTGGTTGGCCCGGACGAGCAGATCTCCGGCGCGGTGTTCGGTGCCGTCGGGATCGACCGCGGCGATCCACTCGGGATCAGCCTGTGCCAGCCTCCAGAAACCGAGCGTGCCCATAGGGATCTCCCTCAACACGGCAAACGAGAACCTGTTCTCGTTTGTGACGGCAGACTAACGCGGGCCCGGCAGCCTAGCAAGCGCTTGATTATCGCCGGAGCATCGTCGAGGACGCCACGCCCCCACGATCGGCAACCTCCCGGCGCGACGCAAGACCCGCCCTTCCGCCGGACCGGCATCCCTGAGAGGATCAGCTCTACCAAGCGCTTGGTTTATGACGTGGAGGTCAGCCATGGACGTCCTGCCGATCAGCACCCCCCACTGCCGCGTCGAACGCGACGGCCACGTGGTGATCGTCACCATGAACCGGCCCGAGGCCAAGAACGCCCTGTCCTCCGACATGCTCATCGGCCTGGCCTCCGCCTGGGCCTACGTCTCGGCCGAGCCAGGGGTCCGCGCGGCCGTCCTGACCGGGGCGGACGGCACGTTCTGCGCCGGCGCCGACCTCAAGGCCATGGGCCGGCCGTCCGCCGACCCCGAGGTCCAGGCCAGGGCCGCGGCCATCCCGAACTTCCACTGGAAGGGGCTGCTGCGCGAGGACCTGCCCACCAAGCCGATCGTGTGCGCGGTGGAGGGCTACGCGGTCGCGGGAGGCACCGAACTGCTCGTCGGCACGGACCTGCGGGTGGTCGCCGAGTCGGCGACGCTCGGCCTGTTCGAGGCCAAGCGGGCGCTGTTCCCCATGGGCGGCAGCGCGATCAGGCTGCCCCGCCAGATCCCCTACTGCCACGCGATGGACCTGCTGCTCACCGGGCGCTCCGTCACCGCCGCCGATGCCCTGTCCATGGGGCTGGTCAACAGGGTCGTCCCGGACGGCCGGGCGCTGGCGGTGGCGCGCGAGATCGCCGACGACATCGCGGCGTCCGGGCCGCTGGCCGTCCAGGCGATCCTGCGCACCTACCGGGACACCCTCGGGCTGCCGGAGCCGGAGGCGCTCAAGGTCTCCGACGAGTACGGCTGGCCGGTGATCGGCTCGGCGGACGCGAAGGAGGGCGCGCGCGCCTTCAAGGAGAAGCGCCCCGCCGCCTTCGAGGGCCGCTGAGCCACCGTCGCGAGCCACTGCGCCACCGTCGAGCGCCGCTGCGCCACCGTCGAGGGCCGCTGCGCCGCCGCCCCGGGCGCTGAGCACCGCCGCCCCGCGCGCTGAGCACCACCGTCCCGGGCTCGCCCGCCCTCCGCCGCGGAACGTCGGCGGAGGGCCGGGGCCGGGGGGCGGAGAGCGGGGGCCGGGGCTGGGGGGCGGAGAGCGGGGGCCGGGGGCCGCCGGTCAGGACTCGGTGATGCGGCCGAGGCGCTCCATGGCCTCGATGTACTCCTCGACCATCTCGAACACCACGTCACGCGCGCTCTTGACCTGGTTCATCGCCCCGATGATCTGCCCGGCGGGGAAGGTCGCCAGCTCGGCCGCGTCGGACCTGCCGATGCGTCGCAGGGCGTCCGACACCAGCATGAACTGCAGCGGCATCGGCAGCGTGCCGGGCGAGTCCGCCGCCTCCCAGGCGTCGGTCCACTCGTTCCTGAGCAGCCTGGCGGGCTTGCCGGTCCAGCTGCGCGAGCGAACGGTGTCCCTGGAGGTGGCCGACAGGATGCGCCGTCTGGCCAGCTCGGGCGTGTCCGCCTCCTCGACGGTCAGCCAGATCGACCCCGTCCACACGCCTTCCGCGCCGAGGGCCATGCCGGCCGCCATCTGCCTGCCGCCGCCGATGCCGCCCGCCGCCAGGACCGGCACGTCGGAGCCGTCCGGCCCGGCGCCCCGCAGCGCGTCCACGGCCTGGGGGATCAGCACCATCGTGGAGATCTCGCCGGTGTGCCCGCCGGCCTCCGTGCCCTGCGCGACGACCACGTCCACGCCGACCTCGGCCTGCTTGACGGCGTGGCGGGGGGTGGAGGCGAGCGCGGCCACCTTCACCCCGTGCGCGTGGGCCAGCTCGACGACGTCGGCGGGGGGCGGGCCGAGCGCGTTGGCCAGCAGCGCGATCGGGTGCCGCAAGGCCACCTCGACCTGGGGCCTGGCGGTGGCGTCCGTCCAGCCGAGCAGCACCTTGCCGGGGTCGGCGTCGTCCGACAGCGGGGGTACGCCGTGCTCGGCGAGCAGGTTCTCGACGAACCTCCGGTGGCCCTCGGGGATCATGCCCTGCAGGCGGGAGACCAGCTCCTCGGCCGGGAAGTCGGCGCCCTCGTAGGAGGCCGGCATGACCACGTCGACGCCGTACGGCTTGCCGTCCACGTGGTCGTCGATCCACTTGAGCTCCATCTCGAGCTCTTCCGGGGTGAAGTAGAGGGCGCCCAGGACGCCCATCCCGCCCGCGCGGCTGACCGCGGCGACGACGTCCCGGCAGTGGCTGAAGGCGAAAATCGGTAACTCGATCCCGAACAGGTCGGTGACTCGTGTCCGCATGGCCTGACCATACGATCGGGGCGAGGAAAACTGCAACGCGTTCTACTCTAGAACCTTCGGTCGGTCCCCCGCACCGAGTGGTCTCCGGCACGCGACGGACCGGCTCCCGCCCTCCGGCGGGAGCCGGTCGCGCGAACGGTCTACTTGCCGGGCTCCGGGTCGCGGGGCAGGCCGAGCATGCGCTCGCCGATGATGTTGAGCTGCACCTCCGTGGTGCCGCCGTAGATGGTCATCGCCCTGGTCGCCAGCACCGCCCTGTTCCAGTAGCCGGCGTCGCCCAGCTTCATGTCCGCCGCCACGGTGGCCGCCTCGCCCAGCAGGTCCACCGCCGTCTCCGACACGTGCTGCGCGTGCGAGGTCGACAGCAGCTTCCGCACCGAGGCGTCGGCGCCGGGCTCGGCGCCCGCCAGCTGCTTGAGCGTCACCCTGAGCGACAGGGCGTCGATCGAGTGCCCCTCGCACACGACGGCGGCGACGGCCTGCTCCTCGACCGCCGTCAGCGGCCTGCCCAGCCGGGAGACCAGCCCGAGCAGGTCGGGCACCGAGGCGCCGGTCCCGCCGGAGCCCGACGACAGCGACACCCGCTCGTTGGACAGCGTGTTCCTGGCGACCTTCCAGCCCTCGCCGACCTGCCCGACCACCAGCTCGTCGGGCACGAAGACGTCGTCGAGGAACACCTCGTTGAACAGGTTCTCGCCGGTCATCTCGGTCAGCGGCCTGACCGTGACCCCCGGCGACTTCATGTCGACCAGGAAGTAGGTGATGCCCTCGTGCTTGGACCCGGCCGAGGAGGTGCGGGCGATGCAGATGCCCCATTCGGCGACGTGGGCGACGGAGGTCCAGATCTTCTGCCCGGACAGGGCCCAGCCGCCCTCCACCCGCGTGGCCTTCATCTGCAGGGAGGCGAGGTCGGAGCCCGCGCCGGGCTCGGAGAAGAGCTGGCACCAGATCATCTCGCCGCTGAGCGTCGCGGGCAGGAAGCGCTCCTGCTGCTCGCGCGTGCCGTACGCGACGACGGAGGGCACCACCCACGCGCCGATGATCATGTTGGGTGTCCTGACCTTGGCCGCCTTGAGCTCCTGCTGGACGAGGATCTGCTCAAGCGGGGCCGCGTCACGGCCCCACGGCCTGGGCAGGTGCGGCATCACGAAGCCGGCCGCGGCCAGCGCCCGCCGCTGCTCGACGCCGTCGAGGGCGGCGATCTCGGCGATCTCCGCGGCGATCGAGGAACGCAGGGCCGCCGCCGAGTCCGACAGCGCGATCTCCATGGGCCGCCGCACGCCGGACAGGGCCAGCGAGGCGACGGTGGCCGCCCACGACGACGAAGAGCCGAGCAGCGCCCTGAGGGTGAGCGCGCGCCGGTAGTAGAGGTGGGCGTCGTGCTCGAAGGTGTAGCCGATGCCGCCGAAGGTCTGGATCGCGTCCTTGGCGCACTGGACGGCCGCGTCAGGCGCCATGACGCCCGCGATGGCCGCCGCGTAGTCGAGCTCCTCGCCGCCGGCCCTGGTCGCGTCCCACACCGTGGCGCGCGCCTGCTCCAGCGCCACGAGCATGCGCGACAGCTTGTGCTTGATGCCCTGGAACTGCCCGATCGGCCGGCCGAACTGCACGCGCACCTTGGCGTAGTCGGCCGCCGCGCGCACGCCCCAGGCCGCCAGCCCGGTCGCCTCGGCGCCCAGGATGATCGCCGCCAGGTTCCGCACGCCGTACCGGCCCAGCACCCTGTGGGCCGGTACGGTCACCCCGTCCAGCGTCACCGTGGCCACGGCCCTGGTGATGTCGAGCGACCTGACCCGCTCGACCTCGGCCTGCGCGGCGTCCACGGCGATCCACACGTCGCCGACGGGGAGCACGAGCACGTCGGCCATCGCGCCGCCGAGCACGTGCGTCGCCGTACCCGAGACGACCACGGAGTCGCCGCCCTCCGTGGGAGCGGCCGACAGCAGGCCGTCGCCGGTGAGAGCGGCCGACAGGGCCACGGCGCCGGTCAGCGAGCCGTCGGCGAGCCCCGGCAGCAGTTCGGCGCGCGCCTTCTCGGACGCGGAGGCGGCGATGGCGGCACTGGCCAGCACGGTCGGCACGAACGGGCCCGGCGCCATCCGCTCGGCCAGCGCCTCGACGGCGACGGCCGTCTCCAGCAGGCCGTAGCCGGAGCCCCCGAACTCCTCGGGCAGGTGCAGGCCGAGCAGCCCCTGCTCGGCCAGGCCCGCCCAGAACGGCGGACGCCCGTCTTCCTGGGACCGCACGACCTCGGCGGCCACGTTGCGCTCCGCCCAGCCTGCCACCGACTCGCGGAGCGCCTCGTGCTCCTCGCTCAACCCGATCGCCATGTCAGCCTCCTATGGTTCCCAGAACCATATTCTAGAGGATGCTTCTATGCCGAACGTAGGCCCTTCACCAGAGTGTTGAGATCGCGCCAGTGGCTCTTGCCGCTCTCCGGAATCGTCGCCAGCAGCATCGCGGGCTTCTTCTTGCCCGCCTCGACCACCGCGGCCAGCGCCTGCGACGAGCGCCGCTCGCCGTCGAGGGTGTAGTCGACCCTGAACCCGACGATCCAGCCCTTGCCCTTGGCCAGCTTCTGCGAGCCCGTCCAGGTGACCGTGCCGCCCTCGGGGTGCTGGGTGCGCAGCGACCAGCGGGCCGCCCTGACCGCGAGATCCCGGTAGTCGGCGCTGGTCCTGGGCTTGTCGGCGGCCACGGGCAGCGGCGCCGAAGCCACCATGGTGTGCGGGACCTCCGCCTCACCCACCCGCTGGGCGATCACGAAGGGCGCGAACGACCTGGCCGCCCACGGCTTGCCGAGCTTGGGATAGCTGATACCGGTCCGCTCGTCGACGACCGTGCCGATCACCTTGCTCGCCTTGCCCGGCAGCGCGGGGAAGGCGAGGCTGTCCGGCGCCGGCGCCGTGACCGCGTCCTGCACCCCTGGCGCCGCGGCGGGCCCGGCGTCCTGCGCCCGCTGCTGTTCGGCGCTGTTCGGCTGGTCGCCGGAGAACAGCGCGAAGATCGCGACCACCGCGAGCACGGTGGCGACCACCGCGGCCAGCAGGTAGACCACCTTGATCGGGATGTCGCCGACGCTGGTCATGAGCCGTCCGACGAACCCCCTGCGCGGCGGTGCCGGCGGCGGCCTGAACGGTCCGGCCGTCGGCGGCATGGGCACGCTGACGGTCTGGTCGGCCGGCGGAAGCTCCACTCGCTGGAAAGGAGTGGTGGGCGCGTCATAGGAGGGCTGATACGGCTCCTGTCCCGGATTGTGAGCCATGTTCCGAGGCTACGTGATCGACACTCTTCCTTGGACAGAATGTCATTCTGTATGGTCGCCCGCATGAGGGGCGCGGCGCGCGGCCGGGCGACGAGCTCACCGCGCGGCTGCTGCGCCACTGCGAGCCGCGCCTGGCGCGGCTCAAGCACCCCCGCGTGATCGAGTATCGCGCAAGCCTGCCGCGCACTCCCACAGGCAAGCTGAGCAGGCGCGACGTCAGGGAGACGTATCTTTCCCGGTGATTCGGGGAAGGTAACCGCGCATGAGGATGATCGTCGTGGGCACCGCAGCGACAGCTGTGCTCATCTCCGGCTGCACGGGCTCCATCTCGCGCTCGACGCCTGCGCAACCGACCTCGCCGCGGCCCAGCGCCGCCCCCACGACGGCCTCCGCCCTGGAGCTGGAGCATGCCTACGAGAAGGTCATCCAGGACGTGCTGCCGTCCATCGTGCAGATCAACACGCGCGCCGGCCTCGGCTCGGGCATCGTCTACGACACCGCGGGGCACATCGTGACCAACGCCCACGTCGTGGGCGAGGCGACCCAGATGGAGGTCACCCCGGCGACCGGCGGGGCCGCGCGCAAGGCCAGACTGGTCTCCTCCTTCCAGGCGGGCGACCTGGCGGTGATCAAAGTGGCCAACCCCCGGGGGCTGACCCCCGCCACGTTCGGCGACTCCGCCAAGGCGCGCGTCGGCCAGATCGTGCTGGCCATGGGCAATCCGCTGGGCTTCTCCGGCAGCGTCACCAACGGCATCGTCTCGGCGGTCGGCCGGACGATCAGCGAGCCGCAGAGCGACTCCGGCGGCACGGTCGCGACGATCGCCAACGCCATCCAGACCTCGGCCGCGATCAACCCCGGCAACAGCGGCGGCGCGCTGGTCGACATGTCCGGGCGGGTGATCGGCATCCCGACGCTGACCGCGACCGACCCCGAGCTGGGCAGCGGCACCGCGCCGGGCATCGGGTTCGCCATCCCCAGCAACACCGCCACCGACATCGCGGCGCAGATCGTGAAGGACGGCAAGGTCAGCAACTCGCGCAAGGCCGCGCTGGGCATCCTCGGCCGGACGGTGATCGGCCGCGGCGGCGCCGAGGCGGGCGTCGGCGTGGTCCGCGTCACCAGGGGCAAGAGCGCGGCCAACGCCGGGATCGAGGAGGGCGACGTGATCCTCTCGATCAACGGGACCGACACCCCGTCGATGGCCGCCCTCTCGGAGGTGCTGGCGACGCTGAAGCCGGGAGATCAGACCAAGGTCGAGGTGCTCAAGCAGGACGGCTCCACCGTCACGGTGAACGTGACGCTGACCGAGCTCACCGCCTGACCGAGCTCACCGCCTGACCGGCAAGACGCCGATCAGGCGAGCCGTCAGAGCAGCCCCGCCACGTCCTCACGCGGCAGCGCCACGCCCCTGGCGTACGCGCGGGCGAAGGCCTGCTCGCCCAGCACCGCGCGCGCCCGGTCCCGCACCCGCTGGACGTCGCTGTCGCCGGGCAGCGCCATGCCGCGCAGCCCCTCGCCCACACCCAGCAGCAGCGCCGCCCGCTCGTGGTCGCCGCGCAGGCCGGCCAGGCCCGCGAGCCCTTCCACCGCGATCGCCAGCGCGGGCAGGCTCTGCACGCGCAACGCCGCGGCGAAGGCCTCCTCGTGCCTGGACGCGGCGAGCTCGACGGCGCCGGTGTCCGCCGCGATCCGGCCGAGCGCGACACCGACGTGCACGGCCGTCAGCGACTCGCCGAAGGACCCGCTCGCCTGCCCGTCCCGCAGCACCTCCTCGTAGCGGCGGCGCGCGTCATCGAGGTCGCCGCGCAGCCTCGACACGTCGGCCAGGCCGCAGGCGGCCCTCGTGGTGCCCTCGAGCGCGCCCACCCCGCGGGCCAGCTCGGCCGCCTGCCGGAAGTCGGCCTCGGCCCTGTCGAGGTCGCCGAGGAGCAGCCATCCCTCGCCGCGCTGGCTCAGCAGGTCGGCGATGTCCTCCTGCGCGCCGAGCTCACCGACCAGGCGCAGCGCCTCCTCGATCAGCTCGGTGAACCGCTCCCGCTGCCCGCGCCACGCGGCCACCCTGACCAGCTCCGACAGGGCCATCGCCATGCCGAGCCGTTCGCCGAGCGAGCGGAAGTAGTCGAGCGCGAGCCCGAACTCCCGCTCGGTCCCCTCCACGTCGCTCTCCATCAGATGGCAGAGGAACCCCCGCCCGACGTGCTTGAGGCCGTTCACCCAGGGGTCGGCGCTGGCCTGCACGCGCTCCATCATCACGCCGAGGAAGCCGTCCTCGACGGAGGGGCCGACGAAGCTGCCCCAGAAGAACGACAGCTGGGGACGCTCGGCGATCAGGTCCGTCTCCCGCATCAGCCGCTTGGCCGCCTCCAGGTGCTCGCCGGCCGCGGCCGCGCTGGTCACGCAGATGACGTACTCGGCCTCGAGCCCGTCGGGGGGCCGGGTGCCGACGGCGGCCAGCAGGGCGCGGGCGGGACGCACGCCGACGCCCCGGCGTCCGCGCAGCCACCAGTACGTCGACAGGTCCGCGAAGATCAGCAACGCCATGGCCGGGTCGTGCTCGGTGGCCCAGCCCAGCGCCGCCAGCAGGTTGTCGTGCTCGGGGTCGAGCCGGGCCGCCCACACCAGCTGCTCGGCCCGCAGCAGGTGAGGGGCCGCCTCGCGCAGCAGGCCGAGGAAGTAGGCGGCGTGCGCCCCGCGGCAGCGGCCCTCCTCGCCTGCCTCGTCCAGCCGTTCGGCGCAGAACGCGCGGATCGTCTGCAGCATCCGGTAGCGGTCGCCGACCAGCTCGACCAGCGACTTGTCGGCCAGCCCGGTGAGGAGTTCGACGGTGTCCGCCGAGCCGCAGACCTGCTCGGCCGCCTCCAGCCGGGCGCCGTCCGCGAACACCGTCAGCCGCCGGGCCACCTCCCGCTCCCTGTCGTCCAGCAGGCCCCAGCTCCACTCGACCACCGCGCGCAGCGTGCGGTGCCGTGGCTCGGCCGTACGGCTGCCGCGCGACAGCAGCCCCAGCCCGCCCTCCAGCCTGGCCGCGACCTCGGCCACCGACAGCGAGCGCAGGCGGGCGGCGGCCAGCTCGATCGCCAGCGGCAGGCCGTCGAGCGCCGCGCAGATCCGCCGTACGTCGGCGCGGTTGTCCTCCCCCACCGCGAACCCGGGGCGCACCGCGGCCGCCCTGTCCTCGAACAGGTGGACGGCGGGCGAGCCGGCGAGCGGGGGGACCGGCCAGACCCGCTCGCCCGTGATGCCGAGCGCCTCCCTGCCGGTGGCCAGGACCCGCAGGTCGGGGCAGGCGGTGAGCAGGCGGTACGCGAGCCCGGCCGCCGCCTCGACGACGTGCTCGCAGTTGTCGAGGACGAGCAGCATCGCCCGCCCCGCCAGCGCGCCGACCAGGCGGTCGGCGGGGTCCGGGACGTCCTGGCCGACGCGCAGCCCCAGCCTGGTGAGCACGGCCTGCGCCACGTCGCCGCCCTCGGGCAGCGCGCCGAACTCGACGAAGCCCACCTCGCCGGGCACCGTGGCCGCGGCCTCGACGGCGAGCCTGGTCTTGCCCGCGCCGCCCGGACCGGTCAGCGTGACCAGCCGGGACCGCTCCAGCAGGCCGCGGACCGCGGTCAGGTCGTCCTCCCTGCCGACGAAGCTGGTCAGCTGCGCGGGCAGCGCGGCGCGCGACCCCCGCTCGGAGGGCGGCGCGGCACGCGGACCCCACACGGGAGGCCCTGCGGCACCGGAATCCCGGGCGAGGGGAGGCGCGGCGCCCTGGCCCCGCTCGGCGGGCGGCGGCGCGGTGGCCTGGCGTGGCGGGGGCGCGCCGCCGCCCGGCGTGTGGAGCTCGCCGCGCAGCGCCGCCAGGTGGATCTCCCGCAACTCCGGGGAGGGATCGACGCCCAGCTCGTCGGCCAAGGTCCGGCGCGCGTCCTCGAAGACGGCCAGCGCCTCGGCCTGCCGTCCCGTGGCGTACAGGGCCCTGATGAGCTGGCCGCGCAGCCGCTCCCTGACCGGGTGGGCGGCCACCAGCTCCTGCAGTTCGGCCACCAGCCCCCGGTGCCGCCCGAGCTCGAGATCGGCCTCCACGCGGTCCTCCGTGGCGCCGAGCCGCGCCTCCTCGAGCCGCGCCACCTGGGCGGGCGCGAACGGCGCCGCGCGCACGTCGGCCAGCGCGGGCCCGCGCCACAGCCGCAGCGCCTGGCCGAGCAGCTCGGACCGCTCGGCGGCCGAGACCGTGGCGCGCGCCTCGCGGACCAGGCGTGCGAAGCGGTGGGCGTCGACCTGCTCGCGGTCCACGGCCAGCAGGTAACCGGCGGGGTGGAACTCGATCGGGGTGTCCAGGGTCCTGCGCAGCCGGGAGATCTGGGACTGCAGCGCGTTGGTCTCGCCGGTCACGGCCTGCTCGCCGTACAGGCCCTCGATGAGCCGCTCGGTGGGCACGATCCTGCCCGCGTCGAGGATCAGCAGCGCCAGCAGGGCGCGCAGGCGGGCGCCGGCGACGGTGATCGCCTCGCCGTCGGCTCGCCGCGCCTCGACGGGCCCGAGGATCCCGAACCTGGTCACTCGGCCTCGTACGGCAGGTCAGGGGCGAACGAGCGGGCACGGCAAGGGGAATGTCCCGCCCCATCGGTCATGAACGCGGCCATAGCCCGACGATGCTATCGAATCACGGTGTGCGCGCCCGGCCCGTGCGCCAGGCCCATGCCGCGATGCCGACCCTGTTCTTCACGTCGAGCTTGCGCTGGATGCTCGCGATGTGGTTCTTGACCGTACCGGGCGACAGGAAGAGCTCCTCGGCGATCTCGGCGTTGGTCCTGGCCTGCGCGACGAGACGGGCGACCTCGATCTCCCTGCCGGTGAGCCCGGCGTCGTCCAGGACCGCGGCCGGCCGCTCGGCCCCGCGCAGCAGGCCCACCGTGAGCTGCGGGCTGATCAGCACGTCGCCGCTCATCGCGGCCCGCACCGCCTCGACGAGCAGCGTGGGCCCCGAGCGTTTGAGCACGAACCCCGCGGCGCCGTGGCGCAGCGCCGCCCGCGCGTACTCCTCCTGCCCGAACGTCGTCACGACCACCACGTGGATGCCGGTCTCCGCCAGCGCCCGCGTGACCTCGATGCCGTCGGCGCGGGGCATCCTGATGTCGGCGAGCACCACGTCGGGGCGGATCGCGAGCGCGGTCTCGACGGCCGTGACGCCGTCGGCCGCCTCGGCCACCACGGTCATGTCGGGCTGCGCGTCGAGGACGAGCCGGAACGCGCTCCTGATGCCTTCCTGGTCGTCGGCGATGAGGATCCGGGTGGGCACGCCGTTCATCGTGCCAGAGGCAGGCGCGCCACCAGCGACCACCCTCCGGGTACGGCGGCGGCCCGCAGCGTCCCGCCCATCGCCTCGACCCGCTCGGACAGCGACGGCAGCCCGAACCCGCCACCCCCGGCCCGCTCCTGCCCGCCGGCGGCCGTCCTGCCCGGACCCGCGTCCGGCTCCCCGCCGCGTCCCGCCTGGTCGCGAGCCGCGTGCCGGTTCCCGCCGCGTCCCGCGTCCGGAGGCGCAGGCCGGTCCGCGGCTCCGTCGTCGGCCACGATCACCACGAGCGTCCCGCCTTCCACCCGGACGGCGACGTCCACCCTGGTGGCCTCGGGGGCGTGCCGCCGGACGTTGGTCAGGGCCTCGACGACGATCCGGTAGGCCAGCCCGGCCACTTCCTCCGGCACCTCCATGTCGGGGACGGCCAGCTCCACGCGGGTGGGCCCGGCCGCGGTGAACCTGCCCGCCAGGTCGGCGAGCCCGGCCAGGCCCGGACTGTCGTGCAGTTCCAGCACCGTGCGGTCCAGCGTCGCCATCGCCCGCAGCCCCGCCCGCTCCACCCGCTGGAGCGCCGCCAGCGCCTGGGCGGGCTCGACGGCCCCGACCACCTGCCCCGCCTGTGCCTGCGCCACCATCTCGCTGACGTCGTGGGCGACGAAGTCGTGCAGGTCCCTGGCCAGGCGCAGCCGCTGCCCGGCCCGCTCCTCCTCGACGGCCCGCACCCGCCGGGTGTCGAGCGAGCGCAGGTAGATCCCCACACCTGCGGCACCGCACACGCCGATTCCCCAGAACGCGCACATGCCCAGGCCCTCCAGCGGGGAGACGGGCACCAGGTAGCGCAGCAGCCACGTGGCGGCCGCCAGACCTGCCGCCACGCCGGATGGCACGGCCTGCCGTACGGGGGCCCACCGGGCGATCAGGCCGACCAGCGCGGTCAGCACGAGGCTCTCGACCAGCCCCATCAGGTCCTCGCCGCGGCGCGGGCCGGTGATCGCGTACCAGCAGGTGACCGCCAGGGAGAGCCCCGCGGCGACGGAGGCCGCCACCGGCAGGTGCGCACGCCTGCCGCCGGGGACCGTCCACACCAGCGCCGCCACCGCCGCGATCAGCGGCACCACCCAGAATTCCACGGCAGCAACCATACGGAGGATGTGCCGTTCGGCACCCCGCATGCCCTCGCGGACCGCACGACCTGCCGAACGGCACATGGTCCCGCACCGGGTGGCGGCCCGAGGGTGGAGGCATGACAAGGATCATCTCCAAGGCGGGCCACGCGGCGGCCGCCTGGTCCGCCGCTTACGCGGTGCTCGGGGTGGCCTGGGCGCTGGGCGCGCCCGGCTTTCCCTGGGGCGCGAGCGACCCCGATCCCGACGGCGCGCTCTCCCTCCTGGCCGGGCTGACCCCCGACCCGGGCGGCTGGTGGATCGCCGCCTTCGCGCTGCTGTGCGCGGCCACGTCGGTGGCGCTCGTCCGGGGGCGCGGCGGGATCCCGCTGGTGGTGGCGTGGCCGCTGGCGGCCTTCCTCGTCCTGGTGGTCCCGGACTCCCGGCTCATGATGGGCGTCGCCTACACGCCGCTGCTGAGCGTGGCCGTCTTCCTCGACGGCCCGTGGGGCCAGGTCGGCCTCGCCGACGCCTGGCCGTGGCCGGTGCTCAACCAGCTGCTGTGCGCCCTCGGCGGGGCCCTGCTCGCCGCGGCGGCCGTGGCCGCCCAGCGCCGCCGCCGCGACGCGTGCGTGGCATGCGGTCGCACCGATCAGGCCGGCGGCTGGACCGGTCCCGCCGCGGCCGCCCGATGGGGGCGGACGGCCGTCGCCGTCGCCGTGGCCGTCCCGCTGATCTACAGCGCCACCCGGTGGGCGTGGGCGCTGGGCATCCCGGTGGGCGTCAGCGAGAGCTTCCTGGTGGAGGGCGAGAAGGACGCGCCCGGCATCTGGCTGGCCGGTGCCTACCTGGCGACCTTCGGCGCTCTCGGCGCGGTGCTCACGCTGGGCCTGGTGCAGCGCTGGGGTGAGGTCTTCCCGCGCTGGATGATCGGTCTGCGGGGCAGGCGGGTGCCGCCGCTTCTGGCCATCGTCCCCGCCACCCTCGTCGCGGCCATCGTGATCATGGCGGGGCTGACCTACATCAGGCGCGCGCTCGCGGGCGCCTTCGCCATGGACATGTGGGGCGCGTGGCTGCCGGAGTGCTTCTGGCCGGTCTGGGGAGCGGCCCTCGCCGCCGCCGCCCTCGCCTACGGCCTGCGCAGGAGGGGCCGCTGCGCCCACTGCGGGCGCGGTGCCGTGGCCGCGGCCCGCAGCACGATCGTGATGTAGAGGACCTGCTCGGGGATCCGCTGCCACAGCGGCGTGGCGGCCTTGCCGCCGAAGGGGATTCCGGTGACGGCGGCGTAGATGTTGGCCGGCAGCAGCAGCACGAACAGCAGCGCCAGCGCGATCCCCGCGGCCCACCGGGTCGAGGGGATCACCAGCCCGAGCGCGCCGAGCAGTTCCAGCACGCCGGTCACGTAGACCATCAGGCTGGGGAAGGGCACGAACGGCGGCACGATCCCCACCATGTCGGCGTGGTTGGGCATGACGGTGACGCCCTCGGGGACGAAGTGCGCGCTGGCGGCCACCACCAGCATCACGGCCATGCCGTGCGCGGCGGACGCGGCCCAGGTGTGGAAGCGGCTGACGCCGAGGGCGCCCAGCAGGCGGAAGACAAGCGTGCTCGCGGCGAGAACGATCAGGACGATCACGATGAGCTCCTCTCTCATTGGATAGTGATGCTATCCAATGAGAGCCGACGGGGCAACACACCTGGCGCCCGGAACGGAAAACGGCCCGGCCCCCTCATCGGGAACCGGGCCGGTAAGCGAGCAGTTCGGCCGGCGGGACTCCGCCCTCACGCGCGACCCAGGGGGCGGAAACGCGAAACGGCGGTGTCCACATGGACACCGCCGTCGCTCAGCAGCGCGTCACTCGCCACGACTCTCCGAGAGCCGTGGCCGCGTGACGCCAGATCGGTGGAGGTGGCGGGAATCGAACCCGCGTCCTTCAACCCCAAGGCAGGGCTTCTCCGGGCGCAGCCTGCTTAACGTTTTCTTAGCCCCGGCGCTCACGCAGGCGCGTCGCCGACAGGCTCAGCCACTGTTTGGTTTCCCGCTCTCCCCCGTGGCCGGGTCGAGCGGTTGAGCCTTCTCACGATGCCAGATCCCGAGCCGAAGGCATGCCCGGGCTGACAGAGGTTTCGCTACTTAGGCAGCGAGAGCCAGGGAACCCTGGCTGACCTCAGTGCGCTTAGAGTTGGCACTTGTTGGTTGCGGTCACAGGATTAACGAGGTTATGTCCGCAGTCCTCGGCCCGCTTCTCCTGACTTGCAAGGTCAAAGTCGAAACCGATCACCCCCCTGTTCAGTTGTCAACACGGCCGCGAACGGCCGTGCAACATGAAGATACATGTGACAACACGGCGAACGCCAACCCAATTCCCGGGCGAACCCCCGGAGGCGCGCACAATGCGAGACACCCCCGGGGGTGACCGGCAGGGTAGCGCCGGTCCGGACGGCAGGACTTCCCCCGAGATGAAGTCCTTCTCATCGCGACGACCAGGTCCGCAACCCCCCGATCAGGCCTGGTCACTCAGGAAGACGCAGCCGGACCCACCAATGGTTGCTCTGTGTGACGAAGTCTTTACGCAGGGTCGCGCATCGCCGAGAAGAAGCGGCCCGCGTAGGCGGCCGGGTCGGCGTTCTCGGCCAGGACGGCCACGGCGACATCGCCCTGCCACCCCACGAACCACGCCTGCTTCTCGTCCTTGCCGGTGACGGGGGCGGTGATGCCCGCGACCGGCTCGCCGCCGGTGGCCGCGGCGGTCGCCGTACCCGAGGTGACCCCGGCCCGCATCATCGCCTGCAGCGCCGGCAGCGTCTTCGGGTCGATCGCCACGCTGGACGGCGGCGTGGCGGGCAGCACCTCGGCGGCCGGGTCGGGCGTGGCCGGCTTGACCACCAGCAGCGGCGGATGCCAGGTGCCCTTCGCGACGGCCCCCGCGACCAGCGCCATCGCCAGCGGGCTCACCTCGACGTTCTGCCCCGCGATGGCCTTCGCCTTGTCGGCGTCGGAGTCGAGCTTGGCCATCTTGCCGCTGAACGACTTCAGCGGCAGCTTCCACGGCTTGCCGATGCCGAAGTCGGACGCGGCCTTGGCCAGGTCGGCGTCGGTGACCCGGCGCGCGAGCGAGGCGAGCGCCGTGACGCAGCTCCTGGCGAAGCTCGACTGGAAGTTCTGCGTGGTGGTGGCAGCCAGCCCCGCCTGCTCGAACCTGGCCCCGCCGACCGTGCGCTCGGCGGGACAGGCGAGCCGCTGGCTCGGCTTGACACCCTTCTTCAGCAGCGCCTGCGCCGCGATGATCGAGAAGGCCGTGCCCGCCGGGTACTTGCCGGCCAGCGCGTCCTTCTCCTCGTTGAGGTTGGAGGAGGCGCTCACCGCCAGCACCTCGCCGGTGGAGGCCTTGACCGCGACCAGGGCCGCCGACCTGGTGCCGGCCAGCGCCGTCTCGGCCGCCCCCTGGACCGAGCTGTCGATCGTGGTCTCGACCGGGGCGTTCGGCCGGCCCGGCCACTTCTTCAGCTCGGCGACCTGCTCGCCCGTCTTGAGATCGAGCGTGATCACCGACGTTTGCGTGGAGCCGGTCAGGTGGTCCTGGTAGGCCTTCTGCAGCCCGGTCAGGCCGACCGAGTCACCCGCCCGCTGGGGGCCGCCCAGCTTCTGCTCGGTCTCGGCGGTCAGCGCGCTCACGATGCCGACGACCTGCTCGGGCGGCGCCGGCGCGACCGGCATCTCCTGCTCGTCGATGGTCACGCCGGGGATGGCCTCCAGCTTCGACTGGAGCTGGAGGTACTTCACCCGGCCGAAGTGCACCAGCGGCACGAAGTCGCTCGGCGGCGCCGACCTGATCCGGCTCAGCAGCCGGTCCTGGGCGAACCCGGTGAGCTTGGCGAGCTGCTCGCCGACCTTCTCCGCGTTGTCACCCAGCGTGGCGGGCGTCACCCCCGCGACGTACAGCGTCGCGTTCTTCTGCAGCGGGTCGCCGGTGCGGTCGAGCACCGAACGGCGCGACTCCGGCTCCGGCTTGACCGCGAACCGCTGCCCCTCGTGCAGCTGCGGATGGATGACACTGGGCGACCAGCGCACCTTCCACACACCGTCGACCAGGTGCAGCGGCAGCCGGCTGGTGTACTCCCACAGCGAGTTGTTCTCGCCCAGGTCGACCTCGGCGGTGAAGTCGGCCGTGGACTCCTCGCCGTTCTGGGTCAAGTTCTTGATCTTGAACCGGAAGGAGGCCGCGTCGAGGTGGACGCGGGTGTCCTCCAGCGCCTTGGCGACCACCTTGGGGTCACCGTCGGTACGGCCGGCCGCCAGCGCGTAGTCGCCCGACTGCCAGCCGACGAGGAAGTCACGCACGGCCTCGTGCGCCGAGGGCTCCTCGAAGCACCCGGTCAGCGTCGTGCTCGCGACCGCCATCGTGACAGCCGCGGCCAGGACTCTGCGAACCTGAGGTCTCATCGGTTGCGCTGGCGGATCGCCCGGGCCATCTCCCGCTTGTCCTGCTGTTCCTTCAAGGTCTGGCGCTTGTCCCAGTCCTTCTTGCCGCGCGCGAGCCCGATCTCGATCTTGGCTCTGCCGTCCTTGAAGTACAGCGACAGCGGCACGATCGTCAGCCCGCCCTCCTTGACCTTGGCGGCGAGCTTGTCGATCTCCTTGCGGTTGAGCAGCAGCTTGCGCTTACGGCGGGCCGCGTGGTTGGTCCACGTCCCCTGGGAGTACTCGGGGATGTGGACGTTGAGCAGCCACGCCTCGCCGTCGTCGATGGAGGCGTAGCCGTCGATGAGCGACGCCTTGCCCGCGCGCAGCGACTTGACCTCGGTGCCCTGCAGCACCAGACCCGCCTCGAAGGTGTCCTCGACGTGGTAGTCGTGGCGGGCACGCTTGTTCTGGGCGATGAGCTTGCGCCCGGTCTCACGTGGCATGCTTCGACCTTACCTGGGTTCGTCAGACCCTCAGGTAACGGCGAAGCGTTACGAAGGACGCGAGCACACAGATCACCACGCCGATGATCATCGTGAGCGTGATGACCCACGCCACGTCGTTCCAGCCGAGCTGGCTGTTGGCGGCGAACGCCGAGGTCGTCCCCTCGAACAGGAAGACCTTCGCCACGATCAGCATGACGGCCGCCACCACGCCGCCGACCAGGCCCGCGATCATGCCTTCCATCACGAACGGCAGCTGGATGTAGATGTTGGAGGCGCCGACCAGCCGCATGATGCCCGTCTCCCTGCGCCGGTTGAACGCCGACAGCCGCACCGTGTTGCCGATCAGCAGGATCGCCGCGAGCACCAGGATCAGCGCCACCGCCAGCGCGGCGTAGCGGAGCTTCTCGAGCATCCCGAAGAAGCTCTCGAGCTGGGCCCGCTGGTCGACGACCGTCGAGATGCCCTTCATCCCCTGCGCGGCGGCGATCACCGGCTGGTACTTCTCGGGATCCTTCAGCTTGACCCGCAGCGACTCGGGCATGTCGTTGACGTCGACGACCTGCGCCAGGATCGACGAGGCCGACTGGGTCCGCTTGAAGTTGTCGAAGGCCATCTTCTGGGTCTCGTAGGTGACCTCCTGCACGTCGGGCAGCGCCTTCAGTTGCTGCTGCAACTGCTCACGCTCGGCCGCGCTGACACCCTTCGGCGACGCCTTGCAGTTGGGGAAGGGAGAGTCCTTCTTGCACAGGTAGACCGAGATCTCGACCTTGTCGAACCAGTAGTCCTTCATCAGGGAGACCTGCGCGCTGATCATCAACCCGACGCCTAGCAGCGCCATGGCGACAGCCACGGTGACGATCACCGCGATTGTCATGGTCAGGTTGCGACGGAGGCCGATCCAGACCTCGGAGAGGATGAAGTTCGCCCGCATGTTCTGCCTATAACTCCTGTCAGTACGCCTGGCCGTAGACGCCACGCGACTGGTCGCGGACGATCTTGCCGTCCTCCAGCTCCACGACCCGCTTCCGCATGGAGTCGACGATGGCGGCGTCGTGCGTCGCCATGACGACAGTAGTGCCGGTCCTGTTGATCCGGTCGAGCACCTTCATGATGCCGATGCTCGTGGCGGGGTCGATGTTGCCCGTCGGCTCGTCGGCGAGCAGGATCATGGGCCGGTTGACGAACGCGCGAGCCATCGCGACCCGCTGCTGCTCGCCACCGGACAGCTCGTCGGGCATGCGGTGCGCCTTGCCCTCCAGACCGACCAGCTCGATCACCTCGGGCACCACCTTGCGGATGAACCGCCGCGGCTTGCCGATGACCTCGAGCGCGAACGCCACGTTCTCGTAGACGTTCTTGTTCGGGAGCAGCCGGAAGTCCTGAAAGACGCAGCCGATACGGCGGCGCAGGTGCGGCACCTTGAAGTTGGACAGCCTCGCGAGATCCTTCCCGGCGACATGGATGGCACCGGAGTTGGGCTTCTCCTCCTTGAGGATCAGCCGCAGGAAGGTGGACTTCCCGGATCCCGAGGGACCGACGAGGAACACGAACTCGCCCTTGTCCACGTCTACAGACACGTGGTCGAGAGCGGGCCTGTTCTGGTTCGCGTAGACCTTGGTCACATTTTCGAAATGGATCACGAGCGCATCACGACGTGCCAGTCTAGGGGTCGGGACGGAAGCGAGGGTGGCACATACCCACTTCCTGCCGCCCGCCAGCGGGGACGCCCGTCTTTACTGATGATCGACGTTCCGCTTGGCTGCAGGACAGTCTAGGGGGAAGACTGGCATGGAACGTCCATAACGGAAACAAAACGATTTCGTTGCCTGAGAACCGTCTACAGTGGATGGTGACATGAGTTGCGAACACCTCGTCTGCGCCCAGTGCGCGCACCCCGTCATCGAGGGACGCTGCGCGCTGTGCCGCGCCAATCGTGAGCGCATGCACCAGCACGGGATCTCTCCGATGCTGATCCTCATCGCCCTGCTGACCCTGTTGTTCCTCGCGCTCGCGCTCCAGCACGTGGTCGGCTGACCCTCCGGTACGGCAGGCCGCCCCGGCACGCGGCACCGCCCGACGCATGCGCGGACGCGCCAGGCTTCCGCACGACCCCTTCGCCACGCTTCGCACGACCCCTTCGCCACGCCTGAGACGGCTCTACCGGGCCTCACCGCGACCGTGCCGGCACAGCGCCGGCCCGCGAGCCGCCGGGCCCGTACGCCACCGCCACGCACCCGCCACCCATGCACTCGCGCCCGCACGGCTCCGAGGCGGCTGGGCGGGACGAAGGCAGGCGCCGCGTCCCTCGCCACGCGCCCCCGTCCGAGCGAGTCGCGCGCCTGAGTTCGGCCCACGTGGCGACGAATGTGAGGCGACACGCGTGGGGATCGACGCCCGTGAGCAGACACGCGTGGGAATCGACGCCCGTGAGCAGACACGCGTGGGAATCGACGCCCGTGAGCAGACACGCGTGGGAATCGACGGACGTGAGCAGACACGCGTGTGGATCGACGGACGTGAAGTGACGCGCGTGAGGATCGACGCCCGTGAGGATCGACACCTGTTGGGGGGCGCCGTGACGGCGGGATGGGGCGCCGCTCGAGGAGCGTCCCTTGGACGGGCGCCTGCCGGTGACCACGGGGGCGCCCTCCCGTGCGTGCCGTGAAGACGCAGCCACGGGAACGCGGGCGGCTAGGCTTCCGCGGTCTCCTGGCGGCGCATCCAGCGGATCTCGCTCTCGATGAAGTCGTCGAGGTCGCCGTCGAGCACCGCCGACGGGTTGCCCGCCTCGTGACCCGTGCGCAGGTCCTTCACGATCTGGTACGGGTGCAGCACGTAGTTGCGGATCTGGGTGCCCCACGACGTCGTCGAGGCGCCGCGCAGCTCCGACATCTTCTCCGCCTCCTCCTGCCGCTTGCGCTCGAGCAGCTTGGCCTGCAGCACGTTCATCGCCGAGGCGCGGTTCTGCAACTGGGAGCGCTCGTTCTGGCAGGAGACCACGATCCCCGTCGGGATGTGGGTGATGCGCACCGCGGAGTCGGTGGTGTTGACGCCCTGGCCGCCGGGACCGCTGGAGCGGTAGACGTCGACGCGCAGGTCGTCCTCGTTGATCTCGATGTGGTCGGTCTGCTCGACGACGGGCACGATGTCGACGCCGGCGAACGAGGTCTGGCGGCGGCCCTGGTTGTCGAAGGGGCTGATGCGGACCAGGCGGTGGGTGCCGTGCTCGCCGCGCAGCGTGCCGTAGGCGTAGGGCGACTTGACGGTGAACGTCGCCGACTTGATGCCCGCCTCCTCGGCGTAGGAGGTGTCGTAGACCTCCGTGGCGTAGCCCTTGCGCTCGGCCCAGCGCAGGTACATGCGCAGCAGCATCTCCGCCCAGTCGGCCGCGTCGACGCCGCCCGCCTGCGAGTTGATGGTCACGAGCGCCTCACGCGCGTCGTACTCGCCCGACAGCAGCGTGCGGACCTCCATCGCGCCGATGTCGGAGCGCAGCGCGGCCAGCTCCTTGTCGGCCTCGGCCCTGGTGTCGGCGTCGTCCTCCTCGGCGGCCAGCTCGAACAGGACGCTCAGGTCGTCGATCCTGCGGCCGAGCGCCTCGACGCGGTTGAGCTCGCCCTGCAGGTGGGACAGCTTGCTGGTGACCTTCTGCGCCTGCTCAGGGTCGTCCCACAGATCGGGCGCGGCGACCTGCTGCTCCAGCTCCTCGATCTGCTTGCGCATGGAGTCGAGGTCGAGAACGTCCTGAATGCTCCGCAGCGTGCCCGCGAGCGCGTTGATCTCTTCTGCCGGATCGATGTCTGCCACGTCTACCAAGGGTACGCGACCTGTGCGCACCCCATAACATGGCCAGGTGCGTGCATACGGGTGGCGGGGATGGCCGGCTCTCGCCGTCGGCCTGCTGGCCGCGGTGACGGGCTGTTCCGGCTCTGCCGCTCCCGAGCCCTCGCCGGTGGCGGCCACCTCGTCCGTCAGCGCCGTTCCCACCACCGCTCCCGGCGTGTCGCTGAGCGAGGCGGCCAACGCCTTCAACGAGTACGTCCTCACCGACAGCCTGCTGCGCGCCGCCGGCGACAGGCGTCTGGCCAGGGAGATCACCCGCGACGGCCGCACCGATCTGGTCAACGCCGAGTACGCCTCCACCCGCGACAGTCCGGTCCGCTACACCTGGGGCACGCCGTCCTTCCTCGTGCCCCGGCTGCGTCCCGACGAGCCGTTGTGGTTCACCGCCGTCGTCCCGCGCGGTGACCAGACCGCCGTGCTCACCTTCGCCAAGGGCACCGACTGGCGGCTGAGCTCGCTGTCGCTGCTGTTCCCCGGGCAGAAGCTGCCCGAGGTCAAGCGCGACGCGGCCGGCTACGCCGAGGTCGTCGGTCTCGACGACCAGAGCGTCCAGATCAGCCCGCGATACGTCGCCCCGCTCCACGCCACCATCGCCGAACGCGGCCCGGCGGGCATCGCCGCCAACCTCGTCGCGCCCGGCCCCTACACGACCGAGACCGCGACGGCGATCGCCGACAACCGGAGGACGGCCAAGACCGACGGGTTCCGCTACGACTCGATCTTCAGCGCGGCCGAGTACCCCGTCTACGCGCTGCGGACCGCCGACGGCGGCGCGCTGGTCCAGTACTCCCTGCTACGCACGACGTCGATGAACAACATGCTGTTCGTCAGCCCGTACCTGCCCGTCCCGCCTTCGGGACGGTGGGCGCTGACCGGCTCCTACCGGCAGACCCTGAAGATCTACGAGACGCAGCAGTACGTCGCCGTGGTGCCGCGCGCCGCCGCGGCCACGGTGGTGGGCTACGACGGCGCGATCACGCGGGCCACCGGCAGCTGAGCTCGTCCGCGCCGTCGCCACGGTCAACGGGTGACGACCGCCGTCACCAGGGCGAAGGACAGATACCTGCCCTGGTCGGCCTCCAGCATCGCGATGGTCCGCTCCGCGGCGTCCCTGTCGGTGGCGCCGTGCTCCAGGCAGGCGCGTGTCCACAGCAGCCAGTCGTGCCAGCCGCCGGGCTGCAGGCGCGCCGAGGTCACGGTGACCAGCTCGGTGATCTCCCACTGGAAGCGCCACCACTCGGCGGTGTGCCAGGCGATGGCCTCCCATCCGACCAGCTCCTTGATGTGCGGCGGGATGGCGCCCATGTCTCGGACCTCGCGGGTCATGCCGGGGGTGGCGATCCCCAGCCGGCCGCCGGGTTTGAGGAAGCGGGTGATGTAGGCCAGGTAGCTGTCGGCGGTGCCGAAGTACTCGTAGGCGTCGATGCTCACGACCGCGTCGAAGGACTCCTTCTCGAACGGCAGCGCGTGCGCCTCCGCCCCGACCGCATTCACCTGGCCGGCCACGCCCGCCTCGGCGAAGACGGCCTCGGCCTTCTCCGGGGCGATCCACAGGTCGGCGGCCACGACGTCCACGCCGAACTCGCGGGCGAGGAACACCGAGGTCGCGCCCATCCCCGACCCGAGGTCCAGGACCCGCATGCCGGGCTTGAGGTCGAGGTCGCGGGACAGGTCCTCGAGCAGCCACAGCGGGTTGGGGCCCATGTCCAGGCCGACCAGCCATGCGGGGTCGTAGCGGGAAGAGAGCGGGTAGTCGTCGGGGCGCACGAGGGCGCGAAGCGCTGTCACAGCCTGTCATGACAGCACGGTGAGCCGGACACCGGCAAACCCGTATTCGACTCCGGGGATGGGCGCGGGTCAGGGGGTCCTGCGGTAGCGCGTCATCGGGCCGAGCAGGCCGGGCACCGACTCGAAGGCGGTCATGCCGAGCCGTTCGACGACCGCGACGGAGGCGGCGTTGCCCTCGTCGATCTCCGCCAGCACCTCGGGAAGGCCGAGGTCGCCGAGCGCGTGCTCGACGACGGCGCGGGCCGCCTCGGTGGCGTAACCCTTGCCCCAGGCGCCGGGCGCCAGGCTGTAGACGATCTCGGGGCCGAGGTCCTCCAGCGGCCGGAGCCCTGCCGTACCCACCAGATCGGTCCCGCCCTTCTCCCGCACCAGCCACAGGCCGTACCCGTCGGTGGCGAAGCCGCGGACGCTCTCCTCGATGACCTCGGTGACCTCGGCCGGGGACAGGACGGCCCCGTCGAACAGGAACCGCCGCACGTCCGGGTCGGTCCAGTGGACGAGCAGCTCCGCGTGCTCCTGGGGGCGCACCGGGGTCAGGATGAGGCGATCGGTCACGAGAGTGTGGTCCACGCCCGCCAGGCTATCGGGGCGCCCGGTCGCGCTCATGTCCTTTTCGACGGCGGCCGAACGCCCCATTATTGACAACGGCACGTGGAGAAAGGCTACAATCAGAGTTGTAGGTTTCCTCTTGGAGGACAGGCATCCCGGGTGACCAGGAGGCCCCGGCGATCTTCGGAGGTGGACACGATGCTGCTCACGTCGATCGACCCGTTCGTGCAGGAGTTCGAGCGCCAGTTCGACCGCCTGACCCGCCAGACCGCCCAGGGCAGTGGTGCGATCATGCCGATGGACGGGATCCGCCGCGCCGACGATGTGGTGCTGCGGTTCGACCTGCCCGGCATCGATCCCGACTCCATCGAGGTCACCGTCGACCGCGGCGTCCTGACGGTGACCGCGCGACGCGAGGAGGAGTTCGGTGAGGACGAGCGCGTCTTCGTCCGCGAGCGGGTGATGGGCACCTTCACCCGGCGCGTCTACCTGTCGGAGCACCTCGACGCCGAGACCGTCGAAGCCGCCTACAACAACGGCGTGCTGGCCGTCCGGATCCCGGTGCTCGAGCGCGCCAAGCCGCGCAAGGTCGCCGTCCAGCAGACTGGCGACACCTACAAAGCGATCAAGAGCTGACACACGGGACGGAGCGGGCGCGGCCCCGTCGCGGTGAACGGCACCGCGGCGGGGCCGCCCGTCTTTGCCCGCGGCCAGTCGGCACCAGGAGGAACGACCATGAACCTGCCCTTCGACGACGAGCACGCGGCGCTGTTCACGGTGGGTCAGGTCGCCTCGATGCTCCAGGTGCAACAGGCGTTCCTGCGCCGCATCGACGACCACCAGGTGGTCTCGCCCCAGCGCTCGGCCGGCGGGCAACGCCGCTACAGCCGCCATGAGATCGGCCGCATCCAGCAGGTCGTGGTGATGATGGACCAGGGGATGACGCTGCCGGCCATACGCCTCATCCTCGACCTGCAGCTCAGGCTCATCGAGGTCACGCGGGAGCGCGACGAGCTGGCCCGCGTGCTGGCCGAGCTGAGGGCCGAACGTCGGCCCCCGGCGCACCCCTGACCACAGCGCCGACCGGACACGTCCCCGACCCCGTACGGCCCGGCCGGCAGCAGCCCGGGACGCGGGTACGCGCCCCGGGCACATGACCGCAGCCCGTCAGGACTCCGGCTCGGCGTGCGGCGGCAGGCTGCTCGTGGCCACCAGCGTGCGGACCGCTCGCAGCGCCACCGACAGCGTCGCCAGGTCGAAGTTGTCGCTCTCCCAGATCTCGGACAGCGTCTGCTTGGCCCGGGAGACCGCCGCCGAGTTCACCTCGGTCCAGGCGGCCAGCCGCTCCTCGGGCGACGATCCCGGCGTGCTGTGCGCCAGGACGTCGTGGGTGAGGGAGGCGTGCGCGGCGTACAGGTCGTCGCGCAGCGCCGAGCGGGCCATCGAGTTCCACCGGTTGTCCCGGGGCAGTGCGATGACGCGCTCGCGCAGGCGGGCCAGCTGGAGCCGGTCGGCCAGGTCGAAGTAGACCTCGGCGACCTCGTTGACGGGGCGGCCCGTCAGCGAGGAGATCTCGACCAGATCGAAGGTGGAGTAGGCCGGCACCATGGCCGCCACCCTCTCGGCCAGCTCCAGCGGGACGCCGCGGGCCACGAAGCTGTCGCGGCGCTCCTCGTAGGCCAGCAGGTCGGGCCCGGTCAGGAGCTTCGGCAGGTGGGTGAGCAGGCCGTCGACGCCCTTGACGAAGAAGTTCACCGAGGCCGCCAGGTCGAGCGGCGGACGCCGGTTGCTGAGCAGCCAGCGGGTGCCGCGCTCGGCGAGCTTGCGCGCCTCCAGAAGCATGGCCAGCTGGGTACGGGTGTCGACCCTGTTGTCCAGCGCCTCGACGCCGCGCTGGAAGCTGGCCAGGTCGAAGACCTCCCTGGTCACCAGGTAGGCGCGGACGATGTCCTGGGTGGAGGCGCCGGTCTCCTCACCGAAGCGGAACATGAACGTGGTGCCGGCCGAGTTGACGAGCTCGTTCACCACGCAGGTGGTGATGATCTCGCGGCGCAGCGGATGGGCGTCCATGTAGCTGCGGAAGCGCTCGCGCAGGGCGGACGGGAAGTACGACACCAGCCACGAGGCCAGGTACGGGTCGTCGGGCAGGTCGGTGCCGAGCAGCTCGGCGTCGGCGACCAGCTTGGTGTAGGCGAGCAGGACGGAGAACTCGGGCGCGGTGAGCCCGATGCCCTGCTGGCGGCGCTCGGCGAGCGTCTTGTCCGACGGCAGGAACTCCAGCTCCCTGTTGACCAGCCCGTCGCGCTCCAGGCGGCGCAGGTAGCGGGCGTGGATGTGGAGCATCTCCGGCGCCTGGGCGCGGGCGGCGGCGAGGACGACGTTCTGCGCGTAGTTGTCACGCAGGACGAGGCCCGCGACCTCCTCGGTCATCGAGGTGAAGACCTGGTTGCGCTGCTTGTCGGTGAGCTCGCCGTCGCGCACCACCTGGTCGAGCAGGATCTTGATGTTGACCTCGTGGTCGGAGGTGTCGACGCCCGCCGAGTTGTCGATGAAGTCGGTGTTGACCAGCCCGCCGTTCAGGGCGAACTCGATGCGGCCGAGCTGGGTGAAGCCCAGGTTGCCGCCCTCGCCGATCACCTTGCAGCGCAGGTCGTTCGCGTTGACGCGCAGCGAGTCGTTGGCCTTGTCGCCGACGTCGGCGTTCGACTCGGACGACGCCTTGACGTAGGTGCCGATCCCGCCGTTCCACAGCAGGTCGACGGGGGCCCGCAGGATCGCGCTGATGAGGTCGTTCGGCGTCATGGAGATCGCGTCGGACGGGATGTCCAGCGCGTCCCGCATCTGCGGGGTGATCTGGATCGACTTGGCGGTACGCGGGAAGACCCCGCCGCCGGCCGCGATCAGCTCGGGGTCGTAGTCGGCCCACGAGCTGCGCGGCAGCTCGAACAGGCGCTGCCGCTCGGCGAAGGAACGGGCGGCGTCCGGGTCGGGGTCGACGAAGATGTGGCGGTGGTCGAAGGCGGCCACGAGGCGGATGTGCTGCGAGAGCAGCATGCCGTTGCCGAACACGTCGCCCGACATGTCGCCGATGCCGGCCACGGTGAAGTCGGTGCTCTGGATGTCGACGCCGGTGGTGCTGAAGTGGTACTTCACCGACTCCCACGCGCCACGCGCGGTGATGCCCATGGCCTTGTGGTCGTAGCCGATGGAGCCGCCGGAGGCGAAGGCGTCGCCCAGCCAGAACCCGTACTCGGCCGAGACGCTGTTGGCGATGTCGGAGAACGTCGCCGTGCCCTTGTCCGCCGCGACGACCAGGTAGGGGTCGTCGCCGTCGTGCCGTACGACGTCGGCGGGCGGCACGACCTTGCCGTCGACCAGGTTGTCGGTGAGGTCGAGCAGGCCGGAGATGAACATCCGGTAGCAGGCGATGCCCTCGGCCATGACCTCTTCGCGCTTGCCGGAGGCCGGCGGGCGCTTGACGACGAAGCCGCCCTTCGAGCCCGTGGGCACGATGACGGTGTTCTTGACCATCTGCGCCTTGACCAGGCCGAGGATCTCGGTGCGGAAGTCCTCCATGCGGTCGGACCAGCGCAGGCCGCCGCGGGCGACCTTGCCGAAGCGCAGGTGGACGCCCTCGACACGCGGCGAGTAGACGAAGATCTCGTAGCGCGGGCGCGGCAACGGCAGCACGCTGATCGCCTGCGGGTCGACCTTCAGCGAGATGTACGGCTTGCGCTGCCCGTCGGGCGTGCGCTGGTAGTAGTTGGTCCGCAGCGTCGCCTGGATCATCTCCAGGTAGGCCCGCAGGATCCGGTCCTCGTCGAGCGAGGCGACCTCGTCGAGCGCGCCCAGGATCTCCTCGTCCAGCGCCGCGCTGAGGTCGGCCCGCACGTCGTCGGAGCGCTTGGGGTCGAGCCTGGCCTCGAACAGCCGCACCAGCAGCCGCGCCAGCCGTACGTTGTTGACCAGCACGCGCTCCATGTAGCGCTGGCTGAAGGTGCTGCCTGCCTGGCGCAGGTACTTGGCGTAGACCCGCAGGATCTCCACCTGCTCCCAGGTCAGGCCGCCGGCCAGGACGAGGGCGTTGAAGTTGTCGGCCTGCACGGCGCCGGTCCACAGCGCGCGCAGGGCGTCCTGGAACAGCCGCTTGAAGTCGTTGCGGTCGACGTCCGGGGACGGCGTGTAGCGCAGCCCGAAGTCGTAGATCCAGGCGTTCTTGGTGGCGGGGTCGGTGTCGCGGTCGATCTCGTACGGCCGCTCGTCGACCACCTCGACGCCGAGCCGCTGGATGAACGGCAGCATGTGGGACAGGGAGATCGGCGCGCCGAGCTTGTAGATCTTCAGCCGCCGCTCGCCCTCGCCCGCGTCGAAGGGCTCGTACAGGTTGAGGCCGATCTCGTCGTCGGGCTTGCCGGCCAGTTCCTCCAGGCGGCGCAGGTCGGCCACGGCCATCTTCGGCGGGAAGTCGGCCTTGTAGCCCTCGGGGAAGGCGGCGTGGTAGCGCCTGACGAGCCGCGGCGCCTCCTCCTCCGAGGTCATCTCGCCGATGGCCGCGGCGAGGTCGTCCTCCCAGGACCTGGTGATCGCGGCGAGCCTGGACTCCAGCTCCTCCAGGTCCACGCCGGAGTGCGGCAGCGGCGTGCCGCGCTCGCCGCGGACGACGACGTGCAGCCGGGCCAGCGCGGACTCGCCGATCATGGCGCTGTAGTCGAGGGACGAACCGCCCAGCGCCTTGAGCAGGACGTCCTGCATCCGCAGCCTGACCTTGGTGGTGTAACGGTCACGCGGCAGGAAGACCATGCACGAGATGTAGCGGCCGTAGTCGTCGCGCCGCATGAACAGCTTGACCTGCTTGCGCTCGCGCAGGCGTAGCACGCCGAGCGCGATCGGCAGCAGCTCGTCCACCGGCGTCTGGAACAGCTCGTCGCGCGGATAGGTCTCGAGGATCTCGATGAGGTCCTTGCCGTCGTGGCTCTCGGGGGTCAGCCCCGCCTTGTCGAGCACCTCGGCGAGCTTGCGCCGCAGGACCGGGATCCTGGAGATCGACTCGTTGTAGGCCACGTGGGTGAACAGGCCGAGGAAGCGGCGCTCGCCGATCACCTCGCCCTCGGGCGAGAAGACCTTGACCCCGACGTAGTCGAGGTAGGCGGGCCGGTGCACGGTGGCACGGGAGTTGGCCTTCGTGATGATCATCAGCTGCTTCTCGCGGGCCTTGGCGCGCACCTCGGGCGGCAGGGCGGAGAAGCTCTGGGAGCCGGGCTTGTCGTCGCGCAGGATACCGAGGGCGGCGCCGGGCACCGCGCGCAGCGCGTCGCCCTGCTCGGACGCCTCCAGCCGGTACTCGCGGTAGCCCAGGAAGGTGAAGTGCCCGTCGGCGAGCCAGCGCAGCAGGTCGATGCTGTCCTCGACCTCCGCGGGCTCCAGCGGCGGCGGGTTCATCGACAGGTCCTCGGCCGTCTGCACGGCGACCGACCGCATCTTGCGGAAGTCCTCGACGGCGTGCCGTACGTCGGACAGCACGCGCTGGAGCTCGGTCTCGAGCGACTTGAGCACCGCGGGGTCGGCCTGCCGGTCGATCTCGATGTGCATCCACGACTCGACCAGCATCATGCCGGTGACGGCTTCCTGCTCCTGGGTGAGGATGCGGCCGGTCATGTCGCGGCGGACCCGCAGCTGCGGGTGGACCACCAGGTGGACGCCGATGTCGTGCCGGTCGAGCTCCATGGTGACCGAGTCGACGAGGAACGGCATGTCGTCGGTGACCACCTCGACGACGGAGTGGCCGGGGTCCCACCCGTTCTCCTCGACGGAGGGCGTGTAGGCCCTCACCAGCGCCCTGCCCTGCGGTCGCACCTCGGCAAGCTGCCGGTGCGACATCGCCGGGCCGTAGATGTCGACAGGATCACGGTCGAGAAGGTCCTCGGCCGCCACGTGCCGGTAGTACACGCGCAGGTAGGCCAGAGCCTCCTCGGGGCTCCCGTGGTCTCCGCTGCCCGCCGCGCAGATCTGCGCGGCGTTCTGGAGCAGCTCGTCCTTGGCCTCGTCGAGCGGCATTTCGCTCTCACTCCTTTGTGAGGGTTCGCCATATCGGATGCTGGTCACAACCAGCCTCTTAGTTCCCAAAGCAGGGGAAAATAGTGCAAGCGCGTACGTTCCCGCAGGTACGGCGCGCCTGTCGAGCCGCCAGTGCCCGACTTGGTGCCGATCTGCCGTTCGACCATCTGGACGTGACGCATGCGCCACAGCGCGCACGTCTCGTCATGGGTGAGCAGATCCTCGGCCAGTTGCCACAGGTCGTCGTACGACCGGCGGTCCCTCGCCACGACCAGCAACGAGGCCATGACCTCCTCGTCGGAGACCGGGAGGCCGCGCTGGGAGAGGGCGGTGAGATAAGCATCCCACAGGGTGGGCTCCTCCAGCCGCCTGCGCAGCCTGGCGAGTTCGCCGTCGCCGGCGCGTACCCGCTCGAGGAACCGGGGATCCTTGACTCCCGACAGGAACTCCAGCTCGCGGAACTGGACCGACTGGAAGCCGCTGGCCGGTGCCAGCTTCGAGCGGAACTCGAGGAAGTCCTGGGGGGTCATCGTCTCCAGGACCTCCACCTGCTCGACGAGGACACGCTCGACGGCGTGAACCCGCTTGAACAGATGTCTGGCATGCCAGAGCTCACCCGCCGTCATCGCCGTCCTGGCGCCCTCCAGCTCGTGGAGCAGCAGCTTGAACCACAGCTCGTAGACCTGGTGGACGGTGATGAACAGCAGCTCGTCAGGCACGGACGACTGGGGTTGCTGCTGCTCGAGCAGGCTGGGGAGCCGGAGGTAGCCGCCGTAGGACAGGCGTGCGCCCTCCTCGCCGAAACTCCGGTCAGGAGGCATCGCTCCTGTCCCCACCACCGGGCACCTCCCCCACAAGCCCGGTCCTCGTTGACCGGACGTACCCGATATCACCCGAAAAGCCCACAGACGTCAACGTGACATCGGTATCGGGGGGTCGTCGTCCTCTGACGCCGTGGCCTGGAGCTTGAGACTGTCGAGCAGATCGGGAACCTCCTGCAGCTCCCGCAGCTCGGCCTGACAACGCACGCACGAGTCGAGGTGGCGCTCGAACGACGGAAGGTCCGCCTCGTCAAGGACTCCGAGCACGTACGCCGCCACCTCTGGATGCATCAGCCGGCAACCCCCTTGTCCCGCAGCAGCCCCCGCAGAGCCCTGATCCCGTAATAGAGCCTGGACTTGACCGTGCCCGGCGGGATCCCCAGAATCTCCGCCGCCTCACTAATCGTACGATCCCTGAGATAAGTCTGCTCGATGACCTCACGGTGTTCTCGCGACAGGCCGCGCAGCGCGTCGGCGACCACGATCGCCGACAGCGCCCGATCGCAGCCGTCGGAGACGGCGACGGTGTCCGCCTCGGGCGGTTCGACCTCGGGCGGCCGGGCGCTTCTCCGGCGCCTTCCGTCGATCACGATGCGGCGGGCCACGGTGAGCAGCCACGCCCAGACAAGACCGGGCTCCCACTGCAGCCGGTCGGAATGACGCCAGGCCCTGACCATCGTCTCCTGCACGACGTCCTCGGCCCACTGCAGGTCGTTTCCTGTGGTCTTGCGCACGTGGCGGAGCAAAGGCCCGCCGAACTGCTCATAGAGCGCCTGTATTCGGTGCTCCATGTCGTCGAGGTGACCTAGCACGGGGCACATCTTTACACCTTCGTTATCGCCTCGGTAGCCACTCCGATAACTCCAGTCATTTCTGACTATCTCGTCACTTGCCGTGAACTCCGGCGGTCGGAAGCGCGTACCTCCGACCATGCACAGGCTTCTACGCCGCATGCCCGCCGCCGGCGAGCTGCTCCTGCTGGGCGGCTTCGCCGTGGCGGCCGCGGTCACGGTGCTGCTGGTCGTGCCGGGGCCCGCCGCCCTCACCTCGCCGGTGGCGCCGACCACCTCCGACCAGGATCTGCTGATCAAGGTACGGCAGGCGGGACTGTGGGAGATCCCCACAGGGCAGCAGGCCCAGCAACGGGCGCTCAGCCGGCGGGTGAAAGACGTCGGCAAGCACCTCGTCGAGGACCATCTGAAGCTCGACAAGGAGGTCATCGCGGTGGCCTCCCGCCTCGGCGTGGTGCTGCCCAGCCAGCCCACACCCGACCAGCAGCGCTGGATGGCCCAGCTGTCCGCCGAGAGCGGCGCCGCCTACGACAAGGACTTCGCGAACCTGCTGCGGGCCGCCCACGGCAAGGTCTTCAGCGTGATCGCCCTGGTCCGGGCCGGCACCAGGAACGACGAGATCAGGAAGTTCGCCACGACGGCCAACGCGTTCGTGCTCAAGCACATGACGTTGCTGGAGAGCACGGGGCTCGTCGACTACGAGGCGCTGCCCGAACCTCCGACGCCTTCGCCCGCTCCCGTCGCCATGGCGGCGGCCGATTCAAGGAGAGAGAACCAGTGATCGCATCCAGACGGCTGGCCGCGGCCATGTCGTCGCTGGCCCTGGTGGCCGGCGGCATGGTGTCCGCGGCCGTCATCCCCGCCCTTCCCGCCTTCGCCGACCACTGCGACCCCGCCGGACACCCCGAACAGAACCGGCAGGGCCAGGACCAGCTTCGCTCCCGCCCCGCACCCTCCCCCACCGCGTCGCAGGGCGGCGACGACTGCGCCGACCTCGGCCCGTTCGTGACCGACTTCGTCGACATCCGCGCCGTGCCGCCGGGCGGCGACATCCTGGCGGGCCCCAGGTCCGGTTCGCGCGGCACGTTCGTCTCCCAGTGCGGCACGAACGGCAACCGTCACAACAACCCCGACAACTTCATCGTCGCGCCCGGCGTCTCCAACGGCGCCCACCACCTGCACGACTACGTGGGCAACCTGTCCACCGACGCCTTCTCCACCGACCAGTCGCTGGCCGCGGCGGGCACCACGTGCCGCTTCGGCGACAGGTCCACCTACTTCTGGCCCGTCCTCAGGAACAGGAAGATCGACGACAACCTCGGCGACCCGGACGGCAACGTGGGCCAGGTGCTGCGCCCCCGCCAGGTGATCATGCAGTTCCGCGGCAACGCGGCGAGCCGGGTCAGCGCCATGCCCCGCTTCCTCCGGATGATCACCGGTGACGCGAAGGCGGCCACGAACGGCGGCGCCAACGCGCGCGCCGCGTGGACGTGCGCCGGCTTCACCGACCGCGTCACCACCAGGTACCCGCTGTGCCCGCGCGGCAGCCTGGTGCTGCGCGTGCTGGACTTCCCGAGCTGCTGGGACGGGCAGAACACCGACAGCGCCAACCACCGGACCCACGTGGTCTTCCCCGGTCAGGGCGGTGCCTGCCCGCAGGGCGCCAGGGCGATCCCGCAGCTGCGGATGATCCTCGCCTACAGCGTCCCGCAGGGCCCGTCCTACGCCCTTGACGCCTTTCCCGAGCAGCTGCACAACCCGGTCACCGACCATGCCGACTTCGCCAACGTCATGCCGGACCGGCTGATGGCCTTCGCCGTGAACTGCATCAACCGCGGCAGGCGCTGCTAGCTCGTCTGTCGACGACTTCCCGGGCGGCACACCTCACCCATCTCCTGGGAGGGAATCGATGCTCCACCGCAAGCAGCCGCGCCACGCGGGGCTGGACACCAGGCGGCTGCGCCTGGGCGCCACCGCGTCGCTGACGGCGCTGATCCTGTCGGCCGTCGCGCTGGCCCGCACCGAGCGCGGGATCCAGCTGCTCGCCGGCGGCCTTGGTTTCCTGGAGTTCTACGTGGGCGTGTTCGCCCTCGTCACGCTGACCGCCACCGTCGCGCTCGGGCTGGTCGCCACCGAGCGCGTCTTCCTCACCCCGCCCAACCGGGTCCGCGCCCAGCTCGTCCACCGGGTCGCGGCGGCGGCGGGGATGGGCTTCCTGCTCGCGCACGCCGCGCTGAAGTCGTCCTCGCTGACCGGGCTGGCGGCGCTGGCCCTGTTCGCGCTGGCCGCGACGACGGGGATGGCACGCGGCTGGTTCGCCCGCACGCCTCGACCGTGGCTGTGGCGGGTGCTGCACGGCGCCGCCTACCTGGCCTGGCCGGTCGCCGTCCTGCACGGGCTGACCGCGGGCCGTACGCCTGCCGGGTGGGTGGCGTGGTCCTACGTCGGCTGTCTGGCGGCGGTCGTGTCCGCGCTGCTGGTCAGGGCGGTGGCGACGCTGCGCCGGCCGCCTGCCGTTCCGGAGGCCGTGGCCGAGCCCAGGGTGGGCGAGCGGGTGGCGGGCGAGCTGGTCGTGGGCGAGCTGGTCAGCCTCGACGACCTGCGCCGAAGGAGGGCGGGATGATCCCGCACCGGGTGCCGCGCGTGCTGCGGCTGGCGCCCGCCAGGCTCACCGCGGGCCTCGACCACTGCAGGCGGCTCGACCTGCCCGCGCACCGGGCGCTGCACGGCGAGCCGGCACGTCGCGACCTCGACGCGCTGATCGCCATGGCCGAGGGAGTGGACCTGCGCGGTCGCGGCGGGGCCGCCTTCCCTTTCGCGCGCAAGCTCCGCGCGGTGGCGCCCGGCGAGCGGGTGGTGCTGGTCAACGCCGTGGAGGGCGAGCCCGCCAGCGCCAAGGACGCGATGCTGCTGGTCCGCGCCCCGCATCTGGTGCTGGACGGCGCGCTCCTGGCGGCCGAGGCGCTGGGGGCGCGCGAGGTGGTCGTCGCCGCCGTCGAGGGGGAGGTGGCGCACGCGTCCATGATCGCGGCCATGGAGGAACGGCGCGCGGCGACCGTGTCAGGAGCGGCCGAGCGGTACGGCGGGCGGATGCGCGTGGCCGGCCTGCCCGAACGGTTCATCAGCGGGGAGGGCGGCGCGCTCGTCCGCGGCGTGAACGGGCTCGACGCCGTCCCCGCCGGGCGGCGGCGCAGGGCGACGCAGGAGGGCGTCGGCGGCCTGCCCACGCTGCTGTCGAACGCGGAGACCTTCGCCCAGCTCGCCGTCCTGGCCGAGCTGGGCCCGATCGGGTACGCCGAGGTGGGCACGCCGCGCGAGCCGGGCACCGTCCTGCTCACCGTGGGCGGCGAGGCGGTCGTCGAGGTGATGACCGGCGTCCCCCTGGCCACCGTGCTGGAGGAGTGCGGGCTCGACCCAGGTGAGGGGGTGCTGGTCGGCGGCTACCACGGGGCGTGGCTGAGCGCGCCGGCCGCGCAGTCGGCCGTGGTCTCCCGCGAGGGGATGCGGCTGGCGGGCGGCGTGCTGGGGGCCGGCATCGTGGTGCCGCTGCCCGCGACGACCTGCCCGCTCGGCGAGGTGGCCAGGGTCGCCGCCTACCTGTCCGCGCAGTCGTCGGGGCAGTGCGGCCCGTGCCGCCTCGGGCTGCCCGAGGCGGCACGGGCGCTGTGCGCGCTCACCGAGGGCGCCGGTTCGGCCGACGAGGTGCGGCGCGCCGTCCGCACGGTGGAGCGCAGGGGCGCCTGCTTCCACCCCGACGGGACCGCGAGGTTCGTGCTGTCGGCCCTGGAGGCCTTCGCCGCCGACGTCGAGCGGCACGAGGAGCGCGGCTCGTGCGGGCGGCTCGTCCGGGGCGCGCTGCCGCTGCGGGAGGCCGGGCAGGAGCCGCGCTACCGGCTCGACGTCGACTGGACCCGCTGCCAGGGCCACGGCCTGTGCGCGCACCTGCTGCCGGAGTTCGTGGAGCTGGACGGCCACGGCTACCCGTCCTTCCGGCAGGTGCCAGGGTGGATGGGCAGGGAGGCACGGAGGGCCGTGGAGATGTGTCCTGCTCTCGCCCTCCGGCTGGTGCCGGGCCAGTGATAGGAACGTGACCAACCGGCCGCTCCTTTCGTGCGTCTCACCCTTCGGTTCAGCAGGACTACAGGGAGATCACATGGACCGCCGCAGCTTCCTCCGCACCGCCGCCTTCGGCGCGCTGGGCACGTCCTCCGCCGTGGCCGCTCCGGCCGCGAGCGCGCCCGACTGGACGGCGCTGGGCAGGAGCCTCGACGGTCGGCTGGTACGGCCGGGCGAGGCCGGTTACGACGCCGCCCGCCGCCTCTACAACCCCACCTTCGACACGGTCAGGCCGCGCGGCGTCGCCTACTGCGCCACGCCGGCCGACGTCGCCGCGTGCCTGGCCTTCGCGCGCAGGGAGCGCGTCCCGCTCACCTCCCGCTCCGGCGGCCACTCCTACGCGGGCTGGTCCACGGGCCCTGGCCTGGTCGTCGACGTGTCGCGGATGAACACCGTCAGCTACCGCTCGGGCCTGGCGACCGTCGGCGCGGGCGCCAAGCTGATCGACGTCTACGACGGGCTGCACGCCAGGGGCGTCGGCATCCCCGCCGGCAGCTGCCCGACGGTCGGCATCGCCGGGCTCACCCTCGGCGGCGGCATCGGCGTCGTGTCCAGGAAGTACGGCCTGACCTGTGACGCGCTGGAGTCGGTGCGCATCGTGACGGCGGACGGGCGGGTGCTGACCTGCGACGAGAACAACCACAGCGACCTGTTCTGGGCGTGCAGGGGCGGCGGGGGCGGCAACTTCGGCGTGGCGGTCTCCTTCACCTTCCGCACCCACCCGGTCGGGGACGTCACGGTGTTCTTCCTGCACTGGCCCTGGTCGAAGGCGGTGTCGGTGGTGAAGGCGTGGCAGTCGTGGGCGCCGGCGGCCCCCGTCGCCATGTGGTCGACCCTCCACCTCACCCGCGCGGGCGGCGACCTCGACGTACAGGTCGCCGGGCTCTACGTGGGCGGCAGGACGGCCTGCGCGAAGCTGCTCGACGGCCTGGTCAGGACGGCGGGAACGCCGTCGTCCCGGTACGTGGTGGAACGCACCACCATGCAGGCCAACATGATCATGGCAGGTTGCGCCGGCAAGACGGTCGCGCAGTGCCGCCGGATGCCCCGCGAGGCGTTCGTCGCCACCTCCCATCTCGGCTACGCGAAGCTGTCCACCGAGGGGGCCAAGGAGCTGGCGGCACGCGTCGCGCGCCCCGGCGGCCACTCGGTGCTGCTGGACGCCATGGGCGGGGCGATCGGCAGGGTGCGGTCCGACGCGACCGCCTTCCCCCACCGGCAGGCGCTGTTCAGCGTGCAGTACTACGCCGAGGGCTCGGACCGGGCGTGGCTGCGCGGCACCCGCGAGGCGATGGGGCCCTACCTCGGCGACCACGCGTACGTGAACTACATCGACCCCGACATCACGCAGTGGCGGCAGGCCTACTACGGGGCGAACGCGGCCAGGCTGGCGGCGGTGAAGGCGGCCTACGACCCCGGCCGGCTGTTCGCCCTGCCCCAAGGGGTGTGACCGGCGATCTTCGATAATGAAATGATCTTCATCGGGCCCGGGCGCGATAATGACCGGCATGCGCCACCTGCCGATCTTCGACCTGGCCGTCCGCACACCCAGGCTGGAGCTGCGCCTGCCGAGCATCGCTGAGCTCGACGCGCTGGGTGACCGGGCGGCCGAGGGCGTCCACGAGACGGGGTTCATGCCGTTCTTCGTCCCGTGGACGGACGCGCCGCCCGCCGAGCGCGCCCGCGCCGCCGTCCAGTACCAGTTCCGCGTGTGGGGCGCGTGGACCCCGGAGTCGTGGGCGTGCGAGTTCGGCGTCTTCCTCGACGGCGAGGTGATCGGCGTGCAGGGCGTGACGGCCACGGACTTCGCGATCACCCGCGAGGTGGGGACCGGGTCGTGGCTCGGGCGGCGCTTCCAGGGGCAGGGCATCGGCACCGAGATGCGGCGCGCGGCGCTGCACTTCGCGTTCGAGGGGCTGGGCGCGCGGTACGCCACGACCGGGGCGTACGAGGACAACACGGCGTCGCTGGGGGTGACGCGCAAGCTCGGCTACCGGGAGGACGGCATCGCGATCCTCAACCGGCAGGGGACGACGGCCACGCAGCTCCGGTTCCGCCTGTCCCGCGCCGACTGGACTCCTGCCGGGGACGTCTCGATCCACGGCCTCGAGCCGTGCCTGCCCTTCTTCGGCGCCGCCCCGGCCTGACCCCGGGACCGGCGCCGCCCCTGCCTGACCGCGGGACCGGCGCCGCCCCTGCCTGACCGCGGGACCGGCGCCGCCCCTGCCTGACCGCGGGACCGGCGCCGCCCCTGCCTGACCGCGGGACCGGTGCCGCCCGCGCCTGACCGCGGGCCTCAGGGAACGGCACCGCGCCACGGCCCGCCCGGTCAGGGCTTGAAGTGCTGCAGCACCTCCGGGTTGGCCATCGCGTCGCGGTTGGCGGCCTGCTCGACGGGTGTCCCGAGGAGGATCTTCCGTACCGGCACCTCCAGCTTCTTGCCCGACAGCGTGCGCGGGATGCCGGGCACCGCGATGATCTCGTTGGGGACGTGCCGGGGTGACAGCTCCTCGCGCAGCGCCGCCTTCAGCCGCGCCTCCAGCTCGGGCGTCACCTCGCCCTCGGCCAGCGTCACGTACAGCAGCAGCCGCCCTTCCTGCCCGAGCTGTCCCGTGTCGATGACCAGGCTGTCGGCGATCTCCGGGAAGCGTTCGACCACCCGGTAGAACTCGCTGGTGCCCATCCGCACGCCGCCCCTGTTCAGGGTGGAGTCGGACCGCCCGTAGATCACGCAGCTGCCGTCCTGGTCGATCTTGATCCAGTCGCCGTGCCGCCACACGCCCGGGTAGACGTCGAAGTAGCTGTCGCGGTACCGCTCGCCCGACGGGTCGTTCCAGAACATCACCGGCATGGACGGCATGGGCCGGGTCAGCACCAGCTCGCCCACCTCACCGATGACCGGCTCGCCGGCGGGGTCGAACGACTCCACCCGCGCGCCCAGCGACCGGCAGGGGATGACGCCCGCGCGGATCGGGTGCAGCGGCGTGGCGCCCACGAAGCCGGTGCACACGTCGGTGCCGCCGGAGAACGAGCCCACCGGCACGCCGGGCAGCACCTCGGTGAGCCAGGCGAACCCCTCGGGCGGCAGCGGCGATCCGGTGGACCCGATGCCCTTCAGCGCCGTCAGGCCCGCGGGCCGCTTGTCGCCCTTCATGCACGAGACGATGTACGGCGCGCCGGTGCCGAAGTACGTGACGTTCTCGGCCGCCGCGATCGCCCACAGGTCGGTGGGCGCCCCGTCGTACAGCACCACGGTGGATCCGACCAGGAGGCCGCCGATGAGGTAGTTCCACATCATCCAGCCCGTGGTGGTGTACCAGAAGAACACATCGCCCTTCCCCAGGTCCTGGTGGAAGGAGAGCGACTTGAGGTGTTCGAGCACGACGCCGCCGTGCCCGTGCACGATCGGCTTGGGCAGCCCGGTCGTGCCGCTGGAGTACAGGATCCACAGCGGGTGGCCGAACGGCACGCGCTCGAACTCCAGCGGCCCCTCCTCCGCGCGCAGCCCCTCCCAGCCGAGCACCTCGCCCTGCGGCAGCGCGGCGGCGGGCGCCGGGTGCTCGGCGGCGGGCGCGGCCGGCCGCGGGGGGCGGCCGCCCGGTGCCGCGGCGAGGTAGGGGATCCAGACGGTCGCGCGCAGGGACGGCAGCGCGGCCACGATCTCGCCGACGGCGGCCGACCGGTCGAAGGACTTGCCGCCGTACCGGTAGCCGTCGACGGCGATCAGCACCTTGGGCTCGATCTGGGTGAAACGGTCCACGATGCTGGGCACCCCGAAATCGGGAGATCCGGCCGACCAGATCGCGCCCAGCGAGGCGGTGGCGAGGAAGGCGACGAGCGCCTCCGGGATGTTCGGCAGGTAGCCGGCGACCCTGTCGCCCTTGCCGACACCCAGCCTGGCCAGGCCCCGCCTGACCCGTGCCACCTCCTCGCGCAGCTCGGCCATGGTGATGACACGGCGCGTGCCGTCCTCCGCGTGGAAGATCACGGCGGTGCCGTCCTCGCGGCTGAGGGCGTTCTCCGCGTAATTGAGCGAGCTGCCGGTGAACCATTCGACGCCGGGCATCGTCCCAGTCATGACGGGCCCGTCACCACGCTCACCGATCACGCCGAAGTAGTCCCAGATCGACGTCCAGAACTCCTCGGGGTTCTCGACGGACCACTGCCATGCGTCGTCGTAGTCCGCGCGCCCGACGCCGGACAGATAACGGGTGATCCTCGCGTTCGCCACCACGGACGGCGTCGGCTCCCACAGCAGTGCACCTTCAGCAACCATGTGTCCCATCCTGTCGTCGCGAGAGTGGAAAGTCATCATCGCCGCCCACACATCCCCCTACGCGCGCAGGTGGTCCACCGCCATACGCGCGGCCGTGCCGATGACCGCGTCGGCGCGCGGCTGGTTGAGCGCGGGGCTGAAGGAACGGGTGAAGACGGCCACCGCGTAACGGCCGCCGTCGGGATACTCCACCACACCCACCTCGGCGCGCATCGTCGGCAGCGTGCCCGTCTTGCCGCTGACCGCCACGTCGTCGTACGGGAAGCCCGACGACAGCCGGTGCGGCCACACCTGCAGCCCGAGCAGCCGCCGCATCCACGCGCACTGCGCGGGCGAGGCGGCCTCGTCGCGCCAGATCATGGCGAGCAGCCTGGTGATCTCCTCGGGCGTGGTCCGGTTCGTGGCGGCGGGGTCGAGCACCCGCAGCCGGGCGAGCGTCTCGGGGTCGGCGATCGGCACCTCGGAGCCGGCGTCCTCCTTCAGCTTGGCCAGCAGCGCGGCGCAGTCGTCGATCACCCGTGTCCGCCGGAGCCCGAACGCGTCGAGCATGGCGTTGACGCTCTCCAGCCCGATGCCGGCCACGACCGCGTCGGCCGAGGTGTTGTCACTCACCGCGATCATCAGGTAGGCCAGGTCGCGCAGCGACATCGTGACGTCGTCGAGCATCGCGCCCACGCCCGTGTCGCCGGCCGTACGCGTGGTGACGGTCACGTGCCGGCGCGGGTCGAGCACGCCGGTGTCGGCCTGCCGGGCCAGTTCCACCAGCACCGGCAGCTTGAACACCGACGCCATCGGCACCAGCTCGTCGGCGCGGTAGGACACCTCGGCGTCGCCGTCGATGTCGGTCGCGTGCAGCCAGCCGGCCACGCCCGCCCGGCGGAAGACCTCCTCCATGTTCATGCCAGGAAACCCATCGCCGGACGCCTCCTGACCTGCCGTGCGGGCGCGACGCCCTCCTCGGCCATCCCGCCACTCTCCTTCAGCGCTTGTACGGCCACCGCCGCGAAAGCCGCCACCTCGGGCGTGCCCGCCCGCCACGCCGTCGAGACCCGCCAGATCAGCGGCGAGCCCAGCAGCGGCCGCCAGATCACTCCCTCCGGCGCCAGCCGTTCGGCCTCGCGCGGGCCGAACGCCACCGCCGAGCCCGCGAGCACCAGCCCCAGCCCGATCCCATGATGCACCTCCGCGGGGACGAAGCCGTGCCTGCGGCAGTCGGCGAGCGTCTCGGCGTGGGCGCCGGGCTCGCCTTCCTGCGGGAACAGCAGCAGCTCCCGGTCGGCCAGGTCCTGCAGGTGCACGCTGGAGGCGACGGCCAGCGGGTCGGCCTCGGCCAGCAGCACGCCGGCAGCCTGCACGAGCACCTCGCCGAAGCGCAGGCCCGGCGCGGTGACGGGATGGCGCACCACGCCGACGTCGATCGTGCCCTCGGCCAGCGCGGCCACCTGGTCGGCCGTCCACATCTCGGCGGGGGCCAGCCGGAGCTCCGGGTTCTCCTCGCGGAAGCGGGCCACGAGGGCGGCGATGGCCGTCGCTCCCAGGTCGGGAGGGAGGGCCACCTTGAGCGTGCGGGCCTCGCCGTGCCGGACGAGCTCGCGCAGGCGCTCGACGCGGGCGATCACCTCGCGTGCCTCGGGCAGCAGCAGCCGCCCCGCCTCGGTGAGCCGGACATGACGGGACGAACGGTCGAACAACCGCACGCCCAGCTCCTCCTCCAGTCGCTTGATGCGCTGGCTGAGCGGGGGCTGGGCCATGCCGAGGCGGATCGCGGCGTTGCCGAAGTGACGTTCTTCGGCGACGACCGTGAAGTAGTAGAGGTGCCGCACAAGGTCCACGACCTGCGACCATATCGCAAATCGAATGAATACAGGGCTGATATCCCTATTGGACAGGACGGTCCGGCGTCTGGTCTGCTCGCCCGCATGCACGAACTCAGCAACCTCAGATCGGAGCGGAGGCGCAGGAGACGGTGGCCGCTGGTCACCGCGGGGCTCCTGGTGCCGCTCCTGGTCGGGGGCGGGGTGATCTGGGTGACGCGCACCGCGGGCTCCCCCGAGGAGACCGCGGAGTCGTTCCTCGCCGCCTGGTCCAGGCGGGACTACCCGGCCATGCAGGCCCTCGTCCACGCGCCCCCGCCCGACTTCACCACGACCTACCAGAGCTTCTTCAAGGAGCTCCGGATCACCTCCGCCGCCTTCGAGGTGGGCGAGGACGTGAAGGAGCTGGAGGAAGGCCGTGTCGTCCCCTTCACCGCCCGGCTGAAGGGCGCCGTCGACTGGACCTACCAGGGCCGGCTGCACGTCGGCGAATGGGACGGCACGTGGCAGGTCGACTGGTCGCCCACGACCGTCCACCCGGAGCTCGGCCGCGGGGCCGTCTTCAAGCTGGAGGTCTCCGACCCGGAGACCGCCGCCATCAGCTCCGCCGACGGCAGGCGCATCGACGGCACGGACGCGCCCGGCTCGGTCCAGCAGCTCGTCGACGGGCTCAAGCAGACCTACAAGGACCGGCTGACCGGCAGCTCCTCCACCAGGCTCGACCTCTACCGCGACGGCAGGCGGGTCGAGACGGTGGCCGAGAAGGGCGCCACCGAGGGCACGCCGCTGAAGACCACCATCGACCTGCGCGTCCACCGGGCCGGCGCCGAAGCGCTCGACGACGTCGCCAAGCCCGCCTCGCTGGTGGCGCTGCGCCCCTCGACCGGCGAGATCCTCGCCGCGGTCAACAAGCCGGGCGGCTTCAACCGGGCGCTGCTCGGCAAGTACCCGCCGGGATCCACCTTCAAGGTCGTCACCGCCTCCGCCCTCGTCGCCGACGGCGTCGCGCCCGACAAGACCGTGAAGTGCCCGCCCGAGCAGAACATCGGCGGCTTCCCCTTCCACAACGCCGGATTCCACGACTACGGGACGCTGTCGTTCAGGAACGCCTTCGCCCACTCGTGCAACACCACCTTCGGCGCCATGGCGGTCTCGTCGCTGAAGGGCGGACGGCTGGGCGAGGTGGCGGCCGGCTTCGGCTTCGGCGCGCCGATCATGCCGGGCGTGCCGGCCGTACGGGCGGAGTACCCCGAGCCCAAGGACGACACCGACCTGGCCTCCGCCGCCATCGGCCAGGGCCGGGTCCTGGCCAGCCCGCTCAACATGGCCGCCGTCGCCGCCGCCATCGCGAACGGCACCTGGCGGCCCCCGCGGCTCGTCCCGGCCGACCTGGTGCCTCCGGGCGGCTCCGGGCCGCGCAAGCTGGAGCCCGAGGTGGTGCGGGCACTGCGCGACCTGATGCCGGCGGTGGTCTCCGAGGGGACCGCCCACGCCGTACGGTTCCCCGCCGGGTCGGCGGGGAAGACCGGGACGGCGGAGTACGGCTCGGGCAAGGAGCCGCCCGCGCACTCGTGGTTCGTGGGGTATCACGGCGACCTGGCGTTCGCGGTGATCGTCGAGGGTGCGGGGGCAGGAGCGGCCGTGGCCGCGCCCGTGGCCGCCCGCTTCCTGCAGAACCTGGACGGAAGCGGCTGACCCGCCGGCGGACCCGCCCCGGCGCCCGCTCGCGGGACGCCGGGGCCGTGACCGGTCAGGAGCCCCGCCCGCTCGCGGGACGGCCGGGGAAGCGTGACCCAGCCGGGCGCCCCCCTCACTCGCAGGACGGGCCGCGTGACCGGTCAGGAGGCGCCGGGAGGGCGGACCGACAGCGCGTGGTGGAAGACGTCGCGCGGGTCCCAGCGCGCCTTCACCCGCTGCAACCTGGCGTAGTTGTCCCCGTAGTAGAGCGTCGACCAGGGCACGCCCGAGGTGTTCCACGCCGGGTCGGCATGGTCGATGTCCGGGTAGTTGATGTAGGCGCCGCCGCAGTTGCCTCCGGGCACCGGCACGCCTCCCGTGGCCTCGAACGTCTCGCGGTGGAGCCGACGCACCCACGCCAGGTGGTCCGCGCCGTCCTGGGTCTCGTCCCATGCCGCCAGGTGGATCATCTTGAGGATCGACGAGCGCTCCGCCGTGGCGGTCGCCGCCGGGTCCACCGTGTTGACCCGCCCGCCGTACGACAGGAGCCACAGCATGCCGTTCGAGGAGACCTCGCCCGCGGTGCCGAGGTGGTCGTAGGCGACGTCGGCCTGCTCGTCGGTGAAGCGCCTGCGCAGGTAGGCCGACTTGCCCTTGTACCGGCCCGACTCGGTGGCCTCGCCGAGCGACAGGGTGCGGACCGCCTGGAACCACGGCATCCGCTGGAACGGCGGGACGATCACCCCGGGGGTGACGCCGTCGGCGACGGCCGCGAAGTAGTCGCGCAGCAGCTTCTCGGCGCCCGGCACGGCGGCGTCGACCTGCGTGGGCAGGATGATCCCGCCGGGGTCGGCGCCCGCCTTGCGGCCGGGGATGAGCAGCGAGCCCCACAGGGAGGCGGCGGGGGTACCGGGCGCGCTGTTGCGCTCGTGCCACTCGCCGTGGTTGCGCAGCAGCCTGCGGAACGACTCCTTGGTCATGCCGTCCCACGACCAGATGGCCACGCCGGACAGCACCTCGGCGGGCGGGCGCGGCAGCAGCCGCCTCGGGTCGTTCCCCCTGGCCCCCGGGTCGCGCATCCAGTAGCGGGTCACGACGCCGAAGTTGCCCCCGCCGCCGCCGGTGTGCGCCCACCACAGGTCGTGGTTGGGGTCGGCGGGGTCGCTGGTCGCCACCACCGCGCGCGCCCTGCCGCCGCGGTCGACCACCACGACCTCCACGGCGTGCAGGTAGTCGACGGTCAGGCCGTCGCGCCTGGACAGCGGGCCGTAGCCGCCGCCCGCGATGTGGCCGCCCGCGGCCACGCCCCCGCACTGGCCGCCGGGGATGGTGACGCCCCAGCCGAGGTAGAGCGTGCGGTAGGTCCGCATCAGCGTGGCGCCCGCCTCGATGGCGAACGCGCCGCGCCGCTCGTCGAAGGAGACGCCGGACATCTCGCACAGGTCGATCACGACCTGCGCGCCCTCGCCGACGAAGTTCTCGTAGCAGTGCCCGCCGCTGCGGACGGTGACGCGGCGGCCCGCGCGGACCGCGTCGCCGACCGCCTTGACGACCTGCTCGGTCGAGCCCACGACGTGGAAGTGTTCGGGTCTGGGCGTGAAGCGCTGGTTCGTCCGGCGGACCGCCAGGTCCTCGTAGCGCGGGTCGCCGGGCCGTACGACGACGGGTCCTAACGGCGGCCCGCCCGTGGCCGCGGCGGACATGGCGGACGTGGCGGGATCGAGCGCCGAGGCGGACGCGACGGACCCAAGGGCCGCCGTGACCGCCCCGCCGCCGACCGCCGCCGTGGTGCCGATGAATCCCCTGCGGGTGACCTCACCCATGGTCGACAACCCCCTGGTGTGCGTGTGACGTGCTGTTCCTCGACGGTAGAGGCGGGGCCGTGGCGCGAGAATGGGCTCAGGCCCCCGGCAGGGGTGGGGGTAGGTGCACCCGGTCGACCTGACGAAAGTCAGGGTCGGGACGATACGGACGGCAGAGGTGCCGGCGTGGGTCCGGCGGCCAGATTGGGGCCATGCGAAACACGATGACCGCCCTGCTCACCACCACCGCCCTGCTGACCGTTCCCGCCGGTACGGCGCGGGCCGACACCGCCTCCCCCGCCAAGGTGACCTTCGAGCTTCCCGACCCCACGGGAGCGCACGAGATCGGCGTGCGCGAGGTCCACCTGGTGGACGCGGAGCGTGACCGGGAGCTCATGGTGAGCGTGTGGTACCCGGCCGGGCCCGGGGCGGAGCCGCGGGCGCCGTACCTGCGGGCCGGCGCGGCCGGATACTTCGACCAGGGCGCCCCGGCCATGGGCCTGCGGCCGGGGCAGGTGGACTGGGCCGCGGTCCGCACCCACGCCCGCCAGGACGCGCGGCCGAAGGGCCGGTGGCCGGTGGTGCTCTACTCCCCCGGCGCGGGCTCGCTGCGCGCGCTCGGGACCGCCACCGTCGAGGACCTGGCCAGCAGGGGGTACGTCGTGGTGACCGTGGACCACACCCACGAGGCGCCCGTCGTCGAGTTCCCCGGCGGCCGGCTGGAGGTCGCCAAGCCGTCGCAGGGCCTGCGCGCGAGGATGGAGACCAGGCTGCGCGACATCCGGTTCGTCCTGGACCGGCTGCCTACCCTGGACGGCCTCGCGCGGGCGATGGACCTGTCGAGGGTGGGCATGTTCGGCCACTCCTTCGGCGGGGACACCGCGGCGGAGGTGATGGTCGCCGACGGACGCGTCGACGCCGGCGCCGACCTGGACGGCTGGCTCGCCTTTGACGTCGACGGCCGTGCCCCCACGCGCGCCGCCGTCGAGGGCACCGCCCGCCCGTTCCTGCTGATGGGCTCGCCCGGCAGCACCCGCGACGGCCAGGGCAGGAGCCACCTGACCTCGCCGTCGTGGAAGTCGTTCTGGGAGCGGTCCTCCGGCTGGAAGCGCGACCTGTCGATGCCGGAGGCCATGCACTACAGCTTCACCGACCTGCAGTCGTTCCTGCCGCAGCTCGACGAGCGGCTGGACGTCGTGCCGGAGGTCCGCGCCAAGCGCATCGGGACGGTCGACCCCACGCGCAGCGTCGCCGCCCAGCGCGCCTACCTGGGCGCCTTCTTCGACCAGTCGCTCAAGCACCGGACGCGCCCGCTGCTGCGCGGCGAGTCGCCCGACCACCCGGACGTGAGATTCGTACGCTAGGACGATCGGCCGGGCACCGCTGCGGGGTGCGTACCCGCGGTGCCCGGCCGATGCCATGGGATCGGCTACGGCGTGGCGTCCGCGCGGGCGTCGGACGACGACCACGAGGCCTGCACGCTCGTCCTGCCCGGCTCGTCCGGCGGGAGCAGGGGCAGGTACGGACGGAGCCACGCGCGGATCTCGTTGTCGATCGCCTCCGCCAGGTCGTGGCAGCTCACCAGGGTGCAGTGCTCGGGGTCCTTGGGGGCGGCATGGGCGGCGGGCGCGACGGCCAGGCCCAGCAGTCCGACGGCCGCCATGGTGACGATGGTGCGCAGGACGGCGCGGGTGGAACGCATGACAGATCTCCTCCTCGATGGCATGTGGTGGGTCGAGGGGAGACGGCGGCCACGGAGCCGCCTCGGTGGTTCTACCGCGTGATCGATTCGCCCGAATCGCCACTGCGGTGAAAAACGGCGTCAAGGGTGTCCCCGCGACCGCCGGATGAGCCCGCCTTGCCGTTCCCCGGGCCGGCCGCGCGTGGTGCCCGGGTCAGCCCGCCTTGCCGTTCCCCGGGCCGGCCCGCGTGGTGCCCGGGTCAGCCCGCCTTGCGGTCGACCGGCGAGGTCAGGCTCGCCACCGCGGCCACGACCTCCGACGCGTTCGACAGGTCGGGCAGCACGATGTCGGCCCCCGCCTCCCTGAGCTCGGCCGCCGTCGACCGTCCCGACGCGATCGCCACCATCGCCGCGCCGCCGATCCGCGCCGCCTGCACGTCGCGGGTGGAGTCGCCGATCAGCACGGTGTTCGCCGCGGTGAACGGCGTGCCGTGGCGCTGCTTCGCCCTGCCCTGGGCGACCTGGAGCAGCGTCGCCTTGGGGTAGACCTCCTCGCCGTAGCCGCCGAGGTCGAAGTCGACGTACTTGTCGAGCCCGAACGCCTTGAGCTTGTGCACGGCGTTGCCCCTGATGGTGCCCGTCAGCACCGACTGGACGACCCCGTCGAGCCGGGAGACCGCCTTCAGGGCGTCCTTGGCGCCGGGCATCGTCCGGCCCTCCTTGGCCAGCCGCTTGCGCCGGTCGGCGAACGCGACGGCGAGCGCGGCCAGGAACCTGGGCAGGTGGTCGTCCTTGGCGACGATGCCGTTGACGGCGAGCGTCTCGAAGACGATCTCGGAGTCGGGCCTGCCCATGGCGGGGGCGAGCTTGACCAGCGGGCGCCCGGTGACCTGCCGGAACGCCTCGGCGTACGCATCCCTGGTGACGATCGCGACGTCGACCAGCGTGAGATCGACGTTCCACAGCACAAGGCGGTTGATGGCGGCCTCCCTGAAGTCCATGCCCAGGGTACGGCTCAGCGGCCCGGTTTCAGGCGTGCTTGAGCGCTTCGGTCAGGGTGTCGACCACGGGCCAGCCGGTCGCCTCCAGCTCCTTGCGGGGCGTCATGCCGCCGGTGTAGAGCACCGCCCTGGCGCCCACGTGGGTGGCCGCCATGCCGTCGTCGACGCTGTCGCCGATGACGAGAACCTCGGCGGGGTCGACCTGGATGGCGGCGATGTGGCCGGCCATGTGCTCGGCCTTCTCCCCGCCCGTGGTGCCGGTGAGCCCGTCGACCCTGGCGAAGTGCATGTCGATGCCGAACGAGGTGACGGTCGGCACCAGGTGGTCGTGCGGCGCCATCGAGCACAGCGACTGGGTGCCGGTCCAGCTCCGCAGCGACGCCTCGGCGTCGGCGGCCAGACCGCAGGCGGTCATGAGCCGGAAGTAGTTGTCGTGGAAGCCCTTGTCGAGCACGTCCCACTCGCCCTCGCGCAACGGGCGGCCCAGCAACCGCTCGTAGGCCAGCCAGATGGGTCGCGTGTAGACGGAACGGAATCCGTCGGCGGTCATCATCGGCAGGCCGTAAGGCTTGAAGACCTCGTTCGTCGCGCCGACGACGGCATCGATGTCGTGGAAGAGGGTGCCGTTCCAGTCCCAGACGATGTGCTGCGTCATGCCCCTATTGTCGGGCATCAGGCCAGCAGGTCGGGGATTTCCTGGGTGGCGTACCACATGAGCTCGTGCGCCTCCGCGCCGTCGACGACGAACAAGGCGTCGTCGTCCCCGCCGTCGGCGGCGGGCAGGGCGGCGATGGCGGCCTCGATGTCGGCGGCGGCGGAGACGTCGTCGACGTGCACGGCGGCCACCTTGGCCATCGGCACCGCCTCGGCCAGCCGTACCCTGGCCCGCTCCTCCAGGTCGGCGCTCATGGACAGGGTCGCGTCGGGAACCTCGGCCGCCACGACGACCCGGCGGGGGGCGGCGGCCACGCCGTCGGCGCGGTCGGCGGCGAGCATGCGCAGGGAGGCGCGGGCGGCGTCGGTCAGCGCCACGTACTCCAGCTCTTCGGTGTCCCCCGAGGCGTACCACTCGGTCAGCGCGGGAGTGACCGCGTAGCCGGTCAGCGGGGCGGGGCCGAGCTGCCCTTCGGCCGCCGCCCTGGCAAGCGCGGGAAGGGTGCTCGGCAGGTATACGCGCATCGGGAACCTTTCACGACGTTAGGGGGACCATCATCGCAGGGGCAGCCGCAGCAGCGTCTCCAGCTCGGCGATCGTCGTGTCGGGGGTGGTGTGGTGGATGACGCCGATGCCGAGCTCCCGGGCGGCGACGATGTTGATCTCGAAGTCGTCGATGAAGACGCATTCGGGGCCGCGCAGCCCGATGAGGTCGAGGGCGTGCTCGAAGATGCGCGGCTCGGGCTTGCGCATGCCGATCTCGCCGGAGATGACGACCGCGTCGAAGACCTCGTCCCAGCCGTCGCGCGGGTACTCGTTGGCCCACGAGTTGGACAGCAGGCAGGTCTTGATCCCCGCTCCGCGCACCCGCAGCAGCATGTCATACATCGCGTCGACCCGCTGGAAGCCGAGGAACATCCGGGAGAGGAGCCCTTCGGCCACGGGCGAGGTGCCGTCGATGGTGCGGAGCCTGGCCGCGAGGTCGCGCTCGAAGTCGGCGGCGCTGATCTCGCCGCGCTCGAGGGCGTGCACGACGCTCTCCTGCAGCAGCAGCTCGCGCATGACCGCCCGGTAGTGGTCGCCGTCGAGGCGGTCGGCCGCGATCCAGCCGGCGACCGCCTCGGACATGCTCGTGGTGAGCACGCCACCCCAGTCGATCAGGACTCCCTTGACCATGAGGAGCAGCCTATATCCCCTGAATGGAGCCGTTCGAGCAGTTCACCCCGGCGGCCTCGGTCGTCGGTCTCCTCGGCGTGGTGATGACGGTCCTGGTGACCGCCCTCGAGCTGTTCATCATGTTCCTGCAGGCGTTCCTGTTCACCCTGCTGGCGGCGATGTTCATCGGGGACGCGATCGAGGGCGACCACTGAGCCACCAGAGGAGTCTGGTGAACCACGCTGACCGGTTCGCCGGACTCCACGAACGCGACTAACGGCTCGCGCGGACGATCGTGGCGGCCAGCCTGCGGTGCTCGGCCGAGCGCAGCACGTCGGCGGCCGCCGCGACGGAGGCGACCGGCGCCTGCTCCAGGAAGCCCCGCTTCCGGCGCAGCTCCAGCAGCCTGGTCACCGACTGGTCGAGACGCTGCCGCGAGATGCGGCCCGACTTCACCGCCGCCATGACCGCGCCGTGGGCCTTGGCGAAGTCGGGCGGCATGAGCAGCAGGTCCGCCCCGGCCAGGACGGCCCGCACGGCGACCTCGCCGTCGTCGTACTTCTTCCTGACGCCCGCCATGTTGAGCGCGTCGGTGGAGACGACGCCGTCGAAGCCCAGCCTGTCGCGCAGCAGCCCGGTCAGGATCGGCTTGGACAGGGTGGCGGGGTCGCCCGAGGGGTCGAGCGCGGGCATGACGATGTGGGCGCTCATGATCGCGTCGACGTCCGCGCCGATCGCCGCCTTGAACGGCGGGGCGTCCATCGTCGCCCACTGCGCCTTGGTGTGCTTGATCAGCGGCAGGCCGGTGTGGCTGTCGATGCGCGTGTCGCCGTGGCCGGGGAAGTGCTTGGCCGTCGCGGCGACGCCCGCGTCGTGGAAGCCCTTCACCGACGCGGCGACCATCCGCGCGACGCGGGCCGGGTCGTCGCCGAAGGCCCGCTTGCCGATGACCGGGTTCCTGGGGTCGAGGTTGACGTCGGCCACGGGCGCGAAGTCGAGGTTCACGCCGAGCGCCTTCAGCTCGGCGCCGGTCGCCGCCGCGGCCTTGCGGGCCAGGCCGGTGTTACGGGTAGCGCCCACGACCGACGCCCCCGGCAGGTCGGTGACCAGCGCGGACATCCTGGACACCAGGCCGTTCTCCTGGTCGGTGCCGATGAGCAGCGGCACACCCTTCGAGGCCTTCTGCAGGCCGTTGGTCAGGGAGACGACCTGGGAGACGCTCTTGATGTTCTCCGGGAAGAGGATCACGCCGCCCAGGTGGTACTTGGCGACCACCTTGGCGGGGGTGGCGGCGCCGAAGGCGTTCTGGTTGCCGTCGGAGGCGCTGTCGGCGGTGGTGCCGTGGAGGACCGGCATGAACAGCTGGCCGACCTTCTCCTCGAGGCTCATCCGGGCCAGCACCCGCTGGACGGCGCCCGCCCCGGCGGTCTCGGTGCCTGCCGCGGTGCCGGCCTCTGTGGCCGCCGGGGGCGTGGCAGGGGCCTCCGTGGACGGTTTCGCCGCTGGTGGAGGCATCTGGGGCGCCGAGCCCGCGGCGCCCGCCGAGCTCGCGCACGCCGCGAGGGAGGTCGCTATCGCCAGGACGCCTGCGGTACGGATGCCTCTCACCATGCCCCCCAAGCTATCCGGCCCGCCGGTGTCACGCCGACCCAACGGCCCCACACCTCCCGCGCGACGGCCGCCGCCGCAACGACCCCGCACCCTCGCGAGGGCCACCGACGCGGCAGCCGCGCGGCCGGGCGGCCGGGCCGCTCCGGTCCCGGCGCGCGTCGGCCGCGCGGCGCTCACCGGCGGGACGGGATCACAGGCCGAGGTCGGCCAGGCCGGGCAGCGCCGCGCGGGCCGCGTTCCTGGCGCCAGCGGCCGTCACCTGCCCCCGCGCCATCGCGGCCGCCCTGCGGCACTGGGCCAGCGAGTGCGCGGCCAGCCCCGCCCGTACGGCCGGCAGCGCCGCCGGGCTCATCGACAGCGTGGCCGCCCCCAGCCCCACCAGCACGCATGCCAGCGCCGGATCGGCCGCCGCCTCGCCGCACACCCCGCACGGCACGCCGTGGTCGCCGACCGCCGCCGCGATCAGGTCGAGGAGCGCCGGATGCCACGGGTCCTGCAGCGCGCTCAGCGCTCCGACCTGCCGGTCGGCGGCGAAGGCGTACTGGGCCAGGTCGTTGGTGCCGATCGACAGGAAGCCGACCGTGGCGGCCAGGTCCTTCGAGCGCAGCGCGGCGGCCGGGACCTCGATCATCACCCCGACCGAGCCGAGCCCCTTGACCGTGCACTCGTGGACGAACCAGGTGGCCTCATCGACGGTGGACACCATGGGTGCCATCACCTGGAGCCGGTCGGACATCCCCGCGCCCGCGTCGGCGAGCGCCTGGAGCTGGTCCGTCATCACCTCGGGGAAGGCCCTGAACATCCGCAGCCCTCGCAGCCCGAGCGCCGGGTTGGGCTCGCGGCCGGTGGCCGGCAGGAAGGCGAGCGGCTTGTCGGCGCCGGCGTCGAGCGTGCGGACCACGACCTTGCCCTGCGGGAAGGCCTCGAGCACCGCCCGGTAGGCGTCGCGCTGCTGCTCGCGCGTGGGCGGGCTGGCCCTGTCGAGGAACAGGAACTCCGTCCGGTACAGGCCGACCCCCTCGGCGCCGCTGTCCACGGCCGCCTGCACGTCCGCGGGCCCGCCGATGTTGGCCAGCAGCGGCACCGGGTGCCCGTCGGCCGTCCTGCCGGGGCCGGTCGCCGCGTCGAGCGCTCGCGCCCTGGCCGCCGACAGGCGCCGGGCGTCGGCCACCTGCTGCTCGCTGGGCTCGACGGTGACCGTACCGAGGCCGCCGTCGACGAGCACGCGCACGCCGGGGCGCAGCGCGGTCGCGCCGCGCGCCGCCACGACCGCGGGCAGGCCCATCGCGCGCGCCAGGATCGCGGTGTGGCTGGTGGGGCCGCCCTGCTCGGTCACGAAGGCGGCGACCACGTCCCTGGTCAGCAACACCGTGTCCGCGGGCGCAAGGTCCCGCGCCACCAGCACGTACGGCTCGGCCGCCGTCGTCGGCACGCCGGGCACCGGATGCCCGGTGAGCACGGCGATCGTCCGGTCCCTGACGTCCTCGACGTCGACCACCCGCTGGCCCATGTAGCCGCCCGCGGCGACGAGCAGGTCGCGGTACTTGCCGAAGGACTCGTAGACGGCCCTGGGCGCGGCCGTCCCGGTCTCGATCAGCGCGTCGACGCCGATGGCCAGGCCGGGGTCGCGGGCCATCAGCGCCTGGGCGGCGAGCACGTCCTTGGCCTCGCCGCCCGCCTTGACGCCGCGCGCCTCCAGCTCGCCGGCGACCTGTTCCAGCGCGGCGTGGGCCCGCGCCTTCTCCTGATCCGCCTCTCCCTCGTAGGTGGCGCCCTCGGGGGGTTCGGGCACCGAGACGGTCAGCACGTAGACAGGGCCCTGCCCGATGCCGGGACTGACCCCCACCCCCGAGATGGTCATGGCGCCGATGCGATCGCGGCCAGCTCGTCCACGAGCTGCTCCGCGCCTTCCCCGTCGGCCTTGATCACGATCATCTCGCCCTGACGGACGTCGAGGCCCATCACCATCAGGATGCTCTTGGCGTTGACGGGCTCGCCGCCCAGCCTGCCCACGGTGACGTCGATGGGGGCCTTCGCCGCCGCCGTCACGAACGTCGCCGCGGGACGGGCGTGCAGCCCTACCTCCGCTTCGACGGTCACCTTGCGCTCGGCCATCGGGGCTCCTCCTAGGTGTGCCGGTCCAGACCAGCTGGACTCACGAAACAGCGGCCGGCCGATCGCGGGATCGGCGCCGGCCAGGTCCTCGCCGGCGTGGGCGGGTGGCCACCGCCATCCCTCTCATACCCGCCGCCTTGGCCGCGGCTATCCCCGCCACCGGATCCTCGAAGACTACGCAATCGCCGCGAACCGCCGGGAGGTGGGTCGGGCGGACGGCGCGGCGCCCCCGAGGACGTCGTGCGCCGGACGGCGCGGCGCGGTCCCTACGCCCATTGGAACAGCTCGTCACCGACGTGGACGGGGCCCTGGGCGACGACGGTCACCGCCTCGGCCCGCGCGTCCAGCGCGACCACCGGGCAGACCGGGGAGCGGCCGCCCGCCTCGATGACGGCAGGGTCCCACGCCACGACCGGCTGGCCCGCGTCGACCCGGTCGCCCTCGGCCACGAGCAGCCGGAAGCCCTCCCCCTTCAGCTGCACGGTGTCGATGCCCAGGTGCACCAGCACGCCCCTGCCGTCGTCGCCCACGATGACGTAGGCGTGCGGATGCAGCTTCAAGATCTTTCCACCGATCGGGGCGACGGCCTTCCCTGGCCCGCGCGCCGGGTCGATCGCCGCGCCGGGCCCGACCATGCCCGCCGAGAACACCGGATCGGGCACGGCGCCCAGGCCGACCGCGGCCCCCTCGACCGGGGCGAGAACGCTGGTCATTGGTCCCCCCTGAACCAGAGCGCCGGCGGCGGGAGAACCCCGCCGCCGGCGACCTAGCCGATGATGTCCTCGATGTCGCTGGCGATCGTGTCGGCTTCGGGACCGACCACGACCTGGACGACGTTTCCCGCGGCCATCACTCCGTGGGCCCCCGCTGCCTTCAGCGCCGCCTGATCGACTTTGGAGGCGTCGTGCACCTCGGTGCGCAGCCGCGTGATGCACGGCTCGATCTCGATGATGTTGGCCGCACCACCGAGCCCGGCGATGATCGCGTCAGCGTCCGCCGCCATGTGGTCCTCCCTCGTCGATACGTCTGTCTGACCAGGCTACTCATGAGAAAGCGGCCATCAGCCCGCAGACCGTTTCTTTGCGCGGCTCAGCGCCGTGCCGGCAGTCCGGCGGCCAGGTTTCTCATGAGTGGACGACCGCGAGCGATCAGTCGGTCTGGGTGACCTTGTTGAGCCCGCGCGGGGCGTCGGGGTCGATCCCGAGGCGCCGGGCCAGCGCCTCGGTGAGGAGCTGACCGGGGACGATCAGGCCCATCGGGGCCACCCACTCGGGCAGGTCGGGGCCGTTCAGCGCGGCCGTACCCGCCTGGGCCAGCGCCTGGCCGCCGCCCACGGTGTAGGCCGCCGCGCCCGCGCCGACCACGCGCTCGGCCAGGGCGACCGTACCGGCCAGCGTCGGGCTGTTCTCCGCGGCGACCAGCAGCGCGGGGGTGTCCTCGTCCACCACCGCGATCGGGCCGTGCAGCAGGTCGGCGTAGGACAGGCCCATGGCGTGCAGGTAGCAGGCCTCCTTGAGCTTCAGCGCGGTCTCCAGAGCGGTCGAGAAGGCCATGCCGCGCCCCGAGACGACCACGCCCGGCTTGTCGGCCAGACCCTCGACGACCGCCTCCAGGTCGCCCGGCTCGGCGATCAGCTTCTCCACCGCCTCCGGCACCCGCTGCAGGTCGGCGGCGTCGACCTCCGCGCCGAGCCCCAGCGCGAGAACGGCCAGCGCCGCGAGCTGCGTGGTGTAGGTCTTGGTGGCGGGGACCGCCTTCTCCTCGCCGGCCAGCGTCACCAGGGCGACGTCGGCCGCCTGGGCGAGCGGGCTGTCCTCGCCGCCGTTGGTGATGCCGACGGTCTTGGCGCCGCAGTCCTTGGCCCAGGCCAGCGTCTCGACGATCTCCTCCGTCCTGCCGGACTGGGAGATGGCGACGGCCAGCACGCCGTCGAGGTCGAGCTTGCGCCGGTAGGTGGTGGCGATCGACGGCGCGGCGAGGGCGGACAGGCGTCCGGCGTGCGACTCGATGAGATAACGGCCGTAGACTGCGGCGTTGTCGGAGGTGCCGCGCGCGATGAACAGCAGCTGCCTGGTCTGCTCGCCGAGCGCCTTCACCTCGTCGACCCGGGGAAGCAATGAGTCCAGGGTGGCCCGCAACGCGGCCGGTTGCTCGGCGATCTCGCTGCGCATCTTCGTGGTCATCGTGTCCCCATCGCTTGACTGGCTGTTCCGGCATGTGGTCTAGTCCGGACTAGACCAGTACGAACCATAACTCATCGCCCAGGTCAGATCGAGGGGAGGATCCGTGGCGCACATCGATCCGGACAGCCCGGTGCCCAAGTACTTCCAGCTCCGCGAGATCCTGCTGGATCTCATCGACAGCAACGAGCTGAGCATCGGCGCGGCGATCCCGTCCGAGCGCGAGCTCTGCCAGCGTTTCGGCCTGTCGCGGATGACCGTCCGCCAGGCCGTCGACCACCTGGTCTCGGAGGGCCGGCTGCACAGGGTGCCCGGGAAGGGCACCTTCGTCGCCAGGCCGAAGATCGAGCTGGCGCTCCAGCTCACCTCCTTCACCAACGACATGCGCGCCCGCGGCCTCGAACCGGGCTCCCGCGACCTCGACCGGCGCATCGTGCGCGCGAGCGCCCACCTGGCGAAGGAACTCGGCATCCAGCCGGGCGAGGAGGTCCACTTCATCGAACGGCTGCGCACCGCCGACGGCGAGCCGTTGTCGATCGAGCGCGCCCACATCCCCGTCTCGCTGGCGCCCGACCTGGCCGACCACGACCTGACGGGCAAGTCGCTCTACCAGCTGCTCGAGGCGCGCTACGGCATCGTGATGGACGCCGGCGAGCTGACCATCGACGGAGGGATCGCCGACCCCAGCGACGCCGACCTGCTGAAGCTGCCCCGTGGCGGGGCGGTGCTGCTGCTGCAACGCCGCTCCTTCTCCGGTGGGGTCTGCGCCGAGCTGGGCGTGTCCACCTACCGGGCCGATCGGTACCAGTTGCGCACCGTCCTGGAGATCCCCGCCCGTCGCGGCTGACCGGCTCGCAGGGGGTACGGCATGCTTGGGTCCTGCTCGTCACCCCGCCCCGCCAGGTCCCCCGGCCGGGCCTGGTCCTTACCCCCCACACTCCGGAGGAACTCCCGGTGACCGAGTCCGCCGCGATCCCTTCGCCGTTCGCCCGCTTCATGGCCGTGCTCCAGCGCATGGGCCGCTCGCTCATGCTCCCCATCACCGCCCTGCCCGCCGCCGCGCTCCTGCAGCGCTTCGGCCAGCCCGACATGCTGGGCGCCAACGGCGCCGAACCCGGAGGACTGGCCGACGTGGCGGCCTTCGCGTGGATGACCCACGTCGCCGAGGTGCTCGACGCCGCCGGAGCCGCCCTGTTCGAGAACCTGCCGCTGCTGTTCGCGGTCGGCGTGGCCATCGGGTTCGCCCGCAAGGCCGACGGCTCCACCGCCCTGGCCGCCGTGGTCGGCTACCTGGTCTTCGACCGCGTCACCAAGGTGATGTTCTTCGAGTCCGCCATCAGGGACACCGTCATGATCCGCCAGGCGGAGAGCCAGGGGATCAAGGAGATCATCAACTACGGCATCCAGAACCCGACCAAGGTGCTCGGCGGCATCCTGATCGGGCTGGTCACCGCGGTGCTCTGGCAGCGCTTCTACCGGATCAAGCTGCCCTCGTGGCTGGCCTTCTTCGGTGGGCGGCGCTTCGTGCCGATCATCACCTCGATCGCGGCGCTGCTGATCGGCGTGCTCATCGGCTGGATCTGGCCGGTGCTCGGCGAGTGGATCGGCCAGGCGGGCCGGGCGCTGGCCGACGCGGGAGCCCTCGGCACCGGCCTGTACGGGTTCTTCAACCGGCTGCTGGTACCGCTCGGCCTGCACCACTTCGTCAACTCGATCGTCTGGTACGTCGTCCCCGAGTGCCAGGTCGGCGGGCGCACCTTCGCCGGCGACTGGAACTGCTACTTCGGCGGCGACCCCGGCGCGGGCGAGTTCATGGCCGGATTCTTCCCCGTCATGATGTTCGCGCTGCCCGCCGCGGCCCTGGCCATCTGGCGCGCCGCGCTGCCGGGCAAGCGGACCGCGGTCGGCGGCATCATGCTCTCGGCGGCGCTCGCCTCGTTCGTCACCGGCATCACCGAGCCGATCGAGTTCGCGTTCATCTTCGTCGCGCCGGTGCTGCTCGTCGTCCACGCGGTACTGACCGGGATCGCGATGGCGGTGACGACGCTGGTCGGCGGGCAGCTCGGGTTCGGCTTCTCGGCCGGGCTGCTCGACATGCTGCTGAACGCCGGCAAGTCCAACACGAACAACGTGATCGGGATCCTGGTCATCGGGGTGATCTACGGGGCGGTCTACTACGTGGTGTTCAGCTTCCTGATCAGGCGGCTGGACATCATGACGCCGGGACGGGAGCCGGAGGTGGACATCGACTCCGGCGAGACCGCCACCGTCCCCTCCTCCCCACCCACCCCTGGCCCCCCGTCCGAGCCCCACACGCCATGACCCGCCCCTCATGACCCACCCCCTATGCCCGCCCCTCATGACCCGTCGCCCTCATGACCTGTCGTCCTCATGACCTGTCGCCCTCGGGAAACCCCGCCCGAGACCCGCCACAGGCCATGACCCACCCCTCGGGACCCGCCGTCCTCGGGCCATCCCGCCCGGGCGCCGGCCGCGCGCCCGCCGCCCTGCGGAAGGCGTTTCCGCAGGACGGGGCGTGGTAGATACCCCGCATCCCCCGTGACGATCTGCCGGGGGTGTCGGGATGAGCGAAACGACCGCCGACGGCCGCACGTCCTTCTGGTCGGCCGTCCTCGCCGTGCTGCAGCGGATCGGCCGATCCCTCATGCTGCCCATCGCCGTCCTGCCGGCCGCCGGCCTGCTGCTCCGCTTCGGCCAGGACGACCTGCTCGGCCGTACCGACAACGCCTTCGTCGACAAGGTGGCCGTCATCTTCGCCGCCGCGGGCGGCGCGCTCTTCGACAACCTGCCGCTGCTGTTCGCGGTCGGCGTGGCCATCGGGTTCGCCAAGCGCGCCGACGGCTCGACCGCGCTGGCCGCCGTGGTCGGCTACCTGGTGTTCGACCAGGTCACCCGCCGCATGTTCTTCTACTCCACCAGCGAGGCGGTCAGGGCCAAGGTCACCCTCACCCTCCAGGACCACAGCACGGTCATCAACCAGGCCGCCTCCGCCCAGCCGACGGGCGTCCTCGGCGGCATCGTGATCGGCCTGGTGGCCGCGGTGCTCTGGCAGCGCTACTACCGGATCAAGCTGCCCACCTGGCTGGCCTTCTTCGGCGGCAGACGGTTCGTCCCCATCATCACCGCCGTCGCCGCTCTCGGGCTCGGCGTCGTGTTCGGCGTCATCTGGCCGCCCATCGGCACCGCGCTGACCGCCTTCGGCGACTGGCTGGCCACCCATTCCACCGTCGGCGCGGGCGTCTACGGCGTGGCCAACCGCCTGCTCATCCCGCTCGGCCTGCACCACTTCATCAACTCGATCGTCTGGACCGTCATCCCCGAGTGCACGGTGAACGGCGTGCACGCCGCGGGCGACCTCAAGTGTTACGCCATCGGCCAGCAGGGCGCGGGGATCTTCATGACCGGCTTCTTCCCGGTGCTGATGTTCGGCGTCCCGGGGGCGGCGCTGGCGATCTGGCGGGCGGCGCCCTCGCACAAGCGGGCGGCGGTGGGCTCCATCATGGTCGGCGCCGCCCTCACCGCGTTCGTCACCGGGATCACCGAGCCGGTGGAGTTCGCGTTCATCTTCGTGGCGCCGCTGCTGTTCGTCCTGCACGCGCTGCTCACCGGGGTCTCCATGGCCCTGCTCGCGACGCTGGACACCCGCCTCGGGTTCAGCTTCTCGGCGGGTGGCATCGACATGCTGCTCAACGCCACCAAGTCGAACACCCACAACCTGGTCCTGATCATCGCGATCGGGCTGGTCTACTTCGTCCTGTACTACGCGCTCTTCAGCTTCCTGATACGCAAGTTCGACATCCTCACCCCGGGCCGGGAGCCCGACGAGGACACCGAGCAGCCCGCTCGCTGACATTCGACGGGCCGGCAATCGGCCCGAAATACCGGCCGGAATGGATTCGGAACGGCAGGCACGCCATGCGCGTCCGCCGAAATGCACGACAGGCTGGTGACCAACCGATCCAACTCGTCGTGATCTTCTTCGTTGATCCCCGCAAAAAGATCGGGAGAAGCGGAAAAGTTGGCGACTGATGTATCTGGGCTTGGGACCGAAAACTCCTTATACCGACGTTCTCCCGCATGAGGTTGGAGGTTTCATGGCATCACGGCTGCGTCCCGCTCCGCTCCCCCGCGTCACCCTCACCCCCGTCCCCGACCCGCCGTACGACGGGGAGCACCACGGTCCGGAGCCCACCACCCAGGGGTCGCTCGCCCTCGCCCCCGACCCGCTCCCGCTGGTCTGGGGGCCGCCCGGCTCCATCCCCGACGAGCGCCACCTGCGCCACCTCGGCCAGGCGCTCGCCGAGATCCTGGCCGGCCGCCGGCCACCCGAAACGGTCAGCGACCGGCTCACCGAACGGGCTTATGTCGAACTCGTCCGCGCCGGAAAGATGATCACCACCGGCGGCCGGCCGTTCGCGGGCGTTCCCCGCGTGACGCAGCCCGGGGAAGGGGTGGTGGAGATGTGCCTGCTGGTGCACTGCGGCGAACGCAGCCACGTGCTGGCGCTCCGGCTGGAACGGCGCGGTGTCCAGTGGCTGTGCACCGACTTCGAGACCGCCTGACACCCCGGTAGTCCGAAACCGCCGGACACGCCGGTACGGCGGGCCTCCCCGCCCGCCGTACCGCCCTCTACCGACGCCCCGCGCCACTACCCCACCGACGACCCTCCACACCCGACCTGCCCCCGCTTCCTCAGCCACCCCCCAGAACCCGGCGCCCCCGCAGCCCACCACCGGAATCTGCCGCTCCCCGCAGCCCACCACCCCGGAATCTGCCGCCCCTCGCAGCCCGCCGCTCCGGAATCTGCCGCTCCCCGCAGCCCACCCCGGAACCTGCCGCTCCCCGCAGGCCGCCGCCCGGTAAGGACCCCGGCGCCCCGGCAGTACCGTGCCCTCGGCATCACGTCGGAACCGACCCGCGCTTCCGCTACCCCTCCGGTGTGCGGTCGGTGGGCCGCATGCGAAAGGCCCCGCCCCCACGTGGGGACGGGGCCTCGAAACGCCGGCCGCTACGCCTCGACGTGCTTCGGGTCGCCGTGGCAGCGCTTGTACTTCTTGCCCGACCCGCACGGGCACGGCGCGTTGCGCTCCACGTTGCCGTAGGCGGCACGCTCGGCGGCCGTCGTGCGGACCTTGGTGTGCTCGACCTCGCCCGCCTCACCGGGAGCGGTGTACTCCAGCTCGGTCGGCCGCTGCGGCCCGCGCAGGCCACGCGCGATGATCGACCGGGTCTCGGCGATCTCCGCCGACTCCTCGACGATCGGGTTCTCCTGCACCTCGACCTCGAGGTTGAACAGGTAGCCGACCGACTCCTCCTTGATGCCGTCGAGCATCGCGGAGAACATCTCGAAGCCCTCGCGCTGGTACTCGATCAGGGGGTCGCGCTGCGCCATGGCGCGCAGGCCGATGCCCTCCTGGAGGTAGTCCATCTCGTAGAGGTGCTCGCGCCACTTGCGGTCGAGGACCGACAGGATGACGCGCCGCTCCAGCTCGCGCATGGCCTCGGAGCCGAGCTCCTCCTCGCGCCGGTCGTAGGCGGCGAGGGCGTCGGTCTTGATCTTGTCGCGGAGCACGTCGGCCGACAGCTCCTCGCGGCCGCCCGCCCCCTCGACGACGTCCTCGAGGCTGATCGAGATCGGGTACAGCTCGCCGAACGCCTTCCACAGCTTGTCGAGGTCCCACTCCTCGGAGAAGCCCTCGGCCGTGGCGGCGCCGACGTACTCGTCGATCACGTCGGTGACGAAGCCGCGGACCTGCTCGTGCAGGTCGGCGCCCTCCAGCACCCGGTGGCGCTCGGCGTAGATCACCTTGCGCTGCCGGTTCATGACCTCGTCGTACTTCAGAACGTTCTTGCGGATCTCGAAGTTCTGCTGCTCGACCTGGTGCTGGGCGGAGGCGACGGCCTTGGTGACGATGCCCGACTCGATCGGCTGGTCGTCGGGGATGTTCATCCTGACCATGATCGCCTCGACGCGCGGCGAGTTGAACAGCCGCATGAGGTCGTCGCCGAGCGAGAGGTAGAAGCGCGACTCGCCGGGGTCGCCCTGACGTCCGGAACGGCCGCGCAGCTGGTTGTCGATGCGCCGCGACTCGTGACGCTCGGTGCCGAGGACGTAGAGGCCGCCGAGCTCGGTGACCTCCTCGTGCTCGGTCTTGACCGCCTGCTTGGCCTTCTCCAGCGCCTCGGCGTAGGACTTCTCGTACTCCTCCGGCGTCTCGACGGGGTCGAGGCCGCGCTGGCGCAGCTCGGTGTCGGCGCGGAACTCGGGGTTGCCACCGAGCATGATGTCGGTGCCTCGACCGGCCATGTTGGTGGCCACGGTCACGGCGTGCTTGCGACCCGCCTCGGCGACGATCGACGCCTCACGCGCGTGGTTCTTCGCGTTGAGCACCTCGTGCTTGACGCCCTGGCGGGTCAGCATCTTCGACAGCCGCTCGGACTTCTCGACCGAGGTGGTGCCGACCAGGACCGGCTGGCCGGCGGCGTAGCGCTCCTTGATGTCCTCGACGACCGCGGTGAACTTGGCGTCCTCGGTGCGGTAGATGAGGTCGGACTGGTCCTTGCGGATCATCGGCCGGTTGGTCGGGATCGGGACCACGCCGAGCTTGTAGGTCTGGTGGAACTCGTTCGCCTCGGTGGCCGCGGTGCCGGTCATGCCGGCGAGCTTGCTGTAGAGACGGAAGTAGTTCTGGAGGGTGATCGTGGCGAGCGTCTGGTTCTCGTCCTTGATCTTCACCCCCTCCTTGGCCTCGATGGCCTGGTGCATGCCCTCGTTGTAGCGGCGCCCGTGCAGGACTCGGCCGGTGAACTCGTCGACGATGAGGACCTCGCCGTCGGCGACGATGTAGTCCTTGTCCTTCTTGTAGAGCTCCTTGGCCTTCAACGCGTTGTTGAGGAAGCCGACCAGGTGGGTGTGCTCGGGCTTGTAGAGGTTGTCGATGCCGAGCCAGTCCTCGACCTTCTCCACGCCGGACTCGAGCACGCCGACGGTGCGCTTCTTCTCGTCGACGACGTAGTCGCCGGTGCTGGGCTCGCCCGGGTTCTTGGCCTCGACGCCCCTGCGGAGGCGCGGCACGATCTTGGCGAACTCGGTGTACCACTTGCCCGACTGCTCGCCGGGACCCGAGATGATCAGCGGCGTACGGGCCTCGTCGATGAGGATGGAGTCGACCTCGTCGACGATCGCGAAGTTGTGGCCGCGCTGGACGCACTCGTCCAGCGACCAGGCCATGTTGTCGCGCAGGTAGTCGAAGCCGAACTCGTTGTTGGTGCCGTAGGTGATGTCGGCGGCGTACATCTTGCGCCGCTCCTCGGGGCTCTGCCCCGCGATGATCACCCCGGTCTCGAGGCCGAGGAAGCGGTGGATCCGCCCCATCTTCTCCGCGTCACGCTGGGCCAGGTAGTCGTTGACCGTGATGACGTGGACGCCCTTGCCGGTCAGCGCGTTAAGGTAGCTGGGCAGCACGCAGGTCAGGGTCTTGCCCTCACCGGTCTTCATCTCGGAGATGTTGCCCAGGTGAAGGTTGGCGCCGCCCATGATCTGGACGTCGTACGGGCGCTGGCCGAGCACGCGCCGCGCCGCCTCCCGCACCGCGGCGAAAGCCTCGGGCAACAGATCGTCGAGCGACTCCCCATCGGCGTGTCGCTGCTTGAACTCGTCCGTAAGCGCGCGCAACTCCGCGTCGGACAGGCTCTTGAAGTCGTCCTCGATGGAGTTGACCTGGTCGGCGATCCGCTTGAGCTTGCGCAGGACCTTGCCCTCGCCGGCGCGCAGAATCTTGTCGAGAATGGCTGGCACTTTGTGTAAAGCTCCTCGCAGGTCTACCCCGGCGGCCGCCAGGAGGAGAGGCTGAGACAAACTTCCCCATGGCCATCGTAGGCGGTTCCGCCACCAGACACAGCCACCGCGACTAGGAGGCCGCAACACCCGTCTGGGAGAATGGTCTTTCGGCAGAGCGTATGCCGATCTGGTTTGATCTCGCACCATTGACATGGCTCGGCGGGAAACATCTTCAGGAGGGATAGGCCATGGCAGATGGTCACAACCTTGGCAACCACGCCGGACGGGCGTCCTCGTGGCTGGCGGTCAGCATCATGCTGGCCGGGTTCACCGTGGGCGGTGTCGGCCTGACGACAGCCAACTGGATGATCGTCTGGGTCGGTGTCGGGATCTTCGTGCTCGGCGGGGTCCTCGCCCTTGTCTTCGACATCTTCTCCGACGTCGTCATCGACGCGCCCCGTGTCGGCATGCGCGCCGAGGACCATCGCTGACGAACTCCGCCGACGGCGGGCGGCAGGGGATCCAGACCCCGCCGCCCGCCGTCGCCGTTCCAGGACCCGAACCCAGGCGTCGCTCCCGGCGTCCGCCCGATGCCGACGCCGGTGCCGGTGCCGGTGCCGGCCGACCGTTGTGCGGCGGGTGGTCACCCCGCGCGGACACCTCCCGACCGGCGTTTCCCTGACCGGCAGACGTGCTCCCCAGCCGGTGGACGTGCTCGCTGACCGGCAGACGTGCCCCCTGACCGGTGGACGTGCTCGCTGACCGGCAGACGTGCCCCCTGACCGGTGGACGTGCTCGCTGACCGGCAGACGTGCCCCCTGACCAGTAGACGTGCCCTCTGACCGGTGGACGTGCCCCTGACCGGTGGAGGCCGGGGCGGTCGATGTCGAGGCGCCGGTCGTGGTGGCGATCCGTGGCGCGACGGGTGAACGGCGCCGCGGTCCCCCGGGCACGGTTTTCTGTCGGTGCCCGCCGTTACGATCGCGGCATGCTGTGCCGTACCCCCGGATCCACGACATGACCGAGCTGAGCGCCGACGACGCGCGCCGCCTGATCCTGCGCGCCCAGGGCTTCCTGGGCGCCGATGGAAGGCGCGGCGGCGTGCAGGGGATGCTGCGCAGGCTGGGCGCCGTCCAGCTCGACACGGTCTCCGTCCTGGCCCGCTCCCACGAACTGGTCGCCTACGGCAGGCTGGGCGCCGTCGGCAGGACCACCGTCGAGCGCGCCTACTGGCACAACCCCGCCCGCAGCTTCGAGTACTGGTGCCACGCCGCCTGCATCCTGCCGATCGAGCACTGGCCGCTGTACGGCTTCCGCCGCCGCGCCTACCGCGCGCGCCGGCAGCGCTGGCACGAGGTGCCCGCCGACTACGAGAAGGTCCTTCACCAGGTGCGCGACAGCGGCCCGGTCACCACCTCCGACATCGGCGGCGCCAAGAAGAGCGCCGAGTGGTGGGACTGGTCCGACTCGAAGATCGCGCTCGAGTGGCTGCTCGACATCGGCGAGCTCGTCTGCACCAGGCGCGTCGGCTGGCGCAGGGTCTACGACCTGGCCGAGCGTGCCGTCCCCGCCGACCTGCTCGGGCAGGAGCTCACCGACGAGGAGTGCGTCGTACGGCTGGCCGCCGTCGCCGGCGCCTCCCTCGGCGTGGCCACGCGCGCCGACCTGATCGACTTCCTCAGGTTGAGGGGCTCCTACGCCGCGCTGCTCGACCAGGCTCTGGCCGGCGGCGCGGCCGGGCTGGTGCCGGTCAAGGTGGCCGGCTGGGCGCCGAACGGGCAGGCCGCCGACGCGTGGGCGAGCCCCGAGGCGCTCGCGTCTGAGCCGCGCGGGCGGCACCGCACCACGCTCGTCTCGCCGTTCGACTCGCTGATCTGGCACCGGGGCCGCACGTCGCGGGTGTTCGGCTTCGACTACACCCTGGAGCTCTACGTCCCCAAGGCGAAGCGGGTCCACGGGTACTTCACGATGCCGGTCCTGTCGGGCGGCAAGCTGATCGCGCGGGTCGATCCGGCGCGCGAGGGGCAGACGTTCGTGGCCAGGCACGTGTCGTTCGAGTCGCCGAGGGTGCGGCCGGCCGACCTGGCGGGGGTGCGGGAGGCGCTCTGGTCGGCGGCGAGCTGGGTGGGGTGCACCGACGTGCGGGTGGAGCGGGTCACCTCCGAGGCGCACGCCAAGCCGCTGCTCGACGCACTCCCTCTCGCCCTGCCCGACCTCCGCTGACGCGCCGGGCGGCCCGCTGACGGCAGACCCAGACGAAGCCGGGCGGCCCGCTGACGGCAGCCCCGGACGAAGCGGGGCGCCCCGGAAAGGGGCGCCCCGTTTGGTCACGCAGGGTGAGGGCGGAGCCTCAGGTGATCTCCAGCATGCGTTCGCGGACGGCGTAGACCACCGCCTCCATCCGGGAGTGCAGCTGTAGCTTGTCCAGGATGTTACGCACGTGGTTCTTCACCGTGTTCTCGGAGATGAACAGCTGCTTGGCGATCTCGCGGTTGTTCATCCCCTTGGCCACCAGCCGCAGCACCTCCATCTCCCGGTCGGTCAACCGGGGTACGGGCAGCTGCGGCGGCCGCTCGGCCTCCTTGCGGCTCATGTTGGCGAACTCGGTGATGAGCTTGGCCGCCATGGCGGGGTTGATGAGCGACTGCCCCTCGTACACCCCGCGCACCGCGTCGGGCACCTCGTCGATCTGGACGTCCTTGAGCAGGTAGCCGGTCGCCCCCGCCTTGATGGCCTCGAAGAGGTCCTCCTCCTCGTCGCTGACCGTCAGCATGATGATCCGCGTGCTGGGCACCGACGCCTTGATGCCGCGGGTCGCCTCGATGCCGCCTTGGCGGGGCATCCTGACGTCCATCAACACCACGTCGGGCAGAAGACGATCGGCGAGTTCGACCGCCTCCTGACCGTCGCTGGCCTCGCCGACCACCTCGATGTCGTCCTCGGCGGCCAAAGCCAGCGCGAGGCTGCGCCTGATCAGCTCGTGATCGTCAACGATCATCACGCGGATCGGGTCGCTCATGCGGCCTCCTCAGCGGACCGCATCTGCCTGATGGCTCGCTCGCTCACGTGGCCGAGGCGCGCCGCCCCGGCTCGCTCGCTGCGCTCGCTCACGTCTCCTCCTCGTGGGGGGCCAGAGCCGTTGAACCGCCATGATGCCAGGCTTTTGCGGTCCTGGGGTGGTCGAGAGGATCTTCGTTGGCGTTGTTCAGGGCTCGACGAGCCGCAACACGCCGTAGTTGTAGCCGCGCCGGCTGTAGACGACGCTCGCCTGGCCGCTCTCCTTGTCGCGGAACAGATAGAAGTCGTGCCCGACCAGTTCCATCTCGAGGAGGGCCTGGTCGATGGTCATGGGTTCGGCTTTGTGGAACTTCTCCCGGACGACACATGGCCCGTCGCCGTCCATCTCGATGGGGACGATGTCGTCATAGGCCTTGTCGTCGGGCAGGAACTCCTCTTCGGACTCCGCCGGGGCGGGGGCGGGTATGGCCTCCGGCGTCGCTTCGTACACATCGGCGAGTGCGGCTGTCAGCTCCGCCACGGAAGGGGTCGCGTGGTTGCCGTGATGCACCTTGCGCCGGTCGGCGATGCGCCGCAGGCGACCTTCCAGCTTGTCGAGAGCGAGGTCGAGGGCGGCGAATCGGTCGTCGGCCGAGGCCTCGGCGCGGACCGCCGGTCCGCGGGAGTGAATGGTCAGCTCGACACGCTCGCGCTGGTCGGCGAGGCGGGGGTTGCGCTCCTTCGACACCTCCACATCCACTCGGATGAGCTTGTTGTCCAGACGTTCGATCCTGGCCAGCTTGGTCGTCACATGGTCTCGGAACCGGTCACTCACTCCTGTGTGCCGTCCCTTGACGATGATGTCCATGCAACAGCCCCCCTTCGTCTAACGACTGAGACAGAGCGCCCGGCGACGTGCATGCCAGGCGTGGTCTAGTTTCACCGTTACCCTCTTTCGACACGTCGTCACCAATGGCTCCAGTGGCACCCGTTCGGCCGACCTGGTCTTCGACCCCACATCCGCCTGCTGAGGGGTTCGCGGCTCCGTGCCACTACTGCCCTTCTCTTCTTGGCGAGGGACATCTGGACCCTCGGGAAGGCAGGACTTACCTCTAAGCCGCACCGTGATCAGTCGACAAAAAGTCGCTTTACGTGGACCGTTTCGCCTGCGGCTGGCATCGGCTAGCAGAGCCGGGACCCCCGGCTCTGCGCAACCACGGACCCGAACGGGTGCCATGTCAGAACGCTATCCGCATCAGGACCGAATGTCAGCCTGAGGATCGCCCAAAAGATCACTTTCCGTGATTTTCTTCGGCTCCCCAAGGGGTAGAAGATGCCCCCTTTGACGGTTGAACACACCTTTCGACCTGCCTCTCCAGACGGATGAGCTGCGCAGAAGGAAGGGACATGTGGCGAACCGGGGAGCCCACGGCTTTGGCATTCTCTTTACCCTCCGTGAGGAAATCCGGTGGACCGTGTCGGCGTGTCGCGGCGACGGTCACCGCGGCGGCCACCTCCGCTCCCGTCGCACGTACCGCTCTGGCCGCCTCCGCGAGCGTGGCCCCCGTGGTGACGACGTCGTCCACGATGACCATGGACGCGCCTGAGTGGTCGCTCAGGCGGCCTTTACCCACGGGGTCGGCTCGCAGGGAGGAGGCGAGGTTGGCGGCCCGCTGCGCGGCGCTCAGGCCCGCCTGATCGGCGACCCTCCTGCCGTGCCGGAGGTCGGTGCGGAGAGTGACCTCCCGCCCGAGCCCGCTCAGCTGCCGTACGGCGAGCGCGGCCAGACGGCGGACCGGGTCGTGCCCCCTGGCGCGTACGGCACGCCCGGCGCTCGGCACGGGCACGACGGCCAGGGCGCCCTCGGGGACGGCCGTGGCCAGGGTGAAGGCGAGGGCGTGGGCCAGCGGGACGGCCAGCGCCGTACGGCCGCGCTCCTTGTAATGGAGGATCGCCTGGCGGGCCGCGCCCTCGTAGAGGGTCGCCGACCAGCAGGCGGGCAGGCCGGCGGGGGCGGGACGGGGCGCGCGGAGGGCGGGGGCGACGACCAGGCAGGCGTCGCACAGCAGGCTGCCGCGCCTGTCGCAGCCGACGCAGCGGGTGGGCAGGAGGAGGTCCAGCACGGGGTCCAGCATGGAGACCGGCACCGACAGAATCCCGGCGCGGGCGGCCGGGCCTCCGGGGTGGAAGGTCGAGGACGGCACCGGCAGAACCGCCGATCAGGGCGGATGCCGGCGGCTCCGGAGGAGCGCGTCAGTCCAGGGGGAAGGTCGGTGACTGGGTGCCGGCCTGGACCTTGGTGTCGACCCACTTGTCCTGGACCAGCTCCAGCACCTTGCCGCCGTCCTCGCCGTCGGTGCCGGCGACCAGCCGCTCGTTCAGGGCCGAGATGGACGTGATCCGCTTGTCCGCCGCCAGCTGCCGCAGCTGCCCGTTGCTGATGTCGATCTCCGTCGGCGTGCTGCCCGAGCTGCTCCCCACCAGCGCGATCAGGTGCTCGGAGTCACTCCACGCCAGGTCCTTGATCTCCTCGGTCTCCCCGGTGGTCAGCAACGTCTGGAAGTGGTCGAGCCGGTCGCCCGCGATCACACCCACCATGACCGACAGCGCGCCGCCGTCGGAGACGACGGCCGCCACGCGGGTGCCGTCCCGCGCCACCTTGAACGCGGTGACCCGCTTGCCGTTGAGCTCGGGCGCGGCGACGCGCGTCACCGGCTGCTCGTGGTTGGAGCTGTCGTGGCGCAGCACGTAGGAGGTGTGGTCGTCGATCCTGTCGACCGTCCACAGCGTGCCGTTCCAGTTCCAGCTCGGCGGCGTCAGGTCGGTGCCCTTGATCGCCTCCTGCCACTGGCTCTCCGGCGAGAGCCGGTTGGTCCAGATGCTGCGCCCGTCGCTCTTCAGCGCGGCCACGTACTCGGTCGGGTCTCCCTTGGCGAGGGGGCCTGGCGCGATCGCGGGCTCCTTGTACTCCTCGCCGAGCTGGCCGACGGGTCCGGGGACGGCCAGGCCCGCGCCCTTGGCGCCGAGCCACATCAGCTGGCCGTTCTGGACGAAGTAGACCTTGCTCTCCGGCGGGCGCGGCCAGCCGTCGTTGTCCTTGGGCCCGATGACCAGCGGGGTGGAGTCGTAGAAGGTGTCGCCGTTGAGCCGCACCTCGATGCTGCGGCCCTTGGTCACCTCGCGCAGGCTCCACTGCAGCTGCTTCATCAGCGCCTCGGCCGGTGGCGGGTCCTGCTTGAACCGCCCTTCGAGGTAGACCACGACCGACTCCTCGCCGGGCGTGATCCGGTCGAGGCTGATGCCCTCGAACGCGGTGGACACGGCGCCTTCGAGCGACTCGCTCGGCCCTTCGAGCAGCCTGTCGACGATCGTCTCCGCCAGTGACCTGGTGGGGTTGATCGGCAGCCAGACGTGGTCGACGACGGGCAGCGCGCCCGGGTCGTCCAGCGAGCCGGACCCGCCGAGGAAGTAGATGTCGGCCGGCTCGTAGGCCCTGCGCACGTCGGCGGCGGTGAGCAGCATCAGCCCGTTCCTCAGCCTGGCGACCCGGTAGCCGTCCGGGGTCTTGGCCACCATGAACTGCAGGGTCAGCTTCTCCCGCTTGGGCTCGTACCAGCCGTCGTCGTGGATGACGGCGATCTGGGTGGCCTCGAGCTGCACGATGTCGTCGCCCACCGGCTGGTAGGTGGGGTTGTCCTCGACAACGAGGACCGAACCGTCCGGCTTCCAGGCGCGCTTGGCCTCGGGCGTGAGGTACTCGCGCAGGATCTTCTGCTCGACGTCGTCGAAGCTGGCCATGGAGGCCTGCAGCCCCTTGACGGTCCTGACGGCGTCCCACTCCTTCTGGGGCGGTGTGGCGACCATGCGCTGGAACGGCTTGCTCAGCGAGTCGGCCGCGTCGGCGGGGGTGACCTGCTCGGGTGGGCCGCCCACCGAGATCACCGAGCAGGCGGAGCCGCCGCACATCACGCTCGCCGCCATCACGGAGGCCAGGATCCTCCTACTCCGCATGGAAGACCCCCTCCCCCACCACCGGTGAGAGGACCGGCGTGATGTGACCGCGCCACGTCCGCCGCATCTCCACCTCCGGCGGCACGAGCGAGAGCGGCGAGCCCTTCAGCTCGGCCCCCGCCGTGCGCGGCAGGGTGAGCCTGAACTGCGAGCCCTCCCCGGGCGAACCCCACGCCTGCAGCCAGCCTCCGTGCAGCATGGCGTCCTCACGCGAGATGGCCAGCCCGAGCCCGGTGCCGCCGATGGTGCGCGCCCGCGACGGGTCGGCCCGCCAGAAGCGGTCGAAGACCATCTGCTCCTCGCCCGGCTTGAGGCCCACGCCGTGATCGCGTACGGCCACGGCCGCCGAGTCGCGGTCGGCGCCCACCGTGACGACGATCTCGCGCCCCTCGCCGTGCTCGATCGCGTTGAACAGCAGGTTACGCAGGATCCGCTCGACCCTGCGGCTGTCGATCTCGACCATGCAGGGCTCGCTGGGCAGCCGCAGCTCGAAGCGGGTGCCGTGCCGTTCGGCCAGCGCCTCGGAGTCGGCCACCGCGCGCAGCACCACGTCGCGCACGTCGGTGGAGTCGAGGTCGAGCGTGGCCGCTCCCGCGTCGTAACGGCTGATCTCCAGCAGGTCGGCCAGCATCGACTCGAACCGCTCGAGCTGCGCCTGCATGAGCTCGGCCGAGCGCGCGGCCATCGGCTCGAAGTCCTCACGGGCGTCGTAGAGCAGGTCGGCGGCCATGCGCACGGTCGTCAGCGGGGTGCGCAGCTCGTGCGAGACGTCGGAGACGAACTGCCGCTGCACCTGCGACAGCTCCTCCAGCTGATGGATCTTGAGCGCCAGGTTGGCGGCCATCTCGTTGAAGGAGGTGGCCAGGCGGGCCAGGTCGTCCTCGCCGCGTACCTTGAGCCGCTCGTCGAGGCGCCCGGAGGCGAGGCGTTCGGCGGCCTGGCGGGCCAGCCGTACGGGGGTCACCACCTGGCGGGTGACCAGGGAGGCGATGGCGCCGAGCAGCAGCACCAGGCCGATGCCCACGACCACGACCACCTGTCTGACGATGGAGAGCAGCGACTCCTCGTCGGTGAGCGGGAAGAAGTGGTAGATCTCGTAGCCGTCGTCGATGAAGGCGCCCACGACCAGGGTGAGCTGCGGTTCGGTGCTGGGGGCGAACTTGAGCCGGTAGACGCCCTGCAGGGGGTCGTTGAGCACGCCCTTGTCGCGCTTGAGGAGGAGCCGGTTGCGCAGGTCCTCGGGGACGTCGGTGGGCAGGACGCTGCCGGTGGCGCGTGACTGCCCCGGTTCGGTCGGGTTGAGCACGAGCAGCTGGTAGCGCTTGCGCCAGCCGTTCTCGCCGGTGCCGATGATGCTGTTGACGGCCGCGTCGAGCGGGCCCTCGGCGACCGCCGGGCCCTCGCCCTGTTTGGGCGGTTCGATGGGCTCGGCGTCGAGGGCCGCCGCGATGGCCACCCGGTCGGCGGTGGCCTCGTTGGCCGCCGACAGCTTGCGGCCGTTGAGCACCGAGGTGTTGATCTCCTGGACCAGGAAGACGCCGAGCACCGCCACCACGGTCACCGAGATCACCAGCGTGCTGGTGATGACCTGGAGCTGCAGCGACCGCCGCCAGGTGCGCCGGACAGCGCTTGCCGCACGCCGAGCCCGCCGCCGGACGCCACCCAGAATCTGGCGAAGCGTCCTGCGACGGATCCTGGTCTTCGACGGAGGCATGAGCGGAGGGGAGGTCAGGCAGGACCGGCTTTGTAGCCCACGCCGCGGACCGTCACCACGATCTCGGGGTGCTCGGGGTCCTTCTCGATCTTGGCGCGGAGGCGCTGGACGTGCACGTTGACCAGGCGGGTGTCGGCGGCGTGCCGGTAGCCCCACACCTGCTCGAGCAGCACCTCGCGGGTGAAGACCTGGCGCGGCTTGCGGGCCAGCGCGACGAGCAGGTCGAACTCCAGCGGGGTGAGGTTGATGGTCTCCTCGCCGCGCTTGACGGAGTGGCCCGCCACGTCGATGGTGATGTCGCCGATCTGCAGGATCTCGGGCGTCGGCTCGTCGGTACGGCGAAGGCGCGCGCGCACCCTCGCCACGAGCTCCTTGGGCTTGAACGGCTTGACGATGTAGTCGTCGGCACCGGACTCCAGACCGAGCACGACGTCGATCGTGTCGCTCTTGGCGGTGAGCATGACGATCGGAACCCCCGACTCAGCCCTGATCCTGCGCGCCACGTCGATGCCGTCCGCCCCCGGCAGCATCAGGTCGAGCAGGACCAGATCCGGGCGCGTATCCCGGAACGCGTCGAGGGCCTTGTCGCCGTCGGAGACGAAGGACGGTTCGAAGCCTTCGCCCCGCAGGACGATGCCGAGCATCTCGGCGAGAGCGGCGTCGTCGTCGACAACCAGCACGCGACCTTTCATGGCCCCTCATTCGTTCTACGCATTGTGGGACATACCCGCACGGTTGCTGAAGGTTACCCTTGCCAGGCTCATGGCATAACCATCAGACCATTGAAAGCCGAATTTTAGACTTCCTGGTAACCCCCGTAATCTCAGTCTGCAAGACCAGGGTGGGTTTCGGCCATCCCCGAAGACCGACTACACCAACGAGCCGCCCATCATGCCAGGATTGGTGTATGTCAGACGGTCACGAGACGCCGCCCGGCTGGTCGGCTGAGCAGCCCCCGCCCTACCAGGCGCCCGGATCCCCCTACAGCGGCCCGGCCCCGTCCGCCTGGCAGCAGCCGGCTTCCCCGCCGCCGCCCCCGCCTCACGCCAACCCAGGCTACGGTCACCCACCCCCAGGGTACGGCTACGCGCCGCCGCCCGCGCTCCGTCCCGGGATCATCCCGCTGCGACCGCTGCGCCTCGGCGACATCTACGACGGCACGATCAAGCTGATCAGGTCGAACCCGAAGGCGGTGCTCGGCCTGTCGGCGATCGTGGCGGCGGTGGCCTCCGTCCCCGTCTCGATCGGGCAGGCGCTGGCGTTCCGCTCGCTGGGCAGCGTGCTGACCGACCCGGCCGCCGCCGACGCCGCCACGCTGGAGGGCGGCGGCTTCCTGTCGCAGACGCTCCCCACGATCATCTCCGCGGTGGTGAGCCTCGTCGCGGTCACGATCCTGACCGGCGTGCTCACCAGGATCCTCGGCCGGGCCGTCTTCGGCGGGAAGATCACCGCCGGCGAGGCGTGGCGGCTGGTCGCGCCGCGGGTGCCCGCGCTGTTCGGGGTGACGTTCCTGATCATGGGCATCGCGCTGCTGCCGGCCGTCCCGATCGCCCTGATCGTCGTCGCGCTGGCGGCGGCGGGGTCGCCGGGCGCGGCGGCCGGGCTCGCCCTGCTGTCCCTGCTCTTCTACATCTGCTACGCGCTGGCCGTCAACGCGCGCTTCGCCTTCGCGGCGCCCGCCGTCGTGCTCGAAGGGCTCGGCCCCGTGCAGGCGTTGCGCCGCTCGTGGCGGCTGGTGAGCGGCGACTTCTGGCGGGTGCTGGGCATCCTCCTCCTCACGATGCTCCTCGCCTACCTGGTCAGCATGGTCATCAGCTTCCCGTTCGGGCTGATCGCGGGCGTCGTCGCGCTGATGGGCGGCGGCTCCACGGGCGCGACCATCCTGGTAGCCGCGGTGTTCGCCATCGGCAGCACGCTCGGCGCGATGATCACCTACCCGCTGCAGGCGGGCGTGGCCGGCCTGCTCTACACCGACAGGCGGATGCGCAGCGAGGCCTTCGACCTGGTCCTGCAGACCGCCGCGCTCGAGCAGCAGCGCCAGGGTTGGGTGCACGCCTCGGCCGACGACCTCTGGCATCCGTCGAACGCGCGCAGGCCGTGACCCCTCCTGGACGAGAGGAGGCCCAGCGCAGGGCCGCCGAGGAGCTGGCCAGGCCCGAGTACGCCCACGAGCCGCTCCCCGACCGGCTCTGGCGCATGCTCCAGCAGTTCCTCGGCGACCTGACCGACTTCAAGACCGGCGACAACCCCGTCGGGGCCGTCCTCGCGGCGGTGCTGCTCGTCCTGGTCGTCGTGGTGGCCGTCGCGGCCATGGTGTGGCTGTCGCGCCGGTCGGCGCGCACCCGCGCCGCCGCGCCAGGCGACCTGTTCGGCGGCAGGGCGATGACCGCCGCCGAGCACCGGCTGGCCGCCGAACGGCTGGCCGGGGAAGGCCGCTGGGCCGAGGCCGTCCAGGAGCGCCTGCGGGCGATCGCCCGCGACCTGCAGGACCGCGCGCTGGTCGACAACCTTCCTGGGCGCACCGCCGACGAGCTGGCCGCCGAGGCGGGCCGGTCGCTGCCTGCCTTCGCCGGCGAGCTCGCCGCCGCCGCGCGCGCCTTCGACGACGTCGCCTACGGCGGCGTGCCCGGCACTCCTGAGGCCTACGCGATGCTGCGCGAGCTGGACGAACGGCTGCGCGCGGCGAGGCCGGTGGCACCGTGAGCGTTCCTGTCTCTCCCACCGCCGCCGGGCTGTGGCGGCGCTCCAGGGCGGCCGTGCTCGTCGGGCTGCTCGTCGTCGTGACGGCCGTCGTGGGCGCGTTGATCGCCGGCGGCGAGAAACCCGGGCACTACCTCGACCCGGCCGACACCTCGCTGGGCGGCGCGAAGGCGCTGGCACGGCTGCTCGCCGCGCAGGGCGTGCGCGTGGACAGGGTCGACTCGGTGGCGGTCGCCGAGTCGCTGGGCCGCGAGGGCGAGCGGGTGCTGCTGGTCGCGGCGCCGTGGAGCGGCGGCTTCGACGAGGCCGAGCGGCTGGCCGCGATCCCGGGCGACCGGGTGGTGGTGGGCGAGCAGCCGTACTTCGACGTGCTCGCGCCCGACATCGTGGCCGAGGAGAAGGTGCGGCTGCGCTCGCGGGAGCCCGACTGCGACCTGCCCGCCGCCCACGTCGCGGGCAGCGCCTTCCTGGGCGGCCGGACGTTCGAGGCGGGCGGCACCTCCTGCTACGACGGATCGCTCATGGTCTCGGGTACGGTCACCGCGGTCGGCAGCGGCGAGTTCATGACCAACCAGCGCCTGGCCGAGGACGGCAACGCGGCGCTGGCGCTGCACCTGCTGGGCACGCGGAAGGCGGTGACGTGGCTGGTGCCCGCGCCGGTTCCGCCGGGCGGCGAGCCGGTGGCCGGACCCGGCGGCAGGACCATCGAGGAACTGCTGCCCGACAGCGTCCCGTGGGCGGTGCTGATGGCGGCCGTCGCGGTCCTGCTGACCGCGTTCTGGCAGGCCCGGCGCCTGGGCCCGGTGGTGGCCGAGAGGCTGCCCGTGGTCGTCAGGGCGGCCGAGACCGTGGAGGGCAGGGGACGCCTCTACAACGCCCGCAGGGCCAGGCTCCAGGCCGCCGAGGCGCTGCGCGGCGGCGCCCTCGACCGGCTCGTCCCCCGGCTCGGGCTCGGCTCGGGCGCGGGCGCCAACGAGGTCGTCGCGGCGCTCGCCGTACGGACGGGGCAGGACCCCGGCAGGCTCGCGGCGGTTCTGTACGGCCCGCCGCCGGCCGGCGACGCCGAACTTGTGGCCCTGGCTGGATACTTGGACGAGATCGAGAGGCAGGTACGTGAACACTGAGGAGACCACCCGCGTGGCGGGGCGCGGCGACGTCGCGCGCGAGGCGCTCGGAGCGCTGCGCGCCGAGGTGGCCAAGGCCGTCGTCGGCCAGGACGCGGTGGTGACGGGGCTGGTCATCGCGCTGCTGTGCAGGGGCCACGTGCTGCTGGAGGGCGTGCCGGGCGTCGCCAAGACGCTGATGGTGCGCACGCTCGCGGCGGCCATGTCGCTCGACTTCAAGCGCGTGCAGTTCACGCCCGACCTGATGCCGGGCGACGTGACCGGCTCGCTGATCTACGACGCGAAGACGGCCGAGTTCGAGTTCCGCGAGGGCCCGGTCTTCACCAACCTGCTGCTCGCCGACGAGATCAACCGCACACCGCCCAAGACGCAGGCCTCGCTGCTGGAGGCGATGGAGGAGCGGCAGGTCAGCGTCGAGGGCGACGCGCGGCCGCTGCCCGACCCGTTCGTGGTGTGCGCGACGCAGAACCCCGTGGAGTACGAGGGCACCTACCAGCTGCCCGAGGCGCAGCTCGACAGGTTCCTGCTGAAGCTGACCGTGCCGCTGCCGCCGCGCGATCAGGAGATCGCGGTGCTCGAACGGCACGCGCGCGGCTTCGACCCTCGCGACCTGACCCAGGTCAAGCCGGTCGCCTCCGCCGACGACCTGGCCGCCGGACGCGACGCGGTCGCCGCCGTGCACGTGGCGCCCGAAGTGCTCGGCTACATCGTCGACCTGGCCAGGGCCACCAGGCAGTCGCCGTCGCTCCAGCTCGGCGTCTCGCCGCGCGGCGCGACCGCGCTGCTGGCGGCCTCGCGGGCGTGGGCGTGGCTGTCCGGCCGTACCTATGTGACACCTGACGACGTGAAGGCGCTGGCCAGGCCCGCGCTGCGGCACCGGATCCAGCTGCGGCCCGAGGCGGAGCTCGAGGGCGCGACCCCCGACGGCCTGCTCGACGGCATCCTGGCCGCCGTGCCGGTTCCCCGCTGATGGCGCTGACAGGACGTGTGGGGCTCGTCGCGGCGCTCTGCGTCGTGGTGGTCCTGCTCGCGCCCGGCCCCGGCTACGCGGTGGCCGCCTGCTGCCTGCTGCTGGCCGCGGCCGTCGTGGTGGACCTGCTGTTCGCCGGATCGGTGCGGGCGCTCAGGTTCACCCGCTCGGGCGACACGACGGTACGGCTCGGCCAGACGGCCACCGTCTCGCTCGTCGTGGAGAACCCGGGGCCGCGCCGGGTGCGTGGCGTCCTGCGCGACGCCTGGCCGCCCTCGGCCGGGCTCGCGACCCGATCTGTGCCGCTCGACGTGCCCGCGGGCGAGAGGCGGCGGATCGACCTGGCGCTGACGCCCACGCGCCGCGGCGACCGCTCGTCCGTCGCGGTGACCGTGCGCGCGCTCGGCCCGCTCGGGCTGGGCGCCCGTCAGGGCGACCACAGCGCGCCGTGGACCCTCAGGGTGCTGCCGCCGTTCCTGTCACGCAAGCACCTGCCCTCACGGCTGGCGCGCTTGAGAGAGCTCGAAGGCAGCCATCCCGCGCTGGTCAGAGGGCAGGGCACGGAGTTCGACTCGCTGCGGGAGTACGTGGTCGGCGACGACGTGCGCTCCATCGACTGGCGGGCCACCGCCCGCCGCAACGACGTGGTGGTGCGCACCTGGCGGCCCGAGCGCGACCGGCGCGTGCTGATCGTGCTCGACACCGGGCGCACCTCCGCGGGCCGCCTCGACGCCGGTTGGCCCCGCCTCGACTGGTCGATGGACGCGGCCCTGCTGCTGTCCGCCCTGGCCGCCAAGGCGGGCGACCAGGTCGACTTCCTCGCCTACGACAGGGCCGTGCGCGCGTGGGTGGCCGGCGCCTCCCGCACCGAGCTGCTGTCGGCGCTGGTGAACGTCATGGCGCCGATCGAGGCCTCGCTGGTGGAGTCCGACGCGCCGGGGATGGTCGCCGCGATCCTGGCCAGGGCCAGGCGGCGCGCCCTGGTGGTCGTGCTCACCGACCTCAACGCCGCCGCGCTGGAGGAGGGCCTGATGCCGGTGCTGCCGCAGCTGTCGGCCAGGCACCTGGTGCTGGTCGCGGCCGTCTCCGACCCGCGCGTCGCCGAGATGGCCGCCGGCAGGGGTACGGCCGAGCTGGTCTACGACGCGGCGGCGGCCTCCCGCGCCGTCGCCGAGCGCAGGCGCATCACGGCCCGGCTCAGGGGCCATGGCGTGGAGGTCGTGGACGCCCTGCCGGAGGACTTCGCGCCCGCCCTCGCCGACGCCTACCTGGCGCTGAAGGCGGCCGGACGCCTCTAACCGCGCCGGGATGACCCGCAGGGGCGGCCGGACAGCTCTTAGCCGCGCCGCGTGACCTGCAGGGGCGGCCGGACGGCTCCTAGCCGCGCCGCCGGACTGCTCTTAGCGGCGCCGCATGACCCGCGGGGGCGGCCGGACGGCCCGCTGGGCGGGGTTTTTCGCGCGTCAGGCCGTGGGGACGACGTCCGGCGCCCGCTCCAGGTCGCCCGTCTCGCCGGCCCGCTCGGCCTTCCGCCCGAACCAGCCGATGTAGGCGAGGAAGGCCACCAGCGCCAGTACCCCGATGCCCACCCGGGCCCACGTCGGCAGGCCCGAAGGAGTGACCAGCGCCTCGATCAGCCCCGACACGAACAGCACCACCACCAGCCCGACCGCCACGCTGACCACCGCCCTGCCCTGCTCGGCCAGCACGTCGATCCGGCGGCGCGCGCCCGGCGCGACGACCGTCCAGCCGAGCCGCATGCCGACGGCCGCGGCCAGGAACACCGCCGTCAGCTCGAGCAGGCCGTGAGGAAGGATGAGGCCGAAGAAGACGTCGAGCTTGCCCCGCGAGGCCATGAGCCCGCCGGAGATCGCCACGTTGGCCGCGTTCTGGAACAGGATCCACGGGATGGGCAGGCCGAGAAAGATGGCGTACACGATGACCTGCATGGACACCCACGCGTTGTTGATCCACACCCGGCTGGCGAACGACGCGGCGGGATTCTCCGAGTAGTAGTCGGAGAAGTCGTGCTCGACGAGCTGCTTGATCTCCTCGGGCGTGCCGATCGCGGCCTGCACCTCGGGGTTGCCCGCCACCCACGCGCCCATGATCCACGAGAGGGCCAGGAAGGCCAGCGCCGTGATCGCCCACCACCATCTGGCGCGGTAGGCCACCACGGGGAACGACACGGTGAAGAACCGCACGAACTCCCGCCACACGGGCACGTGCGCACCCGTCACCGCCGAGCGGGCCCTGGCCACGAGCGCCGACAGCCGTCCGACGAGCATCGCGTCCTGGGCGTCCGAGCGCACGATCGACAGGTGGGTGGACACCCGCTGGTACAGCTCGACCAGTTCGTCCACTTCCGCGCCGGTCAGCGACCTGCGTCGCCGTACCAGATGCTCCAGGCGATCCCAGGCCGGGCGATGCGCGGCGACGAAGGCGTCAATGTCCACCGGGACATTCTGGCACTAGGCTCCCCTTATGTCCGAGGTGGTAACCGGCGACGCGGTCGTCGTGGAGGTGCGGGTAGCGCAGCCGCCCATCAGGGCCGTGGCGCTCGCGATCGACATGATCGTGCAGATCGTGCTTCTGGTCGGGGCCGTGACACTGGTCTTCTCCGCCTCCGTCGTGTCCGACCCCGCCCTCGCCGCCGCGGTGTCGATCCTGATCAGCGTCCTGGTGATGGTCGGCTACCCGGTCGTCTTCGAGACGGCGACGCGGGGGCGCAGCCTCGGCAAGCTCGCGCTCGGCCTGCGGGTGGTCAGCGACGACGGCGGGCCCGAGCGGTTCCGGCAGGCGCTGTTCAGGGGGCTGGCCGGGGTGCTGGAGTTCTGGACGTTCTTCGGCGCGCCCGCGCTCATCGCCTCCCTGGTCTCGCAGCGGGGCAAGCGGCTCGGCGACGCGTTCGCCGGCACGATCGTGATCTCCGAGCGCGGGCCGAGCGGGACGTCGCAGCCGGTTCTCATGCCGCCCGAGCTGAGGGGATGGGCGCAGACACTGGAGCTGTCCCAGCTGCCGGACGAGGTGGCGGGGGCGGCCCGGCAGTACCTCTTGCGATGGCATGACCTGTCGCCCGCCGTCCAGCACGAGATGGGGGTGCGGATCGCCACCCAGGTCGCGGCCTACGTGACGCCCCCGCCGCCGCCCGGGGTGCCACCGCACGCGTACCTGAGCGCGGTGCTGGCCGAACGCCGTCGGCGGGACCATGCGCGCCTGGGTTATCCACAGGGCGCTCCTCATGCCGCCGGTCGTCCACAGGCTGCGCCGCGACCGCCGTCCATGCCGTACGGCGGGCCGTACGCTGCTCCGCATGCCCCGGCCGCACCACCACCCCCCTCGCAGCCCTGGTCCGCCCCCGGCTCCGCGCAGCCCGCGCCCGGCCGGTCCGGTCCCACGGGCGCTCCGCCGTCGGGTCCCGCGCCGGAAACGACCACCCCGCCCGGCCCCACCCCGGGCGGCTTCGCCCCACCCCAGTAACCGGGCCCTGCCTTCGTCGAGTGTCGCCAGGTGCGGGCGCCTCCCGGCACCCCGGGAGTGCCGTCGGACGCGCGGCTTTGCTTGTCGGGCGCGCGCCTCGCCGGCCCCCGACACCCCGACACCCCGACACCCCGGCACCCCGGCACCCCGGCACCCCGGCACCCCGGCACCCCGGCACCCCGGCACCCCGGCACCGGGGAGTGTTCTCGGGTGCGCGGATCGCCGGCACCTCGGTCTTCCGCCGACCGCCTCCGGGCGGGCCGTCCTGCGCGAAGGGCGGTGCCGCGCCGTCCCATGCCAAGGGCGGTGCCGCGCCGTATCGTGCGACGGCGCGGCACCGGAAGGGTCAGAAGGGCAGCTGGGTCTGCGTGTTCAGCACCTTCAGCCGCACCTTGGCCGCCGCGTCCGTCCGCTTGTCGGAGATCCGCAGCACGTCGAACCCCTGCTGGATGTCACTGCTGTAGACGAAGCCGTTGTAGTAGTACGCCGACCACGACCCGCCTGCCCGGCGCGGCTTCAGCGCGCCACGGTCGAAGTAGCCGATCTCCTTGGGGCTGGCCGAGTCGGTGAAGTCCCAGATCGAGACGCCGCCCTGGTACCACGCCTGCACCATGATGTCCTTGCCCTTGACGGGGATCAGCGAGCCGTTGTGCGCCACGCAGTTCTCCGCCGCCCCCTGATGGCGGGGGATCTTGAAGTAGGCCTTGTGTGTCAACTGCCCGTCCACGATGTCGAAGATCGCGTCCGCGCCGCGCTGCCCGCCGACCCGCTCGTTACACGTGGCCGACATGCCTCCGCCGAGCTCGTCGGTGAAGACCACCTTCGTCCCGGTGTTGTTGAAGGTCGCCGAGTGCCAGAAGGCGAAGTTCTCGTCGGTGACCGTCGCCGTCACCTTGGGGCGCTCACGGTCGGAGATGTCCATCAGCACGCCGTCGCCCATGCAGGCACCGGCGGCCAGGTTCTTGGAGGGGAAGACGGTGATGTCGTGACATCCGCTGGTGGGCAGCAGCAGACCGTTCTGCTGCTCGTTGCCGCCGTCGGGGAAGAGCACGGGCGTCGCGACGACCTTCGCGGCGGCCGGCTTGTCCAGCGGCACCTTGACGATCGAGATCTTGTCGTGGGGCGGCTTGCACTCGGCGAAGACGGGGGCCGGCATGTACGAGGAGACATACAGATAGACCGACTTACCCGACTTACCGGGCACCAGCGTGTGCGTGTGCGAGCCACAGGCCGTCTCGACCGCCTTCACGTACTTCGGCCGGGACTTGTCGCTGATGTCGAAGATCCTGATGCCCTCCCACGACGCCTTGCTCGTGGGCACGCCGTAGTCGCTCGAACAGGACTCGCCGTCGCGGGGGTCGTCCACCGACAGGAAGAGGAGGTCGCCGTGCACCGAGATGTCGTTCTGCGCGCCCGGGCAGTTCACCTGGCTGACGACCTTGGGCTTCACCGGGTTCTTGATGTCGTAGATCGTGAAACCGTTGTAGTTGCCCTGGAAGGCGTAGGTGCCCTGGAACGCCAGATCGGAGTTGAACGCGTCAGCGCCCTTGAACGATCCCGTCTTGGGCAGGTTGGCCACGTGCTGGACGTTGGGGCTCTTGTTGATCGTGTCAGCCGACTCCGCCTGCGCCGGCGTCGCGGCCGCCGCCAGAGTCAGGGCCATACCGGCCATCATGAACAAGCGGCCGAGTCTGGACGCCACCGAGACCTCCTGTCGAAACTAAACGATCAGACCGACCCACTATGTCACCACAAATCACGCTCAATCCGGCCCGATACCGAGCCGATACACCTCCCCCGGCAAACCCCGTACGGCACGCCCTCCCACAGACCACTCCGCCCGCAACCCCAGTCACCCCATCCCCCCAGCTCAGACCCTCACGCCGGTTCTCCGGCCAGCCGAACAGCCCCCCACACGCCCTCCGGTCCCCCGCCACCCGGACCCACGGCAGGCCCCTCCCTCCCACAGACCGCTCCGCCCGCAACCCCAGCCACCCCATCGCCCCAGCTCAGACCCTCACGCGGTTCTCCGGCCAGCGAAACAGCTCCCCACACGCCCTCCGGTCCCCCGCCACCCGGACCCACGCCCGCCCCCGCCCCCGCCCCCGCCCTCCCACAGGCCGCTCCGCCCGCAATCCCGGCCACCCAGTCGCCCCAGCTCAGACCGTCACGCCGGTTCTCCGGCCGGCCGAACAGCTCCCCGCACGCCTTCCGGCCCCCGCCACCCGGACCCACGCCCGACCCCGCCCTCCCACAGGCCGGTCCGTTCACGCCGCCGAAGAGCGTGACGCCTACCGCGTCGTCCTGCGCGGAGAAGGGGACGGCCGGGCGCTGCGCCGGTTCGTGGACGCGTTCGGCGAGGCGACCGCCACGGTGTTCCCGGCCCGCACCGAGGCGATGGACGCGACACCCGCGTCGACGTCGAGGTGCTCCCGAGCGGACAGGTCTCCGTGCTCCTGTGGTGGCTGGAGTCCGGCTCACCGCGACTGCCGGCCGAAGCGGTCACGCGGATGCTGCTCGCGCTCTCCCCTCACGGGAGGTGCAGGGCCAACGGCTCACGGGAGGTACTGGGCCGACGGCTTCGACGGCGAACCACCCACCACATCCACGTGACACGGCGCCCCCGCCATCGGGCAAGCCACACGAAAGCGGCGAGCCGCCAGGGATCTGCCCTGGCGGCTCGCCGAGTTGCGGAAGGAGGGGAAGGAACCTAGTCGCGGCCGTGCTCGGCGTACGACGGCTGCGTCTGGGCGTTCAGGAGGTCGAACTTGACGCTGTTGGCCTGGTTCGTGCGCGGGTCGTTGATCCGCAGCACGTCGAGCCCCAGGTTGAAGTCCGATCCGTAGATGTAGCCGTTGTAGTAGTACGCCGACCAGAAGCCGCCGGACAGCGGCGGAGCGGTGTTGTCGGGGCCGCGCTCGAAGAAGGCGATCTCCTGCGGGTTGGCCGAGTCGGTGAAGTCGACGACCGAGATGCCGCCCTGGTACCAGGCCTGGACCATGATGTCGCGGCCCTTGACCGGGATCAGGGAGCCGTTGTGGGCGACGCAGTTCTCGGTGTCCGCCTGGTGGCGGGCGATCTTGAAGTAGCCGCGACGCTCCAGCTTGCCGCCGACGATGTCGTAGTAGGCGTTGGCGCCCCGGTTGGCGCCGATGGCCGCGTTGCAGGTGGCACGGGTGCCGCCGCCGAGCTCGTCGGTGAAGATGACCTTGGTGCCCTCGTTGTTGAACGTCGCCGAGTGCCAGAAGGCGAAGTTCTCCGTGTCGCGGACGACCTCGGTGACGCGCGGGTGCTCGCGGTCGGAGATGTCGAGCAGGATGCCGTCGCCCATGCAGGCGCCGGCCGCGATGTCCTTCTCCGGGTAGGCGGTGATGTCGTGGCAGCCGCTGGTCGCCGACTTGCCGTTCGGGTACGGCAGCTGCACGCCCCCGTAGCCGTCCTCGTCGGGGATGCCGTCGCCGGTGATGTCCTTGGGCGGGAACAGCACCGGCGTGCCGACGACCGCGGCGGCCGTCGGGTTGTTCAGCGGCACCTTGATGACCGAGATCAGGTCGTGCGGCGGCTTGCAGTCAGGGAAGCTGGCGTTCGGGCTGTAGGACGAGACGTAGATGTAGACGTTCTCGCCCGTCTTGTCCGGCACCAGGGTGTTGGTGTGCGAACCGCAGTTGGTCTCGACCGACTTGATGTACGTCGGGTTGGTCTTGTCGCTGATGTCGAAGATCCGGACGCCCTCCCACGACTCCTTGATCGACGCGCTCTGCGACGTGCTGTTGCACGAGTCGTTGTTGCGGGAGGAGTCGACGGAGCCGAACAGCAGGTTGCCGTAGACGGACACGTCCATCTGGCCGCCCGGGCAGACCACCGAGCTGACGAGGGTGGTCTTCTTCGGGTGCTTGATGTCGTAGATCGAGAACCCGGCGTAGTTGCCGACGTAGGCGTAGTCGCCCTGGAAGGCCATGTCGGTGTGGATGTCGGTCAGTACGCCCGGCTTGGGCACGTTGGTGACGTGCTCGATATTCGGGCTCATGACGATCTCGCCGGGGGCGGGGATGTCAGACGCCTGGGCGGGCAGCGCCGTCAGGACCAAGGCGCCTGCCGCTCCGAGCATGACGAGGGCTTTGCGGGGGGTGATCACTCAGTTGCCTCCATAAAGGGGACATAAATGTAGAGAATCTTCGCCCGCGACCCGTCTGATGACCAGCGTCCAGAATGTCAGATGATATTGCGCTTTGCCGTCTTTTTAATGATCACGGTTATGGTTTACAGTTCGCTCTCTCGACACAGGGAGGTCAGGTGCGCGCCGCGCTCATTGTCATCACTGGTACGGTGATCGCCCTCTCGGGCTGCAGTGGTGACAGCCGTCCCGTCGCCGCCACGGACACGTCGACGGCACCGGTGCTCGCGCCGGGCAAACCGGGCGAGCCGGCACGGACGCTGTCGCCTGCCGAGGCCGCGACCGCCGTTCCCGCTCCCACGGCCAACGCGGCGGACGTCACGTTCATGCAGGACATGATCATCCATCACCGCCAGGCGCTCGACATGGCGATCCTCGCCCCGACCAGGGCCCAGTCGGAGAAGCTGAAGGGACTCGCCTCCCGGATCAAGGACGCGCAGGCCCCGGAGATCCAGTACATGACGACGTGGCTGCAGGAGCAGGGCCAGAAGGTGCCCGCCCACCACGCGGGGCACGCGACCATGCCGGGCATGGCCACCCCCGAGCAGATGGAGGCGCTGAAGGCGGCCTCCGGGGCGGCGTTCGACAAGCTGTTCCTGGAGTTGATGATCGCGCACCACAGCGGGGCGATCACGATGTCCACGAAGCAGCTCACCGAGGGCTCGCACCAGCGAATCTCCGAGCTGGCCACCGACATCGGCGCGGAGCAGACGGCGGAGATCCGGCGTATGCGGGAGATGCAGGCAGCCCTCTGACCGCTCCGTGAGGGCTGGCGGTACGGCCCGCACAGCCGTCCCGGCGACTCATCAGGGCCCCGTGGCGGAACGCACCGGTGGGACGCACGTCGCCGGGGCGCAGGAGCCCTACGGGAAAGTCGCCGGCGTGCGGGAGCCGTACGGGGAAGGTCGCCGGGGCGCGGGAGCCGTACAAGGAAGGTCGCCGGCGTGCGGGAGCCGTATGGGGAAGAGAGGGCCCGCGCCGATCGCGACGCGGCCCCGCGAGGCGCGGTCAGTGGCCGCGGCTCCGGTACCTGGACTGGGTCTGCACGTTCAGCCGGTCGAACCTGACGCCGTCGGCCGAGTTCACCCGCGGATCCCTCACCCTGAAGACGTCGAACCCGCGGAAGATCTCGCTCCCGTAGATGTAGCCGTTGTAGTAGTAGGCCGACCAGAAGCCGCCCAGCGTGAGCTGGGTGTCGTTGATCGGGCCGCGGTCGAAGAAGGCGATCTCCCGCGGACGGGACGAGTCGGTGAAGTCCCAGACCGACAGCCCGCCCTGGTACCAGGCCTGCACCATGATGTCGCGTCCCCTGACCGGGATCAGCGATCCGTTGTGGGCGACGCAGTTCTCGGTGCTCGTCTGGATCCTGGAGATCTTGTAGTAGCTCTTGAAGACGAGCTTGCGGCCGACGATGTCGACGATGGCGTCGGCGCCCCTGGTCGGGCCCTCGGCCGCGGTGCAGCGGGCCTGCGAGCCGCCGCCGAGTTCGTCGGTGAAGACCACCTTGGTTCCGGCGTTGTTGAAGGTCGCCGAGTGCCAGAACGCGAAGTTCGTGTCCCTAATCGTGTCGATGACCTTGGGGTGTTCCCTGTCGGAGATGTCGAGGAGGACGCCGTCGCCCATGCAGGCGCCCGCGGCGAGGTCCTTCTCGGCGTAGACGGTGATGTCGTGGCAGCCGCTGGTGTCGGCCAGGAGGTTGGGCTGCTGGGTGCGGTCGTTGCCGCCCTCGGGGAAGATCACCGGCGTGTTCACCACGGCGGCCGCGGCCGGGTTGCGCACGGGGACCTTCACGACCGAGATGCGGTCGTGCGGCGGCTGGCAGTCGGGGAAGTCGGCCGCCGGGAAGTAGGAGGAGACGTAGACGTAGAAGGCGTCACGCGACCTGCCCGGCACCAGCGTGTGGGTGTGGGAGCCGCAGCTGGTCTCGACGGACTTGACGTACTTCGGGTTGGTCTTGTCGCTGACGTCGAAGATCCGCAGGCCCTCCCATGAGCTCTTCTCGCGGGCCGACTGGCGCGTGCCGGAGCAGGAGTCGTCCTTCATCGACTCGTCGACGGAGGTGACCAGGATGTCCCCGTAGACGGTGACGTCCATCTGACCACCCGGACAGGTGACCGAGCTGACCAGCTTGGGGCGCTTGGGGTGCTTGATGTCGTAGATCGAGAATCCGCTGTAGCTGCCGACGTAGGCGTAGTCGCCCTGGAAGGCGATGTCGGTGTTGATCTGCACGCCGGCGGGCAGATCGAGGTGGGCTTCGTGCCGGATGTTGTCACTCTTGGTGACCTCGTCGCCGGCCGAGGCGGGGACGGGAACAAGGGCGATCGCCACCACGATCCCGGCCAGGAGGGAGGATAAGCCACGCAGTCCCATGGAGCCTCCAGAGATGGAAATGTCCTGGATTATCCCTAGAGTCGGTGGATCAACCAAGTGATTGTCCGGGAACTGTCACACGAAAATCAGGAGCCCGTCCGCCAGGAGTGGAGGTAGTCCTCCTGCTCGGCGGTCAGCCGGTCGATCTCGATGCCCGCCGCCGCCAGTTTCAGCCGCGCCACCTCGATGTCGATGTCCTCGGGCACGTCGTAGACGCCCGGCGCCAGCCGTACGCGCTCGACGGCCAGCCAGGCGACGGCCAGCGCCTGGGCCGAGAAGGACATGTCCATGACGGCGGCCGGATGCCCCTCGGCGGCCGTGAGGTTGACCAGGCGCCCCTCGGCCAGCAGCAGCAGGCGGCGGCCGTCGGCGAGCACGTACTCGTCGGTGTTGGGCCGCACCCCCGGATTGAGCGCGACGGCCAGCCCCTCCAGCCCGCGCACGTCGACCTCGACGTCGAAGTGGCCCGCGTTGGCGAGGATCGCGCCGTCCTTCATCACCGACAGGTGCTCGGCCGTGATGACGTCGCGGTTGCCGGTGACGGTGATGAACAGGTCGCCGACCTGCGCGGCGGCCGCCATGGTGCGCACCTCGTAGCCCTGCAGGGAGGCGTCGAGCGCCTTGACCGGGTCGATCTCGGTGACGATCACCCGCGCGCCCAGGCCCTTGGCCCGCTCGGCGACGCCCCGCCCGCAGTAGCCGAACCCGGCCACCACGACCGTCCGGCCGGCGAGCATGACGTTCGTGGCGCGCATGATGCCGTCGAGGGTCGACTGCCCGGTGCCGTACCTGTTGTCGAACATCCGCTTCGTCCGCGTGTCGTTGACCGCGACGACGGGGAACCTCAGCGCGCCCTCGGCCGCCATCTGGCGCAGCCTGATGATGCCGGTGGTGGTCTCCTCACAGCCGCCGCTCACGCCGTCGAGCAGGTCGGTGCGCTCGGTGTGGAGGATGTTGACCAGGTCGCAGCCGTCGTCGAGGACGAGGTCGGGCGCCAGGTCGAGCGCTTGATGGATGTGGCGGTAGTAGGTCGCCCGGTCGACGCCCGCGCGCGCGTGGACCGCGATGCCGTAGTCCTTGAGCGCCTCGGCGACGTCGTCCTGGGTGGAGAGCGGGTTGGAGGCGGCCAGCGCGATCTCGGCGCCGCCCGCCTTGAGCGCGCCCATGAGGACGGCGGTCTCGGCGGTCACGTGCAGGCACGCGGCGATCCTGAGGCCGTCGAGCGGGCGCTCGCGCCCGAACCGCTCCCCGATCGCGGTGAGGACGGGCATCGCCCTCCCCGCCCACGCGATCCTCCGCTCTCCCACCACATCTCCAGTCTCTTGTACGGCAAGCCGGCCCGGCGCCACCGTGGTCACCGGTGACCGCCCGTCCATCACAGCACTCCAGCGGGACTCCGGTGGCCACCGTCACGTCGTATCGTGCACCGGCTTCCGCGGACGGCCGTCCCGCCGGCCGCCCGCCATCGGCTCGTCGGGGGCCGCGACAGGGCACCGGAACCCTGCCGCCAGGTCTTCGGGGCGCCGTGACGGCGGGGACCGGAGTCCTACCGGGCGGCGCGCCCGCGGCGGGCGGTGACCCGGTGACCGCGCAGGCGCCAGGCCCGGCTTGCCGTACGGGCCCGGCCCCGCGAGAACGGAAACCCCCACCCGTCCCGACGGGTGCGGCCGGGATATGGGACGACGGCGGGTGCCCGGCCGGGCGCCCGCCGTCGGGAGGAACGTCAGTAGCGGTAGTGGTCCGACTTGTACGGGCCCTCGACGTCGACGCCGATGTACTCCGCCTGCGCCTTGGTCAGCGTGGTCAGCTTGACGCCCAGCGCGTCGAGGTGGAGGCGGGCGACCTTCTCGTCCAGGTGCTTGGGCAGGGTGTAGACGCCGATCGGGTACTCCTCGGTCTTGGTGAAGAGCTCGATCTGCGCGATGACCTGGTTGGTGAAGGAGTTGGACATCACGAACGACGGGTGGCCGGTCGCGCAGCCCAGGTTCATCAGGCGGCCCTCGGCCAGCACGATGATGGAGTGGCCGTCGGGGAAGACCCACTCGTCGACCTGCGGCTTGATGGTGTTCCTGACGATCCCGGGGGTCTTCGCGAGCCCGGCCATGTCGATCTCGTTGTCGAAGTGGCCGATGTTGGAGACGATCGCCTGGTGCTTCATCTTGGCCATGTGGTCGGCCGTGATGATGTCGAAGTTGCCGGTGGTGGTCACGAAGATGTCGGCGATGCCGACGACCTCCTCCAGCGTGGTGACCTGGAAGCCGTCCATGGCCGCCTGGAGCGCGCAGATCGGGTCGATCTCGGTGACGATGACACGGGCGCCCTGGCCGCGCAGCGCGTCGGCGCAGCCCTTGCCGACGTCGCCGTAGCCGCAGACCACGGCCACCTTGCCGCCGATGAGCACGTCGGTGGCCCGGTTGAGGCCGTCGATGACCGAGTGGCGGCAGCCGTACTTGTTGTCGAACTTCGACTTGGTCACCGAGTCGTTGACGTTGATCGCCGGGAACAGCAGCGAGCCGCTCTTGAACATCTCGTAGAGGCGGTGGACACCGGTGGTGGTCTCCTCCGTCACGCCCTTGATCTGCTCAGCGATCTGCGTCCACTTCTTGTCCTCGCCGACCGTGCGGGTGAGCAGGTCGATGATGACGTGCCACTCCTCCGGGTCCTCGTCGGAGGCGGCGGGGACGGCGCCGGCCTTCTCGTACTCGGCGCCCTTGTGGACCAGCAGCGTGGCGTCGCCGCCGTCGTCGAGGATCATGTTCGGGCCCTCGCCGCCGGGCCAGGTGAGCGCCTGCTCGGTGCACCACCAGTACTCCTCCAGCGTCTCGCCCTTCCAGGCGAAGACGGGGACGCCCTGCGGGTTGTCGACGGTGCCGTTGGGGCCGACGGCGACCGCGGCGGCGGCGTGGTCCTGGGTGGAGAAGATGTTGCAGCTGACCCAGCGGACCTCGGCGCCGAGCGCGACGAGCGTCTCGATGAGGACGGCGGTCTGGATGGTCGTGTGGAGCGAGCCCATGATCTTCGCGCCGCGGAGGGGCTGGGAGGCCGCGTACTCCTTACGAACCGCCATGAGGCCGGGCATCTCGTGCTCGGCGAGCCGGATCTCCTTGCGGCCGAAGTCGGCAAGTGAAAGGTCGGCGACCTTGAAGTCCATCTGATTACCCCTCGATACACGAAGTTGTCGCCGTCGAGTTTAGGCGCCGGTTCTCCGAGCCGCATCTCGCGGGGGCTGAATCTTCCACAAGAATGTAAGGATGCGCATCACTGAGGCAGCGAGACGGTTGGGGATGTCCCCTCGCATGCTCCGCTACCGGGAGGCACTGGGACTGTTGCCGCCGGTCAGGGAGCAGGGCGCGCACCGCAGGTTCACCGAGGAGGACCTGACGGCCGTGGCCCAGGCCGTGGAGCTGGAGAAGCGGTTCGACGTCTCACCCGCCGAGCTGGCCTTCGCGTTGCGGGCGCTGGCCGAGCCGGCGGTGACCCAGGCCGTCAGGGACCTGGGCCTGCGGATCGGCCGCCTCCACGCGCCCAGGAGGGCACTGGACTTCGAGAAGGAGAAGGCGTTGCGACTGCTGCAAACCAGAGGCGCGAACGGACCGTCCAACCGGATATGAAGGCTCTCCTCACGGCCACCGCGCTGGCGGTGGTTCCCGCGCTCGCCCTGATGCCCGCGCAGGCGTCAGCGGCCTCCCCCGCGGCCTCGACGGCCGCCTCGACGACCTCCGCAGGTGGCTCCTCGGGCGCTTCCTCAGGCGGGACGGTGAAGGTCTACTTCTCCGCCGACTTCGACGTCCCCGGCAAGGTCGTCGCCGTCACCAGGAAGGCGCCCGACCGTGGGGTGGCCACGTTCGCCATCCAGCAGCTCATCAAGGGCCCGACCAAGGCCGAGCGCAAGCGTGGCCTGCACTCCGAGCTCGGCCCGCAGATCAGGGGCAGGTCCGACTGCGGGGCCGACTTCAAGCTGTCGATCAAGAGCGGCACGGCCACGCTGCGCTTCTGCCGTACGGTGTTCGGGCTCGGCGTCGGCGGCGACGCACGCATCCTGCACACCATCGACAGGACGCTGCGTCAGTTCAGCACGGTCAAGAAGGTCATTTCCCTCGACAAGGACGGCCGCTGCCTGTTCGACCAGACCGACCGCGGGACCTCCTGCATCACCGGGCACGAGTGAGCCGCGCCGGCCACCACGGGGAGGCCGCCGAGAGGGCTCATCTGGCGGCGGCCTTGTCCAGGTCCGGCTCGAGATAGATGACGCGGGCGATGGGGACGGCGGCGCGGATGCGCTGCTCGGCCTCGTCGATGCCGCGGGCCACCTCGGCGGCCGTGTCGTCGTGGGCGACCGCGATCTTCGCGGCGACCAGCAGTTCCTCGGGGCCCAGGTGCAGCGTGCGCATGTGGATGATGCGGCTGACCTCGGGGGCGCTCTCCAGCGCGTTCCTGATCTGCGTCTCGACCTCGGGGGTGGCGCCCTCTCCCAGCAGCAGCGACTTGGTCTCGATCGCCAGGATGATCGCGATGACCGCCAGCAGCGCGCCGATCATCACCGTGCCGACGCCGTCCCAGAGGCCGTCGCCCGTGACCACGGCCATGGTGACGCCGAACAGCGCGAAGATCAGGCCCAGCAGCGCGCCGAGGTCCTCCAGCAGCACCACCGGCAGCTCGGGCGACTTCGACCGGCGGATGAAGGCCCACCAGCTCTGGCTGCCGCGGTGCTCGTTCGACTCCTTGATCGCCGTCCTGAACGAGAAGCCCTCGGCGATGATCGCGAAGATCAGGACGCCGAACGCCCACCCCGGCGACTCGACGGGATGCCGCTCTGCGATCTTGTGGAAGCCCTCGTAGAGCGAGAACACCGCACCGATCGTGAACAGCACGACCGCGACGACGAAGGCGTAGAAGTAGCGCTCCCTGCCGTAGCCGAACGGGTGCTGGGGGGTACGGCCCCGCTGCGCCCGCTTGCCGCCGACCAGCAGCAGCGCCTGGTTGCCCGAGTCGGCCACCGAGTGGATCGACTCCGCCAGCATGGACGAGGAGCTGGTGAACACGAACGCGACGAACTTGGCCACGGCGATCGCGAGGTTCGCCCCCAATGCCGCGACAATTGCCTTGGTACCGCCACTCGCGCTCAACACACTTCTCCGCTCATGCCACTGGATTCCCGGACATGGGATCCTATTGGGAAAGTCTCGCCTTTAGCTCTGTGATCGAGGTCACCGGGGTCGGATCAGTGCCGTACCCGAGCGCGAGGTAGGCACTCGCGTAGTCGCCCAGCTCGATCAGCGTGGCCAGCCGTTCGAGCGGCGTGACGCCTTCCGCGGTCAGCTCGCTGACCGGGACCCCGCGGTCCTGGGCCATTCTGAGCAGCTCCTGCGGACGGTCGTCGGCCTCGCGCAACACGACCAGGCGCAGCGTGCGCTCGGCGGTGTCGGCGAAGATGTCGCGCTGGGCCAGCGGGCCGTCGAGCACGGCCAGCTGGTTGTGCCCGGCCTCGGGGATCTCGCCCCAGATCGCCGGATACTTGGCGTTCTCGTTGAGCTGGAGCGCCAGCCGGTGGGCGGCGACCGCCGTCAGCGGCGAGGTCCCCCAGAGCACGGGCACGCTGTCGGCCAGCTCCATGGCCAGCGACTTGCCCGGGTTGATGAACGACTCGCTCGTGGGACGGCAGCGGTGCGCCATCTCCTCCAGCGCCCTGGCCGCCCCCTCGAACAGGTCGGCGTCCGCCTGCGCGATCCCCAGCGACCCGGCCGCCACCAGCAGAGGTACGGCCAGGCCCCACAGGTTCGCGCGCGAAGGGCCGTGCGCCCGCACCGGCACGAACAGCGCCGAGGCCTGCGTGGCGATCGCCTGCAACGGCGACTCCGGAGCGCTGACCACCAGCAGCGACGCGCCCCGCCGTACGGCCTCGGTCGCCGCGGCGAGCGTCTCCGCCGTCCGGCCCGAGCTCGACACCGCCATCACCAGGTCGGTCGCGCCGACCCAGCCGGGCAGCCGGCCGGAGCGCACGGTGATGATCGGCAGCGGTGCGCCGTACCCGCAGACCGCGGCCAGGATGTCGCCCGCGAGCGCGGCCGCGCCCATGCCCGCCACCACGATCGCCCTGGGCCTGCCGTCACGGGTGAGGCGCGCGACGCCCGCCTCGCTCGCGTCGCGGTGGGCGGTGCGCACCTGCGCGGCCGCGGAAGCGACCACGGGCAGCATACCGCCCTGGTCGGCCTCGGCGAGCAGGGTCTGATCGTCGAGCCGCTCGGGCTCCCAGGTCACGGCTTCCTTGCCTCGTCCACGAGCAGCACCGGGATGTCGTCCCTGACCGGATAGACCAGGCCGCAGCCGGTGCAGGCCAGCTCGTCCGTGCCGTCGGGGTCGTCCTGCGCGCGCAACGGCGCCTTGCACGCCGGGCAGGCCAGGATCTCCAGCAGCCAGTCGTCGATCTTCACTGTTTCAGCTCCTTACAACGGCGAGGACCTCGTCCCTGATCGCCGCCATCTGGCTCGGGTCGGCCGCCTCGGCATTCAGCCTGAGCAGCGGCTCGGTGTTGGACGGACGCAGATTGAACCACCAGCCGGACCCCGTCACGGTCAGGCCGTCGAGCTCGTCGAACTCGCCGCGGCCCGTGAAACGCTCACGCACCCGCCGCAGGGCCTCCTGCTGGTCGGCGACCGTGCTGTTGATCTCGCCGCTGGCACTGTAGCGCGCGAACGGCGCCAGCACCTGCGACAACGGCCGATCCTGCTCGCCCAGCGCGGCCAGCACGTGCAGCGCGGCCAGCATGCCGGAGTCGGCGAACCAGAAGTCGCGGAAGTAGTAGTGGGCCGAGTGCTCCCCGCCGAAGACCGCGCCCGTGCGGGCCATCTCGGCCTTGATGAAGGAGTGACCCACCCGGGTGCGCTCCGGCACGCCGCCGTGCTCGGCGATGATCTCCGGCACGCCGCGCGAGGTGATCAGGTTGTGGATGACGGTCGAGCCCGGGTGCTTGGCCAGCTCGCGGGCCGCCACCAGGGCCGTGATCGTGGACGGCGAGACCGACTCGCCACGCTCGTCGATCACCCAGCACCGGTCGGCGTCGCCGTCGAAGGCCAGCCCCAGGTCGGCGCCGTTGTCGAGGACGGCCCGCTGCAGGTCGCGCAGGTTGTCGGGCTCGATCGGGTTGGCCTCGTGGTTGGGGAAGGTGCCGTCGAGCTCGAAGTAGAGCGGCGTCACCGTGATCGGCAGCCCCTCGAAGACCGCGGGGACGGTGTGACCGCCCATCGCGTTGCCCGCGTCGACGGCGACCCTGAGCGGTCTGATGCCGGACAGGTCGACCAGGGAGCGCAGGTGCCGGGCGTAGTCGTGGAGCAGGTTCTTCTCGATCCTGGTGCCGGTACGGCCGGCGGGGATGCCGCCGGCGAGGTAGCCGGCGGCCCTGTCGCGGATCTCGGTCAGCCCGGTGCCGGCGCCCACCGGCACCGCCTCGGCCCGGCACATCTTCATGCCGTTGTAGCGGGCGGGGTTGTGGCTGGCGGTGAACATCACGCCGGGCAGACCGAGGCTGCCGCTGGCGTAGTAGAGCAGGTCGGTGGAGCCGAGCCCGGCGTCGATCACGTCCGCGCCCCTGGCGGTGGCGCCGCGGATGAAGGCGTCGGCCAGCGCGCGCGAGGAGACCCGCATGTCATGGGCGAGGACGGCCTGCTCGGCGCCGAGCACGTCGACGAACGCCGCCCCGACGGCCTCGGCGCTCTCCTCGTCGAGCTCCTCGGGCACCACGCCGCGCACGTCGTACGCCTTGAAGATCCTGGAGAGATCGCCCACTCGTCCGCCCCTTGGTCGCCTGCTTACTGGGACGAGCCTACTAGCGCTCCCGGTGGGGTTGGGCGGAGCGCAGAACACGCAGATGACCGCGCCGGCCGACCTCCACACCCTGCCCGACGGGCTCGGTGCTGCCGGACGAGGGCGGCCTGGCCGCCTCGCGCACGGCGTTGGCCAACGCCTCGAGGTCATCGGTGCTCGGGCTGGCACCGTCCGTCGGCAGGCGCACGACCTCCCAACCACGGGGGGCGGTCAGCCGTTCGGCGTGTTCGGCGCACAGGTCGTAGCAATGCGGCTCCGCGTACGTCGCCAAGGGGCCGAGAACAGCGGTCGAGTCGGCGTATACGTACGTGAGCGTGAAGACGGCAGGCTGACTGCACGCAGTGCGGGAACAGCGACGGACGGGGCTCACGGAGGGACCGTATCTGCTATGCGTGCGAGGCGCCACTACCTGAGCACTCTTAACGAGCGTGTCGCCACAATTCGGACACCTGTCCCACTGTTTCCACCCACCTGTACCGATGTCGGCCCTGATTGGGTGCGGCCGAAAGCTTAAGCTTGGGGTGTGACACCGACGCGCGGCCCTCGACGGCGCGACCGCCACGGGCGCGGCCTTCGCGGTCCGCTCGCTCCCTCGTACGTTCCCCTTGCCCGCTCGCGCAGCGAGCGCTTCGACGACCTCGTCCTCGACGCGGTCGACCGGCTGAAGCCCAAGTGGGGCAAGCAGCTGGCCGCCGTGGAGTTCGCGGTGGAGGAGGTCCCGCCGGCCAGCGAGCTGGGCGACGGGCCCGGCCGGCTCGGATCGGACCCGATCCCCTTCGGCCGCGCCGACGCGGCGTCGGGCTCCCAGCCGGCGTCGGTGGTGATCTACCGGCGGCCGCTGGAGGCGCGGGCACGCGACCGCGACATGCTGGGGGCGCTCGTCCACGACACGGTGGTGGAGCAGGTGGCGTCCCTGCTCGGCGTGTCCCCCGAGACGGTCGACCCCGGCTACGACGAACGCTGACCACCCCGGCCACGGACCGGAGGGCCCTTCCGGGGAAGCCCGCGGCCGAGCCGTTCCTGCTGCTGTTGCCGGCGCCGACGACACGGTCGGCGGGTCGGCCCCAACCGGGGAGATGATCAGCGTCGGGCACCATGACAGCCGAAAAGGGTCACGCGGCAGACACCGAACCGCCGCGTGACCCTTCGTAGATATCTCGTTGAATCAGTTAAACGGCCTGCTTCTTGATCCTTCGGCGTTCCCGCTCGGACAGCCCACCCCAGATGCCGAACCGCTCGTCGTGCTCGAGTGCGTATTCCAGGCACTCGGCCCGCACCTCGCATGAACGACAGACCTTCTTGGCCTCTCGGGTGGAGCCACCCTTCTCCGGGAAGAACGCCTCAGGATCGGTCTGAGCGCACAACGCACGCTCCTGCCAGCCGAGTTCTTCAGCCTCAAGCTGATCTTGTGCGATGACCACCAAGTCGGTCACTGCACACCTCCCTGCCGCCCGCCCGCAATGGAGCCCCCCATAGACGCCTCCCTCTATACCCCTCCTGGAGGCGTAACAACATGGCTGTAATTACACGCGCGGGCCGTGGCCGACGTCAAGCGGCATGCCGGTATCCGGGGAAAGACCACCTCGCCCCGGTGTGCTTGCCATGGGAGGTTCACGACCGTGTGAATCCGGTATCCATGGCCTTGCCGTGACTTGTTCAACGCTGTCAGCGGTCGGAACCGTACCAGGGCAGACTTGACGCCCGCCCAGGGCCCACCTTCTCTCTATCCGGAATTGACCGACCTCTTACCGGCCCTCTTACCGGCCTTTTTACCGGCGCGGATCGTTCGGCGTGTAGATGGCCGTCGGGTCGATAGGGTCGTCTCCCGGGCGGTAGCCGCTCTGGTCGAACCTGATCGTCGACTCGGCGTGCTGCCCCTGCGGGTAGGTGGCCGCGGGCGGGGACTGCGGGTGGCCGAACGGGTCGTCGTAGGGCTGCTGGTACGGCTGCGCCGCGTCGAAGTGCAACTGCGGATGCGTGCCGGCGGTCGACTGCTGGTAGCTCTCCGCCTGCTGGTAGGCGTGCAGCATCTGCTGCGAGCGCGGGTCGACGGGCGGGTCGGGCTCGGCGTAGGGCGGCTGCTGCTGCGCGTACTCCTGGCCCGAGTAACCGGCGAACGGGGTGCCGCTCTGCTGCTCGAAGGCGGGCGGCTGCTCGTAGTAGGGCTGCTGCTGCGGCTCCGCCTGCGGGTACGGCGTGCTCGGCGCGGTCTCGGCCGGCTGGTAGGACGGCGTGTCGTAGGCGCTCGGCGGCGTGTCGTAGGCGGCCGGTGCGCTCGGCGGCGGGTTGTAGGCGTTGGGGAGGCTGTCGGCGGGCACGTACGGCGCGGGCTGGTAGTCCTGCTGCGGCGCGAAGCCGTTGCTCGGCAGCGTCTCGGACGGCGTGTAGCCGTTCTGCTCCTGCGGCGAGGCGTAGGATGCCGGCTCGGGCCGGTAGGTCTGGGGCTCGGGCGCGTAGGCGCTCGGCTGCGGCTCGACCGGCGCGTAGGCGGGCTGCTGCGGCGTGTCGTAGGCGGTCTGCTGGGGCGCCTCGGCGTAGGGGCTGTCCAGCGAGGTGTAGGCGCCCGGCTGCGGCGCGTAGAGGCTCTGCGACTCGGGCTGGGCGGCGTAGAGGTTCTGCGACTCCGGCTGCGGCGCGTAGGCGCTCTGCGGGTCCGGCTGAGGTGCCGCGTAGGCGCTCTGCGGTTCCGGCTGGGGCGCGTAGAGGTTCTGCGGCTCAGACGGCGACGCGTAGAGGCTCGGCGACTCCGGCTGGGGCGCGTAAAGGCTCTGTGACTCCGGCTGCGCGGCGTAGACGTTCTGCGACTCCGGCTGCGGCGCGTAGACGTTCCGCGACTCCGCCTGGGGGGCCGCATAGGCGCTCTGTGACTCCGGCTGGGGCGCGTAAAGATTCTGCGGCTCCGGCTGCGCGGCGTAGAGGTTCTGCGACTCAGGCAGCGGCGCGTAGGCGCTCTGCGGCTCCGGCTGAGGCGCCGCGTAGGCGGTCTGCGGCTCGGGCTGCGGCGTGGGCGCGGGCGGCAGGGCGGGCAGTTCGGGTCTGGGCGGCGGCTGGTAGGCCACCTCCGGCTGGACCTGCTGCGGGGCGGGGCCGGCGGCGGCGCCCTGGCCGAACGGCTGCTGGTCGTAGCCCTGCGGGCCGCCGTGGGCCGCCGGCTGCGAGGCGTGACCGGAGGAGGGGGGCTGCTGGGCGTACCCGACGGTGGACTGGCCGTACTGCTGGGTCTGGCCGGGGGGCTGCTGGCCGTACTGCTGGCCGGAGGGGGGCTGCGGCGCGGAGGGGTGCTGGCCCTGCGGCTGCTGGCCCGAAGTCTGCTGGCCCGGAGTCTGGTGGCCGGGCGCCTGGCTCGGAGGCTGCTGGCCGAAGCTCTGCTGACCGAATCCGGGCTGCTGGCCGAAGCCTGGCTGCTGGCCGTACCCGCTGAAGGAGGGGGTGGCAGGACGTGCGGCGAGCACCTGCGGGAGCAGGTAGACCACGCCGAGTGCGGTGAGCGCGAGGGTGGGGACGCCGGTGAGCACGAAGGCCAGCAGAGCGGCGAAGCCCAGGCCCGCGAACAGGCCCAGCAGCAGCGCGATGGCGCCGAAGACGGCACCCGCGGCCAGCGTGCCGGCCGCGCCGTAGGCGATGGTCTTGGCCTTGGGGGTGGGGCTTCCGCCCAGCTGGGTGACCAGGACCACGGCGCCGACGGCGAGCGCGGCCCCGACGGGGCTCGTCAGGTCACCCTGGACCATGCGCGCCCTGAGCACCAGCGAGGACACCGTGCCGGACTCGGAGACCAGCAAACGCACGAGCGCGGCGAGGACGTTCCCCGCCGCGACGGCAAGCATGATCAATGCAGCCGGCTCTCTCAGCCGGCTGACGTCTATTTTGCTCACAGTTAACCCCCTGCTGGTGGCTTACCACCCGAGGGGAGTTTGCCACATACCTGACTTTGGTGGCGGGAGTCCCAGCAAGCTCATCTACCCCAATCCTCCCTGATCAGCCCAGATGCACTGAAATTTCATGACATGAGGACATGGAACGCTGCCGCTCCGGACAGGTCTCCGAGACCCGGATGCAAGACTGACGGCATGCGTATCGTGTCCCTAGCCGGCGGCATCGGCGGAGCCCGCTTCCTGCGCGGCCTGCGTGCCGCCGTCCCCGACGCCGAGATCACCGTCATCGGCAACACCGGTGACGACATCACCCTCTTCGGCCTGCGGGTCTGCCCCGACCTCGACACCGTGATGTACACGCTCGGCGGCGGCATCAACGAGGAACAGGGCTGGGGGCGAGAGAAGGAGAGCCACGTCGTCAAGGAGGAGCTGGCCGCCTATGGCGTCGAGCCGCAGTGGTTCGGGCTCGGCGACCGTGACTTCGCCACCCACATCGTGCGCTCGCAGATGCTGGAGGCCGGCTACACCCTCTCCCAGGTGACCGAGGCGCTGTGCGCGCGGTGGCAGCCGGGGGTGCGGCTGCTGCCGATGAGCGACGACCGCTGCGAGACCCACGTCGTCATCAGCGACGACCAGGGCCGCCGCGCCGTCCACTTCCAGGAGTGGTGGGTACGGCTGCGCGCCTCCGTGCCCGCCGAGTCGATCGCGCTGATCGGCGCCGACACGGCCAGGCCCGCCCCGGGCGTCCTCGAGGCGATCGCCGAGGCGGACGTGGTGATCCTGCCGCCCTCGAACCCGGTGGTGAGCATCGGCACCATCCTGCAGATCCCCGGCATCCGTGACGCCCTGGTCGCCAAGACGGTCGTCGGCGTCTCCCCCATCATCGGCGGGGCGCCCGTGCGCGGCATGGCCGATGCCTGCCTGACGGCCATCGGCGTGGAGACCAGCGCGCAGGCCGTGCTGTCCCTCTACGGCGCCGACCTGATCGACGGCTGGCTCGTGGCGGAGGAGGACGCCGCCGTCGCCCTCGACGGCGTGCGCGTCGAGGCCCGGCCCCTGATCATGCACGACGCCGACGCCGCCGCCGACATCGCCCGCGCCGCCCTGTCCCTGGCCGAGGAGCTGAAGCGATGACCGCCGGGATCCAGGTCTTCGGCGTCCAGGGCATCGGCGAGGTCCGTCCCGGCGACGACATCGCCGCGCTGCTGAAGGCGGAGGACCTGCGTGACGGCGACATCGTCGTCATCACCTCCAAGATCGTCAGCAAGGCCGAGGGCCGCCTCCGCCAGGACACCGACCGCACCGCGGCCATCGAGGAGGAGACCGACCGCGTGGTCGCCAGGCGAGGCGACACCGTCATCTCCCAGACCCGCCACGGATTCGTCATGGCCGCGGCCGGCGTCGACGCCTCCAACACCGAGCCGGGCACCGTCCTGCTGCTGCCCGAGGACTCCGACGCCTCCGCGCGCCGGATCAGGGCCGCCCTCGGCGGGCGCGTCGGCGTCATCGTCTCCGACACCTTCGGCCGGCCATGGCGGCACGGGCTCACCGACGTCGCCGTCGGCGCGGCGGGCGTGCGGCCGCTCGAGGACTTCAGGGGCGGCACCGACACCCACGGCAACCCGCTCGTCGTCACGGTGACCGCGCTGATCGACGAGATCGCCGCGGCGGCCGAGCTGGTCAAGGGCAAGGTCGCGGGCGTCCCGGTGGCGATCGTGCGCGGCCTGTCCCATCTGGTGACCGATGACGACGGTCCGGGGGTCCGCCCGCTCATCCGTCCCGCCGACGAGGACCTGTTCCGTTACGGCTCCCGCGACGTGGTCTTCGCCCGCCGTACGATCAGGGAGTTCTCCTCCGCCCCCGTCGACCCGGAGGCGGTACGGCGGGCCGTGGCGGCCGGCATCGCGGCCCCCGCGCCGCACCACACGACGCCGTGGCGGTTCGTGCTGGTGGAGTCGGCCGAGACGCGGCTGCGGCTGGTGGACGCCATGCGCGAGGCGTGGATCGCCGACCTGCGCGGCGACGGGTTCTCCGAGCAGTCGATCGCCAAGCGGATCAGGCGCGGCGACGTCCTGCGGAACGCCCCCTACCTGGCCGTGCCCTGCCTGGTGATGGAGGGCTCGCACACCTACCGCGACGACAGGCGCAACGCGGCCGAGCGGGAGATGTTCGTCGTCGCGACGGGCGCGGGGGTGGAGAACTTCCTGGTCCAGCTGGCGGTGGAGGGGCTCGGTTCGGCCTGGGTGTCGTCGACGATGTTCTGCCGCCCGGTGGTGCGTGAGGTGCTCGACCTGCCCGAGTCGTGGGACCCGATGGGGTGCGTCGCCATCGGGCACGCCGCCGCGCCGCCCCGCGACCGCGCCCCGCGCGACGCCGCCGACTTCATCGTCACCCGCTGACCCGCCGGGAGCCCGCCGTCGTGCGACGGCGGGCAGTCCGCTCACCCGGGCCCGGCCTCCGCCTCACCCGCCGGAACCACCCATTCAGTCGGCTGCCGGGTGACTCGTGGATATCCGGTGGAATGGTCAGACGACTGGCAGGGGGCGGCGGACGCTGCGGCAGACGCCGTCGCTGGCCGCCGACGCCGCCAGCCGCTCCGCCGACGGCGTGCCGTACTCGGTGGTGCGCTGGCGCAGCGGGCGCCCCGCGGCGGCGACCATCTCGCCGATCTCGCTGATGGTCTTGTAGGAGCCGTTCTCCGACCCCGCCATCCGGCTGATCGTCTCCTCCATCAGCGTGCCGCCCAGGTCGTTGACGCCGCCCCGCAGCACCTGCTTGCACAGGTCGTCGCGAAGCTTCACCCACGAGCACTGGATGTTGTCGATCGCGCCGTGCAGCAGGATCCGCGCCAGGGCGTGGACGGCCCGGTTCTCGCGGGCGGTGGGGCCGGGCCTGGCGATGCCCGCCAGGTAGATGGGCGCGCTGTGGTGCACGAACGGCAGCAGCACGAACTCGGAGAAGCCGCCGGTCCGCTCCTGGATCTCGCGGATGAGCCTGATGTGCCGCACCCAGTGCAGGTGGGTGTCCACGTGGCCGTACATCATCGTCGAGGTCGTCGGGATGCCCACCCGGTGCGCGGTGGTGATGACCTCGATCCATTCCTTGGCCGGCAGCTTGCCCTTGGTCAGCACCCAGCGCACGTCGTCGTCCAGGATCTCGGCCGCGGTGCCGGGAAGGGAGTCGACGCCCGCCTCCTTGGCCGCGACCAGCCAGTCCTCGATGGACAGGTTCGTACGGCTGGCGCCGTTGATGACCTCCATCGGGGAGAAGGCGTGGACGTGCATGTCGGGCGTCCTGGCCTTGACCGCCCTGGCGATGTCGAAGTAGGCGGTGCCGGGCAGGTCGGGGTGGATGCCGCCCTGCATGCACACCTCGGTGGCGCCCGCCTCCCAGCCTTCCTGGGCGCGGTCGGCCACCTGGTCGAGCGAGAGGGTGTAGGCGTCGGCGTCGGTCCTCCGCTGGGCGAAGGCGCAGAACCGGCAGCCGGTGTAGCAGACGTTGGTGAAGTTGATGTTGCGGTTGACGACGAAGGTGACGTCGTCGCCCACGGCCTCCCGCCTGAGGTGGTCGGCGAGACGGGCCAGCTCCTCCAGGGCCTCGCCGTCGGCGCCGAGCAGGGCGACGGCCTGGGCGTCGGTCAGGCCGGCCGGGTCGCGTTCGGCTTGGCGGAGCGCCTCGGCGACGTCTCCCATGACGCCTGCCCCGGGCGCCCCGACGGCGCCGGCAGGCGCCTCCTGGGCGTCGGAGGAGGAGGGCCCGCCGCCGGGGAGGCGGTCGCGCAGGGCCTCCCAGTCGCCGTAGACGTCGTCGAAGTCGTCGCGCCGGTCGTTGGTGCGGCCGGAGGTGTCGACCTCGACGTGCAACTCGGTGCGCCCGGCCGCCTCGAACCCGCCGTCGGGCTCCTGCCAGGGCCGTCCTACCAGCGGCGCGTCCTCGCGCGCCAGCCCGGTGGCCGGGTCCGCCAGCGCCGAGACGTGCGCGAAGAGCCGGGGGTCGAGCCATGGCTCGCCGGCCAGCACGTACTCGGGATAGATCGTCAGCCGTTCCTTCAGCTCGAACCCGGCGGCGGCCGTACGGGCGGCCAGCTCGTCGATGTGCGGCCACGGACGCTCGGGGTTGACGTGGTCGGGCGTGAGCGGCGACACCCCGCCCCAGTCGTCGATCCCGGCCCTGATCATCAGCGCGTACTCGTCGTCGACCAGGTTCGGCGGCGCCTGGACGTGCATCTTGGGCCCCAGCACCAGCCTGGTCACCGCGATCGTCGCGGCCAGCTCCTGCAGGGAGGCGTCGGGCAGCCCGCGCATCGCCGTGTCCTGCTTGGCGCGGAAGTTCTGCACGATGACTTCCTGGATGCCGCCGTACTCCCTGGCCACCCGGCGCATCGCGAAGATGGACTCCGCCCTGTCCTCGATCGTCTCGCCGATCCCGATCAGGATGCCGGTGGTGAAGGGCACGTTGGAGCGGCCGGCGTCCTCCAGCACGCGCAGCCGTACCGCGGGGTCCTTGTCGGGCGAGCCGTAGTGGGGCTGGCCCTTCTCCTCGAACAGCCGGCGCGAGGTGGTCTCCAGCATCATGCCCATCGAGGGGGCGACGGGCTTGAGCCGCTGGAAGTCCCGCCACGAGAGCACGCCCGGGTTGAGGTGGGGCAGCAGGCCGGTCTCCTCGAGCACCCTGATCGCCATCGCCCGCACGTAGGACAGCGTGTCGTCGTAGCCGTGGGCGTCCAGCCACGAGCGGGCCTGGTGCCAGCGGTCCTCCGGCCGGTCGCCGAGCGTGAACAGCGCCTCCTTGCATCCCATGGCCGCGCCCTGCCTGGCGATCTCCAGCACCTCGTCGGGGCTCAGGAAGGCGGCGGGCAGCTTGCCCGGCGCGGTGGCGAAGGTGCAGTAGCCGCACCTGTCCCTGCAGAGCCTGGTCAGCGGGATGAAGACCTTCCTGCTGTAGGTGATGACGCCGTTGCGGCCGTTGGCGTCACGCACGCGCGAGGCGTGCTCCAGCAGGGTGTCCAGATGCTCGTCACGGGCCTGGAGCAGCACGGCGGCCTCGGTGCGGTCGAGGGCCTTGCCGTCGCGGGCGCGGGCGAGCGCGCGACGGAGTGCGGAATCGCTGACTTGGGTCATACCGGCACCCTAGTCGTTAAGCAATGCTGAAGGGTAGTTCGTAGAAAGTCTCGATGGACGTAAATAGATGCACAGACAATAATTGGAGGTGAGCAAAAGGAGCACATCATGTCCTGGATCTTCGTCGTCAGCCTCATCGCCCTCCTCGCCATCGCCGGCCCGTTCCTGGGCACCGACTCGCGCGACGGCAGGGACTGGAGGAAGCCGCCTTTCAGAATGACCGGTAGTCGCGGGCGGGCAGCCTAGGCCCGCGCGCGGGCGGCCGCCGCCCGGTGAGCTCGACCAGGAGGCAGGCCCGGTGCCGGTGCCCCCGGTACGGCTCGAGCAACCGCAACATCTCGGCGTCGTCGGCCTTTCGCCCCGTCAACGCCCAGCCCACGATCGAGGCGAGATGGTAGTCGCCGACGCTCACCGCGTCGGGATCACCCCAGCAGCGCTGCCGAACCTCCGCCGACGTCCAGACTCCGATGCCGGGCAACGCCCGCAGGAGCCGGTCCAGCGAGGCGGAGTCGGCGGCTGCTTCCAGCTTGTCCGCATGCCAGGCTGCGGTGGCGATCGTCCTGGCGCGCACGGCCTCCGCACCCGCCCGATGCCAGTCCCAGGCGGGGATCTGGCGCCAGACCTCGGGTTCGGGGATCACCCGCATGCCCTCGGGCGCCGGCCCCGGCGCGGGCGTGCCGTACCTGCGCAGCAGGTACCGCCACGCGCGCCACGCCTCCCGGCCGACCACCTTCTGCTCCAGGACGGCGGGCACCAGTGCCTCGAGCACCCGGCCGGTGCGCCCGATCCCGGGCACGCCGTAGCCCCGCAGCACGTCATGGTGCACCACGAAGCCGGAGACATCGTCCTCCGCGCCCAGCAGGCCGGGCAGCGAGTCGAGCAGCCACGCCGCGCCTGGCCCCCACGCCTGGCCGCCCCATCTGGTGACGCGCAGGGTGCCGGGACCGTCAGGGGTGCGGCAGGTGCGCCAGATGGTGCCGTCGGCGGCCCGGTGCCAGGTCGGGTCGTGCCCGCCGTGCTGGTGCGGCCCCAGGATCCGCGCGTGGTCGGCGCCGACCGCCAGCCTCCGCTCCATCGCGGCCACCGGTCTCGGCCGCACGGCCGACAGGGGGCGGGGCGCCGCCGTACGGACCGGGCGGGCGTCCGGGGCCGGGGAGAGGCCGTCCATGACAGCCAGGCTACGCGTCGCTGGAGAAGCGGACCGCGCACTCCGGCAGCACCACGCCAGGCCAGATCCGGGCCCCCGCCTGCAGCTCGTTGCCCGGCCCCACGGTCGCGCCGTCGCCGATCACCGAGTCACGCACCGTGGCGCCCTTGGCGATGCGCGCGCCGAGCCCGATGAGGGAGTCGACCACCGTCGCCCCCTTCTCGATCACGCACCCGTCGCCGAGCACGCTGCCGCGCACCGAGGCGCCCGCCTCGACCACCGCCCGCGCCCCCACCACCGAGCCGCCGGTGACCTTGGCCTCCTGCGACACGACGGCCCCGTCGAGCGTCAGCGACTCGCCCGTCGGCCCGGGCAGCGCCGGGGAGCTGAGCCGGCCGAGGACCAGGTCGCGCGAGCCCTGCACGAAGGCGGCGGGTGTGCCGACGTCGAGCCAGTAGCTGCGGTCGGCGTAGCCGAGCACCAGGGCGCCCGACTCGATCAGCCCTGGGAAGGTCTGCCGCTCCACCGACACGACCTCGTCCGGCGGGATGGAGTCGATCACCGACCGGGTGAAGACGTAGCACCCGGCGTTGATGCGGTTGGTCACGGGATGCGGGGTCTTCTCCAGGAACGCGGTGACCCGCCCGTCGGCGTCGGTCGGCACGCAGCCGAACCGCGACGGGTCGTCGACCTCGGTCAGGTGCAGCGTCACCGCGGCCTCGCGGGCGACGTGCTGCCTGACCTGGTCGCCGACGTCGTGCCCGGACAGGATGTCGCCGTTGAGGATCAGCACGGGGTCGTCGGGACCCGCGGTCAGCGCCTGGGCCGCGTTCCGGATCGCTCCACCGGTGCCGAGCGGCGTCTCCTCGGTCATGTAGACCAGTTCGAGGCCCATCGCGGAGCCGTCGCCGAAGACCGGCTCGAACATCGCTGCCTTGTAGGACGTGGCGAACACGATGCGCCGTACGCCGAAGGAGCGCGCCTGGGCGAGCTGGTGCGCCAGGAACGGAACTCCGGCTGTCGGCAACAACGGCTTCGGTGTGCCGAGCGTCAGTGGGCGCAGGCGCGTTCCCTGGCCTCCGACCAGGAGTATGGCCTCAAGACCTGGCAAGGAGCTTCCCATCACCCCGTGAGGTTACCCAACTATTCGACCGCGCGTTGATAGGACAACAGATGTGCCTGTGCGGAGGCGTCCCAGCTGAACTCCTTCGCCCTGGCGAGGCCCGCGGCCGCGAGCCCCGCGCACCGCTCGGCCGAGGTGAGCAGCTGGCGGAGCGCGGTGGCGATGCTGTCGGAGTCGGGTTCGGTGTAGGCGACCGCGTCGCCGCCGACCTCGGGCAGCGAGGTGCGCCGCGTGGTGAGCACGGGCGTCCCGCAGGCCATCGCCTCCAGCACCGGCAGCCCGAAGCCCTCACCCATGGAGGGGAAGGCCACCACGAGCGCGCCGCCGAGGAAGCCCGGCAGGTCGGCGTAGGACAGGTAGCCGGGCCTGACGACCTTCACCGTCGCCGACACCTCGCTGACGGCCGCGTCGACGTCGGCCTCGTGCACTCCGCCGCCGATCACCAGCGCGGGCGGGTCCTGCAGCCCCTCGACGGCCCTGGCGAAGCCCCTGATCAGGTTCGGCACGTTCTTGCGCGGCTCCAGCGCGCCCAGGAAGGCGACGTACGGCCGGCCGTGCAGCGCCAGCCGGTCGGCCACCCGCCCGATCTCCGCCTCGCTGGGCGAGTGGAACATCGCGTGGTCGACGCCGTGGTAGGCCACGTCGATCCTGGTCGGGTCGGCGGCCAGTACCTTGACCAGCTCGTCGCGCGTCGCCTTGGACGGCACGATCACGCGGTGAGCGTGCCGTACGGCGGTGCGGGTGGCCGACCGGAAGAAGACGGACTCCTGCTGCTCCGGCTGGCTGAACCAGGTGACGTCGTGCACGGTCACCACGGCGGGCAGGCCGGAGCGCAGCGGCATCGAGTAGTAGGGCGCGTGGATGACCTGGGCGCCCACCCGCTGGGCGATCAGCGGCAGCCCGGACTGTTCCCAGGTGAGCCTGGCCGCCTTGTTGGTGATGGAGGCGGGCCCCGGCACCACTCTGGCCGACGGCGCGATCCTGGCGTACCGGTCGGCGTCGGCCCGCTGGCAGGCCACGCTCACATCGGCGCCCGCCCGGTGGAGCCCACCGACGAGCCCGTCGACATACCTGTTCAGCGCGCCACGATCGGCCGGCACGGCGGCCGCGTCGATGAGCACTCGGGGTATCACGAAAGATCCCTCCCCAGAAGACCCTCGCCTGCCCTCAACCCTACGACCGTGTGGGGCGAATCACACGGAATTGCGGTCCATGGCGGACTTGGCGGCGGCGCCCGCGATGGCGGCGCAGACGAGATCCCCGAGGATGATCACCATGCGGGAGCAGAGCGCGAGCGCGAGCGCCGAGCCGCGGTCGAGCACGGGCGACATCACCGCCACCATGGCCGCCTCGCGCACCCCCGCCCCGGCAGGCACGACGAAGGTCATGATGCCCAGGCACCACGTCAGCGCGAACGCGCCGACGGAGAACAGCAGCCCGCCCGAGGCGCCCATGTCGGCGGCCAGCAGGTAGAGGTGGGCGCCGTAGGCGGTCCAGCCGGCCACGGACCAGGCCAGCGCGGCCAGCATGCCCCTGCGGGTCAGCGGCCGTTCGAGCGGCTCGCGCTTCAGCTTGCGCAGGCCGAAGCCGATCAGCGAGTTGATCACCTTGGGTTCGAGCAGCACGGCGAGCACCGGGATGAGCAGCAGCGCCCAGCCGAAGCGGTCCCAGCCGAGCGTGACCAGCGTGACCAGCAGCCCGGTGGCCAGCTGGATCGGCATCATCAGGAAGAAGGCCGCCGCGCTGCGCGCGCGTGGCACGCCGAGGTCCTTGCCCATCTCCATCTGGGCGAGCACCGGCCAGACCGCGCCGGGGATGTACTTGCCGAGCTGGCCGACGAAGAACACCCTGGCCGCCGGCCTGAGCCGCAACGGGGAGCCCAGATCGGCCAGCAGGGTGCGCCAGGTCAGCATGGCGGCCAGCAGGGCGGCGACGACGGAGACGAGCGAGCCGGCCACCATGGGCCAGGTCAGCCTGGCGAACCCGGCCAGCACGGAGTCCCACTGCTTGGCGACGACCCAGGCCCCGAAGCCGAGGGCGACCAGCAGGAAGCCGAGCCGTACCGCCTTCTTCACAGTCGCTCCGGCGGCTGCGGGAGCCTGGCGCCCGCGGGGGTGCGCGGCCGCTTGGTGGCCACCCACAGGTAGGTCGGCACCAGCGGGAGCATCAGCTTGAGCACCCCGCGCGGTGTCCTGGCCAGCACGGTCTTGACGAGCCTGCCGAGCGCTCCGGGAAACAGCTCGCCGCCGGCGAAGGCCGCGGGCGTGGCCAGCACGGGGAAGGTGTAGTCCCACACGTGGAAGGCGCGGGTCATCCGGCGCAGGCCACGCCGGGTGCGGAAGCGCTCGTAGTAGTGGTCGGCCCGGCCGAAGGCGCGGACGTAGCGGTCGGCGAGCGCGGGCGGCAGGTAGGACAGGAACGGCAGCTTGTAGTGCGGCTCCATGATGCCGAGCTTGTTGCCGAGGCCGAGGTAGAGGACGCCGTCGTCGGACAGCACGCGGTGCATCTCGGCCACGACCGCGTCGGGGTCGATGACGTGCTCGTAGATGTGGTTGAAGACCAGCACGTCGACCGAGCCGTCGGGGAAGGGCAGCGCGGTGCCGTCGCCGCAGATGAAGGCCACCCGCTTGCCGAACCTGTCGGCCGCCTTGCGCAGGCCCGGCACGTCGATGTCGATGCCCAGTGTGCGGCCCGCGCCCGCCGCGGCCAGCTCGTCGGCGATGAACCCGGCCGAGCAGCCGATGTCGCCGACCGTCAGCCCGTCGAGCGGCCCGTGGAAGTGCTCCAGCACCGCGATGATCTTCGCGGCCTTGCGCCGGCGCTTCGCCTCGTCGAGCATCGCCGACTGGAACTCGGAGTACTCCAGCTGCTTTTCCCTCACCACACCCGCATCCTCTCAGGCCCCGAGGAGCGTGTCGGTGTAGTCGCTCCAGTAGGGCTCGGGGTCGACCGCCCGCACGCCCGCGCGCAGCCGCTCCGGGTCCTCGTAGAAGCGCTCGATCGCCTTGCGCAGCGCCTCGACGTCACCGGGCTCGACCAGCAGCCCGTCGACGCCGTCGCGGACGTTGTCGGCCAGCGCGCCGACCCGCGTCGCGATCACCGGCACCCCGTGCTCGTGGCCCAGCCAGACGTTCTGGCTGGCGGTGGCGTGCCGGTACGGCAGGACGAGCGCGTCGGCCGCGGCGAACAGCGCGGGCACGTCGGCGGCGGCCACGTAGCCCGGCCTGAGCTCGACCCGGTCTCCGATGCCGAGCTCGGCGACCAGCGCCTTCGTCTGCTCGATCCCGCCCCAGAACTCGCCCGCCACGGTCAGCGAGACGCCCTCGGGCAGCGCCCTGAGCAGCAGGTCGAGCCCCTTGTAGGGGCGGACGATGCCGAAGAACAGCAGCCTGCGGTGGACGCCCTCGCCCCTGGCCTGACTCCTGGCGGGCAGGTGGGGCGGCAGCGCGGCCGTGCTGACCGGCCTGCCCGTCAGGCTCCTGGCCAGCTCCGCCTGCTCCTCGGAGTGGGTGAGCACGCCGTCGACCCGCCGGAGCAGCGCCCTCATCAGCGGCTCGTCCCAGGGCTTGCGCTCGTGCGGCAGCACGTTGTGGCACAGCGCCACGACCCTGGCCGCGCGGCCCACGCCGTACGCGATGCCGAGATAGGGCGGCACCTGCACCGGGCTGAGGACGGCCAGGATCACCAGGTCGGCGGTCCTGAACCGGCGGCCCGCCGCCAGCCACCCGTCGGGCCTGCGCCAGTCGAGCTTCCTGCGCGTCTTCGGGTACGGCTCGCCCTCGGGCACGTCGATCGTCTGCTGCCCCGGGTAGAGGAAGGACGGGTACTGCGCCTTCCACGACTCGATCACCACGTCGTGGCCCAGGGCCGCGAGCCGGCGCGCCAGCTCGGTGGTGTGCTGGGCCCCGCCGCCCTTGTACGGGTACGTGGGGCCGACGATCGCGATCCTCATTCGCCGCGCGACCTCACGATCAGGTCGGCCAGCAGCGCGACCGAGCCGATCAGCATGCCGGACAGGAAGATCACGATGGTGTTGCTGGTGAGGTAGAAGCCGTAGCGGGCCACGTCGTAGACGCCCTTGCCCAGGCCGAGGACCACCAGCCACAGCGCGGGCGGCATCAGGACCTTGAGCGGGTTGAAGTACATCACCATCCGCAGCACCTGCAGGATGTAGCGGTAGGCGTCGCTGACGAAGCTGAACTTGGACTTGCCCGCCCGCTTGGCGTAGTCGATCGGCAGGTAGTAGACGTCGTGCTGGTTCGACAGGAACGACAGCGTGATCGTCGTGACGCAGGAGAAACCGGGAGGCAGCAGCCTCAGGTACGGCCTGGCCACCGACTTGCGGAACGCGCGCATCCCCGAGTTGAGGTCGGGGATCTTCTGCCCGGCGAGCTTCTCCGCGATCTTGCGGATCACCCACTTGGCGGGCACCCGCAGGAGCTTGTGCGAGCCTTCCTCGCTGGTCCGCGCGCCCACGACCTGGTCGACCGTCTGGTCCTTCTCGAGGATCTGGACGAGCTCGGGGATCCGCTCGTTCGGGTAGGTCATGTCGGCGTCGGTCCACACGACGATCTCGCCGCGCGCCTCCTGGGTGCCGATCCTGCGGACCGTGCCCGAGCCGCCGTTGCGGTGGAAGGCGCGGATGCGCATGTGCGGGAAACGCGGAGCCGCCTCCTGCAGCCTGACCAGCGTCTCGTCGGTCGAGCAGTCGTCGACCGCGACCAGCTCGTAGGTGTAGCCGCTCGAGTCCATCGCCTCGGTGATGCGTTCGACCTCGTCAATGACGTGGTCCTGCTCGTTGTAGCAGGGCAGGACGATCGTGACGTACGGCGTAGCTTCCACAGCGGATCCAGTCTCGGGGGGCTCAAGCGTGCTCACGTGGGACGAGGGTACCGTTACCTGGAATGTGATCGTGGCTCCTTGGCCACCCCCACTGCCCGCTCACCTCGCTCTTACACCGGCAGCGCCATCCACACGTCGACCACCAGACGCCACGTCCCGTTGGGCGGCTCGACGAGCGAGCGCTCGTCCTGGCGGGTGTCGAGGGAGACCACGTGCCGCGGCGTGCCGTACGGCGCCAGCTGGCGGCTTTCGGCGGCCAGCAGGACGGGCCGGCGGCCCGCCGCGCGGATGCGTTCGACCAGCCGGCGGACCTCACCCGGCGCGGCCACGTCGAACCCCGACGACCTGTTCACCTGTGCCGTGGGCAGGCCGCAGGTGCCGCGCACGACCTGCGTGAACCGGTCGGCGGTGACCCGCTCGACGATCAGCACGGAGGCGTCGGGGGGGATCCGCGCGCACAGCCCGGCGACGGCGGCGCGCTCGCCGCGCTCGACGGGGGTGAAGGCGGTGCCGATGGAGACGACCGCCACCGGCACGAGGACGAGCACCGCGCCGGCCGCGGCGAACCAGCGCGTGCCGTGGCCCCGCCGGCCCAGCTTGTCGCGCGACCAGGCCAGCCCCCACATGGCCAGCGCGATCAGGCCGGGGATGACGATCGGCACCAGGCGGCGGGTGGCCCACGGGTGGTCGGGGGTGATCTCGGGACGCAGCAGGGTGGTGACGGTGGTCCAGCCGATGACGGCCAGCGGCAGCAACCACTCGCCGGAGGAGCCGCGCAGCATCCGCCTGACCAGGACGGCCGCGGCCAGCGTCGCCAGCACGACGATGGGGACGCCGACGTACCAGACCACCCAGAACAGCGAGTCCTCGAAGTAGAGCCGGGTGCCGTCGACGGGCAGGCCGTTGGCCTTCTGGGTCGCCTCGAGGAACCGGAAGGTGGTCCGGTCCTCGACCGTGACGGGGGTGCGGTGCACCGTCTGCACCCACGGGCGTACGGCCAGGCCGACCATGACCAGGACGACCAGGGCGGCGCCGATCTCGGGCAGCCGCCGGGGCGGCCTGATCCGCGCCAGCCGTCCCGCCAGCGCCGTGCCGACGGCGGTCAGGACCAGAACCACGACACAGATCAGCAGCAGCGGACGCACCGAACGGGACAGGTAGTCGAGGTAGGGCCCCGCGAACACCCATGCCGCGACGAAGCCCAGCCCCACGCCCACGGCCAGCCCCGCCAGCAGGGAGAAGCCGCGCCGCAGCGCGACCAGCAGCCCGCCGAAGGCGAGCACCGGCAGCACGTCGCGCAGCGCGTCGATGCGCACGAGCACCGCCAGCCCGAACACCAGTCCCGCCACGGCCGTCTCCCACCTGTCGTGGGCGTCGTGCAGAAGGGCGATGCCGCCGAAGATCAGGATGACGGAGGCGATCTCGCTGAACGTGGCGCGCGAGGTGTAGAGGATCGGCATGCTGATCGCGAAGGTCAGCGCCGCGAGCGGGGCCCACCGGGCGCCCGCCAGCCTGGCCACCACCCCCGCCACGACGAGCACGGCGAGCGCGCCGAGCACGGGCGGCGTGAGCAGCAGCCCGCCCAGCCACTCCCCCGCGGCGTAGAGCATCGGCGGGCCCGGCAGGAACTGCGGCACGACCGCGCCGTCGGAGTCGTAGAAGCCCATGCTGTCGAAGCGCAGTGCGGGGTCGGGGCCGCCGAACGCGTCGGCCTGCTGCGGGATGGGCAGGAAGCCGTTCCTGGCGATCCAGATGGCGTACTGGGCGTAGGTGGCGGGGTCGCGGCGGACGATGAGCTGCTCGCTGTGCAGGACGGCGTTGAAGACCAGCGAGCCGAACGCGATCCCGACGACGCCGCCGGCCTGCCAGGCCGTGGCGTCGAGGTCGGTGATCCTGGGCAGCGTGATCCCGCACAGCGCCACGAGGACCACGACGCTGAGCGCCAGGGTGGGCAGCGGGCGGAACCAGCCGGCCAGCAGCAGCGGCAGCCCGGCCAGCAGCCAGCTCGCCACGGCGAGGGCGGGCAGCACGGAGACGACGGCGAGCACCCTGCCCGCCGACGGTCCGCGCGTCTGATCGAACCAGGCCAGTCTCATCGGTTGATCGGGAGGCTATCCAACGCGGGCCACCGCTCACACCACCCGGCCGTGGCCGGGGTCACGACGGGCGCGCCGGGCGCGGGACGCCGCGTAGCCGGGAGCGGTGGCAGGAGCGGGTAGCGTACGGCTGGCGTCGGGTGCCGCCCGGCCGGTGGCTGCAGCGTCGGGGACGGAGGACACGCGGGGTGGAGACCGGGCTGACGGCCTGGAGGCGAGTGGCCTGGACGCGACGGCTCGCCCAGGCGTCGCGCGACGCGGCGGCGAGGGCGCGGAAGGCGGCAGGCCCGTGGGGCCGGCGGCACCGCTGGTTCCTGGCCGTGTTCGCGCTCGGCGCCCTGCTGCGGGCGATCACGATGCTGGGCTACCGGCCCGCGCTGTGGTTCCCCGACTCCTACACCTACATCGTCACCGTCTTCCACCCGCGCCCCGACCTGGTGCGCCCGGCGGGCTACTCGCTCTTCCTCAAGCTGCTGCAGCCCTTCCACAGCTTCGCGGCCGTGACCGCCGTCCAGCACCTGCTGGGCCTGGCCACCGGCGTCCTGGTCTACCTGGCCGCCCGCAGGGTGCCGCGGTGGGCGGCCACGCTGGCCGCCGTTCCCGTGCTGCTCGACGCCTACCAGATCGAGCTGGAGCACCTGCTGGTCTCCGACGCGCTGTTCACGTTCCTGGTGGTGGCGGCCGTGGTCCTGGCCATCAGGAAGAACCTGACCTGGCGTACGGCTCTCGCCATCGGGCTGCTGCTGGCCTTCGCCTCCCTCACCAGGACCGTCGGCCAGCCGCTCGTCGTGGTCATCGGCGCGTGGCTGCTGCTGCGCAGGCGGATCGGGCCGGCCGGCGTCATGGCGGCGGCCGCGCTGCTGCCGGTGCTGGCCTACGGAGCCTGGTTCCACGCCACCTACCAGCGGGTCGGCATCGTGGGCGCCAACGGCGTCTTCCTCTACGCCCGCACGATGTCGTTCGCCGACTGCGCCAGGATGGATCCGCCCGCCGACCTGGCCGTGCTGTGCGACCCGCGTCCGGCGGGCCGGCGGCCGCCGTCGCAGGAGTACATCTGGGCCAAGGACGCGCCGCTGGTGAAGCTGCCCGGCATCACCTTCTCCCGGGCCAACGACGAGCTGGCGGGCAGGTTCGCGCTGCTGGCCATCCGCGCCCAGCCGCTCGACTACGCGGGCTCGGTGCTGTCGGAGCTGGCCCGCACCTTCGAGCTGGGCAGGCCGGTCTATCCGGACACGGAAATCTACGGCTACTACGAGTTCCCTGTGAATCCCCCGGGACCGCCGGGCCGTTATCCCGCCCAAGTCGGCGCACAATTCGCACAAAAATACGAAAATGGCGCTATTGGCACGGACATCGTGGAGCCGTTCGCCGGCTGGATGCGCGCCTACCAGGACGTTGCGCACCTGCCGGGCGCCGCCCTCCTGGTGATCCTGCTCGTTCCGCCGGTCATGGCGATCAGGCGCAGGAGCTACCAGGGCGCGTGGCTGCTGCCCTGGTCGACGGCATGGGTGCTGCTGATCGTGCCGCCCGCCGTGGCCGAGTTCGACTACCGCTACACGCTGCCGGCCGTACCGCTCGCCTGCCTGGCCGCGGCGCTCTCCGGCAGCCCCAAACCGTAAAATTTTGCACATCCACATTCCATGAAATGTCCGAGTCTGAGTAAGCTCTGGGTCTGGATCATCACGCTCGGGTCACGACCGATTAGGTCGATCATGGCTCCGGCAACGCTTACAGTGACTTAGTCTCATGGCGCGATGAGCGATCGACCGAGCCAGCATGAAGCGGGCTCCGAATCTCCGGACGAGGAGGCCGTGGTGAGCAGCACGCCGAACCCGGACTCCCCGCCCTCGGGTGAGGGGATCGTATGAGCAACCACAGGAGCGTCGACGTCCAGGATCGCCTGGTCGTACCGGCCGGTCCCGGCCACCGGTCCTCCCGCAGGGCCGGCGCCGCGTCCCCGCCCCCACCACCCCGTCCACCGGAGGAGCCCCGCGGCCACCGCGGCGGTGGCGGCGGCCGCAGGAAGCTGAGCGGCATGGCGTGGGCCAGCATCGCGGTCACCGGCCTGATGGTCGCCGGCTCGCTGACCGGCTACACGGTCTATCGCAGCGCGTTCAGCAACATCAAGACCGATGACGTCGACGGCAAGATCGTCAACAAGCGCCCGGTGAACGCCACCGGCGCGCTCAACGTGCTGATCGTCGGCTCCGACACCCGCCACGGCGACGGCAACGCCAAGTACGGCAAGATCGACTCGATGCGCGACTCCGGCAAGCGCACCGACACGATGATCCTGATGCACATCTCTCCAGCGCGCGACAAGGCCACGCTCGTCAGCTTCCCGCGCGACTCGATGGTCGAGATCCCCAGGTGCACGAAGGACGGCCAGCCCGGCGTGATCATGCCGGCCACCCGAGGCATGATCAACTCGGCCTACAACACCGGCGGCATCGCCTGCACGATCACCACGATCGAGAGCCTGACCGGCATCCCCATCGACCACCATGTCGAGATCGACTTCAACGGCTTCAAGAGCATCGTCGACGCCCTCGGCGGCATCGAGATCTGCCTGGCCAACCCCGTCGACGACCGGAAGTCCAAGCTCAAGCTGCCGGCGGGCCGCTCCACGCTGAACGGCGAGCAGGCCCTCGGCTACGTCCGCCTGCGCGCCTACGGCAACGGCAGCGACCTCCAGCGCATCAAACGGCAGCAGATCTTCGCCAGCCAGGTGGTCAAGAAGGTCACCAGCGGCGGGGTGCTGACCAACCCCACCGAGCTGATCAGCCTGATCAACGCGGCGGCCTCCTCGGTCACCATGGACAAGGAACTGGCCAACAACACCACCAAGCTCCTCGAGATCGCCCAGAGCGCCAAGTCGCTCACGGCGAGCAAGGTCCAGTTCTACACGGTTCCCGTCCTGGACGACCCCCAGGACAAGAACCGCGTCATCTGGAACACCGCCACCGCGCCGGCGCTCTTCTCGGCCATCAAGAACGACACCCAGCTGCCCGATCCGGCCCCGTCGACCACGGTCAAGAAGGTCGTGCCGAAGGTGCAACAGGTCAAGGTCCAGGTCATCAACGGCACCACCACCGTCGGCAGGGCGGGCGAGGTGGCCAAGCAGCTGTCCGACCTGGGCTTCCAGGTCGTCGGCACGGGCAACGCCCTCACCGCGGCCGGCACCAGCCAGCCGACCACCAAGCTCCTGTACGGCAAGCGCGACACCACCGGCCCCGACTACGCCGACGTGCTCGCCGGCAAGCTGTCCGGCACCAAACGGGCCGCCACCAAGGGCAAGGTCAAGGTCGTCAACCCGGCGCCGTTCACCGGCGGCGGCGCCTCGACCCAGACCGTGTCGGACACCGGCGCCGACGCGGCCCCGGTCATCCAGCTGCTGATCGGTGACGACTTCACCGGTGTCCGGACGGAGATCCCCGACGGCATCAAGGAGACGGCCATCAAGGCCGATACCAAGAACATCTGCTCCTAGCGCCCGTCGATGGACGACCGTCACGGACGGGCACGGAGCGGGTCTTCTGACTCGCTCCCTGCCTGCCAGTCAACCTCCAGATTCCCTGTGGATTCCCTCCGTTTCCCCCGTCTCCGCCGCGACATCCGCCGCACAGGCCATTACTGTTGTCAGACCGCCAACGCGATTCGGCATCCTGCTAGGCGTGTGCATGGAGCCACGGTTACCGTGGCTTGCGATCACCGGCCCCGATAGATAGCTGAGCGTCCCCACCGTGAGTGACCCCCGATCGCCCTTCCCGGTTCCGGCCCACAGCAGCAACGGCACCGCGCGCGCCGCCGCGGGGGCGCCGCCTGCCGAGACGGGACGGGTGGACACCCGCCGGCCAGGGCCGGGCGAGCCGCCCCAGCAGGGCGCGATGTGGGGCGAGCAGCCGGCGGAGGCCTCCTTCTGGGGTTCGGCCCCCGCGCCACAGCAGCAGCCGCCCGGCGAGCTCGCGCAGGAGCGTCCCGCCGAAGGCGCGCAGGAGGGTCCCGGCGAGAGCGAGCCCGAACGGCCGAAGCCGCGCAAGCGCGAGCCGTACCTCGACAACGTCAAGTTCCTGCTGATCTCGCTCGTGGTGGTGGGCCACTCGCTGGTGCCCACGCTCGACGCCGACTCCTCCAAGGCGCTCTACGTCTTCGTCTACACCTTCCACATGCCGCTGTTCGTCATCATCAGCGGCTACCTGTCCAGGAACTTCTGGAACTCCAACGCCAAGACCAACAAGCTGGTCGACACCTTCGTCATGCCGTACGTGATCGTGGAGATCGGCTACGCGGCGCTGCGCTTCTCCCTCGGGCAGAAGTGGAGCCTGACGATCATCGACCCGGCCTGGCTGAACTGGTACCTGCTGGCGCTGCTGTTCTGGCGGCTGTCCACACCGGTGTGGAAGCGGATGCGGCAGCCCGTTCCCGTGGCCATCGCGATCTACCTGTTCGCCGGGTTCTCGCAGATCTCCGGCGACTTCAGCATGGACCGCTTCTTCGGCCTGCTGCCGTTCTTCGTGATCGGCCTGGTGATGCAGCCCGAGCACTTCGAGATGCTCAACCGCGTCTGGGTCAAGGTCGTCGCGGCCGTGACGCTGCTGGCCGCCGCGGGCGTGGCGATCTACATCGGGCTCGGCCCTTGGTCGCTGAAGCCGTTCTACTTCAAGCACAGCTTCCAGGACATGGACCTGTCGTGGTACATGGGTCTCGGGCTGCGGGCGGGGCTGCTGCTCGCCTCGCTGGCGATGTGCTTCGCCTTCCTCGCGCTGGTGCCGCGCGGCGAGACCTGGTACACCGACCTCGGCACCCGCACGCTCTACTGCTACCTGCTCCACGGCATCCCCGTGCTGATCGCCAAGGAGATGGGCTGGCTCGACCTGCCCTGGCTGCACGGGCCGCTGGGGGTGCTGGCGATCAGCACCAGCGCGTTCGCGCTCGCCATCGTGCTGTGCCTGCCCGAGACGCGCACGGTGTTCAAGTGGGTGCTCGAGCCGCGCCTGACGTGGCTCTACCGCCGGCCGTCCGGAAGTTAAACGGCAGTTCCCTTCGCATTCACGCAGGTGATGGCATAGCCGCGCACCATCGCCTTTATGCGCGTTTGCGTCGGCACCACCCTTCATCATCCCGAGGACGCCCGGATCATGCACCGGCAGATCAGGGCGCTGCTCGACGCGGGCCACGAGGTGACCTACGTCGCTCCTTTCACCCACTTCAACGTGACGCCCGTGCCGCCGATCACCGCGATCGACGTCAGGCGGGGCGGCGTGCCGCGGGCCGCGCTCAGGCGTGGGGCCAAGGACGCCGACCTGCTGATCCTGCACGAGCCCGAGCTGCTGCTGGCGCTGCCGTTCCGGCATCCGCCGGTCGTGCTGGACATCCGCGACGAGCCGGTGGGGACGCTGGGCCGCGGGCTCGTCACCCGGGCCCGGCGGCTGCACCACGTGCTCGAACCCGACGCCGCCGAGGCCACCCAGGCCGCCACCGCGCCGCCACCGCCCGGTGACACCAGGATCGTCCACATCGGACGGCTGACCACACCCAAGGGCGTCCAGGAGCTGATCGACCTGGCCCATCGGCTGGTGCCCCACGGGATCAGGCTCGACCTCATCGGGGCCGCCGACCGCGAGGTCAGGCCCCTCCTGCGCGACGCCCAGCGGGTTGGCCTGCTCGACTGGTACGGCTACGTGCCCAACCGGCACGCCCTCCGCATGGCCGAGGGCGCTCTCGCGGGGGTGTGCCTGTGGCGCGAGCCCTCCGCCAGACCGCCCACCAAGGTCCTCGACTACATGGGCCGCGGCGTGCCCGTCGTCACGACGCCCGTGGCCGCCGCTGTGGTGGAGCAGGCGGGCTGCGGGTCGGTCGTGCCGTACGGGGACGTTGACGCCGCCCTGAACGCGCTGCTGGACCTCAAGGAGGACCCCGAGCGGCGCGCGAAGCTGGGCGCGGCGGGCAACGCGCTCGCCCGCCGCCACCACCACTGGCCCGACCAGGCGGCGGCGTTCGTCGGGCGCCTGGAGAACTGGGCGGGCGTCGCCCACGAACTGGCCGTCTGACGCCTTCCCCCGGCGGAGTTGCGGCAAGACGTGGACGGAGGGCCTGATGGTCACATGTACTGGAGCCATGGCTTCGCATCTGATCCAGGGCCGCACGATCACCATGCCCGTGAGGGTGACCGACGCCACGGTCTGCAGCGCCATGTACCCGGTCCGCGCCGACGCGGCCCGCGCGGTGATCGCCTACTCGGGGCTCGACGTGGCCGAGGTACTGCCAGGCAAGGCCATCTGCACGCTGGTGTTCGTCGAGTACCGCGACAGCGACCTCGACTCCTACCACGAGTTCGGCGTCACCTTCCTGGTGCGTCCGCCGGGCAGCCCGCGCCCGCGTACCGCGGGGCCCGCCACGCTGAGGTCGGCGGGCGCGTTCGTCCACTGGCTGCCGGTGGACCAGGGCTTCACGCTAGAGGCGGGCCGGACGATCTGGGGCTTCCCCAAGGAGCTCGCCGACATCGAGCTGCGCCTGTCGTCGCCCTACAAGCGGTGCATCCTGCGCAAGGACGGGCGGCTGGTCATCGACATGCTGGTGAAACCCGGGCTGCCGGTGCCCGGCGCGGCGGCGCCGCTGACGGCCTACACCCACCAGGACGGGGTCACCCGCCGCGTCCCCGCCAGGATGTGGGGCAGCGCGATGCGTGTACGTCCCGGCGGGGCACTCGTCCGGCTGGGCAACCATCCCGTCGCCAAGGAGCTCAGCGAACTGGGCCTGCCGAAGCGGGCGCTCATGTCGACGACCCTGCGGGCGTCCATGACCTTCGACGCGGCGAGCGCCGAGGATCCGGCAGCCGGCTAGTCGCGGGACCGGGTCAGACGATCGGGGGACGGCCCAGCTTCACCATGCGCCATGCCGTACGCCACGCCATCGGCCTGCGCTCGCCCGCCGGAGTGCGCAACCCCTCCAGGAAGCCCTCGAACCAGGCCCGCAGCGCGACCGGCGAACGCCGTTCGCGCCAGAGGGTGAGCACCACCCAGTCGAGCAGGTACCACGCCGCCAGCGGCCACGGCAGGTTGCGCCGCGCCAGCCACACCCGGTTGCGGGCGTTGAGCCGGTAGAAGTCCGCGTGCCTGGTCGGCGGCACCTGCGGGTGGTACATGACGGTCTGGGCGTCGTACTCGATGCGGTAGCCCTCGCCGAGCAGCCGCCAGGCCAGGTCGGTCTCCTCGTGGGCGTAGAAGAACCGCTCCGGCAGCCCGCCCACCTGGAGGAAGGCCGACCTGCGGATGGCGGAGGCGCCGCCGAGGAAGGTCGTGACGGGTGAGGAGCGCTCCGGGTCGCCCGCGCGCAGGCGCGGCACGTGGCGGCGCTGGCCGATGCCGCCGTCGGGGTCCATCACGCGGAAGGAGATGACGGCCAGGTCGGGCTCGGTGGCGAAGCGGTCGCGGACGTGGGCGACGACCTTCTGGCTGGCGTACCAGCCGTCGTCGTCGAGGAAGAGGACGACGTCGCCCGAGCACTCCTCGACCCCGCGGTTACGCCCCGCGGGAATGCCGGTGTTGTGCGCCAGGCGGACGGTTTTGACGGTCGCGGCAGAGCCCTCGGGCGGTGTCGCCGACAGCGCGGGCACGTCGGCACCGTTGCCCACGATGACCACCTCGACGTCGCCGTCGATCTGGTTGAGCGCGGACTCGACCGCCCGGTTCAGCTCGGCGACCCGGTTGCCCATGGTGAGGATGACGCACGAGATCTTCAACGGGTCATCGCCTTGACGCGTCGAGAGCACGAGCGGAGCATTCTTTCATGATCACCGAGTCTGCTGGGGTCTGCCAATATGCGGATTGATGGAGACAAGAGTATCGGAACCGTCAGTGAACCCCCACCGAACAGCGGGCGTCTGATCCCTTCGACGGGTACGGCGCCCCGACGGTTCCGACTCACGCTAGCCGCCTCGAAGCCAGAATGCTGACCAGATGAAGAATGACCTGGATGCCCGCGGCGACCACGCACGCCACGGTAAGCACCTTGGTGGCGGTGATGTCGCCGACGACCAGGTCGATCACGGCGGCCAGCACCGCGAGGATCGACAGCTCCACCGCCTGGACGATGCGGTGGAACTTGGTGGCGCCGATGACCCTGCGCGCCAGCCCCATCAGCCCTGACCGGAACTGCCCGGCCGACGACTCGGTCGCCGCCGGCAGGCCCGAGCGCGCCCTGGCCACGTCGACCAGGTCGGTCTCCGCCTTGATCAGGATCGCGCCGAGCGCGGCGGCGACGCCGAGCACGGTGTACCAGTCGGGCAGCGTGGTCGAGGCCCGGAAGCCGAGCCCGATCAGCAGGGCCGCCTCGCAGAAGTAGTGGCCCACGCGATCGAGGTAGACGCCGGTGATCGAGGTGCGGCGCGTCCAGCGGGCCAGCTCGCCGTCCGAGCAGTCGAACAGCAGATAGAGCTGGACGAGCAGGAAGGACGCGACAGCCGCGGCCAGACCAGGCAGCGCCAGCACCGCTCCGGCGACGAGCCCCGTGACGATCATCAGCCCGGTGGTCTGGTTGGGCGTGATCGGCGTCTTGGCGAGCGCCCAGGTCACGTAGATGGACAGCTTGCGCATGTAGAGCGAGCCGGCCCAGTGCTCGCCGCTCTGGCGGTCCATCGTGCCGGCGGGCTGGGCGACCGCCCGCAGCTCAGCTACCGAAGGCCCGGACATAGCTCTCCACCCGATCACGAACCTCGGTTTCCGACAGACGCAGGTGCTCGAGGATCGTGTAGCGACCTGGACGGGTGGCCGGCGCCAGCATGACGGCCTCGGTGAACTGCTCGGCGCTGAGACCGATGTCGCCCGGCGTGACAGGGAGCTGGTGCTGCCTGAGGCAACTCACCACCTGCGTCAGCCTGGCCTGGTCCTCCCTGAGGAAGAAGCAGAAGGCGGCACCGATCCCGGCGAGCTCGCCGTGGTTGGAGGTGCCCGGAAAGAGCTGATCCACGGCATGAAGGATCTCATGATCTCCGCCGCTGGAAGGACGGGATGATCCGGCGATCACCATGGACATGCCCGACAGGATCAGCGACTCGGCCAGAACGGTGAGGAACGCGTCGGACTCGATGGAGTCGGTACGGCCGATCAGCGCCTCGGCCGACGTCCGCGCCATCGAGCAGGCCAGGCCGTCGATCGGCTCGCCCCGCTCCACGTTGCCCAGCTGCCAGTCCTCGATCGCCGACAGGTTGCTGACCACGTCGCCCACCCCGGACCGCACCAGCGCGTCGGGCGCCGCGTGGACGAAGTCGAGGTCGACCAGGATGGCCAGCGGCATCGGCACGCCGAAGGAGCCCTTGCCGCCCTCGTAGACCAGCGACGCGGTCGGCGAGCAGATGCCGTCGTGGGAGAGGTTGGTGGCCACGGCCACCATCGGGATCCCCGCCAGCGAGGCGGCGTACTTGGTGGCGTCGATGGTGCGGCCGCCGCCCACGCCGACGACCACCTCGTAGGCGCCCTTGCGCAGGTCGGCGCCGAGCGAGACGGCCGCCTCGACCGAGCCGTCCGAGACGCGGAACACCTCGGCCTCGGTGAGGGTCGGCGCGATGAGACCCTCGATGTGGTCACCCTGGCCCGGGCCGACCGCCACGGCGACCCTGCCCGAGGTGGCCACCCTGCTGTCGGCGAGCAGCGCGCCGAGCTGGGCGACGGCGCCCCGCCGTACCTCCATGGTGAGGGGCGCCGGCAGCATCCTCGCTAGAAGCGGCATCGAGCCTCCTCTAGTAACGGGTGGCGATGTCGCGGGCCTTGGTCAGGTCGTCGTGGTTGTCGACCTCGACCCACTCGACCTTGCCGATCGGCGCGACGTGGATCTTCTCGCCGCGCCCGACCATCTCCTGGTAGCCGTCCTCGTAGTAGAGCTGCGGGTCGCGCTCGAAGGTCGCCTGCAGCGCGTCGGCCAGGCGCGCGGCGGCGCCGGGCCTGATCAGCGTCGCGCCGATGTACTCGCCGTAGGCCTCGGCGGGGTCCATGAGCTTGGTGATCCGCTTGAGCGCGCCGTCGTCGAGCGTGACCTTCATCTCCTCGTCGGCCAGGCTCTTGACGTCGTCGACGGCGAGCAGGATGTCGCTGGTCGCGGGCGCCGACAGCAGCGTCTCCTCGACCGAGACCGGGTGGACGGTGTCACCGTTGACCAGCAGCGCCCCCTGGGCGAAGTAGTCGCGCGCGCACCACAGGGAGTAGGCGTTGTTCCACTCCTCGGCCTTGTCGTTGTGCACGAGGGTGAGCTTCACACCGTGCCGCTTCTCCAGCTCGGCCTTGCGCTCGTGTACGGCCTGCGCCGCGTAACCGACCACGACGACGACGTCACGCAGGTCCACCGCGGCGAGGTTGCGCAGCGAGATGTCCATGATCGTCGTGTCTCCGTCGACCGGCACGAGCGCCTTGGGCAGCGTGTCGGTGTACGGCCGCAGGCGTCGTCCGGCCCCGGCGGCCAGCACCATTCCCAGCAACGTGCACTCCTCAGTCGAGCATGACTATGTAAGACCCCAAAGGTTAGTTCCCTCGAGGCCCTGATCGTGTCATCCGCACTTAGTCCGGAGTTCCCGTATCGGCCGCATCCAGCCCGGAACGCGGCGCGGCCAGCCAGCACGTCAGCGACTCCCACCCGAACAGGCACCACAGGTACAGGGCCAGCAGCACGCACACCGCGGTCACCTGGCCGACGAGGGCGCCCGCCGCCACGACCAGCATCCTGCCGTCCCATCCCAGGCCCGCGGTCGACAGCCACGGCGGAGGGTAGACGTGCTGCCGTATCCGGTAGACCACGTCGTAGTGGTGGAAGGCCATCGCGCCGAGCAGCATGAAGACGATCAGCGGGTGGACGTCGTGGCCGAAGCACACCGAGGCGATGAAGACGTACTCCGTCAGCCGCAGGATCGGCGGCACCAGCCAGTCGAGCCTGCCGTCGTGCGGGTGGGAGCTGCCCGGCCCGGACAGCAGCAGCGTCACGGCGGGCGCGAACACCGCCAGCCCGTCGGTGCCGCCCACCCCGACCAGCAGCAGGATGCCGATGACGAACGCGCCGGCGACCGCGGGCGGCAGCGGCGGCAGCTGCCCGGCCACGAGCGCGCCCATGCCGCGCGAGAGCAGACCGTCGTCGCGGTAGGCCACGACCAGGCTGCGCGGAACGGGAACCATCTGTACGGAGATCATCCGGTCGACCTCATGAGCCTGCCCAGGAGCTGGTAGAAGAGCGCGAGAGCACCCCAGGCGAGCAGCGCCGTGAACGTGACCTTCGCGTTGAACAGCGCGGCGGTGACCGCGATCAGCGCCATCCGCTCGCCGATCGGCAGGACGATCACCTTCTTGGCCCATCGGGTGAGCGACTGGCGGTCCATGCGCCGCACCAGGCCGCGCACGCCCTGCGCCGGCACCGCGACGCGCTCGGCGTCGACGGACTCCAGCAGCGACCGGCGCGACCTGCTCCAGGCGGCGCCGATCCGCCTGGCGTCGGCCAGCGCCCCCTTGAACGAGAAGTCCACCATGTGGCGGAGCGTCTGGAGGATCATGGCCGCCACGGCCAGCCGCCAGATCCCGTCGGGGCCGCCGTCGCCCGCCTCGAGCCCCGCGGTGTAGCCGACGGCGAGGCCGACGTAGACCGCGTACTCCTTGAACCGGTCGCCCATGCCGTCGGCCCATGCGCCCAGCGGCGTGAACCCCCTGGTGAAGCGGGCGAGCTGGCCGTCGACGCAGTCGAGCACGAACGACAGCAGGAGCAGCACGGCGCCGACGACCTGGGCGTTCCTGGTGCCCGCCGAGAACCACACGGCCGCCAGCACCGCCAGGCCCACCGAGATGCCGGTCACCGCGTTGGGCGTCAGCCCCAGGCGCACCGCCAGGCGGACCAGGTGGGGGGACCAGGAGCTGACGAAGTAGGTGGTGAAGAAGCCGTCCTCGCTCTTGACCGCGGCGTCGAGCCGTACCTGGGTCTCGTCGACGTCGGCCAGCCTGCTCACGGCCAGGTCGGCGGCGGACTGCGCGGCCACGCGGTCGGCGTGCAGCCGTCCGATCTGCGCCGCCCGCACCGGCAGCCCTGACCGCACCAGCCCGACCAGCAGCAGGTCGACGGCCTCGATGGGGCTCACGGGGCCGAACCGTCCGGTCTCGGCCAGCTCGGCCAGCTCGTCGGCGACGTCGGCCAGGGTGGCGAGATCGGCCTCGCTCACCTGGAGCACGCCCCGGAACGTGGCGTTCGCGTCAGGCACGGTGTGGAAGGAGCTTCCGGCGGCGACGACCCTGTTGCCGGCCGTCCTGACGGGCGGGCGCAGCGGCCCGACGGTGGCGTCCGAGCTGACCAGCGCGCCCGTGCCCCGGGCGGGGTGCTCCATGAGCAGGGCGAGCGCCTCGGTGTGCGCGACGAGGTCGGCGGTCAGCAGGACGACCGGTCCGGTGCAGATGCGCGCGATCTTGGCCACGCCGCGCAGGTCGGCGCCCAGGCCGCCGCCCTGCGGCACCAGGTGCACGTCGCGCACCGGCAGCAGCACGAGCTGGTCGTTGATCCGGTCGAGCAGGGTGCCGTCCGCGCATGACAGGTGGGCGGCCGGGGTCGTGGCGAGCACCACGGCCGCGGCCGTGACGCCTGTTCTGGCGGTCGTGGATTCTGGCACGCGCAGTTCTCCTTCGGACACGAGGAGTGCGTTGCCCAGCGTAGCGATCGGATGACGGCAATTCACGGGCCACGCCCGTGTCGGAAGAGACCGTTACGCTCGCCATATGGAATCTCGACTGCGGGTCGTCGGAGTGCTCCTGGCGGGCGGCGTGGGGCAGCGGGTCGGGCTCGACACCCCCAAGCAGCTCGTCACGGTCGCCGGAAGGTCGATCATCGAGCACACGCTCGCCGTGTTCGACGCCGCGCCCGAGATCGACGAGGTCGTCGTGCTGATGACGCCGGGATTCACCGCCGAGGTCGAGAAGCTGGTGGCCGCCCGCGGCTTCGCCAAGGTGAGCAAGGTGCTCGAGGGCGGCGCCTCCCGCACCGAGACCACGTGGCGGGCGCTCGACGCGCTGGGCCCGGAGGAGTGCGACGTGCTCCTGCACGACGCGGTACGGCCGCTGCTGGAGCCCCGCATCATCACCGCGTGCGTCGAGGCGCTGGAGCATGACAGCGCGGTCGAGGTGGCGATCCCGAGCTCGGACACCGTCGTCGTGGTGGAGCCGGGGCCGCGCGGCGACGTCGTGCGCGAGGTGCCGGAGCGGGCGCGGCTGCGGCGCGTGCAGACACCGCAGGGCTTCCGGCTGTCGGTGATCAGAGCGGCCTACGAGCGCGCCTTCGCCGATCCCGGCTTCGGCGACCGGCCGCCGACGGACGACTGCGGGGTGGTGCTGCGCTACCTGCCCGAGGTGCCGATCGTGGTGGTGGAGGGCAGCGAGCGCAACATCAAGGTGACCCACCCGCTCGACCTCCAGGTCGCGGACACGCTGTTCCGGCTGGCCGCCGCGCCCGTGCCGCGGGCGTCCGCGACGGCGCTGGAGGGCAGGACGGTGGTGGTCACCGGCGGCGACCGGGGGATCGGGGCGGGCGTGGCCGAGCTGGCGCGGGCGCACGGGGCCGCGCGGGTGCTCCATCTGCCGTCCGCGGGCGGCCACGCGGCCGTCTCCGCGGCGCTGGCGGAGGCGGGGAGGGTCGACTGCGTGGTCCACGCCGCCGCCGTACGGCCAGGCGACCGGCTGGCGGCGGCAGGGGACGCCTACCTGGAGGCGGTGGGCGTGGCCAGGGCCGCGCACCCGCACCTGCGCGACTCCGGCGGGCGGCTGCTGCTGCTCACCTCGTCGCGCCTGACGGGCGAGGGGGTCGCCCGGTCGGCGGCCGCCGCGGTGGCCGAGCTGTCGCGGGGCCTGGCCGAGGAGTGGGCGCCGGACGGGATCGCGGTGAACTGCGTCGCGACCGCGGGCACGAACGCCCCGGGGATCGCCGTCGACCTGCTGGCCACCGACCGCACCGGTCAGGTGATCGACGTCTGACCGCGGCCCGGACCGGCGCCGGCGAGCCGGAGCCGCGCGACGTCAGAGGGGGCCCGCGAGCGGGCCCCCAGGGAACGTGCTCAGTGCTGGGGGCGGGACAGCTCGCGGGGGCTCGTCAGGAACCCCCAGCCCCACGACAGGTGCATCGCCGCGTACACCAGCGGCAGCACCGCCCTGGCCCGTCCGGGCAGCCCGCTGCCCGTCAGCACCGACCCCGCGACGATCGCCAGCGCGTAGCCGCCGGGGATGACCAGGCCCAGCGGGAAGAACGGCGAGACCAGCAGCCCCAGCGCCATCGCCACCACCGCCGCCGGCGGGGCCAGGTAGCGCAGGTTGATCGTGCCCTCGTGGGTGCGGGCCACCACGCGCCGCCAGCGCCCGTAGTGGAAGTACTGCTGGGCCAGCGCCCTGAGGTTGGGCCGCGGCCGGTAGGTGACGCGCATGCGCGGCTGGAACCACACCAGGCCGCCCGTCGCGCGGATGCGGTGGTTCATCTCCCAGTCCTGGGCGCGCTGGAAGTGCTCGTCGTAGCCGCCGACGCGGTCGAGGGCGCTGCGCCGGAACACGCCGAGGTAGACGGTGTCGGCCGGCCCGGCCGTACCGCCCACGTGGAAGGCGGCGGCGCCGACGCCGATCTTGGAGGTCATCGCGCGGGCGACGGCCTGCTCGAAGGGCGTGATGCCCTCGGCCGCCATGACCCCGCCGACGTTGTCGGCGCCGGTCTCCTCCAGCGTCTCGACCGCCACCCTGAGGTAGTCGTCGGGCAGCATGGCGTGCCCGTCGACCCTGGCGATGATCGCGTGTCTGGAGGCGGCGATGGCCGCGTTGAGCGCGTTGGGGGTGCGGCCGGTCGGGTTGGCCACCACGGTCACCCTGGGGTCGGCCGCCGCGATGGCGTCGGCGACCTCCTGGGTGCGGTCGTGGGAGGGGCCGACGGCGAGCACCACTTCGATGGGGCCTGGGTAGGCCTGGGCGAGGATCTGGGCGACGGCCTCGCGCAGGTGACGCTCCTCGTTGAGGATCGGCATCACGACGGAGATCGGCGGCCAGGCGCGCGTCTGCGGGAACGCGGGCTGCGCGGGCGAGTCGGGGAACTGCTTCATGGCGGGCCTCACGCTACTGTACGACCAGGGGAGGAGGGCAATCCAAAGCCCGATTCCGGCGGCGCTTGGAGGGGGCGGGCATGCGCGACCCGGAGGAGGATGACGCGGGTGTGCACGTGGGCGGTGACGCCCCCGGGGGTGTCAGGCTGGCGCCCCGTCGCACGCCGCGCAGGCCGGGTCGCGGGGCGCGGGCGCGGCGGCGCAATCTGATCATCGCGGGCGGCCTGTCGAGCGTCATCCTGGCCGGCACCGGCTGGGTGTGGGCCACGCCCCGGCAGATCGGCTCGGTCGACGCGGGTCTCGGCGCGGTCGAGCAGGCCCCTCGCGGCGCGATGAACATCCTGCTGGTCGGCGTCGACAAGCGCGACGACCTGACCCGCAAGGAGCAGAACCGGCTCAAGCTGGGCCGCGAGTCGGGCGAGCGCACCGACACGATGATGGTGATCCACCTGTCGGAGGACCACCGCAGGGTGACGGTGGTGAGCCTGCCGCGCGACACCTGGACCACGATCCCCGGCAAGGGCCAGCACAAGATCAACTCAGCCTACCAGTTCGGCGGCGCCAAGCTGGCCGTCAAGGCGGTGCAGCAGGTGACGGGGCTGCCGATCACCCGGTACATCGAGGTGAACGTCCTGGGCTTCGTCGACGTCGTCGACCGGCTCGGCGGCGTGACCGTCTGCACGCCGGTGCCGATCGACGACCCCAAGACCGGGCTCGACCTGGCGGCGGGCACCCACCGGCTCGACGGCGCGAAGGCGCTCGGCTACGCCCGCACCAGGGCGACCGCCCGTTCCGACCTCGACCGCATCGACCGCCAGCAGCAGGTCATCTCGGCGATGCTCAGCGAGGCGCTGGCCAACCCGGCCAACCTGATCTCCTTCGTCAACGCCTCGCTCGCCACGATCAAGGTCGATCCCGACGACGGGCTCGTGCCGCTGGTCGAACAGCTCAAGGGCGTCTCCCTCAACGACGTGAAGTTCGCCCACGTGCCGCTGGCCGACGTCGACTTCAAGACGCCGACCGGCGAGTCGGCCGTGCTGTGGGACAAGGAGCGGGCCACCGAGCTGTTCCGCCGCATCGCCGCCGACCAGGACCTGGCCAAGCCCGCGCCGAAGCCGCCGCCCACGCCAAGCACGCGGGCCGTACCGGCCAAGGACATCACGGTCAGGGTGCTGAACGGCACGCTCATCACCGGGCTCGGCGCGCGCACCAAGGCGGGGCTGGTGGCCTACGGGTTCAAGGTGCCGGACGAGCCGGGCAACACCCCGCGCAAGGACTTCGCGACCACGGTCGTACGGTACGCGCCCGACCAGGCGGAGGCGGCGAAGACGGTGGCCGCGGCGATTCCGGGCGCCGAGCTCAAGGAGAGCGACATCAAGGGCATCGAGGTCGTGGCCGGGCGGGACCAGCCGAAGATCCGCAAGCCCGCGTCGGCCACCACGCCGTCCGTGTCGCCGTCGCCGGAGAGTACCCCGGACACCCGCACGGCAAGGGAGAACATCTGCAAAAAGGGGGCATAGCTCCCGTCCATTGTGGGCAGGGGAAGACCGCATGAGCGGAGGTGTCTGAAATGGTGGTCAGGTCCTGGACGGACGGTCGGTTCGCACTCCTCCAGGCGGTCGGGGATCTGGATCTGACGACGGTCCCCCGGATGAGAGCCGAGATCGACACCGTGCTCGCTGCCATGCTCGCCACCATGGAACAGCCGCACCTGGCCATCGACCTGAGCCAGGTGCCGTTCTGCGACTCGGTCGGTCTCGGGCTGCTGGTCTCGACGCTGACCAGGGTCCGGCAGCAGCGCGGCAGGCTGATGCTGATCGTGGGCGACGGGATGATCCCCCACCTGCTGACGATCACCAACCTGGACCGGCATTTCGAGGTGACCGACTCGATCGACGAGGCGCGGCAGGCGCTGGCGGCGTGACCTTGCCGCCGGCTGAGAGCGTTCACTAGCATCGGCGACGCTCGCGCGCCAGGCTGAGGCGCGGCCCCGACCGTCGGAGGATGGCCTGATGAGGCTTGGCGTGATGTTCGACCGCGACCTGCCGCCCGAGCGGCTCGTCCCGTTCGCGCAGGCGCTCGACTCCAGGGTGGACGACCTCTGGGTGGTGGAGGACCTCGGCTGGACGGGCGGCCTCACCTCGGCCGCCGCCGCGCTCGCCAGTACCTCGCGGCTGCGCGTCGGCCTCGGCATCGCGCCGGCCCCGCTGCGCAACCCGATGCTGCTGGCGATGGAGTTCGCCAACCTGGCCAGGATGTTCCCCGGGCGCTTCGTCGGCGGCGTCGGGCACGGCGTGCAGGAGTGGATGCGCCAGGTCGGCGCCGCCGCCCCCTCGCCGCTGGCGCTGCTGGAGGAGACGATCACCGCGGTGCGCGGGCTGCTGCGCGGCGAGAGCGTGACCATGGACGGCAGGTCCGTCCGTCTCGACGAGGTACGGCTGGTGCACCCGCCCGCCGTCGTCCCGCCGGTCGTGGCAGGCGTGAAGAGCCCGCGCTCGCTGGCCCTGTCGGGCCGGGTGGCGCAGGGCACGATCCTGCCCGAGGGTTTCGGCCCCGAGGCGATCGGCCCGGCACTGGAGCGCATCTGCGCGGCGGGCGAGCACGAGCTGATCGTCTTCACCCACCTGTGCGTCGACGACCCGGCCGGGCTGGACGGGATCCGCGAGGAGGTGGCGAGCTTCCTGGAGGTCGACAGGGCCGAGGTCTTCGCCGCCGACGGCTCCCCCGCCCAGGCCGCCGCGGCGGTCAGGGCGCTGTGGGCGGCCGGCGCGAGCACCGTCGTGCTCCGCCCCGTCGGCGACGATCCCCTCTCCCCCGTCGAGAAGCTGCTGTCCGCGCTCCACAGGTAGGGACGATCGGCCGATGGCGGATCGTCCACATGGCCGATAGCAGCGCCGCCGATCGGCGCCACGATCGGCTTCATGAAGCGGATGATCGCACTGGCCGCGGTGGGCCTCGTCACTCTGACCGCCTGCGGACTCCAGCTCGACACGACAGAACGGCACCAGGCCACGACCTTCCCTCACCCGGGAGGCACGCTCACCGTCAAGGCGAGGGTGGGCGATCTGCGCGTGGTCCCCGGCGACGCCTCGGGGGTGAAGGTCGACAGGTGGCTGCAGGGCTCCGCCGGTGAGCCGGGCAAGTCCACGTGGGCGCTGGAGAACGGCCAGCTGTCGCTGCGCACCGACTGCACGGTCTTCTTCGCCACCTGCGGCGCCCGCTACACCGTGCACCTGCCGCCGGGGGTGAAGCTCCTGGTCGAGGGAGGGGACGAGCGGGTGACGCTGTCCGGCCTGGACCAGGACGTCACGGTCGCCACCACCGGCGGCGACATCCTCGCCGACGGCCTGTCGGGTGTGCTGCGGCTGCGCACGAGCGAGGGGCTGATCAGGTCGAGGGCCACCCGGTCGGCCGACGTGCGGGCCCACTCGCGTGACGGCGCCGTCCGGGTGCAGTTCGCCGCTCCGCCGGGCAGGGTCGACGCCCTGTCACGCGAGGGCGGGGTGGTGGTGACCGTGCCGGAGGGCGAGTACGGGATCACCGCGGAGAGCCGCAACGGCCGTACCGATGCGGAGTTCAAGGACGCGGGCAAGGGAAGTGAGAGGACCATCGTGGCCAGGAGCGTCGACGGCGACGTCAGGGTCTCCCGAACGTAACCGGCGGGCCTGCGCCGGGGGTGCGCTCGGCGGTACGGCGGGCGGTGCCTGGTACGTTCGCGCAATCGCTACTGTGCGCGAGGGGGATGAGCCAGATGGCGGAGATTCGACCGTTCCAGCCGTACGATCTGCCGGGCATGTACCGCGTGTGTCTCCAGACGGGCGATTCGGGCAAGGACGCCACCGCGCTCTACCACGACCCCGACCTGCTCGCCCACATCTACGCGGGCCCCTATCCTGCCGCCGATCCCGGCCTGAGCTTCGTCGCCGTGGACCGGCGGGGCGTGCTGGGCTACATCATCGCCACCGCCGACACCCCGGCCTTCCAGCACTGGCTGGAGGAGCACTGGTGGCCCGGCCTGCGGGCCCGCTATCCGCGCACGATGGCCGCCGACCCCGGCGACGGCACGCTCGACTGGTGGTGCGTGAAGCGTATCCACGACGCCAGGCCGACACCCGACGAGCTCTACGACCGCTACCCCGCCCATCTGCACATCGACGTCCTGCCGAGGGGGCAGGGGGCGGGTCTCGGCCGGCGGCTGATGCGGACGCTGCTCGACGAACTGCGGGCCCGGGAGGTGCCGGGCCTGCACCTCGGGGTGGGCGCGGGCAACGCCGGAGCGTTCGCCTTCTACCAGGCCATGGGGTTCAGCGTGGTCCGGCCGGATTCGTGGGGCGCGACCATGGCGATCCCTATTCTAGACGTGTAATATCCAGGATATGCGCATGAGCGAGGGCGTCGAGTGGGCGCTCCACAGCTGCCTCAACCTCTCGTGGATCGAGACGGGCGAGGCGATGACGGCGGCCAAGCTGGCCGCCTTCTACGGCCTCCCCACGGCGTACCTCAACAAGCAGTTGCAGGCGCTGGCGCGGGCGGGCATCCTCAGCTCGACGTCGGGCCCCAAGGGCGGGTTCCGGCTGGCCCGTCCCCTCGACCGGATCACGCTGATGGACGTGGTGACCGCGATCGAAGGTGCGGACGAGGCGTTCAGGTGTGAGCAGATCCTGCGCCAGGGCCCGGGCGGCAGCCCGCACGTCGACTACCGGGAGTCCTGCGTGATCGCGCAGGCGATGCGCAGGGCGGAGCTGGCCTGGCGGCACGAGCTGGCGAGCCAGACGCTGGCCGACATCAGGCAGACCGTCGAGGCGCGTTACCCCGCGACACCCGCAGGCACCCGATCGTGGTTCGCGAACCTGCGGACCTGATCGTCCCATGACACGATCCTGGATATCTGACATCGAGAACGGTGGCTGATGGTGAACCTTCTCCTCCCCGGGGACGCAGGCTTCGAGCAGGCGACCCGCCCCTGGAACCTGGCCGTCGACCAGCCCGTCAGGGCGGTCGCCGAGGCGCACGACGCCGACGACGTGGCCGACGCCGTCAAGCTGGCCCGCAAGCAGGGGCTGGCGGTGGCGGCCCAGCCGAGCGGGCACGGCGCGAGCGGCGACGTCGACGGCGTCCTGCTGCTGCGTACCCGCGGGCTGTCCACCCTGGAGATCGACGCGCCGGCCAGGACCGCGCGTGCCGGCGCCGGCGTCGCGTGGGGCCAGGTGCAGGCGGCGGCCGGCCCGCACGGCCTGACCGGCCTGCCGGGCAGCTCCCCCGTGGTGACCGTCACCGGGTACACCCTGGGTGGCGGCCTGTCCTGGTTCTCCCGCGCGCACGGCTGGGCCTCCTCCAGCGTCCGCTCCTTCGACGTCGTCGACGCCGAGGGACGGCGCGCCACCGTCACCCGCGACGACGAGCTGTTCTGGGCGCTGCGCGGCGGAGGCGGCGACTTCGCTCTGGTCACCGCCATCGAGTTCGACCTCCACCCCGCTCCCGACCTGTACGGCGGGCGCGTCCTGTGGCCGGCCTCCCGCGCCCCCGAGGTCCTGGCGGCCTTCAGGGAGATCACCGCGACCGCGCCGGACGAGCTGACCCTCTGGTTCGAGCTGCTGCGGTTCCCCGGCGCCCCGCCGCTCGTCGCGGTGGACTCCACCTACCTCGGGCAGGACGCGAGCCGGCTGCTCGCGCCGCTCGACCGGATCGGCGGCGCGCTGTCCGACACCCGCGGCCGGATGCCGGTCGCCGCGCTCGGCGACATCACCGGCGAACCGACCGACCCCTCCCCCGGCGCGTCCAGGGCCCAGCTGATCAGCGAGCTCGACGGGATCCTGGACCGGCTCATGCCCATCGACCCGCTGATCGGCGTGCAGATCAGGCACCTGGGCGGGGCCCTCGCGCGGCCGTCCGACAGCGCCGCGGGACAGCTCGACGACCCCTACCTGCTGTACCTGTTCGGCATGCCCGGCGTCGAGGACCGGCAGCGGGAGATCATCGAGGGCGGGCGCAAGCCGTTCACGTTCCTGTCGCCCGGAGAGAGCGCCGAGGCCGCCTTCCCCGCCGAGACCCTCGCCCGGCTGCGCGACATCAAGCGCCGCCACGACCCCGACGGCGTCTTCCGCAGCAACTACCCGGTGCTCGGCCGAAACTGAGATGACCCCGGCCCTGTGGCCTCTCTACGCTCGCCGACATGGAACTGAACGTCGTCGACGTCGAGGCCACCTGCTGGGACGGCCGGCCGCCGCCGGGATCGGTCAGCGAGATCATCGAGATCGGGCTGACCGTCGTCGACCTCCGCACGCGTGAGCGCCGCTCCCGCCACCGCATCCTCGTACGGCCGGCACGGTCCACGGTCAGCGCCTTCTGCACCGACCTGACCGGGCTCACCCAGGCCGAGGTCGAGACGGGAGCGGGTTTCGCCGAGGCGTGCAGGATGCTGGCGGCCGAGCACGCGGCGGGGTCGCGGCCGTGGGCGAGCTGGGGCGACTACGACCGCCACCAGTTCACCCGGCAGTGCGCGGCCACCGGCGCGGCCTACCCCTTCAGTCGCCGTCACACCAACGCCAAGGCGGTCTTCACCGAGGCGCACGGGCTGCGCAAGCGGCCGGGGATGGCCGAGGCCCTGCGGATCGCGGGACTTCCCCTGGAGGGACGCCACCATCGCGGCGAGGACGACGCGTGGAACATCGCCGCGCTGGTGCTCAGCCTGGCCGATCAGGACGCCTGGCCGATGACCTGAGCACTCCCCCTCGTGGCGACTACGCTGCGTGATCGAGCGAATACTACATTGCCGACATGGGGTCGTTGACCATGACTCCACCCGCTTGATCACTCTCTCAGGAAGGAATCTTCCGTGAAGATCATTGTCGCCCTGCTCGGCTTCGCCCTCCTCGCTCTCTTCGGCCCCGTCTCGCCCGCCCACGCCGCCGCGACCCCCACCTACACCTGTGTCATCGTGAACCTCGGCGAGGACGGCACGCTGACCGGCGCCTACTGCCAGGGCACCGACGGCGCGCCCGCCCAGGGGCCGATCCTCGAACCGTTCGCCGTCTGGTCGCCGTTCCAGCTGACCCGCATCATCCTGTGCACCTCAGGGGAGGCCGACACGCCCACGGGGATCACCGGTTACGGCTGCCAGCGCCTCTTCTGAGCCGTCCGGGCCGGCACGCCGCGCGCCGGGGGACGGCGCCGCGCTGCCCGCCGCCACGCACGCCGAACGGTGGCATGCCCGCCGCCGGGCCCGACGGACGGTCGCATGCGGGGCGTTGCACCCGCCGGACGGTGGCGCGCTGGTCCTCGTCGCCGCGCCTCCGTCTCATTCATGAACGCGGCGGCGCCGGCGGGGAGGCGCTGGAGACGAGGAAGGGAGCCAGGAGCCCGGGAACCGCCTCCTCGGCGAACACCACGCCCTCCCCCACGCCGACGTCCTTCACCCGGTACGCCCCCGCCGCCGTCGCCGCCGTCAGCGTCATCAACCCCCTGCGCCGCTGCGCCGGCGACGTGCCGAACGTCCAGCCGATCACCCCGTCCCTGCGCAGCGCCACCGTCCTGCGCAGCGCCGCGCCGTACCGGGTCACCAGGTACGGCCCGGCCAGCCCGTGCCCGAGGCTGCGATAGGCGCCGACGGCCAGCGGCACGGTCACCAGCGCGCACGCGGGAGCGAACAGCCACAGCGCGCCGGGAACCCAGCTCAGCCACGCCCCGAGCCCGGCCAGCGCGAGCGCCGCCGGCACGAGCGGCCAGACGGCCCGCAGCAGCCGCCGCCGCAGCGCCGCCCGCGGATGGGGGCGCAGCGGCACCTCCAGCGCGGGCCCGCCGAGAACCTGCGCGGCAACCCGCAGCGCGGTCACCCGGGGCGCGGGCGGCAGCAGCGCGGCCGACGTCCGTTCCTCGCTGTCGTCGGGCTTCATGCCGGCGACCAGCGCGCGCAGCCTGGCGCCGCCGCCCCAACGCAGCGGCACCGGCTCGGCCAGCTCGACCCCGCGCAACCGGCTCTCCTCCAGCGACAGCGACCGCGTGGTGAGCAGGCCGCGCCGTACCCGGTAGGCGCCGTCGGACTCGCGCGACAAGCGGAAGCGCCACCACACCTCCACGTACAGGGCCAGCGCGCCCACCAGCCCGATCACCGTCACGGTCACGACCGCCGCCACGACCAGCAGCGCCGGCGAAGTCGCGCTCGCCGCGGCCCAGGCGTCACGCAGGAACCCGACCTCGGCGGGCTCGACTCCGAAGATGTCCAGCACGCGGAAGAAGGCGCCGAACGGGGCCAGCCCGATGAGCGGCGTCCAACTGCTCAGCAGCGCGAACCCGATCCAGCGCGGGCGCAGGGCCGCGAGCGTGTTGTCCCGCTGCGCCGCCGTCCCCCCGCCGAGCAGCAGCCGGCGCAGGTGCTCGGCCCTGGGTCCGGCGATCGCGTCGAGACGGAGCCCCGCCTGCTGCTCGCCCGCGTCGACGCGCACCACCGCCAGGCCGAACAGCCGGTGCGCGGGCCCGGCCGTGAGGTCGACGGCCCTGACGCGGTCGCGCGGGATCGAGCGGTGCCGCCTGAACAGCAGCCCGGCGCGCAGCTCGACCCGCTCGTCGGTGACGCGGAACCGGGTGGTGGCGTAGCGGAGCGTGACGAGCACCGCGATGCCGGCGAAGACCGCCAGCAGGGCGAGGAGCGGGATGACCGTCCGCGGGCTCGGCCCCGCGAGGGCGACGACGGCCGTCGCGGGGATCGCCGGGCCGATCACCCAGCCGAGCCCGGTCCCCACCGTCCGCCGGTCGAGCCGCTCCCACCCGCCGGACACGTCACGCCCCTCCGCGCCACGCCCGGTCACGTCCCGCCCTGTGATGTCCCGCCCTACCATGTCGTGCCCGGTCATGTCGCGTCCCCCGGGACGGCCTGCGTCCTGGCCGTGAGCCGCTCGACGAGGTCGGCGGCGAGCACGTGGTCGAGCCCCTGGATGGTGATCGAGCCCGCCGCCGAGGCCGTGGTGACCTTCACCCCGGACAGCTTGAAGATCTGCTGCAGCGGCCCCCGCACGGTGTCGACGGTCTGGATGCGCGACATCGGCGCCACCCGCGCCTTGTACCACACCCAGCCGGAGGCCGCGTAGACCGCGTCCTCGGTCGTCTCCCACCGGTGCACGCGGTAACGCCGGCGCGGCATGATCGCCGCGTACGCCACGCCGGGCACCGCCACCACGGCCAGCGACAGCAGGAGCCACGCCCGGGCGGGCGGGATCAGTAACGCCAGCAGGCCCAGCACGAGAACCGGTGGCACGACGGGGACCAGCGCCTGGGTCGTCCACCACCGGACCGCTCGCGGGTCGACCTGGTGCCGGGGTGGCCGAAGTTCGAGTCTCATTCCGTCTCCTTGCGGGGGCCCACTCTGGCCGGTCAGCTCAATTTCTGACCACTTGGCCAAAATTTAGCACGAGCGAACCACACGGCGGAGCCACCCGTTGGGGTACCGGCCCTGTCACCCGCCGCACTTGGGAAGGTCAGGGCCGGTAGGGGCCGGAGACGACCTCGTCGATGTACGTGACCATGTTCGAGTAGCCGGGTGTGCCGATGAGCAGGCCGAACCAGGTCCGCGGTCGCGTCGGGACGTAGGGGTTCGGGGCCACGCTCACCCGGCCCGTGGCACAGCACTCGCCCCGGGCTCCGGCTTGACGAACGGGACGGCTCCCCCAGGTCCTGCCGCCGACCGCGTGAAACCGCCGTCGATCTCACGGCCCTCCGTGTCGTCGAACGGGTCGCCCACGCCGTCGGCGCCGACGATCCGCCCCGAGGTGCGCGCGCCCAGCTCCCCGTGGCAGGGAGCGGCGAGGCTGCCGTTTCCGCCCCGGCCGCCGGCGAGGTGCCGAGGACGCCGAGCCGGGCGGCGGCGGTCGCGCTCGCGAGGAGTGTGCGATACATCGTGCCGCCCCTGCCGTCGGGCCGGGGACGCCTGATCACCAGGCGGGAACCGGAATCCGTTCCGCTGTCTCACCTCGTCCAGGACCGGGCAATCGCCGAGCCCGGTGCCCGCGCGGCCCGGCGGCGGTCAGGCCGGCCCGTCGGACGATCAGGCCGGGTCGGGCGGCCAGGCCGGGTCGGGCGGCCAGGCCGGGTCGGGCGGCCAGGCCGACCCCTCAGACGATCACACCGGCCCCTCAGACGATCAGGCCGACCCGTCGGACGGTCAGGCGGGCCCCTCGGACGATCAGGCCGACCCGTCGGACGGTCAGGCGGGCCCGTCGGACGATCAGGCCGACCCGTCGGACGGTCAGGCGGGCGTGCGCGCGGTCTCCGGCTCGCTCTCGCGCGGCCGCAGCTCGACCTCGAGCGACTCGACCAGCGTGGCGGCCTTGTCCCTGCGGTAGGCGCGAACCGAGTGCGTGATCGCCCCGGCCCAGATCAGCGCGATGGCCAGGTAGGCGACGGTCTGCACACCCCCGGGAGCGGCGATCCAGTCGCTGCGCAGCAGCGTGCGCAGGTTGGTGAGGATGATGACGCCGCCCACGGCCGAGCCGAGGATGCGCGGCGGGATGTGCCGTACCAGCCAGGCGGCGATGGGCGCGGCGAGGATGCCGCCGAGCAGCAGGACGCCGACCCAGGTGAAGTCGATGTTCTGCGAGCCGATCCCGACGAGGAAACCGGTGCTGGCCGCGAGGGCGACGAGGAACTCGCTGGTGTCGACCGAGCCGATCACCTTGCGCGGCTCCAGCCGGCCGCTCGCGAGGATGGCGGGCGTGCCGACCGGGCCCCACCCGCCGCCGCCCGTGGCGTCGACGAACCCGGCCAGCAGGCCGAGCGGCGCCAGGAACCGCTTGCGCAGCGGCTTGCCGAAGTCGGCGCGGGGCAGCCCGAAGACGGTGAACCGGACCAGGATGTAGGCGCCGAGCGACAGCAGGATGATCGACATGATCGGCGCCGCGGCCGCCGTCGAGAGGCTCGACAGGAACGTCGCCCCCGCGAAGGCGCCGACCGCTCCCGGGATACCGATCTTGGCGACGACCTTCCAGTCGACGTTGTTGAACCGCCAGTGCGCGATGCCGGAGGCCAGCGTGGTGCCGATCTCGGCCAGGTGCACGGTCGCCGACGCCGCGGCCGCGTTGGCGCCGACGGCCAGCAGGAGCGTGGTGGAGGTGACGCCGTAGGCCATACCCAGGCTGCCGTCCACGAGCTGGGCGGCGAAGCCGACCAGGCCGAGCAGGATGAGCGCGCGCACGGCATCCCCATTTCCGGGTTTCTCTACTATTACGGTCGGAATTATCATTATTCGAGATCGCGCCTCAGGTCAAGCCCCACGCTTCCATCCACTGGTGATGATCCGACCGCATCGACGACGCCGGCAGGCTTTCCGGGCACACCGAAGCCCGGATGAGAACAGGCAGGCCGCAGCCCTACTGGACGAGCGCCCGCAGGAGGTCGCGCAGGGCCTCCTGCTGGTCGGCGGCCAGCGCCGTGAGCGGCGACTGGGTGCCCAGGCGGGCGACGACGTCGGCCCGGCACCGCTCGCCGTCCGGCGTGAGCACGATCCGCTTGGCCCGCCGGTCCGTCGGGTGCGGCAGGCGCTGGACCAGGCCCTGCAGCTCCAGCCGATCCAGGACGAAGGTCGCGTTGGACGGCTCGCAGAACATCCTGCCGGCCAGCTCGCGCGCGGTGATCGGCTCGGACAGCTCGCGCAGCGCGACCACCTGCGTGGGGGTCAGGCCGACCTCGTCGGCGACGCGGCGCACATGGATGTCGAGTCGCTGCACCTGGTGGACCAGCTTGCACAGGTCACGGTCGATCTGGGCATCCACCGACAGGTCCGGCCGACTCGTCATATCCCCAAGCCTAGCGTCGTTGTCGCCCGTCCACCCGTCCGAGGTCAGCGCACGTGGAGGCAGCGAACTCGGCCTCCAACAGGGCGTCCATGGCGGTGTCGGTGCTGCGCAACGCAAGGGCGGGACCACCCGGCTCGGCTCCCCCGCGACCCTGCCGTGTCTGGATCGGTGGCCCGCCTTCAGTCCCCAGGGATGCGCACCAAGCAGAGGTTGTAACTCGGGGTCTCTACCACACGGTCCCAATCCTTCACGCTGTTGCTGTCCTCGCAGCTCTCGCTCGGATCGCTGGGGCCTGTCGAGCCCGGCCCCCAGTAACTTTGGAGGATGACGCTGTATTCGGCGTCAGCGGAGTCGCAGGGGACCTCGACCAACGAGCCGTCGACGTCGGCGGCACAGTCCCGCACCTCGAGGTCGCGCACGCCAGGGTCGCTAAGCGCACGATTCACCCAGGCGGAGAAGCGATCTGTGCCGCCGTCGTGCAGCACGACGGCAGCGGGGGCGAGAGCCAGAAGGGCGAGCCCGGCCGCCGCACCCTTCCACCCGACTATCCACCCTCATGCCTTCTTCGCAGGTGTGTTCCCGGTGGATTTCGCATAAGGGGTAGGCGGTAGGGTGCCCGGTTTCTGGACGCGCGTCGCGTGCAGGGTGACGACCTCGGTGACGGCGTCCGGCAGCCAGGCCTCATCAGCACGTTGTGGGTCGTGCGGGGCGAGGGCGGCCAGCTCGTCCAGCAGCGCCCGCGGTGTGGGTCGTGCGGCGGGGTCCTTGGCCAGGCAGGCGGCCACAAGGGCGGTCAGGGGGGCGGGCAGGTCCGACAGGTTCGGCTCCTCGTGCACGACCCGGTAGACGACCGCGTGCACGGGGCCCTCACCGAACGGGCTGTGGCCGGTCGCGGCGAACGCGAGCACACAGCCGAGGGAGAACACGTCCGAGGCCGAGCCGACGGTCTGGACCGTGGCCTGCTCAGGGGACATGAACGCGGCGGTGCCCAGCACGGTGGAGGTGCGGGTGTGGGAGGTGGCGTCGAGGGCGCGGGCGATGCCGAAGTCGATAAGGCGGGGGCCGTCCGCGGTGAGGATGACGTTGGCGGGTTTGAGGTCGCGGTGCACCACGTTCTTGGCGTGTATGGCGTCCAACCCCTCGGCCAGGCCGGGTGTGTCCGGGGCTGCTGCGGGCAGTCCCGGGCACGCTCACAGCGGCTCGATGCGGCCGCCGTCCAGCCGGGCGCGGGCGTCGACGGCGTGGCCGTCGCACACCAGCGCCCGGCCGCCGCCGGCGTCGGTGACGCGGTGGGTGGCGTGCTCGGCGCACGGCATGCCGACGCGATCGTAGCCCCAGCTGCGTCCGCACCCGGCGGCCGTGCTGCGGATCGTGCCACCGGTGGAGGTGAGGGCGTTGCCGTGCTCGGGGCACACCCCGAAGCCGGCGGTGCACGAGCGGCCCGGCCGGGCGGCGATCCTGGCCAGATCCGAGGCGGTCTCCTGCAGGTCTTTGCCGACCCGATGGGCCCACCCGGCCTGCCAGGCCACGTTCCCCCTGACCGACGGCAAGACGCTCATCCTGTGGAGCGAGGAAGACGTGATCGTCGAACAAGTCCACGCCGCCGACTGCCCGGAAAACCTCGTCGTGTGAAGGTAGCGACCGCGAAGGGCACGCCGTGCCTGCGAGCGCGCTGAGCGAAGTGGCCTCGCGCGCACGCCAGCTGTCAAGAGCGTATTGACGCGGCAACGGCTCCCCTCTCAGGTGCGCTGGTCTCGCAGGGTCTGCAGCAGGTGTCTAGCGGCCTTGAAGACGACAGTCCGTCACGGCAAGTGGAAGTGGACATGGAAGCCCGTCACCGAAGTTGACAGTAGCGGCGTGTACGGCAGGAGGTTCCGCGCGGTATGGCGGCGGTCTGGCCACGGCGACTGGCGGTGGCACCGGCGTCCGGCGAGTCGTTCGCGTCGTGGGTTGATCGGATGGCCCTGCGGAACGGATGTCCGCCGTGGGCGATGGTCGAGGCGTTGGGGCTGGATGTACACGCGGCGAGTGATGTCCGTTCACTGGCGTACGGCGTCGTCACGACGCCGGAGACGTGCAGGGCGATCGAGGCTGCTACAGGGGTGGGCTCCGAGGTCGTGCATGGGATGCACCTGGAGATGTTCAACGGCTCGGTCCTGGATCTGGCAGGCGTCCGCGTGGGCGACAAGGAGTCAGTGCGCCGGGCTGAGGGCCGTGAGTGGGTGCAGTTCTTCGGCAGCCGAGTATGCCCGACGTGCCTGGCGGCTTCGGGCGGAGTGTGGCTGGCCTGGTGGAAGCTGGGCTGGGCCGCGGTTTGTCCCGAGCATCGGACGCTGCTGGTGGATCTTTGCCCGAGATGCCGCGTTGCCGTGCGCCGAGGTCCGGCCGGCCAGCCTGCGCGTCTGTCTCGCTCACGGATGCCGGCCCCATTGCGGTGCGGCGCGCTCCTCAGCGGGGCCGTATGCGATCAGCCGATCCCCCAGATCAGCTCGAGCTCGGTGAGTAGCAAACTCGCTGATCAGCAACACCTCGTGCTTGAGGTGGCAACGCACCACCGGCCTGCGCTGATCGCAGGTCGGGAGGTGGGTGCCGGTCAGTGGTTCGCGGTCTTGAAAGCGACGGCGATGCTGGTCCGGCTGGGGGTGCCGGAGGTTCTCCCTCGGCTGGATGCGACCCTGGATGGTCAGGGCGCGCTGGCCGCAGAGACTGGTGGACAGCGGTGGAACCGGGCCGGGCCGGTGGGCCGCTTCGGGATGGCTCCGCGGACGGCGCTGGTTGCTGCGGGACTGCTGGCGGTGGCAATGGAGGTGGCCACGGCGGAAAGCGAGTCGGAGCTGGAGGCCCGGTTGATGCCACTGGCCGCCGCCGCGCGAATCCGATGGAAGGAGCGGCGGCCAGATCTGTTGACGCTGGTCGCTCTGCCGCCGGTCTTCAGAGAAGCCTTGGATGCCGTGCTCAGTGGGCAGGCCCGCCGCCAGTGAACGGGCCAACGGGGGTGGCCAGAGATGCTTGGCCGGAAAGTGAGGACGAAGTCGGCCATGGGACGCTAACGTGACCTTCGTCACACGATTCTGCTCCGCGTGCTGACGTTCTGAATGAATGCGAGCAGCCGCTTCTTATGGTCTCGGGAGGCGTGATGAAGGCTGTCGACCTGCAGTTACGCAGCGTCCGGGTCCGCTTTCTGCATCCGGACGGGCAGGAAGAGCAGCTTCCGCTGGACGTTGCGGTCGAGGTGGCGTTCGAGAATTGCGCCGCGATCCGGCGGATCCCGCACCGATCCGATCAGGCGCACACGCCGAGCACGCACTGGTCGTCCACGACGAACCGGATGATCGAGTGCGAGTCGTATCTGGAGAGCGTCTGGATGACGATGCTGGACTTCGACCCCGAGGTGACCGGCTTCTCCGGCCAGCCGATGCAGCTGTCCGGCGTGGATAATCGCGGCGCATGGAAGGCCACGCCGGACTTGTTCGTCCGCCGGGTGGACAACTCGGCGACGGTGATGGAGGTCAAGAACCCGAACCGGCTGAACGACGCCAAAGTGCTGGCGACCGCTGAGCGGGTGGCGGCCTGCTGCGCGGTGGCGGGCTGGGGTTATGAGCTGGTCGGCGAGCCGCCCGGGCGGCAGCGCACGATCAACGTGCTGGCCTTGGCGGGCTATCGCCGCGAGATGGTCGGGGTGAGCGACTACCGCGCGCAGCTCCTGTCGCTGGCCGGCGAGCCGGTGCCGCTGGGGCAGCTGGTCAGCTTCACCGCCGAACCGCTGGTGGCTCGCGCGGTCGTGCTGCATCTGTGCTGGACCGGCGAACTGGCAGCGGACCTTTCCCACCCGCTGGAGGACACCACCCTGGTCTGGGCCGCTGCGGCGGCCGGCGACGCCGGAGCACGCCCATGAGCGAGCCGGACGAGGCCGGCGGCCGTCGGCTGGCCAAGGGCACGTGGGTCTGGTTCGGCGACGAACGCCACCAGGTGGTCGGCCAAGGTGGCAGCGAGGTTCACCTGCTGTCGGCCGCTGGGGAGTGGACCACCATCTACATCGCGGCCTTGATGGCCGCGCCCAAGTTCCGGCTACTGAGCGATGCAACCTGTTCACCGACGGCGCCCCGCCCCGCACCCGAACGGGCAAGGCAGGCAGCACTGCGCAGGGACAGGAGCGCGGGCGGGCCGGCCAGTTCGGTTCCCGCTTCGCCGACCTGCAGCATCTGGCCCCGTTTCCGATCGCCACCCGCGAGCAGCAGCGCACCTGGATGTCGCTGGTGCGTCACTTCGAGAGCAACCTGATCCTGCTCGATCACCCACCCGGCGACCTGACCCTGCACCACTGGCGCTACCTGCACGAACGCACCTCCGGCTACATCGGCGCGCTGGCCATGCTGTTCAAAGAGGCCGCGCACACAGCGATGGACACCGGCGTCGAAGCGCTCACCCGCGACATCCTCGACAGCGTGGTGCTCGGCCACGATGACGAGGTCGACTACGCCAAGACCAAAGCCCGCCGCCAGACCGCTGCACGGCGCCGCACCAAGAAGGCCCCGCCCGCCTCCGGCCAGGACGCGAGCACCGGATGATCCGGCACAACCTCGAACTCGAGGAACGGCAACCGGACCGGCCGCCGCCGCGCCGGCTGGCCCTGGTGCCGCCACCGGCGGACGGCGAGGCCTTCCACTCCTGGTTCTTTCGCCTGGTCGAGGCGCAGCACAGCAGCCGCGACACCGTCGCGTCGCTCCTCGGCCTTCCTCCCTACACCCCGCAGCGCTACACCCTCGGCGAGGACTTCCTGACCATCTTCGACGGCGAGTACGTCTTTGAGAACCTGCGCGACGCCACCGGCCTGCGGGCCCGCGCCATGATGCGCATGGCACTGATGAGCCAGGGCGGCCAGTTCATCACCTACAGCTGGACCGGCACCACCAGCACCCGACCCTGGCCCTGGCGCGCCGACACCGCGGCCGTCTGCCCCCAGTGTCTGGCGGGGCCCGACCCCATCTGGCGCATTGCTTGGCACCTGCTGCCCTGCGTGATCTGCCCGATCCACCGCGTCTATCTGACCGGCTGGTGCCCGAGCTGCCACAGCCGGATCAGCGTCGGTGACACCCCGCGCTACCGGCGCGAATGCAACGGACCGTTCGGCCCGCAGGGGCGCATCGTTGGCACCCGCAACTGCCGGCAAAAACTCGCCCGGCTTCCCAGCCAGCCCGTCGGAGACGAGCGACTGCTGCGCATCCAGCGCGACCTCCTCACCCGGCTGCACCGTCCACGCGATGGACCCATCGAACCCACCAAGGCGTTCTGGGACCTCTATGAGCTGCTGTTCCGCCTGGCGATCTATTTCGGCACCCCGGAAATGCTCCCGATCGGCGCCGACGTCCACCTCTGGTGGACCTTCCACGAGTTCTGCCGCCTGCGTGACCAACTCGCCCTCACCGCCGGACCCACCGCCCGCGAACGCTGCGGCGACCTGCTCTACTACCAGCCCGGACCGCTGCTCAGCGCCGCTGCCATGCTCATCATCGACGAACTCAGCTTCACCGGCACCCTGCTGGACGCGCTGCGCTTCTTCATGGACCAACGCCGCTACGACCCCTGGGCCGGCACCCTCTGGCACGAATACTGCGACGACTATCACCCCACCGCGGTCACCAGCCGGGTCCTCAACCACCTCAAGATGAGAACCGTCGATCCGGCACTGCTCAAACCGCTTGCCCTCTGGGAACCAGGCGCGCCTCATCACCTGCACCCGCCTGAGACCGTCGAAGACCTGGACTTGCCCGAGGCAGCACTGCTCCTGGCTGGCGAAGGACTACGCCCTTGGGAGAGGGTTACATCTCCCCAGGTCGCGCCCGCCGGGAGAAGCGCAGGGCAGACAGGGCATCAAATCTATCGGTAGTTTCTGATCATGTCCGATGCCGACTTCACCCCCCTCCGCGTCACCTACCGGACGCCCAAGCTCGGCCGCACCCAGATCCGGGACTGGGCGAGAGCGAACGGCTACCCGGTCAGTGAGCGTGGCCGGATAGCTCCAGAAATCACCGAGGCCTTCTTTGCCGCCCATCCCGAGATCCTCGAGCAGGCGAGCACGTTCGAGATGGTCCGCGCCACCGCGAGAACTCCCGGCCCGTCGCCAGAAGATTACGGGTGGGAAGAGGGCAGCGGGCTCGGCGACATCTACACCATCGTCTTCGTCCACGGGCTCGACGAGCATGAGGTGCTTCGCCGGATCGGGGCCGCAGACGACGACATTCGGCTCATCACGGACGAGGACTACTCTCAGCCGGAAGGGCCGGAGATCATCACCGTGAGACGAATCGAGGACTGGACGATCGCCATCGAGGACTGCGGCTGGCGAGCCTCGCACATGGAAGCCCTCTGCCCTCTTTCCCGCGACGGCGGACAGGCAGTGGCGGTAATGCGACATGATTACGCCGCCCGGCACCGCCTTGCCTACGCCGTTGACGGCGCATACCTCACCGACATCGACCCGACCTTCCCCAGACGAAGGCATGGCGCAGATCCTGACCGGCTCAATCGACACCTTCGTGAGCTTGGCATTGATCCAGCTGCCGATGATCGCATCGAGAACGCCATCCCGGCGGCCCTGGCGATTGCCAGTCGGATCACCAATGTCATGATCACCCCACAGCACCTGCGCCGCCCTGCCCTTGGTGCCGCCATACCCGGGGCCTACTGATCGCCTTGACCACCCTTCGTGATCTCGGCACCATGCCGACATGAGTGCTGGCCTGATCATGGCGATGCCTCTCCGCCAGTGGGGGCTCATCGACGCATCCATGGACAATGACGCCAGCGTTGAAACGGTGAGCGGCAATCGCCGACGGGCCGACCTCGCGCGCAGCATCCGAAGGGCCGGTTGGGCTCAGATCGCCCACTGGACACCGGGCGTTCCGGGCTCCGGTTCGTGGCCGCCGCCGGACGAGATCGTGAAACCCAAGCTCACGATCGCTCAATGGCTTCTCACGATCGACGTCCTCGAACGCTGGGCCGCAGCCGCCGATCGCACCGGGCGTCACGAAGCCGCCGCTCAAGAACGCGACCTCCGGGAGCTGATCATCTCGCGGCTTCGAGCGCACGGCGTTCAGACTCACTGAAGTCGCCGCAACATGCTCACCAACAGGAGGAACCAAGGGATGAAGCAGGTGCCACACCCCGACCGAGTGGTATTCGTTGACTGGCACGGCGTGCTCTCCTGCGACCCTTTCTGGGCGTCCATCCGAGACAACGCCCGGCATCCGCTTCACTCGCAACTCGTGGAGAGCCTTGCGCTGATCTTCACCGGCGAGGGGGCCCACGCCTGGATGAAGGGTCAGGTGTCCTCCGCTCAGGTGATCGCAGGCATGGGCATCAGGCTGGACCGCCGGTTCCGCGACGACTTCCTCCAGCGCCGGCTACAGGCCGACTGCGCCCGGATGAGGGTCAACGTTCCGTTGTTCGAGATGCTCCGCGAGATCAAGACGAGTGCCTCGATCGTCGTGTCCACCGACAACGCGGACTGCTTCGCCGACACTTTCAGGCGGGTACGCAAGACCCAGCGCCCGGCAGGCCATCATCCGGCGGCAACGTTGGCCGAATGGGCCTTCATCTGCGACGACATGATCTGTTCCAGCGACGTCGCAGTACTCAAGAGCGAAAGTATCGTCGGATTCTTCGGGCCTTGGCTGAGCCGGCACGGCATGTCCTTCCAAGACGCGCTGCTCATTGATGACCGAGAGGACAACTGCGCCGCCTTCCGAGAGCAGGGAGGAACCGCTCTGTGCTGGAGGATGGGCGCCGACGACATCACCGAGGCTGCAACCGCGCTCAGCCAATGGCTCGACGGGGCTGCCGCATCCGAACTCTCCTACGCTGCCGCTCGCGGTGAGGAGAACAGATAGAGACACCCGTCTGGAGGCTGCGCCGGCAACTTCCGGCCAGATACTTCGCAGCCTGGAGCTATAGCCCTCAACCACGCACGCATGATCTTCGGCTGGGTACTGTCAACTTCGATGACGCGAATGCTGGTATTTCGACGCCCGTCGAAATGACAGTGCCCAGGTCAGCCGCAGGCCCCACTGTCATGTTCAGTGGCTCCAGACAGCAGGTCGGCGGCTCGGGCTTCGGCGGCCGCGGCCTGCTGGTTGGCGGTCTGCGCCGCGGCCTGGGCGGCGGTGAGCTGCCCAGGCACCTTGCTTGGCGACAGCCACCTGCACCACTACCTCGCGGGCTCCGACGGCACGTCCCCAGGCCGGGCGGAAGCTCCAGGTAAGAGCGAGATTTCCGAACCAGGAACACTAGGGTGCTGCCATGACTGACACCCTCCTCCGCGGCGGCCGCCCCTGGGGTCTCGACGAGCCGGCCGACGTCCTGGTCCGCGACGGCGTCATCGCCGGGATCGGTGCGGCGGCCGACGCACCGGGGGCGCGCGTGGTCGACGTCTCGGGCCAGCTGGTGCTGCCCGGTCTCGTCGAGGCGCACTGCCACCTTGACAAGACCCTGTACGGCGGGCCGTGGGTGCCGCACTCGGCCGACGACACGCTGGCCGGGCGCATGTCCAACGATCTGGGCCGCAGGGCGGAGCTGGGGGTGCCGAGCGTCGAGCGCGTCATCGCCCTGCTGGAGCGGATGAGCGCGTTCGGCACCACGCACGTGCGCACCCACACCGACGTCGACCCCGCCGTCGGGCTGCGCGGCGTCGAGGCGGTACGGCAGGCCGCCGAGGCGCTGAGCGACCGCGTCAGCGTGACGCAGGTCGCCTTCCCCCAGCACGGCCTGCTGACCAACCCCGGCACCGCCGCCCTGCTGGAGGAGGCACTCAAGAGCGGCGTCGAGGCCATCGGCGGCCTCGACCCCGCCGGTATCGACCGCGACCCCGTCCGTCACCTCGACGTCGTCTTCGGGCTCGCCGAGGCGTACGGCGCGCACATCGACATCCACCTGCACGACGGCGGCTCGCTGGGCATGTGGGAGCTGGAGCTGATCGCCGAGCGCACCGCGGTCACCGGGCTGGGCGGCAGGGTCACGGTCAGCCACGCCTACGCCATGGGCCAGGCCGACGAGACCCAGCAGGGCCGTCTGGCAGAGAAGCTCGCGGCGGCGGGCGTGACGATCGCGACGGCGGCCGTCTACAGCTTCCCCGTCCCCGCGGTGAAGGTCCTGCGCGCGGCCGGGGTCACGGTCGCGTGCGGCCATGACGGCATCCGCGACCTGTGGGGGCCGTACGGCTCGGGCGACATGCTGGAGCGGGCGATGCACCTGGCCTACCGGAGCACGTTCAGGCGCGACGAGGACATCGAGCTCGCGCTGGAGGCGGCGACGTACGGCGGAGCCCGCGCGCTCGGCCTGTCCGGATACGGCCTGGCCCCGGGCCACCGGGCGGACCTGGTCGTGGTCCCCGCGGGCGGGGCGGCCGAGGCGGTCGTCGTCCACCCGCCGCGCACGCTGGTGATGAAGGAAGGCGTGATCCTCTGACCGCCACGACGTACCAGGGACAGCCGTACCAGGGGCAGCGGCAGCAGTGGCAGGCAGCCGGCTGACGGGTAGGGGCAACCCATGAACGTCGTGGTGCTGTCCGACACGCACGCGCCGCGCCGCTGGAGGTCGTGCCCGCCTCCGGTGGCCGACCGGCTGCGCGGCGCAGGACGCGATCCTGCACGCGGGCGACGTGAGCGTGCCGTCCGTGCTGGACGCGTACGCGCCCGTGCACGTGGTCAAGGGGCGGATGTCGGTCAGCGGCTCTGTGGCGCTCGGTGGGGCTGAAGCCGTGTTAGCGAATTCCAGAACCCCCGGTGCGATGGAACGGAAACGTACGCCAGCGCTCTCTACCTGAAGACGATCACGCACCCTCGGTGAGCTGGGCGAACCGGCTTAGCGTACGTTTCCGTTCCTTCACACTCCGAGGGCCGCGTCCAGGCCGTGGTGGCGGAGCCGCTTGGCCTCCTCCACCCGGCCTAGCCTGTGCAACGTTTTGATCAGCCCTTGGGCGGCGTCCCTATAACCAGCTTGGGTTCGCTCCCACAACTCCTCCACCCGGCTCGGCCAGCAGAGCGGCTACTCGCCAGGAAGCGTCGCTGTCACCGGCGGCTTCCCGATCCCGCCACATCGCCAGCGCCTCCTCCTCCCGGCCAAGCCTGGCCAACAGGGCGGCCAACTCCCAAGAGGTGCTCTCGTCACCGGCGCCAGCCAGCTCCCGCCATACCGCCAGCGCCTCCTCCTCTTGACCCTGCCGGTCCAGCAGCTTGGCCAACAGCCAGGGGGCGTCTCTGTTACCGGCGTCAGCTAGCTCTCGCAACTCTGCCGCCCGGCCCAGCCTGGCCAGTTGAAAGGCCAACATAAAGGAGGCGTTCTCTTCACCGGCAGCAACCGACTCCCGCAGCACCGCCAGCGCCTCCTCCATTCTGGGATCTGGTCATGCTCGGCGCGCGGGCGGTGCTCGTCGCCGCGGACTGGCTCCTGAACGGAAAAGGGCCCGGCTTGTAGCCGGGCCGCTCCGCCGAGGGTCTCGTGGTGGGAAACGGAATTCGCGAACCTACCCACCGCGGGGCCCTCCCGCGTCATACGCTCTCGGATCCAGATCCGAAAGTGCAGTCATTTAGCACTCTACCTCGATTGTCCAAGTGCTTTAAAAATATCGCTCTCTCGATCTTGTCGGCGAGTTGGCGGCAGGTCGACGCGCCCATCCCATCGGACGGGCGCGCCCACTCAGCGTTAGTGAGCACGTTGCAGTGCGGGCACGCCGCGTTCTCGGGTCTCACGCTGCAGGCCGATGGTCAGCGCCCCGGCCTGCCCCGCCGTGGTGATGACGCGCATGAGCGCGGCCTCGATGCGCTCGGCGTCGTCGTCGGTCACCTCCAGCTCGCCGAACTGGTCGGCCAGCAGGCTCGCTGTGTAGCTCTCCTGCTGCTGGGTGAAGGCGGGTCCTCACAGTGAGATGGGCTCGGCTGGCGCCGACGTCGCCGGCGGGCCACCCCGGCTACGCGGGCGGTGGTGTCGTCGGTCGGTCGGCCGCGGCGGACTGGTGGTCCTGGGCACTCGCACCGATGGCGCCTGTCCTGACTCAGTCGAAGTGATGCCCGGCGTGGGGCGCCTACCCGCTGTGCCCTGATGAACATTCCGATTCGGTGATCACGGGCTGGACCCCTTACTGGCCGTCATGCGGCGAGCATGTCGAGCGGTCCGCCGATCAGGACCAGGGCGAACGCCGCCCAGCGGAACACATGCAGCGGCCGAGCGCGGTGCAGGAGCGCGCCAAGGAGTATCTCGGCCGCGCCCATCAGCGCCCACCACGCTGCTTTGGCGAGCAGCCAGCTCCGGATCGCCTCCACGTACCGGCGCCGATCACTGGGCACGTGCTCCGTCAGGAACGAGTCGATCCGCGCTTGAATGTGACCACGCTGTGCTGGGCACAGACCGTCGTGTTCGCCGTCGCATGAGTGGACGCGGGCCAGCTCTGCGATGACGCTTCGATGGAATGCCTGGTACTCCTCAAGCGAGCAACCCAGCGCGCGGGGGACGTAATCCGGACGACTGTACACAGCGCTGTGGCGGTCGCCGCGCTGGCCGGTTATCCCCCACTGGTCATGGGAGACGCCTGGGGAGGTGGACATGAAGTGCCCCCGGATACTCGTGGAGAGGCCGGCCACGCCAGCTTGAGACAACCTAAGCCGGGCACGGGAGAGGGCGTCTGTAGCGCGGACCTTCAATCCGCCGCCCCGCTCCCGCAGCTTTTCGGGGTCAAGGAGGTCCAGAACGATGGACAGCGCGGCGAAGTACAGCATGACCTTCCCCACGCGGCCCCACACCAGCATGGGCCACCCCCACACCACCATGCTGGTGGTCGAATGGCCGTCGAACCAGGTGGCGATGACGTCAAGTAATTCGTTCACGGGCGGCCCCTTCGCGTGCGCAGCGGGTTTCACGCAGGGTTCCAGTCTTCTCTCGTTCGCCGGTATGCGCCGGTCGTTGGCTGACGCGGAAGGAGCAACGACTTGATGTCTCGACGCAGCCAACCCAATGCCGCCCAGGCCGGGCTGCTGGCTGTCCTGGCGGGCACGCTGGCACTGTTCTGGCTGGTCAGCGGCAACCAGGTGGCCGCGTCGATCATGACCTTCGCCATCGGCGTGCTGGCGTTCGCGATCATCCCGGGCATGCAGACCCGCGTCCTGACCACGGCCGGCACGGCCCCGACCCTCGCCGTGGCGGTCAACGCCTCGGGTTTCCAGGTCGCCGCCGCCTTCGCGGGCTGGCTCGGCGGACAGGTGATCAGCGGCGGTCCCGGGCTGCGCTCGATCTACCTCGTGGGCGCGCTCCTCACCGGCGCCGGCCTGCTCCTCGCCCTGTACGGCCTGCGCCGCGACCGCCGCCCCACCCCTGCCCCCGCCCGCACCTGACCCACGCAGCACGCGACCCCCGCCTTCGCGAACGCCGAGGTCGCCGTCCAGCCGGGCGCGGGACACCATCCGTGGATCGACGACGCCGAACGGTTCGTGACGGCGACCGCGCCACTCCTCGGACAACGGCTTTTCGGACGACGGCCGCCTTTTCCGGCCGGCCGACTGTATCGAAGAACACCATCGCTGTGTATCCGGCGAGACAGACCTCGCCGGCTCTTTCGGATGCACTGGTGCTGTTCCGAAAAAGCACCCGGGCGCGTGCCCGAGGGGGAAAGGAAAAGCGATGAACGGAATTCTTCGATGGGCGGCGCTGCCGGTCGCCATCGCCGCGCTGGCGGGCGCGACGCTGCTGCCGGCGGCGTCGGCGACCGCGGCGACCGCCGCGACGGGCGCCACGACGTACACCATCGAGCTCATCTCCCTGACCTGCAACAAGAAGCAGGACAGCGTCGGCGAGGACGAGCCGCAGCTGTTCATCAACGGGGTGAGCAAGTTCGGGCCCGGCAAGATGGGCAAGGGCGACACGGAGATCCTCACGGGGACGACGTTCGAATTCTCCAGCACGGCCACGATGGAGCTGTTCGACGTGGACAAGGGCAGCAACGACGACTTCCTGGGCAGCGTCGTGGTCAGCTCCAGCGAGGCCGGTGCCGGGATCCAGGTCGAGAAGTTCGACCATCTGAACGGCGCCGAATACACGATCGTGTACGAGGTCGACTGACGAAACGGGACGAGGGCAGGCACGCGAGGATGCGGTTCATCCGAATTCCGGAAATCGGAATGTCTTCGCTGCCTGCCGTATTCGCGAGCTGAATGCGGCGACTTTCTCGGCATGAACACCTATGAGCGGCCCCGCGGCGAATGTAGCATCGGGGCACGTGCACGGGGTCATGCCGACGGGGGTCGCGGATGGACGACTTGCATGTGCGTGTGCTGCGGGCTTCGTCACTGACCGCCGGGGACGGTTCCGCCGTGCCGGTGACATCGGTGAAGGCGCGGGCCGTGCTGTTCTACCTGATCGTCGAGAGCACACCGCACACCAGATCCGCCCTCGCCGGGCTGTTATGGGGCGACCGCTCGGAGGCGAAGGCACGCGGAAGCCTGCGGCTCGCCCTGATGGAGCTGCGCCGCGCCGTGGGCGATCATCTGATCATCAGCCGGACCCACGTCGCGTTCGACCGCGGCCGGCCGTACTCGCTGGACTGGGCCGACCTGGTCGAGAACGGCACGGTGCCGGCGGACTACCGGGGCGGTTTCCTGGACGATCTCGCGGTCCCGAACGCTCCAGGGTTCGACGATTGGGTGGCCGAGCGCCGGCGGCAGGCCGGGCACGCCGCCGTACAGGCGCTGAGCGCGCGGGCGCACGCGGCGCGGGAGCGGGGCGACTGCGCGGACGCCGTACGGCTGGCGCACCGGGTCCTGGACGTCGACGCGCTGGACGAGAGCGCGCATCGCCTGATCATCGAAGCGCTCTGGGCGACGGGCAACCGCGCGGGCGCCCTGGCGCAGTACGAGGCCTGCCGCCGGACGCTGGACCAGGAGCTCGGCGTCGCGCCCGACCCCCGCACCGAGGCGCTGCGGCAGCGGATCGCCCCCGCCGGGCCCCGAGCGGGTGCGCGCCGGGAATCACGGGGCGCCCCGGCGAGCGGACCGGCCGCGCGGCGCGGGCTGCCGCGTCCGCTGACCCGGCTGATCGGCCGCGAGGCCGAGGTGGAGAGGGTGTCGGCGAAGCTGCGTGATCGGGAGGTGCGGCTGCTCACGCTGACCGGTCCGGGTGGCGTGGGCAAGACCCGGCTGGCCGTCGCCGTCGCCGAACGAACCGACTGCGAGGTGCTGTTCGTCTCGTTCGCCGGAGTCCGGTCGCCCGATGCCCGGGCGGCGGCCACGAGTGGGACGGACGTGGTCGTGACGACGCTGGCGGAGGCCGCCGGCGTCGACCTGACACCGCCGAGGCCCGCCCGCGACCTGCTGCTCGCCGCCGTCCGGCACCGGAACCTGGTCCTGGTCCTGGACAATCTCGAGCACCTGCCCGGCATGGCCCCGCTGGCCGGGGCGATCCTGGCGGTGGCGCCTGCCGTACGGATCCTGGCGACCTCGCGGCGCCGGCTGGGCATCTGCGCGGAGCACGTCCACGAGGTGCCGGTCCTGCGCGGGGCCGCCGCGCGAGCACTGTTCGTGGAACGTGCCAGAAGCCTCGACCCGCGCATCGACCCCGACGCGCGCTCGCTCGACCGCATCTGCGGCGCCGTCGGCGGACTGCCCCTCGCCGTCGAGCTGGCCGCGACGCTGACCAGGGCGATGACCTGCGAGGAGATCGCCGACCAGCTGGAGGCACACGCTCCGCCGGAGCGCGCCGCGGAGGCTCCGGCGGCGCTGCTGGTGCATCCGGCACCGGCGGCCGCCGCGCGCCACGCGAGCATGCAGCACGTCTTCGACACCTCGTGGCAGTTGCTCACCACCTGTGAACAGCGGGCCCTGGCCGCCGTCTCGGTGTTCGCCGGCGGCTTCACGCTCCCCGCGGGGATCGCGGTCGCGGCCACGACCGTCCTGGCCGTCGCACGGTTGACCGATCATTCGCTGGTGCGCCGCGACGACGACGGCCGGTACCGGGTGCACGAGCTCGTACGGCAGTGCGCGGTCGCGCGGCTGACCGACGAGTCGCCCCGGGTCCGCCATGCCCACTGGTACGCCCGGTTCCTACGGGAGCGCGCCGGCCGGCTCCGCGACCATGCCGACCGGGCCGTGCTCGACGAGTTCGAGCCGGAGATCGACGACATCCGGCAGGCCTGGCGGCACCTGGTCCACCGGCTCACCGACGCCGAGCGGGCGGCGTTCGCGGAGGACTACTGGACGCTGTGCCTGCGCCGGCACCGCTACGCGGAAGCGCTGTCCGTGGCCTCCGACATGATCGCGACGGTGCGCGGCGAGCGGGCGGCGGCGGCCCGATGGCACCGGCTGGCCGGAATCGCGCACTTCCAGTTCGAGCACGGCGCGGAGAGCCTGGGAGCGTTCAGGGACGCGCTGGCGGTCGCCGATCGCCCGCTGCCCTCGACGCGGGCCGGAAAGGCCGGGGCGGTCGCCGCGGCGTTGACCCGTCAGGTGGTCCACCGCGCCACCGCGCTGAGCGGAGTCGCCCGGCACGAGCCCGCGCGCGAGCTGGCCGCCGAGGCCGCGCGAACCCTGTCCGTCCTGGCCGAACTCGGCTACCACCGGCAGGAGGGCGGCACGATGCTGCTCAGCGTGGTGCGCCACCTGGACGCGGCGGAGCGGGCGGGCGGGGCCGTCGAACGCGCCGAAGCCTACGCGAACTTCGCCGTCGTCACCGCTCTCGCTGGTTTCGAGACGGCGGCCCGCTACTACGGCCGTCTCGCCGACGAGGAGATCGCCAAGGTCGCGGACCCTGTGGCGGTCTCCCGCGCCCGCCTCGCGCGAGGGCTGCGGCTGGCCGCCGAAGGACGGTTCACCGCCGCGCAGCGGGTCCTCACCCTGGCCCGCCGGCATCCCGCCGATCCCCGCCTGGCGGAGCACTGCCTCGGGCTCCTCGCCGACCTGGAGATCCAGCGGGGCCGCTACACGGCCGCCGCGCCGCTGATGGCGGCGGTGGCCGAGGCGTCGATCGCGCGCATGGGGGAAGAGCTGTCCGGTTACTGGTGCCTGACCGGACAGGCCGAGGCGCTGCTACGGCTCGCGGACCAGGAGACCTCCGGCGTGGGCGCGGTGTTGAAGGCCGCCGAGGAGGCGACACTGGCGTTGCCCGCGCTCGGCGAGGACCATTTCGCCCGGGCCGGCGCGAAGATCCCGACGATCCAGCGGGTACGGCTCGGCGTGGCCCGCGCCCGGTTCCACCTGCTCGGCGGGGATACCGCCGCCGCCCGCCTGGCCATGGACGACGCGTTGCGCACGGCCGCGCGGCCGGACATGCCGCTCAGGGGCACCCTCGAAGCGTGGGCGGGGCTGGCCGAGGTCCTCTGGGCGCTGGAGGCCGACGATCCCGCCGTCGCGATGGTGCTACGTCACATGGACAGGCTGACCCGCCTGACGCCGTCGGCGGCGGCCCGCATGGGCTGGGCGGCGGCGCTGGTGCATCAGGTCACCGGCCGGCGTGCGGCGGCCGGACGGGCCGCGACCGGCGCCCTGGCCGCCGCCCGCCGGTTGGGAATCGCCTTCGACGAGGCGCGGTCGCTCGAAGTCCTGGGCGAGACGGAGGCGGCCGCCCGGCTCCACGCCGACCTGGGCACCGCGCCACTCGCCCGGCCAGGCTGAAGGGCCTCTCCGCCCGGCCGTACCGACGACACCAGGCATCTCAGGGGATCATCCGGCGGCGCTGAGGTCGCTTGCGGCGGAGGGCGTTCCTGCGGCGCGGCGCCGGAGGGCGTCGAGATCCCGGATGACGATCTCCCTGCGGCCGGTCTCGATCCAGCCACGGTCGCGCAGGACGCGCAGCGCCTTGGCCGTCGCGATCCGGGACGAGCCGGTCCATCCCGCCAGCTCCTGCTGCGACAACGGGAGAGTGATCCGCAGCCCGGCCGGGCAACGCGCCCCGAACCGGTCGGCGAGTTCCACCAGACGCCTGGTCACGCGGCCCAGCGTGTCGAAGGAGTTGAACTCGGCCAGCTTGTCCTCGGCGTCCCTCAGCCGCCGGCCCAGCAGCTTCACCAGGGAGATCGCGACGAGGGGCCGCGCCCGCAGGTGCCCCGCGAACGCCGCGGCGGGAAGGCACAGCCCGGTGACCGGTTCGAGCGCCGTGGCCGACACGGGGCGGATCCGTTCGCCCAGCACCGACGACTCCCCCAGCAACTCGCCGGGACCGAGCAGCCACAGCACGACCTCGATCCCGGCCGCGGTCGAACAGGTGACCTTCACCCTGCCCGATCGCAGCGACACGACCCAGTCGGCGTGGTCGCCCTCGCGGAACAGCACCGCGCCCGCGGGCCAGTGCCGTACCCGTCCACCCAACTCCGCCAGATCCTCTTCCCACCGGTCCACCGCCGCCTCCTTCCGAGGAGAGCATGACGGCGGTCGCGTCAGCGGATCGTTTGCCCGGCGTCAGCGCCCGCCGTACGGCGCCTGCCGCCCGAGGTCAGCCCGTCATTGCCCGGCGTCAGCGCCCGCCGTACGGCGCCTGCCGTCCGGCGCCTGTCACCCGGGGTCAGCCCGTCCATCCCAGGAACGCCTCCCCGGCCGAGACGGCGCCGAGCCAGACGGCCACCGCGAGCACCGGCACTCCCAGCCCCCAGGCCGAGCGCCCGCGAACGACCCGCACGGCGACGCCCAGCAGGCCCGCCCACACCACGAGAAGGACGAGGACCGCCCAGAGTGGCGCCACCAGCCCGCTCGCCAGGTAGAAGGGCAGCGTGCACAGGTGGCCGACCAGCCCCAGCCAGCTCGCCACGCGGGACACCATGGGCACCTCCAGCCGACGGGGACCAGGTCGCCAGGCGTTCACCGTACCGGCGACAGGCCGGGGCCGGGCGGACGCCCGCGCTCCGGCGCGGGACGCTCGGGTTCGCGGACACCCGACCGGCGGGGCCCCGTGTGGGGCCCCGCCGGATGTGGCACTCACCGCGCATCCGGCCACGGGCGCACCTGCCCGCGGAGGCTGGAGCGAGGCTCAGCGGGACGTGCCGGCGGAGGCGTGGCCGGGCTCGGGACGGGACAGGGTCGCGACCGGACCGGCCCAGTGCAGCGGGCTCGACGGCCACGCCGGGGCCTGCCGCTTGGCCATGGTCTCGGCCGCGGCCACGGAGCAGCGGGTGCCGGGCGCGGGCACGGTCAGCGAGATCAGGTACTCGTCGAAGTGCCGCGTGCTGCACTCGTCCTTGCCGTAGATGCGGTGACCCCACCCCTCGTAGGTCAGCAGCACCGCCTTGGGGCCGAGCTGGCGGGCCACGTTGGCGGCCCAGGTGGAGGGGGTGGCGGGGTCGTGCATCGAGGTGCCGATCAGCAGCGGAGCACTGCCCTTGTAGCGCAGCGGGTGCTGCGGGTTGGTGGCGCGCTGGTTGAGGCAGATGGGCAGGTCCTCGATCGGCATCGGGTTGTACCGCATGTCGGGGGCCAGGCGGGCGGAGCTGCGCATGAGCGCGGCGTACTGCCGGTAGTCGCGCACCCGCAGGTCGTAGTCCTGGCAGAGGATCACGGTCGGCAGCTGCGCGAGCTCCCCCGGCACGGGCTGTCGGCCGGGCGGCGGCGGCACGTCCTCGGGCACTGTCCCGCCGTCCAGGGCGATGAGCATATCGGTCAGCAGGCGCCAGTTCGGCCCCTCGTTCCCCAGTACACCCTGGTAGATGAGCTGCAGCTCGGTCATCGGACGATCCTTGACGCCCGGGTAGTACACCTCGCCGCGCCGTACCTTCGCCAGCAGGTTCTCCCAGAACGCCCGGATGTCGCGCCCGTGCAGGGCGCAGCTGGAGTCGGCCTCGCACCAGGCGGCCCACTGGTCGAACCCGTCCTCGGCCGCGGCGCTCTCGGTGTCGAGGAACGCCTTGACGCCGAGGCTGTGGTCCATGGTGCTGTCGAGGGCGAGGGCCCGGATCCGGTGCGGGAACAGCTCGGCGTACATCTGACCGATCAGCGTGCCGTACGAGAGCCCGTAGTAGGTGAGCTTCTCCTCGCCGAGGGCGGCGCGGACGGCGTCCATGTCACGAGCGACGTCGACCGAGTCGACGTGGTCGTAGAGGGGGCCGGTGCGGGCCCGGCAGTCCTTGTGCAGCTTCCTGGTGTAGGCCTTCCACGTGTCGAAGTCGGCCTGGCTCGCCATGACGGGGTACGGCATCTGGTTGTACAGGGCCGCCGAGCAGACCACGGGATGGCTGCGACCCACGCCCCTGGGGTCGAAGCCGACGATGTCGAACCGCCGCTGGATCTCCTCGGTGAAGAAACCGGGAGCGCCGTAGGCGGCCTCCACGCCCGACCCGCCCGGACCGCCCGGGTTGACCAGCAGGGATCCGATGCGGGCCGCGGGGTCGGTGGCCTTGCGGCGGGCGATGGCGAGGTCGATGGTGGGCCCGCCCGGATCGGACCAGTCGATCGGGACGGCCAGCTTGCCGCACTCGGCGGAGGGTTCCTCTTCGCAGGGCGCCCAGGTGATGGCGCCTGTCCCTGCGGCCGCGGTGGCTCCGTCCTCAGCGGCCGTCCCCAGGGCCGCGGTGACTCCGTCCTCAGCGGCCGTCCCCGGGGCCGCTCCTGCCGTCGAGGCGGGTAAGAGCACCGCCATCACCGCAAGGGCGGCCGCGAGCAGAGAAGATCGTGTGCGCATGTTCCCCCAATCGTCGTTCGGGTGGCCCGCTCATGCGGCACGGGCCAACCTTGATCATTCCGGGTCAACGACGCACATGACGGCAATACCGGAAATTTCTGACAACGGAGGTTTCTTCCGTCTCGCGGAGGACTTACGGACACGGCGAAGCGGCCCCGCCCGTCGCGGGCCGGCCCGGCGTCACCGGCCTGGACGGTCGACCCCCGGGTCCGCGAACTCGGGGGTGACGCCCGGAAACGAGCCGTCGCCGAACAGGATCCGCGCCGCCAGAGCACGACCGGCACGACCACGCAGCACGGCCACGGCCGCCTCCGCCGCGGCCGGAGATCGGATGCCGGCGAACACGCGGCGCAACAACAGCCGGCCTCGGAACCTGGTCCGCAACGCCTCCCCGTCGTACCGGCGCAACACGCGCCGGTCGCCCGTACGCAGAAACTCGGCGGCGACCGCCGCGGCCTGTTCTGACATGCGGAAGCAGGGGTCCAACCCCCCGGCCGTCAGCGGCGACACCGCGCCCGCCGCGTCTCCGACGAGCAGCCCGGCGGGGCACGCCAACCGGCGCAGCACACCGCCGACCGGGATCGGACCACCTCGGCGCTCGACCGGGCCGGTCGGCGCCGCGCGGCCGGGCGCGTCCGCGGCGAAAGCCTCCAGCAGGTGACGGATGCCGGCGCGCATGGCGTCCGGATATCCCGCGACGCCGACATGCGCATGCCGACCGTCGTCGATGACCCACCCCAGGTACCCCGGAGCCACCCGCGGGTCCAGCACGCAGTGGAACGCCGGGGTCGTCGTGCCCGACGCGACCGGATGGACGATCTCGGCACCGACGAGGAAGCGCCGGTTGACGTCCAGGCCGAGATCACGGGCCACGCGGGAGCGGGCGCCGTCCGCGCCGACGACGAACCGGGCGGCCACCGGCTCCGCCCCCGCGAACCGCACGAAACCCTTCGACGCGTCGAGGTACCGCACGCCCAGCATGACCCGCGCCCCGGCCGACTCCGCCGCGCGGCGCGCATGGTCGTAGACGGCCGCCATGTCGGCCACGCGGTACTCGTCCCGGTCGCTGGTGAGCCGGATCGGCGCCCGCCGCGACGGCGGATACAGCAGCACGTCCCGCACACCGGGCCCGAGCAGGCGGTCCGGCAGGTCGAAGTCATCCAGGGTGCGGCGCACGAAGATCCCGGTCGTGCGGATGCCCGTCGACAGCGACCTGCGGCGGTCGACCACCATCACGTTCAGCTGCCGTCGCGCGAGCAGGCGGGCCGTGCACAGGCCGGCCAGACCCGCACCCACGACCAGTACGTCCACTGTCTGCATATCCTGCGACGGTAAGGGCGATCCCGCAGCAGGGTGACCGTTTGCACACGACCTGCCCAGTACTTTCACACCGTCGCCACACATCCACCTGGCTGCCCACCGAACAACCATGCGGGGCCGCCCGCTGCCTGCGGGGGCGTCACGGGGACAGGCGGCCGGCCGGGGCGACTACCTCGGCCGACCGCCTGCCAGGGCCGGAGGGGCGCCGATCCTGCGCGCCGCCGTCTCCGACCGTGGCGCTCAGGAGCTGTACGCCTCCAGCTCGGACAGTTGCGCCGCCGCCCAACCGGTGTTGCCGGTGAACTCCACGCGCAGGTGCCTGGCCGCCGCCATGGTCGGCAGCGTGATCGTCACCTGGTTGCCGGACGCCGGATCGAAGGTGTAGTCACGGCTGTCCACGACCGTGTCGTACGTGGTGCCGTCGGTGCCGGCCTTGACCGAGAGGGTCTGGGTGCGGGCGGCCCAGGCCGGGCTGGGCGGGATGCGCAGCACGAGGCGCTTGACGCCGAGCGTGGCGCCCAGGTCGACGGTGAGCGGCTGCGGCCAGGCGTGGGACGGGCTCTCCCAGTAGGTGTTCGGGGCGCCGTCGATGGCGTTGGCCGGCACATAGCCCGGGTGCGAGTCGCCGGTGACCGAACGCCCGAGGGCCAGGTTGACGGGGACGTCCGGCGGGAAGCCCTCGCTGTACACCGCCAACTCTGACAACTGAGCGGCGCTCCAACCTGTGTTGCCGGTGAAGGACAGCCGGACCTTCCGGGCGAGGACCGGGCTGGACAGGCCGATCCTGACCATGTTTCCGGAGGAGGGATCGAAGGTGTAGCCCTGGGTGGCGACCGCGGTGCTGTAGGTCTTGCCGTTGATGCTGGTCAGCACCGTGATGCTCTGGGTGCGGGCGAACCAGTCCTTGCTCGGCGGCACCTGCAGGATCAGCCCCGTCACGTGCCGGGTCCGGTCCAGATCCACGGTCAGGTCCCCGGGCAGGCCGCTGCTCTCCCAGTAGGTGTTCGGGTCGCCGTCGGAGGCGTTGGCCGGCACATGGCCCGGGTGCGAGTCGCCGGTGACCGAACGCCCGAGGGCCAGGTTCTTCGGGGCACCGACGGCAGAGACCTTCCAGGTGGCGCGCTGCGGCGGAGTCTGCTGTACGGCCTGGCCGCCCGATGGCACCACGATCAGCTGGGTGATGGCGTTGACGAGCTGCCCGTCCCGGAACTCCCAGCGCTGCAGCCTGCTGCCGGACGTGCAGGGGCGCAGCTCGACCTTCGTGCCCGGCTGCTGGAACATGCGCGGATCGGTCACGTCACCGGGGTACGGCACGGCCAGGCACTGGCCGCCGGTCCAGTCGGCGATCGTGTAGTACCCGTCGGCGGTCGCCTTCAGCTTCCAGACGGAGGGCTTCTTGCCGACACCGGTGTAGGTCAGGTACATGGAGCCGGAGCCGAGGGTGTAAGTGCCGTCCGCGTAGGGAGTGTCCCGGCCCCGCTCCCAGCCGGGCGCGCGGCCGAGCGCGGTCACCCTGGCCTGGAAGGCGTCGAAGGTGGGCTCGGGGTAGGTCGCCCGCCAGGTGAGCTGGGCGATGTACCGCGTCGGCCCGAAAGCCTCGTCCTCGACCTCGCGCTCGGTCTGCGCCGAGGAGTAGTCGGGCCAGATGCTGACCTTCGCGCCGGACAGTCCGGGCTGGTCGTCGACCTTGACGTCACCGGCGAACGTGGTGGGCATCCAGCGGTTGTCGTAGAGCCAGCGCGGGTTCATCCAGGAGCCGCCGCGTACCAGGTAGAGCGCGCCGGTGCTGTTCATGACCTGGTGTCCCCGGTCCATGAGCTGCTGCGGGCTGAGCGTGCCGGGGATCGTGGTCCAGTGCTCGACGACCACCCTGGAGTTGAGCTTCACCTTGGCGGTGGCGTGCAGGCCGTCGTTCCACATGCGAAGCCGCTTGCCGCGCTCGGCCGCGTACTCGTCTATCTGGTTGATCAGATCGGTGACCAGGTCATCGTACGTGGCCCCGGCCCCGAACTTCGCCTCGGCGGCCTGCTTGAGCTGCGGATAGTCGTCCGGGTTACGGGCGAGCATGTACTCGTCCGAGCCGATGTGCCAGTCGGGCCCGAACAGGGGCGCGTAGGCGTCGAACATCTTCTTGTAGGCGTCGAGCACGGCGGGCTTGCTGACGTCGACCCGCTCGTAGTCGACCTTGCCGTTCCGGTCCTTGAGCGCGATCTGGTCCTCGGTGAAGCCGGCGGGCGCCCGGAAGTGGACCAGGTTGATCTCGGGGGACACCGTGATGTGGTACTTGTCGGCGAGCGCGACGACCTGGCGGATCTCCTCGGGCGTGTACCACGTCCAGTCGGTCGTGGGCATGGTCTCGTCCTTGATGTTGACCACCCAGGTGAGATGGTTGAGCTTGACGTACGCCATGTCCCTGATCAGGCGTTCCAGAGCGGTCATGGAGTGCCTGACCCGGCACGAGCACAGCGTCACCCCGCGCTCGCCGTACTTCGGGGTGTCCTGGAGGGTACCCCCGGGCAGCGTGGCGCCCTGGTGCAGCATCTGCAGCAGCGTCCGCGTGCCGTTGAACACGCCGCGCTCCGAGAAGCCGACGATCCGCACCCGGTCGGTGACGGAGATCGTGTATCCCTCGGCGCCGAGCGCGCTCTGGCCGGGGTCGATCGCGAGCGACACGTCGCCCGCGTCTGCGGAGGGCTGGGTGACGGGCGCGCGGCCCGCGGGCGGCCGGCCCGCCGCGGTCAGATCCTCGACCAGGGTCTGGGCCACCTTCCCCACGGCGGGCGAACCGGTCTCGGCGACGACGCGGGTGCTCGCGCTGTAGCCGTACGAGCCGGAGCCGGCGGTCCAGGACGAAGGCGAGGGGATCAGCTTGAGCGGGTCGGCCACGGCCTCCGCCGTGACCGCGGCGGCGGGTGCGGGGACCGCGAGCGGCCCCGCCAGCAGCCCCGCGGCGAGGAGAAGAGACGGAAGGAGTCGCAAGGGGGGTGTGCTCCTTATTTGAGCGCGCCAGCGGTGAGGCCGCGCTGGATCTGACTTTGGAAGAGCGTGTAGACGATCATCACGGGGAGGATGGCCGTGCTGAGCGCGGCGAACAGCGCGGCCCAGTCCGCGTCATAGCCCGCGGCGGTGGAGATCTCGGCGATGCCCTGCGTGAGGACCCACTTGTCCTTGGCCCCGCTGAGCAGCACGAGCGGGAGCTGGTACTGGTTCCACTGGCCGAGCACGTTGAAGATCGTGATGCTGACCAGCCCCGGCTTGGCCATCGGCAGCATGACCCGGAAGAACACTCGGGCGTGCGAGGCTCCGTCCACGAACGCCGCCTCGGCCACGGCCGTGGGCAGCGTGCGGAAGAACGCGGCCAGGAAGAACACGGTGAACGGCAGCGAGTAGGCGATGTAGACCAGGATCAGGCCGCCGTGGGTGTTCAGCCCGAGGAACGGGAGGGCCCGCCCCACGTTCTGCACCACGAAGAAGAGCGGGGTGAGCGCCAGGTAGGTCGGGAACGCCATGCCGGAGACGAACAGCAGGTACAGCGGCCGGTTGCCGCGGAAGGGGTAGCGGGCCAGCACGTACGCGGCCATGGAGCCGAACAGCATCGTGCCGAACGTGCCGAGGGACACGACGACGATGCTGTTGAGCATGTACTGCCCGATGTGCGCCTGCTCCCAGGCTCGGACGTAGTTGTCGAACCTCGGGACGGCGGGCAGCGACCAGGCGTTGCCGAAGATCTCGTCTTCGGTCTTCACCGACGCCAGGAAGGTCCAGACGATGGGCACGACCGTGAGGGCAAGCCAGGCCAGCAGGGCGAGATGGCTCAGTCTGCGATGCATCAGAACTCGATCCGTTCGCGCCGTGACAGCCGGAGGGTCAGCGCCGAGAAGCCGATCGTGAAGAAGAACAGCACGACGCCCATGGCGGAGGCGTAACCGAACTTGAAGTACTCGAAGGCGTTGCGGTAGACCTCGGCGGCGATCACCGTGGTGGAGGAGTCGGGCCCGCCCCGCTCCGCCGTCATCACCCAGACGATCGCGAACGCGTCCATCGCCGTGATGCCCAGGTAGATCCAGCCTGTCTGCACGGTGTCGCGCAGCAGCGGCAGGGTGATCCGGAAGAAGATCCGCGCCCGGCTCGCCCCGTCCATCTCCGCCGCCTCGACCACCTCGGCCGGGATCGAGGCCATGCCCGCGGTGAACAGCACCACGTAGAAGCCGACCGCCTGCCAGATCAGGACGGCGAGCACGGCCCAGAAGGCCACCGACGTGTCGGCGAGGAAGCCGATCGGCTCCAGCCCCAGCGCCACCAGCGGCGCGTTGAGCATGCCGCTCGCGTCCGGCCGGAACACCTGCTGGAACAGCACCGCGACGACCACGACCGAGAGCACCTGAGGGAAGAAGAACATGACCCGGTAGAACCGGTGGCGCTGGGTGAGGACCGCGATCACCAGCGCCAGGGCCACCGTGACGGAGGGGAGCAGCACCAGCAACAGGGCGTTGTGCCAGAGGGCCTTGAGGAAGACCCTGTCGCCGGCCAGCCTGGCGAAGTTGTCCAGGCCGACGAAGCGGGGACTGGCGCTGACCCCGCGCCAGTCCGTGAGCGCGATGGAGAACGCCTGGCCGTACGGGGCGATCACGTAGACCAGGTAGAGCGTCACCGGGACGGCGAGGAACCCGATGATGAAGCCTGTCCTGCCGCGAGTCATCGGGTGAATGTCCGCACGGAGGAGTCCGCCTTGATCTCCGCGGCCTTCCGGTCGATCCGCTCCGCCCACGCGTCGACGGCGAGCTTGCCCGCCATGAGCTGGCCGGTGGCGGCGACCACCTCGTCCTCCAGCGGCTTGTACCAGGAGTTGAACAGGAAGTAGACCGTGTTGTCCCCGGCCGTCTCCAACGCCTTGGCCGCACTGGCCAGGCCCGGCTTCAGCGAGCGGCCCTCGGCCGCCCCCTTCACGATGGTGAGGGTGGAGACCAGCTCGGTGAACCGGCCGGCGCCCTCCTTGGACAGCATGACCCGCAGGTACTCCAGCCCCGCGCCGACGTTGGCCGACTTGGCCGGCACCACGTACGGCTCGCCCGGCTGGGCGTGCAGGGTGCCGTACGGCAGGGCATCGGACGGGGAGAAGTCGGGCAGCGGGAACATCGCGTACCCGAAGTCGGACGGGGTGGCGTCCTTCTGCTCGTTCTCCAGCCACGACCCGCAGGGCAGCATCGCGACCTGGTACTTGTTGTGCGCGGTCTGGGTCTGCACGTGGTCCAGGCCGGCGGTGCCGGGCAGCAGGTAGGGCTGCAGGTCGGCGAAGGCCTTGGCGGCCTGCTTGACCGGCTCGGCGGTCCACGCGCCGGGCTCCAGGTTGTCGATGCGCTTGAGCACGTCGCCGCCGCCGATCTTGGCGGCCAGAGTCAGGATCGTCTCGTAGATGTAGAACGGGTACTTGCCGGCGAAGGTGAACGGGGCGGCCTTGCCGGACTTCTTGATCGTCTCGCAGAGCGCGGTGAAGTCGGCCCAGGTCTTCGGCACCTGCCAGCCGTTCTCCTCGAACAGCTTGGTGCTGTACCAGATGCCCCAGACCGTGTTCACGTAGTTGATCGCGCGGGGGACGCCGTCGTACGAACCCTGGGCGATCGCGCCAGGGTCGACCGTGTCGCGCACCTTCTTGGACGGGTCGTCCCAGCTCGGCGCGTCGAGCAGCGGGGTCAGGTCGGCGAGCTGGCCGTCCTGGACGAGCGCGCCGAGGTCCATCTTGCCGTCGCCCGAGTTCATCACCAGCTCCGGCGGGTTGCCGCCGGCGAACCTCGGCTGCAGCGCCTTGCCGATCTCCTTGGCCGCGTTGTGCTTGATCTCCAGGCCGGCGTACCTGCTCTTGAGCATCGGCTCGTGGATGTCCCGGGCGTACGCGTCGCCGAAGCCGCCGTCGAAGATCCAGACCTCGAACGGCTTGTCAAGGGCGACGCCCAGCGGGTTGGCGGAGCTGGTCGGGACGGGGGCCGCCGGCGAGCCGCCGGAGGCGACCGGCTGCGCGCAGGCGTTCAGTGCGGGCAGCGCGAGCCCGGCGAGGACGGCGGAACGCAGCAGGTCGCGGCGGGTGAGGTGCTTCATGGGGGGTTGCTCCTTGTCAGGCGCCGCGGCGGATGCGGCCCGCGTAACGCGCCTCGATCGCGTGGTTGTGCTCGTCGCCCCCGGCCATGTTGGCCGAGAGGTAGACGGGAGGCTCCTGGCCTCGGTCGAGCAGGTCGGCTACCACCTGCTCGACCACCAGCTGGGCGAGCAGTGCCGAGGTGATGGTGGAGACGGCGCCGAAGGCGCCGCCGCCGGGCAGCGGCAGCACCGCGTCGCCGTAGGGGGCGAGGTTGTCCAGGACCACGTCGGCGAGGTCCATGAGCTTGCGCCCCGAGGCGTGCCGCGAGGTCATGCGGCTGCTGTGCGCCACGGAGGTGATGGCGACGAGGGGGTGACCGCGTTCCTTGACCAGCGTGGCCAGCTCGACGGTGGAGCCGTTCACGCCGGAGTTGGAGATCATCACGAAGGCGTCCTGCGGCTCGACCGGGGCCAGCTCGTAGACGCGGTGCGCCACCTCGGGGTCGCGTTCCAGCTCGGGGGTGAGGATGTCGGGCGAGGCTCCGCCGTACTGGACCAGGTCCCTGGGCGTGAGCCGGTTGGTCGGCACCAGGCCGCCCGCGCGTCCGGCGATCTCCATGGCGATCGCCTCGGAGTGCCCGGTGCCGAACGCCTGGATCACGCCTTCCCTGACGAGGGAGTCGGTGATCAGATCGGCGGCCGCGCGCACGGCTGCCGCCTGGCTCTCGATCACTTCGTCCATCAGGGCGCTGATGCGCTGGGCGAACAAGAAGATCAGTTCCTTTCGACTCGGTGGCCTTCCAGCGCCTGGATAGTGCGCCGGAAGGCTTCATTGGTGCGCTCCTGAGTGCGCTGGGCCACAGCGACGAAGAGCGTGTCCAGCACGTAGAGCTGGGAGTGCACGGCCTGGAGGCTGACCGGACGCAGCGTCACCTCGGGGCTGCCGGTGATCAGCGTGTGGTCCGCCAGCGTCGCCAGAGGCGAGCGCGGGAAGGAGGTGACCGCGACCGTGGTCGCGCCGTGGTCGCCCGCCTCCCCCACGATCTCCAGGACCTCACTCGTGCGGCCCTGGTGGGAGACGCCGATGACGACGTCGCCCGCGCGCAGCATCGCGGCGTCGGCCAACCCCTCGTGCGGGTCGGCGTGCGCCCAGCAGGGCAGTCCGATCCTGCGCAGGTGGCCGCCGATGAACTGGGCGACCACACCGCTGGAGGAGGAGCCGAACAGGATCACCCGGTTTGCCGCCACGACCGCGTCGGCGACCGCGACGACGGTGGCCGCGTCCAACTGGGCGGCGGTCTCCTGGATGAGGCGCGTGTCCGCGGCGGCCACCGACTGGATCACCGTCTCCACCGGGTCGTCCGGGCCGATCTCGTGGCCGACCGCGACGTCCCATTTGGCCTGCTCGGCACGGCCGGTCTCGGTGGCCAGCGCCACCCGCAGATCCGCGAAGCCGGCGAAGCCGAACTGGCGGCAGAAGCGGGTCACCGCGGCGGGCGAGGTGCCGCTCTGCTCGGCCAGCACCGGGCTGGTCACCCTGGTCACCGCGATGGGATCAGCCAGGATCGTCTGCCCGATCCGGCGAAGCGCCTCGGGTAGGCGGTCCAGCTCCGCCTGGATCCGACCAATGATCACGATAGATCCTTTCACTCCGAGCAAGTGTTGATGAAAGTTAGTATTGCCTCCAGGTCGCGTCAAGCCCCAAGATGTCGGGATATGGACCTGGTTCTCGGCATCGACGCGGGCGGCACATCATCCCGCTGCGCGGTCCACACCCTCGACGGGGACCCCGTCGGCTACGGCCGCTCCGGAGGCGGCAACCCCACCGCGCACGGCGCGGCCACCGCCCGATCGAACCTCGCGTCGGCAGTGCGTCAGGCGTTGGGCACCCGCGACCCGGCGTCGGTACGCGCGGCGGTGGCCGGTGTGGCCGGCTTCTCGGCCTCTCCCGGCGACCTGACCGAGCTCTGGTCCGCACTGGGACTCCGCGTGTCACCCCGCGTGGTGGGGGACGTCGAGATCGCCTTCAGCGCCGGAACGGCGGCCCCCTCGGGAACGGCGCTGATCTCGGGGACGGGAGCGATCGCCGCGGACATCACGAACCGCTCGGCCGCAGCGGTCTCCGACGGCTACGGCTGGCTGCTCGGCGACACCGGCTCCGGCTTCTGGCTCGGCCGCCAGGCGGTCGGCAGGGTGCTCGACACGCTGCGCCACGGTGCGCCCCCGTACGGGAGGCTGGCGGAGACCGTGGTGGAACGGCTGCTGGAAACCACGGGAACGCCACTCGGTCCAGACCGGGTGGACCAGGTGATACGGGCGGTCCACGCCCGCGCGCCCCTGGCGCTTGCCGAGCTGGCACCGCTCGTCACCGCCGCGGCCGAAGCCGGGGACGCCGCCGCCGCGAACCTGATCACGCAGGCGGCCGGCCATCTGGTCGACACCGTCGCCAAGGTACGCGCGCGGGGGGAGACCAGCCCGATCGTCCTGGCGGGGAGCGTGCTGACCAGGGGTGGCCCGCTCGGCCACGCCGTACGGGACCGGTTGGCCCGGCGCTGGCACGCCCCGGTGACGGTGGCGGGCGACGCGGCGTGCGCCGCCGCGTGGCTGGCCGCCCGCGACCTGGTACCCGACCCCGACGCCCTGCACACCCGGATCATGCGGGCACGCACCCACGGAACAGGGGGATAGCTCAGGATCTTCACGAATGCGCGAAACCCGGTCCCCTCACCGACAGAGACCGGGTTTTCGCAGCTCATCGCCTACTTGAGGAGCTGCCTGGCCATGACCATGCGCTGGATCTGGTTGGTGCCCTCGTAGATCTGGGTGATCTTGGCGTCGCGCATCATCCGCTCGACCGGGAACTCGCGGGTGTACCCGTACCCGCCCAGCAGTTGCACCGCGTCGGTCGTGATCTCCATCGCCGCGTCGGAGGCCGCGCACTTGGCCGCGCTCGACAGGAACGTCAGGTCCTTCTGCGGCTGACCGTGCATCGCCAGCTCCGACTTGGCCGCCGCGTGGTAGGTCAGCTGGCGGGCCGCCTCCAGCTTCATCCCCATGTCCGCGATCATGAACTGCAGACCCTGGAACTCGGCGATCGCCTTGCCGAACTGCTTGCGCTCCTTCACGTACCCGATCGCGTAGTCGAGGGCGCCCTGGGCGATGCCCAGCGCCTGGGCGGCGATCGTGACGCGGGTGTGGTCGAGGGTCGCCAGGGCGGTCTTGAAGCCGGTCCCGGGCGCGCCGATCATGCGGGACGCCGGGATGCGCACGTCCTCGAGGATGACCTGGCGCGTCGGCGAGGCCTTGATGCCGAGCTTGCGCTCCTTGGGCCCGAAGGAGACGCCCTCGTCCGACTTCTCGACGACGAAGGCGGAGATGCCGCGCGCGCCCGCGGAGGGGTCGGTGACGGCCATGACCGTGTAGTACTCGGAGATGCCCGCGTTGGTGATCCACATCTTGACGCCGTTGAGGACGTAGTGGTCGCCGTCGAGGACCGCCCGGGTCTTCATGGCCGCCGCGTCGGATCCCGCCTCGGGCTCGGACAGGGCGTAGGAGAACATCGCCTCACCCGTCGCGACCGGCCTCAGGTAAGCGGCCTTCAGTTCCTCCGAGGCCGACAGCAGCAGCGGGACGGTGCCCAGCTTGTTGACGGCGGGGATCAGCGACGAGGAGGCGCAGGCGCGGGCCACCTCCTCGATGACGATGACCGCGGCGAGCGCGTCGCCGCCCGCACCGCCGTACTCCTCGGGGACGTGGATCGCGTGGAGGTCAGCGGCCACGAGCGACTTGTAGACGTCCCACGGGAACTCCTCGCGCTCGTCGGCCTCGGCGGCGCGGGGCGCGATCTTCTCAGCGGCGAGGGCACGGACGGTCTCGCGGAGCATCTCGTGCTCCTCGGTGAGGGCGTAGGTCATACCTCGAATACTAGGACGTCCAAGCATCTTGTTACCAGTCGGTACGATTTGTCGGTTTACCCAGGTGGCACAGTGGAAGTTACGGGGACCGGTAACATGCCTTGGCGATGAAAGGAGCTCACTCGTGCCATATCGCCTTACGGTGATCGGAACCGGGTATCTCGGCATCACTCACGCGGCCTGTATGGCGGACCTCGGCTTCGAGGTTCTCGGCCTTGACATCGACGCGGACAAGATCCGCCGGCTGCAGAGCGGTGAGCTGCCGATCCACGAACCCGGTCTGGAAGAGATCCTGAGGCGAGGGCTCGCGTCGGGACGGTTGCGCTTCACCACCTCCTACGAGGAGGCCGGCGCGTTCGGTGACGTTCATTTCCTCTGCCTGGGCACACCGCAGAAGCAGGGCGAATACGCCGCCGACGTGTCCTTCCTCGACGCGGCCGTCGAGTCGCTCGCGCCGTACCTGGAAAGGGAGTGCCTGGTCGTCGGCAAGTCGACGGTCCCCGTCGGCACCGCGGCCCGGCTGGCCGCCAAGCTCGCGCGCCTGGCACCGGTCAACGCCGCGGCCGAGCTGGCCTGGAACCCCGAGTTCCTGCGCGAGGGCTTCGCCGTCCAGGACACGCTCAAGCCCGACCGCATCGTCATCGGCGTCGCCTCCGCGCACGCCGAGAAGATCCTGCGCGAGGTTTACGAGCCGCTCGGCGACATCCCGATGGTGGTCACCGACTACCCGACGTCCGAGCTGGTCAAGAGCGCGGCCAACGCGTTCCTGGCCACCAAGATCTCCTTCATCAACGCGATGGCCGAGGTGTGTGAGGCCTCCCACGCCGACGTGCAGCAGCTGTCCAGGGCGCTGTCGTTCGACGACAGGATCGGCGGCCGCTTCCTCAACCCGGGCCTCGGGTTCGGCGGCGGCTGCCTGCCCAAGGACATCCGCGCGTTCATGGCGCGGGCCGGCGAGCTGGGCGCCGACCAGGCGCTGACGTTCCTGCGCGAGGTCGACGCCATCAACATGCGCCGGCGGGCGCGGATGGTCGACCTGGCACGAGAGCTGGCGGGCGGCTCGTTCCGCGGGTGCACGGTCGGCGTGCTGGGCGCGGCCTTCAAGCCGAACTCGGACGACATCCGCGACTCCCCCGCGCTCGACGTCGCCGTGACGATCGGGCAGCAGGGCGGGCAGGTCACCGTCTACGACCCGATCGCGCTGACCAACGCCCGCAAGGCGCACCCCGAGCTGTCCTACGGCGAGTCGGCGCTCGACGCGGTGCGCGGCGCCCACGTGGTGCTGCTGCTGACCGAGTGGCAGGAGTTCGTCGAGCTGGACCCGGAGGAGCTCGGCGAGGTGGTCGCCACCCGCAAGATCGTCGACGGGCGCAACGCGCTCAACTCCGAGGCCTGGCGCTCCGCCGGCTGGCACTACCGCGCCCTCGGCCGCCCGTAGTCCCTTTCGTTCCCCGGGCGGCGGCGCACCCTGCGCCCGCCGCCCGACGGCTTTCCGCCCGACGGCTTTCCGCCCAGCGGCTTTCCGGCCGACCCTGCGCCCGCCGCCCGGCGGCTTTCCCGCCGATCCTGCGCCCACGGGAGCCGCGGTGCCGGCGCGGCGATCCGCGCTCGGCCACGACCGCTGAGCTAGCGGCCCATCTCCGCCGCCTCGGCGCGCAGCTTCTCGCCCTTGGCGTGCGCCTGGTCGCGCAGGGTCTCCTGGAAGGCCTCCATCCGCCCGCGCAGCGCCGCGTCGGAGGCGGCCAGAATGCGGACGGCCAGCAGCCCCGCGTTGCGCGCCCCGCCGATCGCGACCGTCGCCACTGGCACGCCCGCGGGCATCTGCACGATGGACAGCAGGGAGTCCATGCCGTCGAGGTACTTCAGCGGCACCGGCACACCGATCACCGGCAACGGCGTGACCGAGGCCAGCATGCCGGGCAGGTGCGCCGCGCCACCGGCGCCCGCGATGATCACCTGGACGCCGCGGGCCGCGGCCTGCCTGCCGTACTCGATCATCTCGGCCGGCATGCGGTGCGCGGAGACCACGTCGGCCTCGAACGGCACGCCGAACTCGGCCACGGCCTCCGCGGCCAGCCTCATGACCGGCCAGTCGGAGTCGCTGCCCATCACGATGCCGATCATGCGTACTCCCCGGTGGTGAGGTAGACGGCCGCGTGCTTGGCGCGGGCCCGCGCGTCGTCGAGGTCGGTGCCGAGAACGGTGACATGCCCGATCTTGCGCCCCGGCCGTACCTCCTTGCCGTAGAAGTGCACTTTGACGCCCGGATCGTGGGCCATCACGTGCTCGTAGCGCTTGAAGATGGCGGGGTCGTCGCCGCCGAGCAGGTTCGCCATGACGACGTAGGGGGCGGCCAGCGAGGGTGAGCCGAGCGGCAGGTCGAGCACCGCCCGCAGGTGCTGCTCGAACTGTGAGGTGCGGGCGCCCTCGATCGTCCAGTGGCCGCTGTTGTGCGGACGCATGGCCAGCTCGTTGACCACGAGCCCGTCGGCCGTCTCGAACATCTCGACCGCCAGCAGGCCGGTCACGTCCAGCTCGTCGGCGATCTTCAGCGCGATGCGCTGGGCCTGGGCGGCGTCCTCGGGGTCGAGGTTCGGCGCGGGGGCCAGGACCTCGACGCAGATGCCGTTCTCCTGGACGGTCTCCACCACCGGATAGCTGACGCCCTGACCGTGGGGCGAGCGCGCGACCAGCACGGCCAGCTCCCGCTCGAACGGCACGAGCGCCTCGGCGAGCAGCGCGACGCCGGTCGCGACCACCTCGGCGGCCTCGGCCGCGTCGGCGCACACCCACACGCCGCGACCGTCGTAGCCGCCCCTGACCGCCTTGAGCACGACCGGCCAGCCGTTCTCCCCGGCGAACTCCTCGACGTCGGCGACCGTCTCCACGGTCCGCCAGGCGGGGCACGGCGCGCCGAACTCGCTCAGCCGCCTGCGCATCTCCGCCTTGTCCTGGGCGTGGACCAGCGCGTCGGCACCGGGATGCACCTCGACGCCCTCGTCGGCCAGCGCCTTGATGTGCTCGGTCGGGACGTGCTCGTGGTCGAAGGTGACGGCGTCGCAGCCCGCGGCGAACTCGCGCAGGACGGCCAGATCACGGTAGTCGCCCAGCCTGGTGTCGACGATCACCTTGGCCGCGCTCTCGTCCCGCGCGTTGGCGAGGAGGCGCAGCTCGACACCGAGCGGGATGGCGGCCTGCTGCATCATGCGGGCCAGCTGGCCCGCCCCGACAACGCCCACCACGGGGCCGACATGCGAAGAGGTGCTGCTCACGTGCCCGAAGCATACCGTCCGGCGGAACCTCGGTCCCCGCGACCTGCGCGCCGGCGTAAGGGTGGCCGCGCGCCGTCCGTCGCGGAACGCCTGTCCGCGCGACCTGCGCGCCGGCGTAACGGCCAGGCGGTTCACACAACCGCCATGAGACGATATTTCAAGAAATGCTGGTTGAGCGTGTGCGATGCATGGTGCTCTGGGTAGCTTTGCAGGGTCTTCGCGCCCGGCCGCCACCCGTGGCCGGTAACCTGGTGCCGTCGGAGCCGGCTCGAGGGTGCGGCTGGCGAACCCGGAAAGGACCGTGCAGGAGACGTGGAGTTCCTCAAACGCGCCTACAGCCGGGTCGTCCACCTGCTCCATGAGCTCGCGAAGTTCGGGACGATCGGTGGCATCGCCTTCTTCGTCGACATGGGGGCGACCAACCTCTTCCGGTTCGGCTTCGGCTGGGGTCCGCTGGTCTCCGCGGTGCTGGCAACCTGCATCTCGGCGACGTTCGCCTACATCGGCAACCGCTACTGGACCTTCCGGGACCGGGAGCAGAGCGGGCTGGCCAGGGAGTACGCGCTGTTCTTCCTGCTCAACGGGATCGGGCTGCTGATCGCGCTGATCTGCATCGGGTTCACGACCTACACGCTGGGCCTGCAGGACCCGCTCAGCTACAACATCGCCAAGATCGTCGGCGTCGCCTTCGGCACGCTGTTCCGGTTCTGGTCCTACAAGCGGTGGGTCTTCCTCGCTCCCGAGGACCCGCCCGTCGAGCCCGCGACCGGCCTGCCCGAGGCCGTCTCCCCCCGACGCTAGCCCTCCCCCGGACTCCGGCTGCCCGGAATCACCCGCCCCCGGACGTCGCTTCCCCGAAGGTCCGGACGCCGGGCCGTGAGCCAGTCAGCCCCACTGCCCCGCTCTCCGGCGTCGAGCCGGTCTCCGGCGCTCCGGCGGCCCGGGCGCCGGTCTTCGCCGCACGAAACGGGCCCGGGCGCCGCCCCCTCCATGACCTGCCGTTCCATGGCGGCGCGCCCGGGTGTCGAGCGGTTCAGGCCGGGCCGGTCACCACGCGGCGGCTCGGGTTGTCGGCCGGGCGCAGGAAGATCGCGAACACCGCCGGCCTGCGGCGCACGAGTTCGAGCCGCCCGCCGTCCGCGGCGGCCAGCGCGCGGGCCAGCGTGAGCCCGAGGCCGGTGCCGCCGCCACCGCTGACGTTCCGTTCGAAGACCTTGGGCGCGATCTCGTCGGAGATGCCGGGCCCTTCGTCGGCCACCTCGATGACGATGTAGTTGTCGCTGCTGCTGGTCGACACCGAGACGGCGCCGCCGCCGTGCTGGATGGAGTTCTCCAGCAGCGAGGCGATGACCTGGCCGAGACCGCCGCCGGTGGCGAGGGCCTTGAGGCCGCGGGCACCGCCGAGGGACAGCGACCGGCCGGCGCGGCGGAAGGCGGGCTCCCACTCGGTGACCTGCTGGACGAGGACCTCGTCGACGGAGATCGGCTCGGCCTGGGCGATCCGCTGGCGGCGGGCGGCGGCAAGCAGCTCGTCGATGACCGCGGTGAGGCGTTCGGCCTGGATGATGGCGGCCTCGCCCTCCTCGCGGACGATCGCGGGATCGTGGGAGGCGGCGACGATCTCCTCCAGGCGCATGGTGAGCCCGGTGAGGGGGGTGCGCAGCTGGTGGGAGGCGTCGGTGGCGAACTCGCGCTCGCGGGTGATCAGGTCGGAGATGCGGGTGGCGCTGCGGTCGAGCACCTCGGCGACGCGGTCGAGCTCGGGGATGCCGTAGCGGTGCTTGCTGGGCCGAGCGTCTCCGGAACCCAGCCGGTCAGCGATCTTGGCGAGGTCCTGCAGGGGAAGGGTGAGCCGGCGGGACTGCACGATGGCGAGACCCACCGCGACCGCGAGTGCCGCGGCGGCCAGTGCCACGATGAGGAGCAGGCGAGCACGAACGTCTCGCTCCACCTGGTCCCTGTCGCGGCTCACCCTGACGTAGATGCCGCTGTCCGACTTGGCTTCCTCGTGCATGGAGTGGCCGGACGGCGGGGAGGCGCCGACGACGGTAGCCGTCGGCGGGTTGCCGTTCACATAGATCTGGATGTATCGGTCCGGATACTTCTGTTTCAGCTGCTGCGGGTCGAGCGGTGTCTCCTGGATGCGGGCGTATTCCACCTCACCCACGAGGCGGGTCGCCTCCGCCCTCAACTGCTGGTTGGCGTCCTCGACGATCAGCCGGCTGACCACCACGCCCAGGGGCACCCCGAGCAGGAGGACCGCGATGACCGCGACGACCAGGGTGGAGGAGAGTAGGCGGCGGCGCACTGCCTACTCTCGCTCGAATCGGAAGCCGACTCCCCTGACAGTGGTGATGTAGCGCGGCTTGGCGGCATCGTCGCCGAGCTTGCGCCGGAGCCAGGAGATGTGCATGTCGAGGGTCTTGGTGGAACCCCACCAGTTGGTGTCCCAGACTTCACGCATGATCTGTTCGCGGGTGACGACCTTGCCGGCGTCGCGCACGAGGACGCGCAGCAGGTCGAACTCCTTGGTGGTCAGGTGGAGCTCCTTCTCGCCCATCCACGCGCGACGGGAGTCGGCGTCGATGCGGACTCCCTGGACGACAGGGGTCTCGGACGTGCCGCGCCGGAGCAGCGCCCGGACGCGGGCGAGGAGTTCGGCGAGGCGGAAGGGCTTGGTGACGTAGTCGTCGGCACCGGCGTCGAGGCCGACGACGGTGTCGACTTCGTCGACGCGTGCGGTGAGGATGAGCACCGGCGTGCCGTGCCCTTCGGCGCGGATCCGGCGGGCGACCTCGAGGCCGTCCATCTCGGGCAGGCCAAGGTCGAGAACGATGAGGTCGATGCCTCCCGACAGAGCCCTCTCGAGGGCCTGCGGGCCGTCGGGGCTCACCTCAACCTGGTAGCCCTCGCGGCGCAGGGCGCGCGCGAGTGGCTCGGAAATCGAGGTGTCATCCTCGGCGAGAAGTACGCAGGTCATGAAGCGATCGTAGGACCTTAGGCGATCGTTTCCCGGGCACAGCGCGCGGTTTGACTCGCGTTTGACCTATCTATTGACCTGGGCAAACGCTGATAAATGACGGCTAGTGCGGGTTTAATGCCCCACACATTCCCCGGTCTCCAGCGTCCGCTCTTGTCTGCGGTACGGCAAGCCCCCGTCCCTCCCTCCGGTACGGCAAGCCGTCCCACGGCCACCGTGGTCACCGCAGGCCGTCCGTCCTTCACGCCACTCCCGCGGACTCCGCTTCCCGCCGCTACGCCGTCCGGAAGCGCCTGGTTTGCCCGGACGGCTGGACGGCGGCCCGTTGGAGGCCGGACCGGCGTGTCGGGGCCGAAAGTAAAACCGACATGTCACGCATAGCAGACCCAAGGCAGCCGAACGCCCGCCGGAACGGACGTCACGGCGGGCGGGGCGGCCTGGTGCGACCCGGTGCGGGCTAGTCGGACGGCGGCTCGGCGTAGCGGGCGAGGTAGAGCTGCTCGCCCAGGCTCTGGATGAGCCCCAGCTCGGTCTCGAGGTAGTCGATGTGCTGCTCTTCGTCCTCGAGGATGTCCTCGAAGAGGCGGGCGGAGGTCGTGTCGCCCTTCTCGCGCATCAGCTGGATGGCCGGCTTGAGCCGGTTGACCACGCTCAGCTCGACCTCGAGGTCGGCCCTGAGCTGCTCCTCCACGGTCTGGCCGATGTGGAGGGTGCCGAGCCGCTGGTAGTTGGGCAGTCCTTCGAGAAAGAGGATGCGGTCGGTGAGCCTCTCGGCATGGCGCATCTCGTCGATCGACTCGTCGCGCGTGTGCTTGGCCAGCCTCGTGTATCCCCAGTTCTCCTGCATCTTCGCGTGCAGGAAGTACTGGTTGATAGCGGTGAGCTCCGCGGTCAGCTGCTCGTTGAGCAGCTCGATGATCTGCTTGTCGCCCTGCATTGAACTGGGCCCCTCGTGCTATGCGGTCGGAATCAGGTCCTCGGACCGCTTCAGGATCGCACAGATCTTGCGAACGCAAGAGGCACAGTCGCTGCCGGCACCCGTGGTGTCGCGGATCTGCCGTGCACTCTTGGCGCCCGCGGCGATGCAGTCGTGGACCTCGTTCTCGGTCACGGCTCGGCAGACGCATACGTACATTGGGGGACAGACCTCTCGCAGGAACGGAGCCTTAAGGTTAGGCACACCTAAGATAACTCACGTTGGTTAGGCTTGCCTACATGAGGTGCGACACAGGCATAAATCCCCCATAAGAGGACATTGCTCCTCCGGGGATAGGTTTCGCCAGGTAGCGAGCCGGCTACGCAGCGCCCGGCCGGCACCCTCATGATCCCCGTCGGCTCTCGCGCGATCCGGCACGCATCGGCGTACCCGTCACCGGCGGCACACGCCGGCCCACGACGTCCGCGCCGCGCGGCGTGCGCCTCCGGAGGGAGGTGCCGCTCCCCCCGGAGGTGTGGAGAGGGACTCAGGAAGCCCCTAGAAGGACGCGCTCTCCGCGCCGATGGTGGTCGAGGCGCCGTGCCCGGTGTGGACGACGGTCTCCTTCGGCAGCGGCAGCAGCCTGGTCCTGATCGAGTCGACCAGCGTCTCCCTGGAGGAGAACGACCTGCCGGTCGCGCCGGGACCGCCCTCGAACAGCGTGTCGCCGGTGAAGACCGCGCCGAGTTCGGGCGCGTAGAGGCACACCGCGCCCGGCGCGTGCCCCGGCGTGTGGATGACCTGGAGCTCCACCCCGCCCGCCGACAGCACCTGCCCGTCCTCCAGCGGCCGGTACGGCACCGCGTCGCCGTACTCCATCTCCCACAGCGGCTGGTCGGCGGGATGCAGCAGGATCGGCGCGCCCGTCAGCTCCGACAGCGCGGCGGCGGCGTTGATGTGGTCGTTGTGGGCGTGGGTGCAGACGATCGCCGTGACGGTCCTGCCGCCCACCCGCTCGGCGATCCTGTCGGCGGAGTGGGCCGCGTCGATGACGACCACCGAGCGGGCGTCGCCGACCAGCCAGACGTTGTTGTCGACGTCCCAGGTGCCGCCGTCGAGGGAGAACGTGCCCGAGGTGATGACCCTGTCGATCACAGCGTCACCACCGAGCGCAGGACCTCGCCCCTGTGCATCCGGGCGAAGGCGTCCTCGACCTGGTCGAGGGCGATGGTCTCCGACACGAACCGGTCGAGCGGGAGCCGTCCCTGCAGGTAGAGGTCGATGAGCATGGGGAAGTCACGGGAGGGCAGGCAGTCGCCGTACCAGGAGGACTTCAGCGCGCCGCCGCGGCCGAAGACGTCCAGCAGGGGCAGTTCCAGCCGCATGTCCGGCGTCGGCACGCCCACCAGGACGACGACGCCCGCCAGGTCGCGGGCGTAGAAGGCCTGCTCGTAGGTCTCGGGGCGGCCGACCGCCTCGATGACGACGTCGGCGCCGAACCCGCCGGTCAGCTCACGGACGGCGGCCACGGGGTCCTGCGTGCGCGAGTTCACGACGTCGGTGGCGCCGAAGTCGCGGGCCCAGCCCAGCTTCCGGTCGTCGACGTCGATCGCGATGATCTTCGAGGCTCCGGCGAGGGAGGCGCCCAGGATGGCCGCGTCGCCGACGCCGCCACAGCCGATGACGGCCACGCTGTCGCCGCGCGAGACGTTGCCCGTGTTGAGCGCGGCGCCGAGGCCCGCCATCACGCCGCAGCCGAGCAGGCCGGCCACCTCGGGCGGCGCCTCGGCGGACACCTTGGTGCACTGCCCCGCCGCGACCAGCGTCTTCTCGATGAACGCGCCGATGCCGAGCGCGGGGCTGAGCTCGGTGCCGTCCTTCAGCGTCATCTTCTGCGCGGCGTTGTGGGTGGCGAAGCAGTACCAGGGCCGGCCGCGCAGGCAGGCGCGGCAGTTGCCGCAGACCGCGCGCCAGTTGAGGATCACGTAGTCGCCGGGCGCCAGGCCGGTGACCCCCTCCCCGACCGCCTCGACGACACCGGCGGCCTCGTGACCGAGCAGGAACGGGTAGTCGTCGCTGATGCCGCCCTCCCGGTAGTGGAGGTCGGTGTGGCAGACCCCGCACGCCTTCACGGCCACGACCGCCTCGCCCGGCCCCGGATCCGGCACCAGCACCGTCTCGACGGTGACGTCCTGCCCCTTACCTCGGGCGACGACGCCCTGAACTTCGTACGGCATGCCGCTCATCATCCGCTCAGGACGAAGATCTTCGCAAGACATACGGCTGCACCACGCCGAGCCCTCGTGCGGGCCGGCGGCGAATCCTGTGCAGATCGACGTTCTCGCCTTCCAGCCCGTCGGCCAGCTCTGCGTCGATGACGATGGTGCCCGGCCGCGCGATGGCCGTCAGCCTGGCGGCCAGGTTGACGGTCGTGCCGAACACGTCGCCCATCATCGGCAGCACGGGACCGTAGGCCATGCCGATGCGCAGCTCCCCCGTCTCGACGAGGTCCAGCGCGATCTCGGCGGCCTGCGCGGGCGTGGGCGCGGTGAACAGCACCTCGTCGCCCAGCGTCTTGACCAGCCGGGCGCCGTGGGCGGCGACCACGTCGGCGGCGCGCGACTCGAACCCCTCGACGAGCTCGGCCAGCTCCCGCTCCGACAGCTCCCTCGACCGCCGGGTGAAGGAGACGAGGTCGGCGAAGCCCACGGCCATCGACACGCGGGTGAGGACCCGCTCGTCGTTGATGTCGGCCATCGCGAGCAGGCGGGTGCCGGCCGCGGCCAGCTGGGCCCGCCAGACGTGCACGAGCACCTGCTCGAAGTCGGGAAGAAGCCGCTGTGACGTCTCCAGGATCCTGGCGAGGTCGCCGTCGGACGGCTTCTCGCCCGGCATCAGCGCCCCGATCATGATCTCGGCCTGCCACTGGGCGAGCCGCGCGGTGGTCTGGCCCAGCGCCCTGGCCAGGCGGATCACCGTGGGCTCGTCGAGCAGGCCGCTGTCGAGCATCGTGCGCACCCTGCGCAGCGTGACCACGTCGGCGTCGGAGAAGGCGACGGCGTCGTCGGCGAGCGTCGCGAACCCGAGCGCGCGCCAGATCCGCTCGGCCAGCTCCTGCGACACGCCCGCCCCGCCGGCCACCTCGCTCCTGGTGTAGCGGGCGGTGGTGCCGACCAGCAGGCGTTCGATCTCCTCCGCCGTGGGCCTCATCGCGCAGGTCTACTTTCCGTCGACGGCACCGTCGGAGACGTCCTCGACGGCGCGGAACAGGTCCGCCCGCACATCCTGGATCTTCGGGATGTCGCGCAGCGCGAGCTGGCCCTGGTCGCTGGCCGACTCGACGGTCAGCGTGCCGCAGCCCAGGATGCGCTCGACGAATGACTGGTCGGAGCTGACCGAGTTGACCTTGGTGAGGGGGATCTCGTCGGTCGACTTGTTCAGCACGCCGGTGCTGATCGTGAACCGGTGCGTGGTGAGCACGTAGCCGGTGTTCTTCCACTGCAGGTAGGGGACGAACGACCAGATCGTCAGCAGGATGACCGCGATGACGATCACCGTCGCCCTGCCGTAGAACGCGAACTCCCAGTCGCCGGGGATCAGGTAGAGGCCCGCGCCCATGGCGGCGAGGATGAGCACGAGCGCGACCGCGGGCCCGACGAGCCGCTTCCAGTGCGGGTGGAACGACCGGATGCGGCGTTCGCCCTGAGTCAGGTGGTGATCCGGGAGAGTCATGGCAGAAATCGTGGCACGGACCCCTCGCCGAACGCTATGACGACGGGCGAACGTGGACCACGTCCCCCGCGCTGAGCGTCTGCTCGCCGACCTGCAGTCGCCCGGACGGGTCGATGCCCGTGGCCGTGCCGGTCAGCGTGCGCTCGCCGGGCAGCTCCACCCGCACCTCGCGGCCGATCGTGGCGCTCGAGGCCTGGTAGGCGGCGCGCAGGCCCGCGGCGTCGGGGTCGCCGCCGACCGCGATCCAGTCGCGGTAGTGGGTCTCGATCTCCCGCAGGATGGCCCTGATCAGGGGATCCCGGTCGGTGCCCCTGGCGCGCTCCCGGTCGGGCTCGGCCGTGGAGGCGCCGAGCTCGATGGCGATGGAGGTGGCGGTCTCGACGGGCAGCTCCTCGGGGCGGAGCGAGACGTTCAGCCCCATGCCGATGATCACCGCGCCGTCCTCGATCCGCTCGGCCAGGATGCCCGCCAGCTTCCGATCGCCGACCAGCAGGTCGTTCGGCCACTTCAGCCTGACGTCCAGCTCGGCGACACGCCGGACGGCGGAGGCGGCGGCCACGCCGAACAGCAGCGACAGCCAGCCCTGCCGGGAGGGCGGCACGCCGGGGCGCAGGAGCACGGAGAAGGTGAGCCCGGACCGGGGTGGCGCGTTCCAGGTCCTGCCCAGCCTGCCCCTGCCCTTGACCTGCGTCTCGGCGATCAGCACCGTGCCCTCCGGCGCACCCGCCCTGGCACGCTCGGTGAGGTCCGCGTTGGTGGAGCCGGTACGGTCCACGACGGTGATCTCGGTCCACAGGCCGCCGGGCCTGACCAGGGCGCGGGTGAGCGCCGCCTGGTTCAACGGCGGGCGGTCGAGGTCGGTGAAAGGTGAGTCGGACACCTGTCCATCCTCTCCCATCGCCCTGCGCCGCTGTATCGGGGCGCACCACAACCTTTCCCCAAGGTCGTACGCCCCTGACCACTCCGACGGACCTCCGGCGGCACCCTCGCCGGCTCGACGGCGGGGACGGGGCGACCTCGGCGAACGGTCCTGCGTAGGGTACGAAAGGTGACAACGCCCACCACGCGCGCCCAGATCACCGTCCTGTCCGGGAAGACCGCCCGGGATCGGCGCGATCACCTCGCCACCGAGGAACCCATGGAGATCCGCGTCACCTCCCCGGGTGGCGAGCGCAGGACCGTGGCGATCACCATGCGCACGCCCGGCCACGACTTCGAGCTGGCGGCCGGGTTCCTGCACGGCGAGGGGGTGGCCGGGCGTGGCGAGATCAGAGCCATCGGCTACTGCACCGACGAGGACGTGCCGCCGGAGGCCCGCTACAACACCGTCACGGTGGCGCTGGACCGCCCGATTCCCGACCTGCCGGCCCTCGACCGGCACTTCGTCACCTCCAGCGCCTGCGGGGTCTGCGGCTCGGCCAGCCTCGACGCGCTGCGCGACCGCTGCCGCCCGCTGCCGCAGGGGGAGCTGTCGATCACCCCCGAGATCCTGTACGGCATGCCGCACCGGCTCAGGGAGGCTCAGGGCGGCTTCGGCAAGACCGGTGGCCTGCACGCGGCCGGGCTGTTCTCGGCCGACGGCGCGCTGGTGGCGCTCAGGGAGGACGTCGGCCGGCACAACGCGGTCGACAAGCTGGTCGGATGGGCGTCCCTGACCGGCGCGGACCTGGCCGGGCACGTGCTGATGGTCAGCGGCAGGGCCAGCTACGAGATCATGCAGAAGGCGCTGGCCGCCGGCATCCCGATGGTGTGCGCGGTGTCGGCGCCGTCGTCGCTGGCGGTGGAGCTGGCCAGGGAGTTCGGGATGACGCTGGTCGGGTTCCTGCGCGAGGAGCGGTGCAACGTCTACGCCGGCAGGGAGCGCATCGCCCTCTAGCCGTTCGCGGCCCCTTCTCCCGCAAGATCGGGTCATGTATGGTCGTGGCGTTCGCCGAAGAAAAGTTTCAGGTAAGGAGAGGTAGTGGACAAGAAGCTTCACATGCTGGCGTTTCCCATCGCGGCCGTTGCGCTGTCCATCCTGCCCACCACTCCCGCCCACGCCGCCGACGGCTACGACCGCTGCCGCGCCGGCTACTACTGCATGTTCTCCGGCCTCGACGGCACGGGTGACATCATCGAGATCCAGGCCAACACGCCGGATCTCGCCGCTTTGAACATGGCCGACCGGGCCAAGTCCGACTGGAACCGTACGAGTTCGATCATCCACCTGTACTCCGAGGCAAACTACGGCGGCTGCTCGGCGGTGACCTCTCCGGGCGGCAAGGGCAACTTCTTCAGCACCTACCGCGACTTCTTCGACTCCGTCCGGATCGGTGGCCCGAACGGTCCCTCCTGCTACGAGCCCGAGGTCCTGGTGAAGGCCCACTGACACAGGCGGAGAACGGCCCGGCATGGCGAGATGCCGGGCCGTTCTTCTGTGGGCACCCGTGGCGGGTGTCCGCGCCCACGGGCACCCGCGCGTCCCTGGCGATCCGAAGGGCGAAGGCGGGGACGACTTTGGTCGGATGCGCGAGGGCCCGAGGTTCGATGTGCCGTGCCGCGGGCGATCTCTAGCGTCGTCGTCATGACGCAGACCGTGGCACCCCCGACCAGGCGCATCCACGAGATAGACGCCGTCCGCGGCTTCGCCCTCGCCGGCATCCTGCTGGCGAACATCGGCTTCTTCGCCGACCCCGGCGCCGCCGCCGGAGGCGCGGCGCAGATCCCCGAAGGCGCCGTGGCCTCGGTCGTCACCACTCTGGTCCTGACGAAGTTCTACGTGATCTTCTCCTTCCTGTTCGGCTACTCCTTCACCCTCCAGATGCGCTCGTGGGGCGACCAGGTCAGGGGGCGCATGCTGCGCCGCTGCCTCGGCCTGTTCGCGCTGGGCGTGGCGCAGGGCTTCCTGCTGTGGATCGGCGACATCCTCACCCTCTACGCCGCCCTGGGGTTGATCCTGCTGGCCATGCGCAACGTCCGCCCGCGAACCGCCGTCATCACCGGTGTGACGATCATCGGTGTGCTGACGGTGCTCTGGCTGGCGCTGGCCGGGCTGACCCTGCTCGACCCCACCGCCGCCGCGGACCAGGCCGCCGACCCCACCGAGGCCGCGAGGGCGCTGGCGCTGTTCACCGGGAGCCCGCTGGACTTCCTGACCTACCAGGCCGAGACCTACCCGATGCTGGCGCTGTTCGTCTGGCTCGGGCAGGGGCCGATGGCGATGGCGTTGTTCCTGTTCGGGATGGCGGCCGGCAAGTCTCGGCTGTTCGAGGAGCCGGAGCGGTGGGCGCGCCTGGTGCCGCGCATCCAGCTCGTCGGCTTCGGCGTCGGCCTGCCGGCGGCGGCGTTCTTCACCTGGTCGAGCACCGCGTCGGGGAGCTGGGTGCTGGTCGGCGTCGCGGTCAACAACGTCACGTCGCTGTTCCTGTCGGCCGCCTACGTGGTCACGTTGCTCCAGCTGGTCAGACGCTTCCCCCTGGTGGGCACGGTGCTGTCCGGCCCCGGCCGGGTGGCGGCGTCCAACTACATCGGCCAGTCGGTGCTGATGTGCCTGGTCTTCACCGGGTACGGCCTGGCGCTGGCCGGCCGGCTCGAACCGATCGCGGTGATGGGGGTGGCCGCGCTGATCTACGCGGTGCTGGCGGCGCTGAGCGCCTGGTGGCTGCGCGGGCACCGCTACGGCCCCGTCGAGTACGGCCTGCGCGCCCTGACGAACCTGCGGTGACGCCCGGGGCGGCCGCCGCTGACCGGTGGCCGCCCTGCGGAAGGCCGCGCGGGCCCCGGGCGAGGGGGAAGGGCCTGGGGCACGCGCGGATCGCGCCCTGGCGTGCGGGCGCTCACCGCCATTGTGGTCCGGAAGCACGCCAAGCGTCCGCTTTTCCGGATATTTCGGTAGTTGGGTTTTTCGCCGGCTCGGGGGCTACAGCTCCTTGCGCATGAAGACCACCTCGCGCGGCCCGACGGCCTCCACCGAGGTGACGGTGTAGCCGAGCCGCCGGTAGAGCGCGATGTTCGGGGTCATCTTGGCGTTGGTGATCAGCCGCAGCGCGGGCAGGCCCAGCGCCACGGCCCGCGACTCGGCGAAGGCGAGCAACCGTTTCCCCAGGCCCTGGCCGTGCTGGTCGGGCCGGACCGCCACGTTGTCCACGTACAGCACGCCGTCCTCGGGCACCAGCACGATCAGGCCGCGCAGGTCGTCGAGGACGAACACGTGACCGGCCGCGAGGTGGGCGGCGTAGTCGTCGTCCATCGGCTTGGGGCGGATGCCGATGACCTCCGCCCACGGCTGGTAGGCGGCGGCGACGATCTTCTCGATGGCGGGCAGGTCGTCGGGGTGGGCGAGTCTGATCATCCGGTGTTCTGCAATCCCGCGGCGACGCCGTTCACCGACAGCAGCAGCAGCGTCGACAGCCGTTCTCGTTCGGCCTCGGTCAGGTCGTCGGTGGTCCGCAGCGCGGTGAGCGCGCGCAGCTGCAGGTGGGAGAGCGCGTCCACGTACGGGTCGCGCAGCTGGACGGCCCGCGACAGGACCTTCCTGTTCTCCAGCAGCCGGGAGTGCCCGGTCACCGACAGCACCAGGCGCCTGGTCCTGTCGTACTCCTCCAGCACCTGCGCCGCGAAGTCCGTCCTGCCGCCCAGAGCGAGGTAGCGGGCCGCGATGGACCGGTCGGTCTTGGCCAGCGACATCTCGACGTTGTCGAGCAGCGAGGCGAACAGCGGCCACTCCCGGTAGGCCGCCTGCAGCTCGCCGAGGTCCTCGACGGCGGCCAGGCCGCTGCCCAGGCCGTACCAGCCGGGCAGGTTGACCCGCGTCTGCGCCCAGGCGAACACCCACGGAATGGCGCGCAGGTCGTCGAGGGAGCGGGGGGCACCGAGCCCGCGGCGCGCAGGACGGGAGCCAAGACGCAGCGAGCCGATCTCCTCCAGCGGGCTGACCAGCGCGAACCACTCGGGGAAGCCGGGCGCCTCGGTGAGCGCGCGGTAGGCGCGCTCGGAGGCGGCGGCCACCTGCGAGGCCAGGCCGCGGAAGCGGGCGGCGGCGGCCGCGGTGCGCGCCCCGACGGTCGGCGAGGAGGCCAGCAGGACGGCGTTGGCGACCTGCTCCATGTGGCGGCGGGCGATGGCCTGGTGGCCGTAGCGGGCGAAGATGACCTCGCCCTGCTCGGTCACCTTGAACCTGCCCGCCACCGAGCCGGGCGCCTGGGCGAGCACCGCCCGGTTGGCCGGGCCGCCGCCGCGACCGAGCGCGCCGCCGCGACCGTGGAAGAGCCTGAGCTTGACGTCGTTGGCCAGCGCCCACGCGGTCAGCCGTTCCTGCGCCTCGTAGAGCTTCATCGTCGCCGCCGCGGGGCCGAGCTCCTTGGCGGAGTCGGAGTAGCCGAGCATGACCTCCAGGCGGCGGTCGTTGTCGGCCAGCCGGCGCCGCACCTGGGGCAGGTCGAGCATGCCGGCCAGCACGTCGGCGGAGTTGTCGAGGTCCTGGCCCGACTCGAACAGCGGCACCACGTCGAGGACGGGCGCGCGCTCGCCCAGCGCGTGGAAGGCCAGCTCGTGGACGGCGGCGATGTCGTCGGCGCCGCGGGTGAACGACACCACGTAGCGGGAGCAGGCGGTGGTGCCGAAGCGCTCCTGGATCCAGGCGATCACCCGGATGGTGGCCAGGACCTCCTCGGTGCGCTCCGACAGCGGCCCGCCGGCGCGGATCTCCTCCAGCGCGGCGGCGTGGACCTGGGAGTGCTGGCGCACCTCCAGCTCGGCCAGGTGGAAGCCGAACGTCTCGACCTGCCAGACGAGGTGCTGCAGCTCGCCGTAGGCCTGCCTGGCGGCGCCCGCCTCGATCAGCGACTGCTGGGCGAGGCGCAGGTCGGCCAGCAGGTCGGACGGCGCGCGGTAGGCGAGGTCGAGGTCGCGCCTGCGGGTGGCGCCGACGCGGGCGCCGACGAACAGCAGCCACTGCCGGTGCGGCTCGGACGGCGAGCGGGTGGCCAGCTCGGAGACCAGGTCGGGGTGGGAGTCCTGGGCGGCGGCCAGCGCCTTGCGCAGCTCGGCGGAGGGCGGGGTGAACTGGGCGGCCGGGGTGAGCGTGCGGGCGATGCGGACGGTGGCGGTCTCCAGCGCCGTCAGCACGTGCTCGGCCTGGATGAGGACGGCCTCGCGGGTGACCTTGGCGGTGACGTTGGGGTTGCCGTCGCGGTCGCCGCCGATCCACGACCCGTAGCGGATGAACGGCCTGGCCAGCGGCGCGCGGGTGCCCGTGCCGGGGCCGAGGGCGGCGTCGAGCGAGCGGTAGACCTGGGGCACCACCCGGAAGAGCGTCTCGTCGAAGGCGGCCATCGCGGTGCGCACCTCGTCGAGCGGGTCGAGCTTGGTGTTGCGCAGCTGGGCCGTACGCCAGAGGAGGTCGATCTCCTCCAGCAGCCTGCGCCTGCTCTCGGCGCGCTCGGAGGAGCCGCGCCCCGGGGTGTTGTACTCGGTGAGCTGGCCGCTGACGCGCTGGATGGCGGTGACGACCGCGCGCCTGCGCGCCTCGGTGGGGTGCGCGGTGAGCACGGGGTGCAGTTCGAGGCCCTCGACCAGCTCGGCGACGCGGTCGCTGCCCAGTTCCTCGACGGCGGAGGCCAGCGACTCGCGCTGGACGGCCTCACCCGTGTCGCGCTCGCGCAGGGTGCGGATGCGGTAGTGCTCCTCGGCCAGGTTGGCCAGATGGAAGTAGCAGGTGAACGCCCGGGCGATCTGGACCGCCCGGTCGATCTCCCATGCGCCTACGATCGCCGCGACGTCCTCGTGGGACACCTCGCCGCGGCGCGCGCCGATGACCGCTTTGCGCAGGCGTTCGACATCCTCCAGGAGGCCGGGACCGCCCTGCTCGGCGATCACCTGGCCCAGCAGCTCGCCGAGCAGCCGCACGTCGCGGCGGAGCTCGTCGGGCATCTCGCTGACGGCACTGTGGCGCGGGATGGCCTGGTCAATCATGCTTCGCACGATATCCACTCGTCTCGCGTGACTGGAGACCGGTCTCACCAAATGGACTAGACCATTAGGTGGGCCTGGAGACCGCCGCGAGCAGCTCCGGCATCCGCGGATAGCCCGCCCGGCCCGCCACGTGCCTGCCCGCCCACGCCAGCGCGACGCCGTACGGCAGCGCCACGACGCTCACCCAGCCGGCGCCCAGCAGGACGGGCAGCGCGACGGGGAGGGCGAGCACGGCGGTGGCGATCATGGCGGCGAAGGAGGCGACGAAGGCCACCCCGCCCTGGCCCGGCGCCGCGCCGGTGAAGGCGTTGAGCCGGTCCGGCACCGTGTACGGCACCAGCACGCTGGTCACCGCGCCGACGCCGAGCCCGACGCCGAGCACGCCCCACGCGGTCAGCGCGGCGGGCACCGCCCACGCCAGGCTGCCGGCGAACAGCCCGCCGACCACGGCGAGCGCCACCAGGACAGGGACCGCGATGACCGCCACGGCCAGGTGCCGGCCCGCCAGGTCGCCGCGCAGGTCACGGGCGTCGCCGTAGACGACGGCGTTCATCCACAGGGACCGGCCGTCGATGCCGAAGCTGTTGCACTGCTGCATGGCGATCATCAGCGCCCCGACGCAGGCCGGGCCGATCGCGGCGCCCGCTCCGCCGCCCGAGCCCTGCCCGTTGATGGAGAAGGCAAGCACGCACGTCACCGCGATCGAGGCGAACCAGCCGACGCGACCGCGCGGGTCGCGCCTGGCGTACTTCAGCTCCTTCGACGCCACGGCCGCCACCCGGCCGTCGGGCAGGAGCCGGTCGAGCAGGCCGCTGGAGCGGCGCACGGAGGCGGCCTGGGTGGAGGCGTCGGTGGTGACCAGGGCGCGGCCCAGCGCCCTGATCCACAGCCAGCCGAGCGCCAGGACGAGCAGGGCGAGGAGGGCCAGCTCGAGCGCGGCGGTCGCGCCGCCGTCGCTGATGGCGTGGGCGGCCCAGCCCGGCGGGGTCCAGCGCAGCACGGCCGCCAGGCTGTCGAGAATCGCGCGCGGGTCGCCGCTCAGGCCGCGGTTGACGATCAGGTTGGGCAGCTGGGCCAGCAGCACGACGACGATGACGCCGACGGCCAGCAGGTCGCGGCCCCTGCGCGAGCGCAGCAGCCCGGACAGCGCGGTGGTGATCAGCCGGGAGGTGACGATGCAGAGCGCGAACTGCAGGACCACCGCGACGACGCCGAGCAGGAAGCCACCCGCTCCGCGCGCGAGGCCCACCAGCGCGCCCGCCGTCACCACGAGAGAGACGATCGGCCACACGCCGGTGACCGACGCGGCGAACATGCCGGCCGCCAGCTGCCGCGTGCGCAGCGGGAAGAGGGCGAGCCTGGCCGGGTCCAGGGTGTCGTCGAGGCCGAAGGCCAGCAGGGGCACGGTGGCCCAGCAAACCAGCAGCCCGGTGAAGGCGATCACGCCGATGTCGGCGGCGATGTCCGACGGCGCCGCCCTGAGCAGCGCCAGCAGCAGGAAGCCGCCCGCCGCCACCACGAGCGCGGCCAGCAAGGAGAAGACGAAGCCGAGGATGCGCTGGGTGTCGCCGCGCAGGCCGCCCGCGATCAGCCTGAGCTTCAGTTCGACGAAGAGCCCAACCACGTCAGCCCCTCCTCCCCGCTCTGCCGTACGCCGACGAGGTCGAGGAAGGCCTGGTTGAGGCTGCGGCCCGCGCGGACCTCGGCGGTCGGGCCCTGGGCGACGATCCGGCCGCCGCTCATCACCGACACCCAGTCGCACAGCCGCTCGACCAGGTCCATGACGTGGCTGGAGAAGATGACGGTGGAGCCGGAGGCGGTGTAGCGGCGGAGCACCTCGGTCAGGGTGTTGGCGCTGACCGGGTCGACTCCCTCGAAGGGCTCGTCGAGGAAGAGCACCGCCGGGTTGTGCAGCAGCGCGGCGGCCAGGCCGATCTTCTTGCGCATGCCGGTGGAGTAGTCGACGACGAGCTTGTCGGCGGAATCGGTCAGGTCCATGACGCGGAGCAGTTCCTCGGCGCGCTGCTCGACGTCGGCCTTGGGGATGCCGCGCAGGCGGCCGTTGTAGTGCAGCAGTTCGCGGCCCGACAGCCGCTCGAACAGTCGCAGGCCCTCGGGCAAGACGCCGATGCGGGCCTTGACCTGGACGGGGTCGCGCCACACGTCGACGCCGCCGACCGTCGCGACGCCGCCGTCGGGGCGGAGCAGGCCGGTGATCATGCTCAGCGTGGTCGTCTTGCCCGCGCCGTTGGGTCCGACCAGTCCCGCGAAGCTCCCCGCGGGCACCGTGAAGTCGATCCCGGCCACCGCCACCTGCTGGCCGAACCGTTTGAACAGGCCCTCTGTACGCACCGCCTCCGTCATGCCCACCAGTCTGGTGCTTTGGGGGGCCTTGTGGGCAACCGTACCGCTTGGGAAGAATCACAGTTCGTCCACGCCGAGGTGGGCGCCGGTGCGGGTCTGGGTGTCATCGTGATCCCAGGGCTAGTCTTACGGCATGAGTGCCGCGCTGCCGTCCGGGCCCCCAGAGATCGACATCCACACCACGGCGGGCAAGCTCGCCGACTTCGAGCGGCGGCAGGACGAGGCCGTGCACGCGGGCTCGGCCCGCGCCGTCGAGAAGCAGCACGCCAAGGGCAAGCTGACCGCGCGCGAGCGCCTGGCGGCCTTCCTCGACGAGGGGTCCTTCGTCGAGTTCGACGAGTTCGCCAGGCACCGCGCGACGGCCTTCGGCATCGAGGACAACCGGCCCTACGGCGACGGCGTGGTCACCGGCCACGGCACCGTGGACGGCCGTCCGGTCGCCGTCTACAGCCAGGACTTCACGGTCTTCGGCGGCTCGCTCGGCGAGGTCTACGGCGAGAAGATCGTCAAGGTCATGGACCACGCGCTCAAGGTCGGCTGCCCGATCGTCGGCATCAACGACGGCGGAGGGGCGCGGATCCAGGAGGGCGTGGTCGCGCTCGGGCTGTTCGCCGAGATCTTCAAGCGCAACGTCCACGCCTCGGGCGTGGTGCCGCAGATCTCGCTGATCATGGGCCCGTGCGCGGGCGGTGCGGTCTACTCCCCCGCGCTGACCGACTTCATCCTGATGGTGCAGGAGAAGTCGCACATGTTCATCACCGGCCCCGACGTGATCAAGACCGTCACCGGCGAGGAGGTGAGCTTCGAGGAGCTCGGCGGCGCCCACACCCACAACTCCCGGTCGGGCGTGGCGCACTTCGAGGCCGCCGACGAGGCCGACTGCCTCGAGCTGGCCAAGGCGCTGCTGTCCTACCTGCCCTCCAACAACCTGGACGAGGCGCCCGTCTACGACGCCGAGGCCGAGCTGACGGTCACCGACGAGGACCGCGAGCTCGACACGCTCATCCCCGACTCGGCCAACCAGCCCTACGACATGCACACCGTGATCGGGCACGTGCTCGACGACGGCGAGTTCCTCGAGGTCCATGCCAGGTTCGCGCCGAACATCGTGGTGGGTTTCGGCCGGGTCGAGGGACGCTCGGTCGGGATCGTCGCCAACCAGCCGATGAGTTTCGCCGGAACACTCGATATTGCGGCGTCCGAAAAGGCGGCACGATTCGTACGGACCTGTGATGCTTTCAATATTCCCGTAGTGACATTTGTGGACGTCCCGGGATTCCTGCCGGGCACCGACCAGGAATGGAACGGAATCATCAGGCGCGGCGCCAAGCTCCTCTACGCCTACGCCGAGGCCACCGTGCCGCTGGTCACGGTCATCACCCGCAAGGCCTACGGCGGCGCCTACGACGTCATGGGCTCCAAGCACCTCGGCGCCGACATCAACCTGGCCTGGCCCACCGCGCAGATCGCGGTCATGGGCGCGCAGGGCGCCGTCAACATCCTCTACCGGCGCGAGCTGGCCGCCGCCGAGAATCCCGACGCCGAGCGGGCCCGACTGGTCACCGCGTACGAGGACACTCTGGCCAATCCGTTCCTAGCCGCCGAGCGCGGCTACGTCGACGCGGTCATCCGGCCCTCCGACACCCGGGTGCAGATCGTCAGGGCGCTGCGCGCGCTGCGGAACAAGCGGGCGTCGCTTCCCCCGAAGAAGCATGGGAACATCCCACTATGACGGTGCATCTGCGAATTATTCGCGGTGACGCCACCGCCGAGGAGATCGCGGCTCTGGTGGCGGTTCTCGCTTCCCGCTCCGCCGAACCCGATCGCCCGGCGGAGCCGAAGCGCGAAACATGGCGAAACCCGGCCAGAGCCATGCGTAAACCTCTCGTACCTGGGAAGTCGGCGTGGCGAAACAGCGCCTTGCCGTAGAGGATCCTGAGAAACGGGTGTCAAGTTCGCCGGGAGTTGGGACTATCTAGAAAAGTAGGCGTATATAGTCAGCCGATCAACGAGCACCGCGGCCTGGAGGACGACATGGCCATCCCAGACCTCACGCCGCACCCTGTCGCGGCAAAGTACGCCGTCCTAGTGGACGTCGGTTATCTCTATGCCGCCGCAGGTGAAGTACTGCTCGGCGCCAAGGAGCGCAAGGAATACCGGGTTGCCGCCGACGAGCTCATCCAATCCTTGCAGAAGCATGCTGAGCAACGCATTTCCGGGGAGCTCCTGCGGATCTATTGGTATGACGCCGCCCGTGACCGCGTGCCGACCGTGGACCAGCGGGTCATCGCCCAGCTCCCTTGGGTCAAGGTACGGCTTGGCAACCTGAACGCGCGTGGCCAGCAGAAGGGCGTGGACGCCCAGATCAGGAGCGACCTGGAGGCGCTGGCCCGCCACCACGCGGTGACGGACACGATCCTGCTGGCGGGCGACGAGGACATGGTGCCCGCCGTCGAGGCCGCGCAGGCCTACGGCGTGCGGATCCACCTGTGGGGCGTCGAGCCGCCGTACGGCACCAACCAGGCCGAGCGCCTGGTGTGGGAGTCCGACACCGTCGAAGTGATCTCCGCTGACTTCCTGAGGCCGTTTTTCAGCCGTGCGCCGCAGCCCGTGGCCGTGGTGCCGCCGGTGACGGCGCCGTCGCCCGCCCAGGTGTTCGCGGGCCGTACGGCCGCGCCCAAGCCGCACGTCAAGCCCGGCCAGGTGGCCAAGCTCGGCCCGTCGCGGCCCCGCGTGGAGGACGTCGGCGAGCACGTGGCGCAGAAGTGGATACTGACCCGCGGTCGCGACAACATCAGGGACCTGCTGCCCGGGCCGATCCTGCCGACGGTCATCGACACGGAGCTGCTGATCGAGGCGGAGAAGGAGCTCGGCCACTCGCTGCGGCCCTACCCCGAGGCGCGGGTGTGGCTGCGCGACGGGTTCTGGGCGCGGGTCTACCGCGAGTTCGACCTGGGAGTCGGGGTCTCCTCCAAGTAACGCCCGGTGCCGCCGACCGGGTCGGGCGGCCTGGAGCGGGACTCCGGCGTCCTGCGGGATCCCGGCCGGGGATCCCGCCGGCGGACGAGGCGCGGCCCTTCCGCCCAGCGGGGGTCACGCGGGGTTGAGGAGGGCTTCGGCGACGGTCGTGCGGGCGTACAGGACGTAGCGGCCGGTGCGGTGGGCGCTGCACAACCCCGCCTTCCGCAGCGCCGTCAGGTGCTGGTTGGCCCCGGGCTCCGACAGCCCGGTCCGCACCGCCAGCTCCCTGGTCGAGGCGGGCTGGTCCAGCTCGGCCAGCAACCGGGCCCTGGTCGGCCCGAGCACCGCCGCCAGCGCGGCCGGCGGGTCCCTCCGCTCGCTCTCCCACAGCGTCGCCACCCCGCGGGGCGGGTAGCGCAGCGTCGGCTGGAACGGCGGCACCGTGATCGAGAAGATCCGCGGCCAGGCGAAGACGGAGGGCACCAGCAGCAGCCCCCGCCCGTCGAGCGGCCGCACGCCCCGGCAGAAGCGGTGCGCCAGGTGCAGCCGCTCACCCTGCCAGCTCACGTTCGCGTCGAGGTCGGACAGCATCCGGTGGACGCCGCCCTCGGCCAGCATGCGGGCGCGGTAGAGCAGGTCGCCTTCCATGAGCGTGCGGATGCGCGGCCAGTACGGCTCGATGGCCGCCGCCCAGTACGCCCTGATCTCGCCGGCCAGCCGGTCCAGGCCCTTCTCGGGGTCGTCGTACAGGGCCCGCAGGCGCGGCGTGCGGGGGACGTCCCACGCGTCGAGCTCGGCGCGGACGTCGGCGGCGCGCGCCAGCATGCCCGCCAGCTCCAGCTCCAGGTCGGGCACCGAGGTGGTGGGCGGCGGGGCGATGAAGGCGACCAGCGAGATGGTCGGCACGGGCACGAGGTCCGACAGCAGCCGCCAGTCGACGTCGGCCAGCCGGCGGCGCACCCGCTCGGCCCACGGCCGGTTGACGCCCGCCGGCTCCTTCACCACCCTGACGCTCGCGACCACCTCCCACAGGGGCGAGAGGGCGAAGCGCGTGTTGGCGATGTCCTGGACGGTGAAGGTGAGTTCGATTCGCTGTCTCCTTAATCCATCGCCATTAGACCATCGCCGCAGGCATGGTGCCAGGCATGGATCGCGCATTCCGGCGGCTGTACGTGGCCGCGTTCGGCAGCCAGTTCGGCACCCAGCTCTCCCACGTGGCGCTGCCGCTGCTGGCCGTGACCGTGCTCGACGCGAGCGCGGGCGAGGTCGGCCTGCTCAGCTCGCTGGCGACACTGGTCGTGCTGGTGATGGGCCTGCCCGCGGGCGTATGGGTCGACAGGGTACGGCGGCGCCCCGTCATGGTGGCCATGGACCTCCTCCGCGCGGCGGCGCTCGTCTCGGTCACGGCGGCCTGGTGGCTGGACGCGCTGACGATGGAGCAGCTGTACCTGGTCGCGATCGTCTCGGGCGTCGGCACCCTGTTCTTCGACGTCGCCTCGCACAGCCTGGTGCCCGCGCTGGTCGGCCGCGACCGGCTCACCTCCGCCAACTCGCTGCTGGTCGGGACGGCCTCGGCGATGTACATCTCCGGACGCAGCGTCTCCGGCGTGCTCACCCAGGTGCTCGGCGCGCCGCTGGTGCTGCTGCTCGACGCGGTGACGTACGTGTGGTCGGCGCTGTGGCTGCGGGGGATCCCCGCGGCCGGGCCGCCGCCTGCCGTACGGGAGCCGGTCGGGCGGCAGCTGCGCGAGGGCCTGCGGTTCCTGTTCGGCAACCGGATACTGGTGCCGATCGCGGCCCAGGGGGCGCTGGCCAACCTCGGCTTCCCGCTGGCCACGGTGCTGCTGCCGGTGCTGCTGGTGCGGGATCTCGGCTTCCCCGCGTGGGTGTACGGCGCCTTCCTGGCGGCCAGCGGGGTGGGATCGCTGGTGGGATCGGCCTGCGCGCACCTGTGCGCCAAGTGGCTCGGCCAGGGCCGCGCGGTCTGGCTGCTTGGCGTGCTGACCGGGCCGTTCTCCCTGCTGGTGCCGCTGCTCGACCAGGGCGTCTGGATCTGGCTGTCAGCCGCGGGCTTCTTCGTCCAGTCCGTGCGGACGGGGGTGAACAACGTGCTGCTGGTGAGCTTCAGGCAGCAGCTCACACCCGACCACATGCTGGGCCGGATGACCTCGATCATGCAGGTGATCCTCATGGGCGCGGTGGGGCTCGGCGGGCTGCTGGCGGCGGGCATCGGCGAGCTGTGGGGGGTGCGCGCCACGCTCTGGGCAGGCGCGATCCTCACCGCGCTGTCGTGGACACCGCTGATCACGGTGAGGTCTGAAATCCGCCAGTTGGGGGCACCCAGCAGGGGATAGCGTCGTGGCATGGAAACGTTGGACTTCGACGCCTGCTACCGCGCGGTGTCCGCGCGGGACTCCAGGTTCGACGGGCGCTTCTACACGGCGGTGAAGACCACCGGCATCTACTGCCGGCCGATCTGCCCGGCGCGCACCCCCGCCTCGCGCAACGTGCGCTTCTACCGGCACGCGGCCTCGGCCGAGGCCGCGGGCTTCCGGCCGTGCAAGCGGTGCCGCCCCGAGCTGTCGCCCGGCGACCCGGGCTGGGACGTGCGCGGCGACCTCGTGGGGCGGGCGCTGCGGCTGATCGACGACGGCGCGGCCGACGACCACGGCGTGGCGGGGCTGGCGACGCGGCTGCACATCACCGAACGGCACCTGCACCGGCTGTTCGTCGCCGAGCTGGGCGTCGGCCCGCTGGCGGTGGCCCGCACCAAGCGGCTGCTGCTGGCAAAGCAGCTGCTGACCGAGACCGCGCTGCCGGTGACGGAGGTGGCGTTCGCGGCGGGCTTCGGCAGCGTGCGGCAGTTCAACGCCACCATGCAGGAGACCTACGGCTTCACGCCGTCGGAGATGCGCGCCACCGCGCACCGGCCCGGCGCCCCCGCGGCGCTCAGGCTCCGGCTGAACTGGCGGGAGCCGTACGACGTTGAGGGGCTGTTCGCCTTCCTGGCCGCGCGTGCCGTCCCCGGGCTGGAGCGCGTCGAGCACGGCTCCTACCACCGGGCGGTGCGGGGCGGCTCGATCACGCTGACGCCGGGAGACGGGCACGTCCTGCTCGAGGCGTCGCTCGACGACACCAGGCATCTGGCCAGGCTCGTGGCGCGCTGCCGCAGGCTGCTCGACCTCGACGCCGACCCCGCCGCGATCAGCGAGGCGCTCGGCGCGACGTCGCTGGCCCCGCTGGTGGCCGCCCGTCCTGGGCTGCGCGTGCCTGGCGCGTTCGACGGGTTCGAGCTGGCCGTACGGGCGATCGTCGGCCAGCAGATCTCGGTCGCGGGCGCCAGGACGCTGCTCGGCAGGATCGTCGACAGGGCGGGCGGATTCCCCACCGCACCGCAACTCGCCGACATGGACCTGTCGGGGCTCGGCATGACCACCAGGCGCGTGGCCACGCTGAAGGACCTGGCGGGCCGCGTGGCCGCCGGCGCCATCGACCTCGACGGCGGCCAGGACCCCGCCGACGCGGTCGCCGAGCTGCTCACGGTGCCGGGCATCGGCCCGTGGACGGCCGGCTACATCTCCCTGCGCGCGCTGCGCGACCCCGACGCGTGGCCGGCCGGCGACCTCGTCCTGGACAAGCGCATGGCCGCGCTCGGCATCCCTCAGGACCATCTCGAGCGGTGGCGGCCCTGGCGGGCCTACGCCGCCCTTCACCTCTGGAGCTCTTCATGATCGAAGCACAGCTGCTGCCCACCCCTGCCGGCCCGCTCGCGCTGCTGGCGCGGGACGGCGTGATCGTGGCCGCTGGGTTCACCGCCGAGCCCGCCGACATGTTCGCCCGGCTCTCGCCCGAGCTGCAGGCGCTCGGCCTCGACGTCGTGGCCGACCTCGGCGCCCCGGCGGAGGCGGTACGCGCCTACCTGGCGGGCGACCTCGACGCCCTCGACACCGTTCCCGTCGAGCAGCCGGGCTCCCCCACCCGCAAGCGGCTGCACCAGGCGCTGCGCGAGGTGAAGGCGGGGACCACGGTGTCGTACGCGGAGCTGGCCGAGCGGGCGGGGCTGCCCCGGACCGCGGCCAGGGCGGCGGGGTCGGCCTGCGCCCAGAACCTGATCGCGCCGTTCGTGCCCTGCCACCGGGTGCTGCCCAGCACGGGCGGGTTCGGCGGCTACTACTACGGCGTGCCGGTCAAGGAGTGGCTGCTGGAGCACGAGTCGTCGCACGCCTGACCGGCGCTCGCGGCGGGAGTGCGCGCCGCCCGCGGGCGCGGAGCCCGGCGGGCGTGCGCGGGTCCCGGACGTGCGCGGGTGGCGGCGGGGCGTGCGGGGTCCGGGTCCGCGGCGGCGCCGGTTCCTGATCGCGCGACGTATGCTGGCGCGCATGACCGTCCCCGGGGCGATCGGCACCCTGCGCTACCCAGCCAAGTCGTTGGTGATCGTCACCGGCCTGCCGGGCGCGGGCAAGACGACCCTCCTGCGCCGCCTGTACGGCATGGACGGCACCGAGCGCGTCCCGTTCACCGCGGGGCCGGTGACGGTGATCGACTCGCAGCAGTCACGCGCCCGATGGGACGGCAGGCTGCGCTGGGCGCCCAAACCGGTGCGCACCGGCGTGGTGTTCGCCACGCACGTGTGGCGGATCAGCCGCGGCCTGCGCGTGGGCGGCCCGGTGATCGCGCACAACAGGGGCTGCGGGCCACGCGTGCTACGGGGCTTCGCGTGGCTGGCCCGCCGCCACCGCGCGCAGCTGCACCTGCTGCTGCTCGACGCGCCCCCTGAGGTCGCTCTCGCCGGGCAGTACGCCAGGGGCAGGGTCGTGGCGGGCGCGACCTTCACCCGGCACCGCCGCCACTGGCGCGCGCTCCTCGACCGGGTGCGCGCGGGCGACCCGGACCCCGCGGCGGGCGCGCTCGTGCTCGACCGCACGGACGCCGACCGGCTGATCGGCATCCACTTCGGCGACCATCAGGGGCTGGCGGTCTCCGGCGGCTGACGGCGCGTCTCGGAGACGGCGGCCGCCTCGGGGGATCGGCGGCGCGCACCCCCGGCCGCGGCGGTCTCCGAGGGCTGACGGCGGGACTCCTGGATGGCGGTCGTCTTCTGCGACTGGCGGCCCGGACCCACGGCCGAGGCGGTCTTCGGGGACCGGCGGCGCGGGCCGGTGGCGGGCTCGGGCTCCGGTCGCAGGAGCAGCTGGTCGAGTTTGGCGTGCAGGACGGCCAGTTCCTCCTTGACCGCCGCGAGCTCGACCTGGGTCCGCGTCTCCGCGGCGGACGGCTCGGTGTCGTTCATGGCGTTGACGACGACCGCGATGAACAGGTTGAGCGCGACGAAGGTCGACATCAGGATGTAGACGATGAAGAAGAGCCACGCCCACGGCTTCTCCTTCATCACCTCCTGCGCCACGTTGCCCCAGTCGTCCCCCGTCATGATCTGGAACAGCGTGAACAGCGAGCGCGGCAGCTCGTCGAAGCGCTCGGGCACGATCTCGCCGAAGAGCTTGGTCGCGATCACCGCGGCGATGTAGATCATCAGCACCAGCAGGCCGATGATGGAGGCCATCCCCGGCACCGCGGCGAGCAGGGCGCCGACCACGCGGCGCATGCTCGGCACCGCCGACACCAGGCGCAGCGCCCGCAGGATGCGCAGCGCCCTGAGCACCGAGGTGGGTCCGGAGGCGGGCACCAGCGCGACCGCCACGATCACGGTGTCGAACCAGTTCCAGGGGTCGGCGAAGAAGGACCTGCGGTAGGCGTACAGGCGCGCGGCGATCTCGACGGCGAAGATCGCCAGCGCGATCCTGTCGATCGTGTGCAGCAGCCCCCCGAACCGCTCCATCAGGAATGAACTGGTCTCGCACCCGATGGTGATCGCGTTGATCACGATCACCAGGATGACCGCTCGCTGCACGAGCGAGCTTTCGAGGACCGCACGCACGCGTTCCTGACGAAACACCGGAACCGCTCCCCCAAGGGACGAAGGACACCAATCGGTGATCATCGTAGGGGTGCGGGCGAGTGCCGACGATCATCGTCTTCCGGACGGTTCCCAGATCTTCAACGCGTCGTAGGCGGCACGCCACTCGTCGCGGTAGGCGGCCCGGATGTGGTCGGGCATGCGGCCGAGGATGAGCGCGGTCCGCTCCTCGCCCGCGCTGTCCAGCACCCAGGGCAGGTAGCGGGACGCGTCGGCGCCGATCCGCCTGGAGTGCTCCTGGCCGAAGGTCCGCCACTGCTCCTCGGTGACGCTCAGGTCGATCACCGCGAGCGCCTCACGCTCCTCGTGCCGGAGGTGGCCGCCGAGCACCGTGGTCAGGCTGTCGGCGAGGTCGCCGAGCCGTTCGTGGCCCGTGTCGGGGTCGGCGATCGCCGCGTCGAAGGACTCCAGGAGGGGGTCGATGAGCGCGTGCTCGGCCTCCATGGCGGCGAGGAGGGCCAGCTCGTCGGTCCGGCCGGCGAGGGCGCGTTCCATCACCGGCCACAGCATGTCGTCCTCGGTGGTGTGGTGCACGCGCAGGTAGGTCTTGAACATCTCCCAGCCCACGGCCGCGCCGAGCAGCCGCCGCGGGTCGTCGTCCGTGCGGGCGGTGATGCGGGCGATGCGCTCCGCTTCGCGCCGGAGGGCGTCGTGCACCGTGACCATCATCGTCATGTCCAGCTTGTACGTCATGCCGGAACCGTAAAGCGACACATGCCTAACTGTCAACATTCCAACTATCAATGTGCTGATATGATGGTTCTCGTGTCCACGACGCTGTCCGACCTGCTCAAACTCTCCCTCGGCAACCTGCTGCGCCAGGCGTCCGTACGGCTGGCCGGCGAGTCGCGCTCGCGCGAGTTCGTGGTGCTCGACGTCCTGGCCGACCAGGAGGGCTGCTCGCAGCAGGACCTGGTGGAGCGGCTGGGCATCAACCGGACGATCATGGTGCGGCTCGTCGACGCGCTGGAGGAGGCGGGCCACGTCACCAGGACCCGCAACCTCCGCAACCGCCGCTCCAACGAGCTGCGCCTGACCGCCAAGGGCCGCGAGGCGCTGAAAGGCATGCGCGAGGCCGCGGCCGCCCACGACGCCGAGGTGACCGCCGCCCTGACGCCGGCCGAGCGCACCCGGCTGAACGAGCTGCTGACCCTGCTGCTCCCCGAGCCCGAGCAGGTCCAGAGCACCGCGTACCTGATCACCCAGGCGCACTACCGGCTGCGCCGGCTCGGCGACGCCCTGCTGGCCGACAGCGGGCTGCGGACCAGGCACTTCGGCCCCCTCGCCGGGCTCGACGAGCTCGCGCCCTGCCCCCAGCACCGGCTCGCCCGCCACCTCGGGATCACCGAACCGGCCGCGGCGGAGGTGGTCAACGAGCTGGTCGACGCGGGCCTCGTGGCGCGCGGCAGAGACCCGCACGACCGCCGCCGCTACGCGCTGGATCTCACCGACCTCGGCAGGCGGCGGCTCGCCACGGCCGGCGAGGCGCAGCAGGCGCTCCAGGCGCAGGTACGCGAGCTGCTCGGCGGCCCCGAGCCCGAGCGGGAACTGCGCGAGCTTCTCCAGAAACTGGTCAGCGACGCCTGACGGTGCACACGGTCAGCGGCGCCTGACGGTGCTCTGGACCTCGCCGACGGGGACGTCGCGACTGGCGCCCACCTCGACCGGGTCGTAGGCGAACGGCACCACGTCGTCCTCCACCTCGACGGGCCAGACCGTGGTGACCGTCAGCACGTACACCTCCCGCGGCTGGTCGACGGAGGCCCGCAGGTAGCGCACGCCGCAGGTGAACTCGCCGCCCTTCCGGTACGGCCGGCCCGACGTCCCGCAGTCCTCGTGCACTTCGGCCCGGTCCGGCGACGTGCCCGGGTCGATCTTGATGTCCTGGAGCGAAGCGGTGACGGTCGCGCTCATCACCCCAGGGATGGACGCGGTCACCGAACGCGTGCTCTCCCCCACCCCGCCGAGCCACACCCAGGTCGGCAGGTTGACGTAGCTCTTGGCGTCGGGGTTCAGCCGCACCTGCGGCTCCGGCACGGTCAGCGCGGCCCTGGCGATCTCCACCAGCTCGGCAAGCGTGATGCCGGCCGGCGGTGTGGTGCCCGGCGGCACCCACACGAACTGGTCGAGCGCGCCCCAGCAGGCCCTGCCCCGCGCGTCGGCCTCGTTGTAGGCGGGGGTCCACCAGCGGCCCGGCTGCCCGATCTTGTCCTTGAACTGCTTGAGGAAGGCCTGGAACTGCGCCTCCGTGCCGTCTGGGTGCATCCGGAACCAGTAGGCCCTGACGTCCTCCTGGGTCCTGAACATCTCCGAGGCGTCCGGCCCCGGCTCGTACCAGCAGGGGCGGTCGAGCTGGTAGCCGTCGCCCTTCCCGCCCCTGGCGCCGTTCCCGGTGATCACGATCTTGGAGTTCTCGAGGCGGACGCCGGCCGTCCGGCCGTCCTGGAAGCCGTCGCCGCGCGGACCTCCCGGGTCGAGCAGCAGGAGTCCCGCGGCGGCGGCGGAGAGGAGGCGGTTCATCGGGCGCACCCTTCGTTGCCGTGTCTGAAGTCCTTGACCCGCCAGACGCCGTCGTCGCCCCGGGCGAGGATCATGGCCTGCAGGTAGGCGGCGCGCGTCCAGGCGGGCTGGGTCGGTACGGCGACGCCGCCCCTGCCCGTCAGCAGCCGCAGGCGCGTCTCGTCCACGCAGGCGGCGACCTCGGCGCCGCCGTCCATGACGGCCGTCACGTTCATCGCGTAGATCCGCGCGGTGCCGCGCACCGACCGTCCGGCGAAGCTCTCCACCCAGTCGAGCGCCGCGCGGCCGCCAGGGTCCGCCACCCTCGCCAGGTAGGCGTCGTCGCCGGTGAGAACCGCCTTCCACATGCCGGCGTAGATGTCGGTGAACGCCGTCAGCAGCGCGGCCTGCCGCGGGTCGGCGGTGGCGGGCCGTTCCACCAGCACCTTCGTCCTCGGCCCCACCGGGATCGTCACGGTCGAGGGGACGGCGGCGGCCGTCGCGGGGGCGACCGCCTGGCGCGGCGCGAAGGGCCGGTCGCCGCCGGAGGCCGCGCAACCGGCCCCGAGCAGGGCGGCGACCACCGGTGCGATCAGCCCACGCATGCGGATCACGCTAGGTCTCCCCGCCGTCCGGGAGCCAATGAGGTGCGGGTTTCGGTATGGGTCATGCCGACGACTCCCTGACCACGTGGATCCGCCATGACGGCAGCAGATCGTCGATGAGCGCCTCGGTCTCGGGCGCCATGCCGCCGCCGTACGGGTGCGAGGCGGCCCGGCGCGTCAGGCCCTCGACGACGGCGCGCAGCCGTACCGGGTCGGCCGTGGCGTGCGTGGCGCGCAACAGGTCACGCCAGAGGCCCTCGTCGTCGGCGGCGAGCAGCAGTCCCGCCCGCACCGCCGCCACCGCCGCGTCCGCGTCGCCGTGGGCCAGCCTGACCTCGCACAGCCGGTGGGCGGCGTCGGCGACGGCCGCCGCCACGTCGTACTCCAGCTCGTCGGCGGCCAGCCACGCGTACCTGCCGGCCGGCCTGCCCGCCAGCAGCGGCCCCCTGACCAGCCCGAGCGCCCTCTCCAGCAGGACGGCGCGCGCGGTCGGGTCGTCGTGCGAGCGCCTGACCAGCTCGCGGAAGAGCATCCAGTCGGTACGCACCTCCGGGCCGAGCCTGAGACGGCCCGCCGCGTCGGTGTGCAGGTGCTCCTCGCCGAGCCAGTGCGCGACCCGCGCGATCGTGGCGTCGCGGACCAGCGCCTGCACGCCGCGCGGCCACAGCACGCCGCCGAGCACGACGGGATGGACCCCGCCCGGGTGCGTGGCCAGGTAGACCAGCAGCTCGGTGGCCAGCTCCATCCGCCCCTCCTCCATCGCCTCCGGGCCGATGACCTCGACCGGGCCGAGCAGCCTGATCTCGACGGCGGGCGGGTGCAGGTCCTCCAGCGGTTCGGGGTCCGGCATCGCCTCGCCCTCGTGGCGCCCGGCGGTGTCGAACAGGTCCAGCAGCGCGTGGTAGTGGCGGCGGGGCAGCAGCTGCGCCGTCACCTCCAGGCCCAGCTCGGGGACGCGGGCGCGGCCGTCCTCGGTGATCTCCATGGTCCAGGTGGCGTGCGGCACCTCCCCCGTGACCACGAAGCCCGCCGTGTCCTTCCTGGCGAGCAGCGCCAGGCGGCGGGCCTCCTCCTGGGTGGGCGCGACGGCGCTGAGCAGGTAGTGGGCCAGGTGCGAGCGGCCGTTGACCCGCCCGGTCAGCACCTCCTGACGCGGCGCGACCGACCTCTCCAGCTCCGGAAGGACCTCCGACAGGCTTCCCACGGACCTGACCCGGCCAGGGGCGATCGCGGTCAGCTCCTCGCCGAAGCCGACCAGCGTGACCCGCATCTCGTCCGACCACCTGTTGGTGGCCAGCTCGACCGCCAGGGCGGCCAGGGCGGCGGTGGTGTGCGGGCCGCGGATGTTGATCAGCCCGTGGGCGGCCTCCAGGTCGACGAGGACGCGGCCGCCGCCGTCCGTGCCCAGCGAGACCAGCCCCGGGTACGGCGCGCCGCCGTGCTGCTCCTCCAGCAGCCTGCCCGCGTGGGCGGCCAGCCGCCAGACCTGCCCGCCGTCCTGCGCCTCCCACGGCTCGGGGGCGTCCTGGCCGGCCGGATGGATCCACAGGTCGAGGGTCCTGGCGGACAGGTGCGCGGCGTAGACGGTGGGCGGGACACGGTCCTGGGCGGCCAGCTCGGCGCCGAGCAGGCGCAGGCCGATGTCCAGCATGCGGGCGCCGGGGGCGTCGGCGCCGAGGCGGAGCGCCACCTCGGCCTTGGCGGCGTCGTCGCGGGGGCGGGCGATGCGGTGACCGAAGGCGCGATGCCAGAGCTGGCGGCGCCGCCTGCCGCCGAGGATCACCAGCAGACCGGCGGCGGCCAGTGACGCGCCCGCGAGGTAGTCGACGAGGTCCAGCCCGGGATTCAGGTCGGCGCGATCGGACCGGTTGGCCTCGTTCGCTCGCGCGGCCTCGTCAGCCCGCTTCGCCGCCTCCGCCTGGTTGGCCGCCTCCGCCTGCTTGGCCTCGTTCGCCCGCTCGGCCTCCTTCGCGTGCTCGGCGTTGGCCGCCCGCTTCGCCTCCTCGGCGCGCTTGGCCTCCTCCGCCTGCTTTGCCTCCCTCGCCTGCTCGGCCGCCTCCGCGCGCTTGGCGTCCTCTGCCTCTGCCTGCTTGGCGTCCTCTGCTTGCTTGGCCTCTGCCTGCTTGGCGTCCTCTGCCTGCTTGGCCGCCTCGGCCCGCTTGGTGGCCTCGGCCTGCTTGGTGGCCTCGTGTTTCGGCTGCTGGGTCCGTGAGTCCTGGCGGCCGGGTCCGGCCTTCTCCCCCACCGTGGCCGGCGTCTCGCGGGGCGGGCCGGGGTGCTCCTCCAGCGTCCGCTCCCTCGACTGCCCGGCGGGCACGATGTGCACGTTGACCGCGTCGTCCGGCATGTCCAGCACCCAGCCCGGCCTGATCAGGTCCGCCATCCGCAGGCGGGACCCGTCGGGCTGCTCCTTGTGCTGGTTCAGCTGGAAGATCTCCGGATATCGCCGCCCGTCGCCCAGGCACTTCTCCGCGATCTCCCACAGGCTCTCGTGGTGCCTGCCGTGCGGCGGCTGCACGGTGTAGACCTTCTTGGCCTTGTAGGCGACCGTCTCCGCCTCGGGCACCGGGGCCGCGTACGCCACCGCGGTCATCGCGGGCCGCGCGACCGGTGCGCCCAGCCCGGACACCGGCACGACCACCGCCCCCGCCGTGAACAGCAGCAGCACCGCCGACACCAGCCTGTTGGCCAGCGCCTGCGTCGCCCCCGACAGCGGCACGCGCGCCGGCATGCCGACCCGGCGCACCCCGCCGTAGACCTCGACGACCACGCACACGAACAGCTGGAACCAGGCCAGCCACACCAGCAGCACCATCAGCGCGACGACCGTGCCGGGCCCGACCTGGCTGGTCAGGAGGTCGAGGTCGAGCAGTTCTGGCGAGATCGGCGGGCCCGCCAGCGTCAGCAGCGCGTACGGCACGCCGCCCACGAGCGTGACCAGCACCACGAGCGCGCCGAGCCCCGCGACGATGTCACCGGGCGTCCGTTTCGACGGGATGCGCACGGGAGCGGGCCTCGGCCGCTGACCGGCCCCCCTCGACCGGTCAGCCGGCCGCCCAACACCACCCGAAGGACGCCCGACACCACCCGAAGGACGCATGGCACCACCCGGAGGACGCATGGCACCAGCCAGGGGACGCCCCGCACCACCCTGGGGACCCTCCGAACCGCGCACCGGCCGGCCGGGATCGCCGGCCGGTCTCGTCTGCCGCCCCAACCCATCCGCCGATCCCGCCGGCCGGCCGGGGGCGTCCCCCGATCCCACTGGCGGCCCGAGGTCTTCCGCGGGTCCCAAGGAACGTCCGAGGTCGTCGGTCGGTCGCACCGGCCGCTCCGCTGGTTTCGCGGGACCGGGCGCGGCAGAGGCCGTACCGTCTTCGGGGTGTGCGGGACCGTCCGCGCGCGCGGGTTCTCGCGTCGGCATGGCCTCTCCCTCCTTCACATCCAGCGTCGTCACCCGCCGCGGGCCGGGCCGGCGGGTGACGTGGTTGGGTCTGGTTCAGCGGGCGTCGGGCGCGGCGGTGGCCTGCCCCTCCATCTGCGCGCCTGGGAAGCCCAGCGCTCCGAGGAAGTACGCCGTCCACCGCACCCGTACCGCGACCGTCACCTGCGTCTGCGCGTCGGTGACCGTGCAGGCGGCGGGCCGTACATCGGAGGAGGCGGCCGAGGAGGCGGCGGCGGAGTAGGCCTCGACCACCTCCGTGGCACGGGCGCACACCTCGTCCTGGCCCAGCAGGCGGGCCTGGCCGGTCTGGCGCAGGTGCTCCACGTCGATCCGGTCCGCGCCCGCCCTGGCCGCCTGCTCCGCCACGTCGGCGGCGCGCAGCCTGGCGTTGATCGCCGCACCGCCGTCCACGAGCAGGCCCGCCAGCAGGAAGACCACCACCGAGAACAGCACGGTGAACACCGACATCGACCCGCGCTCGCCGCTCACTCGACCCTCCTGAACTGCTCCAGGGGGACGACCGAGGTGCCGGTCATCCGTTTCGTGGCCCCGAAGCCCAGGAACTCCAGGTCCAGCTCGCAGGTGACGGCGGCCTGCACCTGGCCGCCCTCCTCCCACCTGGTCCCCGACAGCGAGACCCGCGGGGCGTCGCACTCGCCTTCCAGCGCCGACCGGGCGCTGTCCGTGGCGGCGGCCTCGGCGGCGTCCAGCGTGCGCTGGACGGAGGCGGCCCGCGCGGCGTCCATGGCCGCGCCGTTCACCTCGCCCTGCGCCTCGACCAGCCGTCCCGCGCCCGCCAGGAACAGCAGGAACAGCAGGAAGACCGGGGCCAGCAGCACGGTCTCCACGGCCATCGAGCCGCTGTCGGCGTTCGTCGTGCTCAACGGCAGTCCTCGCCTCCGTTGTCGGGGCGGAAGCACTCCACCGGGCCACCCGACGTCGCCGTGATCGTGAACGACAGGTCGGGGAGCAGCGGGATCACCTGGACGGCGCTGCCCGTCACCGTCACCCACCGTTCGTCGGTCCCCCTCGGTACGGCCGACGCGGCGGCGCCGCCGAGGATGCGAGGACCGATGGCGCGCGCGACGTCCTCGGCTCTGGTGACGGCCTCGTCCTGCCAGCTCGTCGAGTCGAACGGGGCCGACCTGGCGACCCTCGCCCCCTCCCGCGCGGCGGCGTCAGCCACCTGCCGTCCGTGGAACCAGAGCGCGACCTGCACGATGAGCAGGACCACGGCGAGCACGACCGGCATGACGAGCGCCAGCTCGACCACCGTGGCCCCTCGTTCCCGCCGCCCCGCGCCACCGGCGTCCACGCGTCGCCGCCGGACCTGCCACCGCCCCGCGCCACCGGGGCGCACTCGCCGGCGCCGGACCCGCCGCCGCCCCGCGCCACCAGGGTTCACTCGTCGCCGCCGGACCCGCCGCCGCCGCCGAAGCTGTTCTGGAGGTCGGACTGCTTCTGCTCCACCAGCGTCTTGATGAGCGTCGCGAGCCCGAGCGCCACTCCCGCGATGATCGCGGTGATGATCACCCACTCGACGGCGGACGCCCCGCGGGTGGGGGCGGTGCGGGCGCGGTGCAGGCGAACCCCGAGGTAGGCCGTCAGGTACACGATCCAGGGATGGTTCATCAGGACCCCAACATCTTCATCGCGGCGGGAAAACTGAGAAAGATCACGAACCCGGCGCACAGCAGGAGCTGGGCGACGAGCATGGACTGGGACCGCTCGCCCGCCCGCCCCTCGATCTCGGCGAGCTCGCGGCGGCGCAGGGTGGCGGCGCGGGCGGTCAGGGAGGCGCGCACCTTCGCGCCGTCGTCGGCGACCAGCCCGAGCGCCGCCGACAGGTCGCGCAGCTCGTCGACGTTGATCTCCTCGCCGAGCTGGCCGAGCGCCTGCCACGGGGTGATGCCGACGATCCGCGCGCCGCTGAGCGCCTCCCTGATGCGGGACATCGCCCAGTTCGGCGACTCGCCGCTGACCGAGACGGCCATCATGAGCGCCTCGGGGACGCCGCGCCCGCCGGCCAGGTTCATGGCGACCAGGTCGAGGAACGCGCCGACGACGTGGCGGAAGTCGCGCCGCTTGGCCGCGGCGTCGCGTCTGATCTGCAGGTCGGGCAGCAGGAAGAAGACCAGCGACACCGCCAGCGCCGCCCAGAACGGGACGGTCAGCGAGACGCCCCACTCCATCAGCGTCAGCCACCCGACGAGCACGGGGAAGGCGAGCAGTCCCGAGGCGGCCAGCAGCGCCTTGGTGGCCAGGAAACCCTCGAACGAGCGTCCGACGAGGGCGAGGTCGGCCTTGATCGAGCGGACCTCCCAGCCCCGCGTGGCGTAGAACCGGGCCAGCCGTACCCCGAGGCCGCGCCGGAACGCGCTGACCTCCTCCTCGGGCAGGATCGGCGGGAGCCGCGGGTCGTCGGCGTCCTGCCTGGCGGCGTCGAGGGCCATCAGGCGGGCGACGAGCCCGGGGCGGGCCGGGAAGATCGCCCGCGTCAGGAGGAAGACCCCGAGCCCGAGGGCCCCTCCGGCCAGCACGCCCTCAACCATCCAGGCCTCCTCTCAGGTACGGCGAGCCGCCCGGACCGCCCAAGCCACCCAAGCCGACCGGGCCGCCCGGACCGCCCAAGCCACCCAAGCCGACCGGGCCGGCCGGACCGCCCAAGCCACCCAAGCCGACCGGGCCGGCCGGACCGCCCGAGCCGGGACCGAGCAGACCGGCCGAGCCGACCCCCGAGTCGCCTGCGGCGCCTGAGGCGCCCGAGGCGTTCGGCGGGCGGTGCGCGGCGGGCTTGGGCGGGTCGAGGGCGAGCAGGCGGGTCGGCTTGTCGAAGCGGGCCAGCCGCCGCATCCACGCGAACCCCGCCCCGAACAGCCCCGCCACCACGACGAGAACCGCCTGGCCCAGCCACGAGCGGTACTCGGCCACGTAGGACGGGTTGAACACCACCAGCGCCGCCGCGAACCCGAGCGCGGTGAGCACGACGATCTGCACGGACCTGCGGGTGGAGCGGCGCTCCGCCTCGACCCGGCGGCGCATGTCCAGCTCCTCCCTGGCCGAGACCGCCAGCGCCCCCAGCACGTCGCGCAGGCCGGGCCCGCGCAGCCTGGCGTTGAGGATGAGCGCCGCGACGACCAGGTCGGCGGAGGGGTCGTCGAGCTCGTCGGCGAACAGCCGCAGGGCCTGCGGCAGCGCCATCCTCGTGTGCAGCCGGTCGACCATGGCCCGCAGGTGGGGCCGCAGCATCGGCGCGGCCGCCCGGATCGAGGAGGGGATGGCCTGTTCCAGTCCGGCGGCGCCGGCGATCGTGTCGCGCAGTGACTCGGTCCAGGCCGCCAGGCCTTCCAGGCGCACCATGGCGGCCCGTTCGGAGGCCGCGCCGCCGGACAGGCCGCGCCAGGCGAAGACGAGCAGCGCGGCGCCCACCGCCATCACCGGCCACTGGGTGACGGCCAGGATCACCGTGGCGAGGACCGCGGCCACCGCCGTACGCGTGGACAGCGTGCGGAGCAGCCCGCGCGAGGCCGGCCGGGGGCGGGGGCGGACGCCGTGGATGGAGAGGACCAGCAGGAAGAGGCCGCCGCCGGCGCCGGCGCCGGCGAACATGGCCAGGGGGTCGAGGCCGATCATCACCATGCTCCCGGGACGTAGCCGTGGGGGGTGAGCTCGTCGAGGCAGGAGACGGGCGCGTGCGGTACGGCGGAGCCGTCCGGCCCGGCCGCGAAGATCTCGCTGGACAGGACGCGCCCGTCGACGCCGTTCACCTCCCTGACGCTGGAGACGAAGCGCCGCAGCGTGCCGCCGGAGGCGTAGTCGTTGCGCTTCTCGATGAAGACGACGAAGTCGATCGCGCCGGCGATGAGCATGTGGGTGGCGTCGACCGGGAGCCGTTCGGCGGCCTGGAGCGCGTAGGTGGCGATGCGGTTGAAGACCTCCATGCTGGAGTTGGCGTGGATGGTCGACAGGGAGCCGTCGTTGCCCTGCGTCATGGCGTTGAGCATGGTGACGATCTCGTCGCCGAGCACCTCGCCGACGATCACGCGGGACGGGTTCATCCGCAGCGACCTGCGCACCAGCTCGGCCATGGTGATCTCGCCCTGGCCCTCGGCGTTGGGCAGGCGCTGCTCGCAGGCGACGACGTTGGGGTGCAGGTCGGGGAACTGGTCGAGGCCGAGCTCCAGCGCGCGTTCGACGGTGATCAGCCGCTCGGCGGCGGGGATCTCGTTGGCCAGGGCCCGCAGGAGCGTCGTCTTGCCCGCGTTGGTGGACCCGGCGATCATGATGTTCTTCCTGGCGGCGACCGCGGCGGTGAGGAAGCGCGCCAGGGCGGGGCTCAGCGTGCCGTTGCCCACCAGGTCGGACAGGAAGACCTTGCCGAGCCTGGCGCGCCGGATCGACACGGCTGGCCTGACCGTCACGTCCATGACGGCCGAGAGCCGCGATCCGTCGGGCAGGCGCAGGTCGAGCTGCGGGTTGGCGGTGTCGAACGGCCGGCTGGACAGCCCGGAGTAGGCGGCCAGGATCTGGATGAGCTCGATCAGCTCCTCGTCGGACTCGGCGACGGGCTCGTGGGTGAGCTCCTGGCCGTCGGCGTAGCCGACGAAGACGCGGTCGCAGCCGTTGATGTCGATGTTCTCGACGTCGGGGTCGTCGAGCAGCGGCTGGAGGCGGCCGACGCCGAACAGCGCGGCGTGGATCCCGGCCGCCAGCGCCTCCTCCTCCTCCAGCGTCGGAGGGGTACGGCCGGAGCCGATCTCGCCGCGCGCGAACTCCTCCAGCACCTGGGAGATCAGCGCCCTGGCGAACTGCCGCTCGTCCTCGCCGGTCATCGCGGGCATGCCGTTGGCCTGGTCGAGGCGGCGCTGGTGGGCCAGCCGGTCGCCGACCTCCTGGCGGAAGCGCTTCACCAGCGCGTGGTCGAGCGTCATGGCACCCTCACCTGGGCGGACAGGCGTCCGGCGAGCTCGCGGGCTGTACGGATGAGCAGGGAGCGGTCGAGCCTGCCGCCCCACTGGCCGCGCAGCAGTTCGGCCCCCTTGGGGTCGTGCGCGAGCCCCGCCACGAACGCCGCCTGGCCGCCGACGATCCTGCGCACCTCGTCGACGGAGGCGCGGTAGCTGCGCGGGTCGGCGATGACGACCACCCCGACCTGTGGCCCTCTGGGCCGGACGGCGAGGCGTTCGCGCAGGTGGGCGACGTGGTCGAGGCTGGCCCTGGTGAACAGCACGAGGAGTTCGGCCTCGGCGATCAGCTCGTCCGTCTGCGGGTGGCCGCCGAGCCTGCCGCAGTCGGCCAGCACGTCCGCGTACGGCAGGCCGGCCAGCGCGCGGCCGAGCGGCCCCCACATCCAGGTGAGCCCCGCCGCCTGCTCGCCGTGGGTCAGCCCGGCCAGGACGTCGAGCCCGCCGATGATCTTCTGCGTGTGCTCGTGGATCTGCCCTGGTTCGAGCCCGCGCCTGGCGGTCGCGCCGAGGGTGAGCAGGCCCCTGCCTGGGTTGAGCATGCCGCCGTCGGCGGCGGGCAGCCGGTAGGCGAGGTCGCCGCCGGCCGGGTCGCACTCGGCCAGCAGGACGGCGCGCGGCCAGACGGCGCCGAGCGCGGTCGCCGCGGTGGTGACGCCCGGCGCGCCCTTGTCGGCGGCCAGCACGATCAGCGCCACGTCAGCGCGCTCCCGGCAGCTCGGCCACCGCGATCTCGCCGCTGGAGGCGTAGGCGGCGATCTGCGGCGACACGGTGGCGTCGACGATCACCGTGACCAGTCCGGCCGATCCTGACCTGGTGGGCGCGCCGACGACGTGGACCAGGGCGTTGGGGGCCAGCACCCTGCCCTGCGCGGTCGCCGACCTGCCGGGCACGTGGATGACCTGCACGCGGTCGCCCTCCTTCAGCCCGGCGGGCGCCTGTCCCGGCTTGAGCGCGAGCCCCACCTTCGCCTTGCCGGGGCCGAGCTCCTGGCTGGCGGTGACGGTCATCTGGTCGGTGAGGAGGGTGCCGGGCAGGAGGGTCACGCTCGCGTAGGTCTCGATCACCGCGAACCGCCGCGACCACGCCACATAATCGATGCCCGTATCGGCTATCTGCACTTCTTCCAGCGCGTTCGGGGAGATCTTCTGACCCGCGCCGATCTGTTGCACGACTCTGATCGCGGAAATGCGGTCGCCGCTGCGCATCACCAGCAGGGTGGTGGCCAGCGCGCCACCGAGAATGAGGAGGACGGCGAGCGCGGCGAGCGCGGGTTTCCGCTCGCGGGGCGGCACGGGGAGCTTGCGTGACGTGCTGCTGGAGAGCGCGCCTGCGGGTCCCGCCGCGTTGGCGGCGGGTTTTTCGCTGGTCCTCATAGGTGGGGGGCTCCCATGATGAATTTGCGGAATTCAGGCCATTATGTGCATCTACCGGCCTGGCGCGGGGCCCGAATGCGAGGACTAATGCTCGTTTCGCAGGTGGGAGGCTGTCAACCAGACCCGTTCATTAAAGTCACTTGAATTGCCCCGTTATTCAGTGATAGCAACCACATTGGTCACAGAATTCACGCGCCCGTCACCCTGAACCTGTTCAAACTGTGCGATGCTGGGCGACATGAGCAGGATGGGTGGGTTCTTCACCCGGCTCCGCCGGCGTTGGGTGGCGCGGGTCGCCGGCGCTCCCGCGACCTCGCGGGTGGTCGGGCGGCTGCACCGCGCGGCGTCGAACCTGGTCGAGGTGACGGCCGAGGTGAACGCGTACGCCGGGCTGCTGGAGGAGAAGGCCGAGGAGCTGAAGGACCGCACGCGGGCACACCGGCGCCCCCCTTCCTGACCCGGGGCGCGGGGTCGGGTCCCGCGAGGATTCATGCCGATGTCGTCGTCCGGGCGGCGGGTACGGCAGGCGCGCGTTAGCGTGGCCGCCGGTCCGATCCCGAGGAGACGGCACATGCGGATCATGCTCACCGTGCTCGACGAGCGCGGCGACCGTGACGTCGTGATCGAGGGCACCGCGGCCACGACGGTCGCCCAGGTGGCCGAGGCGCTGGCCGAGCCGCCCGGCGAGCCGCTGGCCAAGGTGGTCCGCCTGCCCAGGAGCCGCGCGCCGTACGGACTCGGCGAACCGCCCCGCATCCCCCGGCAGCGTGACGCGCCGCGCGTGGCGGCCCCTCCGGTGAGCGACACCGGTCTCGGGTTCGGGGGGCCGACGGTGTGGCGCGACGGCCGGCCCGCCGACCCGAGGGCGCCCGCCCGAGCGGTCCTGCGCGACGGCGACACGATCACCCTCGACCCCCGCCTGGCCGGCCTGACCGTGGTGGCCGAGCCCGGCGGGGTGGCCGAGGTCAGGGTCGTCGGCGGCCCCGACGCGGGCGCCGTCCACCGCCTGGGCCTGGGCGTGCACGTCATCGGCGCCGACCTCACGTGCGCGATGGCCGTACGGGATCCGGCGCTGGCCGCCGAGGCCGCGGTCGTGAGGATCACCCCCGCCGAGATCACCGTCGAGCCACCGCCACGCCCGCCCGCCGAGCCGCCCAGGAAGAAGGCGAAAGGCAGGTACGCCGAGGAGCTCGACGAGCTGGCGCTGCGGGACACCCCGCCGGCGGGTGAGCCCCCCGGCATCCTGCTGGACGGCGAGCCCGTCACCGCCGCCGTCGAATGGCCCGAGCACGCCTTCCTCACCGCCGGCTCCTCGATCTTCACGCTGACCGCGATCGAGCCCGCCGACGCGCACCTGGCGCCGCACCCCGACGGCGGCCTGTCCTACAACCGCCCGCCACGGCTGAAGCGGCCCGACACGGCGCGCGGGTTCGAGGTGCCGCGGGAGCCGGGGCGCGTGGAGACGATGCGGCTGCAGCTGCTGGCCGCCTTCCTGCCCGCGGTGCTGGGCGTGACGATGATGCTGGTCACCGGCCAGTGGTACTACCTGCTCATCGCGCTCATGACGCCGCTCATCATGGTCGGTCAGTGGTGGAGCGAGCGGCGCCACGGGCGCAGGCAGCACAAGCGCTCCGTCAGGCGGTACCGCGAGGAGCTGGCCCTCTTCCAGGAGGAGGTCGAGCTGGCCCGCAGGAACGACCAGCGGGCCAGGAGGGCGGCGGCCCCCGACCCGGCCGAGGTGCTGCTGACGGCGACCGGGCCGCGCGGGCGGCTGTGGGAGCGCAGGATCCACGACGCCGACGCGCTCCGGCTGCGCGTCGGGCTCGCCGACCTGCCGGCCGAGCTGGACTTCGACGTGCCGTACCCCGTTCCGGTGTGCGAGAAGGTGCCGGTGGCGCTGCCGATGCGCAGGCTCGGGGTCGCGGGCGTCACGGGGCCGCGCGAGGAGGCCGCCGGCCTGGTGGCCTGGCTGGTCGCCCAGGCGGCGGCGCTGCACAGCCCGCGCGACCTGGCGATCGTGGTGCTCTCGGCGAGCACCGACGCGCGGGAGCGGTGGGGCTGGGTGCGCTGGCTGCCGCACTGCGCGCCGCACCGTGGCGAGGACTGCGTGGCGCTGGTCGGCGCCGACCCCGAGTCGGCGGGCAGGCGGGTGGCGGAGCTGACCGCGCTGGTCGACGAACGGCTCAGCACCTCGATCCCCGAGTTCGGGAAGGTCCCGACCGGCTGGGACGACCTGGGCGGCCCCGAGGCGGCCGACCGGCGGCCCGCCTACGACGAACGGCCCTACGACGTGCTGGTCGTGCTAGACGGCGCGCAGGTGCTGCGCGGCCTGCCCGGCATGCCGCAGGTGCTGCGGCAGGGCCCGCGCGCCGGCGTGTACACCCTGGCCGTCGACGACGAGCAGCGGCTGCTGCCCGAGGAGTGCGAGACCGTCGCCACGTGCGGCCCCGACGGCCTGGTACGGCTGCGCGGCGGCGGCCTCGACGCTCTCGGCGCCGCGCTCGCCGACCGGGTGCCGCCGTCGTGGTGCGAGCGCCTGGCCAGGGCGCTGTCGCCGCTTCGCGACGTCTCCCGCGACGACCCGTCGGGCAGCCTGCCCGAGGCCGTGCGCCTGCTCGACCTGCTCGACCCGCCGGTCCAGTGGTCCGCGCCGACCACGCGGGCGGTGCTCGGCGTCGGACCCGAGGGCCCGTTCACCGTCGACCTCGCCGCCGACGGCCCCCACGCCCTGGTCGCCGGCACGACGGGCGCGGGCAAGTCGGAGCTGCTGCAGACCCTCATCTGCGCGCTGGCCGCGCGCAACCGGCCCGACCAGCTGTCGTTCGTGCTGATCGACTACAAGGGCGGGGCGGCGTTCAAGGACTGCGCCAGGCTCCCGCACACTGTCGGCATGGTCAGCGACCTCGACGGCCACCTCACCCAGCGCGCCCTCACCTCGCTGGCCGCCGAGCTCAGGCGCAGGGAGCGGCTGCTGCTGGAGGCGGGCGCCAAGGACATCGACGACCACGACGGCACGCTGCCGCGCCTGGTGCTGATCATCGACGAGTTCGCGGCGCTGGTCGCCGAGCTGCCCGACTTCGTTGCGGGGCTGGTCGACATCGCGCGCAGGGGGCGGTCGCTCGGCGTCCACCTGATCCTGGCCACGCAGCGGCCGGCCGGTGTGGTGACGGCCGAGATCCAGGCCAACACCTCGCTGCGGATCGCGCTCAGGGTGACCGAGGCGGCCGAGTCGGCCGACGTGATCGGCCTTCCCGACGCCGCGCACATCTCCAAGGCGACGCCGGGCCGGTGCTACGTCAGGTCGGGCGCGGGGGCGGCGGTCGCCGTCCAGGCGGCGCGGGTGGGCGGCCGGGCGCCCGGCGACGCGCAGGCGCGGCTGCGGGCGGTCGAGCTGGGCTGGCACGCGCTGGGAAGGGCGCTGCCGCCGCCGCCCGAACCCCTCGAGGGGCCGGCGATCAGCGACCTGGCGATCCTGGCCGACACGATCGCGGTGGCGGCGGAGCGGGCCGGCGTGCCCGAGCAGCCGAGCCCGTGGCTGCCGCCGCTGCCCGAGCAGGTGGTCCTCGACCGGCCGGAGGCGCTGGCCTTCGGGGTGAGCGACCTGCCGTGGGCGCAGGCGCGGCGGCCGCTGCGGCTCGACCTCGAGCGGGGCGGGCACCTGCTGATCGCGGGCGCCGCGCGCAGCGGCCGGTCCACCGCGCTGCGCACGATCGCGGGCGCCATCGCCGCCGGGTACTCCCCCGCCGACGTGCACGTCCACGCCGTCGACTGCGGGTCCGGCGCGCTGCTGCCGCTGGTCGCGCTGCCGCACTGCGGCGCGGTCGTGACGCGCGACCAGCTCGACCGGGTCGAACGGCTGCTCGCCGGGTTGCGCGAGGAGGTCGGCCGCAGGCAGCAACTGCTGGCCGAGGCGGGTCACGCCTCGCTGGCCGAGTACCGGGCGGCGGGCCACCGGCTGCCGTGGCTGGTGCTGATGCTCGACAGGTGGGAGGGATACGTCGCCGCGTTCGAGGGCTACGACTACGGCAGGCTCACCGAGGGGCTGTTGCAGCTGCTCAGGGAGGGGCCGGCGGTGGGGCTGCGAGCGGTGGTGACGGGCGACCGTTCGGCGCTGCTCGGCCAGGTGTCGACGGTCTTCGACGAGCGGCTGGTCCTCCGCCTGGCCGATCCGGCCGACTACGGCCTGGCCGGGCTGCCGGTGAAGGACCTGCCCGCCGCGATGCCGCAGGGCCGCGCGCTGTCCGTGCGGGAGCAGGGCGTCGTGGAGAGCCAGATCGCGCTGCTCGACCCCGACCCGTCAGGTCCCGCGCAGGTCGCCGCGCTGCAGAAGCTGGCCCGCGCCCGCGAGCCCGAGGGCGAGCCGCCGCTGCGCGTCGACGCGCTGCCGATGCGCGTGACCGCGAGCCAGGCCCTGGAGCTCGGCCCCGCGCCGAAGGGTCCGCTGTGGGCCCTGCTCGGGGTGGGCGGCGACGCGCTCGCCCCGGTCGGCGTGGACCTGCTGGCGCACGGCCCCGGCGCGGTGATCGCCGGCCCGCCCCGGTCGGGGCGCTCCTCCTCGCTGCTGACCGCGGCCCGGTCGCTGGTCGCCACCGGCACGCCCGTCGCCGCCGTCTGTCCCCGCCGCAGCCCGCTGCGCGGTCTGGAGGGCGCGCTGGCCGTCCTCGACGGCGACGCCGCCGGGCTGGGCGAGCTGCTGTCCGGCCGTGACCGGTACGTCCTGGTCGTCGACGACGCCGAGCTGGTCAACCCCGACTCGCCCCTGGGACAGCTCCTGGAGGAGACGCTCAGAACCGGCAGGGACGGCGAGCACGGCCTGATCATCGCGGGCGCGACGGCCGACCTGGCGACCGCCTACCGCGGCTTCGTCGCCGAGACCCGCAAGTCGCGCACGGGACTGCTGCTGTCGGTGCAGAGCCCCGCCGACGGCGACCTGTTCACCGTACGACTGCCGCGCGGCGCGGTCGGCGGGCCGCCGGGACGGGGGCTGCTGGTGACGCTCGGCACCGTCACCCCCGTCCAGGCGGCGCTGCCCGGCTAGACCTGTTGCTGGCTCGGGTTGGGGTTCTGGTGGCCCAGGGTGTGGTTGGTGACGCCGTCGGCGGCGCCGCCCCACACGTCCTCATCCTCGAGCAGCCAGGTCGAGTGGTCGCTCTGCTGCGCCTGCTGGCCGTGCGGCGCTCCGCCGCCCAGCGGCATGGGCATGCCCGTGCCGAGGCCGTTGGCGCCGCGCGCGCTCGCCGGGGCGACCGACCCGTAGCCGCCCGATCCCGCTCCCGATCCCGTGCCGGTGCCCGTTCCCGTGCCGGTGCCGGTGTTCGAGCCGGTACCGGTGTTCGTGCCGGTGTTCGTCCCGGTGTTCGTGCCGGTGTTCGTGGGCAGCCCGGTGCGGGCGTCGATCTGCTGGTTGTTCGACGGGTTGTCGAAGTTGGGCCGCTGGAAGTCGGCCAGTTCGGTGGTGCGCGCGTCGGGAGTGTTCATACCTGTTGTGGGGTCGTGGGGCAGCTTCACGGGGTTGACTCCGCTTCCGCCTGGAGGAGCAGTGGACGAGCCGTCGCCCGATCCGGGGTAGTCGGGGTACTTCGGGTCGTTGCCGCCGGACCCGTTGCCACCGGACCCGTTCCCGCCGGACCCGTTCCCGCCTGAGCCGTTGCCACCGGACCCGTTCCCGCCGGACCCGTTGCCGTCAGGGAAGGTGTAGTCCGGCCACTTGCCCGTGGAGTCGCCGTTCCCTGGCTTGTAGCCACCGGTGTTCGGGTCGTAGCCCGTGTTGGCGAAGTTGGGCGTCGGAACGGTGGGGTTCGGGATCTTGGGGGGCGTGATCTGGGGAGGCGGTACGTTCTGCTGCGTGATGTCCGGCAGGTCTTCGCGCACCGACTCCGGGAGCAGGTCGTGAATGGTCTGGAGTTCTTTCTGGAAGTTCTTGAGATGCTCCTTGGCGGCGCCGTTGTCGGAGGTGAACCACATGCCGCCGTCACCCTTGGTGTTGACCCAGAGGTCCGGGATGCCGTGCGTCCATGAGGGCCCCTCGGCCCAGGAGTAATCCCCGCCGTAATCGCGGTAGGCGGGAATCACGGTCTTGCCGAGCGATTCGAGCTGACGACCTATCACATTGCAGGAGCCCGTCAGGTTCTTCGTGGTGACGTAGATCGCGCGCAGGGACTGCTGCGCGTCGACGGACGACTTCTCGCCCCAGATCTTCGCCATCGCGAAGGCGGCGTCCTCGATCGTCTTCATGAGCTGCGCCAGCATGGTGCCGGCGCTGAGGTATGCGGCCCCGGCCTTCTCGATGGCGCGCGCGTCCAGGCCCTCGATGATGCTCTTGACCTTTTCCACCGCCTGGTCGCCGTGGACTTCGAAGTCAGCGCCCTTGACCTTGACGGGGTATTCCTTCGGCGTGACATCCACCATCAGACGCTCTGCCTCCCCTTGTTCAGATCATCGACGTCCACGAGGAGGCCGCCCCCGTCGTTGATCTTCTGGATCGCGGCTCGCAACTTGTAGTTGATGGACTCGTAGATATGGCTGACATAGGTATAGGCATTGGTGGTCGCGTCGAAGAAGTCATCGCCCGCCGGCCAGCCCCCCATGACGACCGGCTTCATGAGCAGGGCACGACGCTTGAGGTCGGGCAGCGAGCCGACCTCCAGTCCTTCGAGGCGTTCCAGCGCACCGGCCAGATCCTTGAGGATGTTGACAAGCTGCTCTTTCGACGTCAGGTCGATCTCGCCGGGCTTCGGGTCCAGACCGGGCCACCTGTCCTCGACGCTTACCGTTTCTCTTGGCTCTGCCATGTGCCCACCTCCGTCATCGTGATCTCGACTGTAGTGGAACCTGACCAAGTCATGTGGAACTTGGACATAGCCTCCTATGCTGGCCTCCATGCAGACCCGAAAGGATCTCTACCAGGCCCACCGGCTGATGATGCAGCGCATGGGCATGGCCCTCCTGCAGGCCGAACCGGACGTCCCCGAGTCGCCGATGCGCAGGCAGAACGTGGCGATGTTCTGCGGCGTGCTCATCGGGGTGCTGGTCGTCGCCGGGTTCGGGATCTGGGGTCTGATCAAGCCGGGCCACGCCACCAACCTCACCGACCCGGGGCAGTTGCTCGTCGAGGAGGACAGCGGCGCCACGTTCGTCTACAGCCAGCAGCAGGGCAGGTTGCTGCCCGTCGCCAACTACGTCTCCGCGCGGCTGCTGCTCGACAGCACGGACGTCCAGGTGCGCAGCGTGAAGGCCGCCTCGCTGGCGACGTTCGAGCGCGGCCCGATGGTCGGCATCCCTGGCCTGCCCGACTCCCTGCCGGCCAAGGACAAGCTGGTCAAGGGGCCGTGGTCGGCCTGTGTCATGGACAACCCCACGCTGTCGAGCGACCGCAAGCAGTTCGTGTCGCTGCTGGGCGGCATCCCGGTGGGCGGAAGGCCGGTCGGGTCGGACGCCATGGTGGTGGTCGAGGCCCGGCGCACCGGCCGGCCGACCGCATACGTGATCTTCAACGACCAGAAGATGCGGGTGGGGCCCGAGGGCCTGCAGGCGCTGGGCGCGAGCGCCACCCGGAAGGTGCCGGCCTCCTGGCTGAACGCCATCCCCGACGGCCCCGACTTCCGCGCGCCGGCCGTCGACGGCCTGGGCAGGCGGACGAAGGGCCCGGACGGGCGCACCGCGAGGATCGGCCAGATCTTCACCACGTCCGGCGTCGCGGGCAGCCCCGACCGGTGGTTCGTCCTGCTGTCCGACGGCCTGGCGCCCATCAGCCAGACCCAGGCGAGCCTGTTCCTCCAGGACACCAGGATCAAGGCGGCCTACCCCGGCGGCAGGGCCGTCGAGCGCGAGATCGACGCGGCCACCGCCAACAGCAGGCTGTCGGCGACGAAGAACTGGACGAGCAACGGCCTGCCGCAAACCCTCCCCAAGGTCGTCACGGTGCCGGGCACGTCGCCGCTGTGCGCGGTCTACTCCGACACCGCCAAGGGCTCGGTCAAGGCCAAGCTGACGATCGGCAGCACCATCACCATCAAGCCGCCCGCGGTGACGGGCAGCGAGCAGTACTTCGACCAGGTGATCCTCCCTGCGGGCGGAGCCGCGCTGGCCGGGCTGCTGCCGGGAGAGAACCAGCAGGCCGCGATCAACACCTACGAGCTCATCACCGACCAGGGCCGCAAGTTCCCGCTGCAGTCGGGCGACCTGGTGGGCAAGCTCGGCTACGACGCCGCCGACGTGACCCCGGTACCGACCCATCTGCTCCACGCCATCCCGCCCGGCCCGACGCTCGATCCGGCCAAGGCGCTGAACCCCGTTGCGGTCGGGCAGTAGCCGCAGGGCGGTGCTGGCCGCCCTGCTCGCGGCCCCGCTCGGCGCGCCGGCCGGCTGCGCGGGCGGGCACGGGACGACGCCGCTGGTGATCGCCACGGGCCAGCGCGGCGGCGTGTACTTCGACTACGGCGAGGGCCTGGCCTCGGCGATCGCCGCGGAGGGCTCCGGCCTGCGGCCGAAGGTGATCGCCACGGGCGCGTCGCTGGACAACCTCAGGCTCGTGTCCGCCGGCCAGGCCGACGTGGCCTTCACGCTGGCCGACTCGGCCGCGCTCGCCGTCACCGGCGAGCCGCCGTTCGAGGCGCCGCAGCCGGTGCGCGCGCTGGCCAGGCTGTACGACAACTACCTCCATCTGGTGGTGCGTACGGGCTCGGGCATCGTGGCGCTCGCCGGCCTGCGCGGACGGCGGGTCTCGTGCGGGGCCGCCGGCTCGGGCACCGAGATCATCGCCAGGCGGCTGCTGTCCCTCGCCAGGGTCAGGCCACGCGCGGTCGACCGGCTCGACCTGGCATCGTCGGCCGCGGCGCTGGCGTCGGGGTCGATCGACGCCTTCTTCTTCTCCGGCGGGCTGCCCACCCAGACGATCAGCCAGCTGGCCGCGCGCCGGCTGGTCCGCCTGGTGGACCTGCGCGACCACGCCGAGCCGATGCGGCGCAGGCACGGCGAGTTCTACAGCCCGCGCACCATCCCCGCCTCCACGTACGGCCTGCCCGCCTGCGGCTCGATCGGCGTGCCCGACTACCTGGTCGTCCGGCGGGGCATGGCCGAGGACCTCGCCTACGACCTGACGCGCCTGCTGTTCAGCGACAGGGACGCGCTCGAGCGGGCACACCCGGAGGCGCGCAGGCTCAACGTCAGGTCCGCTTTCGCCACCCATCCCGTGCCGCTGCATCAGGGCGCGATCCGCTACTACCGGGAAAGCAGATCCTGACCTCCAGGCCCGTGGGCTCGCGGGCCAGCAGTTCGACGCAGCCACCCGAGGCACCGGCCAGCACGTTGACGATCGACAGGCCGAGGCCCGTGCCGTCCACGTTCTGGTGCCTGGCCGAGCGCCAGAACCGCTCCGTGGCCCGCGCGAGCTCCTCCTCCGGCAGTCCGGGCCCGTCGTCCATCACGCGGATCACGGCCTGTCCCGCCACCCGCTCCAGGTGGACGGTGACCGTGCGGGCGCCGAACTTGAGCGCGTTGTCGATCAACGCGTCGAGGATCTGGTCCAGCGCCTCGGGCAGCGCGAGGACCGGCGCGTCCAGCCCGCCCGTACGGCGCAGCACCGCGCCCTGGCCCTGCCATGCCGCCACACGCCCGTCCACGACCTCCTCCGCGTCGACCTCGACCTGCCCGGGGCCGTCGTGGCGCTCCGCCGTGGCCAGCGCCAGCAGCCCCTCCAGGATGCGGGTGAGGCGGTCGGTCTCCTCCACCGTGAGCGCGTGCTCGCGCAGCCCGCTCTCGTTCAGGTGGTCGGCCAGGTTCTCCACGCGCAGCCGCAGCACGCCCAGCGGGGTGCGCAGCTGGTGGCTGGCGTCCGAGACGAAGGCCTGCTGGCGTTCGAGCAGGTCCGTGACGGTGTCGGCCATGCGGTTGAACGAGCGTGCCAGGCGCCGCAGTTCCGGTGGTCCGTCCATCCTGGCGACCCTGGCGGTCAGCCGTCCGTGGATGATGTCGTGGGTGACGGCGTCGAGCTCGAGCACCGGGCGGAGCGTCCATCGGGCCAGCCGTCTGGCTGCCAGCCAGGTCAGCGCCAGGGCGAGCAGGTAGCCGGCGAACAGGACCACCCAGGTACCGGCGATCCGCGCGCGCAGCGTGCCGGTGGGCGCGATCGTCACCGCGGCGCCGACCACCTCGCCCTCCTGGATCACCGGAACCGCGACGACGAGGTCGGCGGCCTGCCACGGCCAGATCGTCTCGGGGGGCCGCTGATCGGCCGACAGGGCCCGCTCGACGGGCCTGCGCGCCGCGCCGAGCGACAGCGTCGGCGGGGCCACCGCGACGATCTTGCCCTCCGCGTCGAGGACGGCGGCGCCGATGCCGAACAGCTCGTGGTAGCGGATCAGCTCGGCCCGTAGCCCCACGTTCTTGGCCGGGCCGAGCGCCGGGTCGGCCTGCGAGGCGAAGCGCTGGGTGTCGCCCTGCTGCTCGATGAACGACTCGTGCGTCTCGCGCACGGCCAGGTTGACCGCCAGCGGCACCATGAGGACGGCCAGCGACAGCGCCAGCAGCGACATGTAGCTGATCAGCAGGCGGCGGCGCATGTCACAGCGTTCGCATGCGGTAGCCCATGCCGCGAACGGTCTCGATCAGGCCGGGGTCGCCGAGCTTGGCGCGCAGGCTGGCGATGTGGACCTCGAGCGTGCGCGCCCCGCCCTGCCAGGTGGTCTGCCAGACCTCGGCCAGCAGGCCGTCCCTGCCGATCACCGCGCCGTCGGCGCGGACCAGGGCGTTCAGCAGGTCGAACTCCTTGCGGGTGAGGCGGACGTCGACGCCGTTCACCCTGACCGCGCGGCCTACCTCGTCCACGTCGAGCGGGCCGTACGTGCTGGTGCCGCGCGCGGTGGGGCGGTGGCTGCGCACCCTGCGCATGACCGCCTCCATCCGCGCCTCCAGCTCGGCCACGCCGAACGGTTTGACGATGTAGTCGTCGGCCCCGGCGCGCAGGCCGCGCACCCGCTGCGCCTCCTCGCCCCGCGCCGTGACCACGATGATCCCGATCTGCGAGTCGGCGCGCAGGCGGCGCAGGAGGTCCACCCCGTCCAGATCGGGCAGTCCGAGGTCGAGCAGGACGAGCTCCCGCGCCGCGTCCTCCGCCGCGGCCTGCGCCTCGGCGGCCGAACGGGCCCGCTCGACATGGTGTCCGTGCCGCCGTAACGCGGTCGCGAGCGCGTCGGCGAACCTGTCGTCGTCCTCGACGAGCAGGATCCGCATGCTCAACAACTCCTCAAATCTGACACCGAATATTTCACCACCGTTAACTCGAGTTCCTATCCTCCCCCGTAAAACGGATAAGGAGTGTTTGTGGGGCAGGATTCACAAGGGTTCACCTACCTGCCGGATTCGCTCCGCAGGGCCATGCGGGTGTGTGCCGATCAGGTGGACGACGTCGCCGCGATGCGGCACGCCTTCGCACCGGCCGCGCTGACCCGGCAGGACTTCGGGCTCGCCCCGGGCGCCGAGAAGGTCGCCGACGCCTACGTCGGCGACCCGGGACGCTACGAGAGCGTGGACACCTACCTGTCCGACCTCCTTCAGGCGCTGCAGTTCATCGCCGTCGCGCTCGACCGGTCCGAGGACGCCTACGAGAAGGCGGCGCCCCGATGACGCGAGAGCCCAGCGTCAACCCGTTCACCTGGAACTGGAACCCCGCCTCGTGGGGCTGGGACTTCGATCCGGGCACGGTGCTCAATCCCGGGCCGCTGTTCAGCACGCTGGCCGCCATGTGGCACGCGCTGCCCCGGATGTTCGACGACCGCATCGAGGACCGCCTGATGGGGGCCGCCGGCGCCCACCGCCAGCTCGACCGCGACCTCGATCGCCTGCACCAGGCGATCGACCCGGCGGTGGCCAAGATCGTGCAGGAGTGGCAGGGCGGGGCCGCCGACCAGTTCAGAACGGCGTGGGGCAAGGTCGTCGACCCGAAGGCCCGCGCCGCCCTCAAGCAGAGCTGCGTCGGCGTCGCGGAGGTTCTCGAGGCCGTCCTCTCCGCCACCAAGATGACCAAGCAGGCCATCGTCGAGCTGGTCAGGACGGCCGTGCTCTGGGCGGCGCTGTTCTTCGCGCTGCGGCTGGCCGCCTCCCTCTGGGCCGCCTACCTGGCCTACCTCAGGACCACCAGGCTGGTCATGGCCGCGGTCGCGCTGTTGCAACGGCTCTCTGGGTTGCTCAAGGCCGCGGGAATGGTCCTGTCCAGGCTGCCGCTCGCCGGCCGGCTGACCGTCGTGCCGAAGATCGGGAACATGCTCAAGACGGCCGCTCTGCGCCCCTTCGACGTCAAGGTCATGACCAAGCTGGCCTCGGCGAGCTTCAGCTCCTACGCCAAGACCTCCGCCTGGGTCTACGGCGGCGTCATCGGCACCCAGATGGCCGCGCAGGGAATGAAGGGCGAGAGCATCTTCAACCTCTCCCCCCTCACGTTCGCGCAGGCAGGGCGCATCACCACGGCGGCCACCCTCGCGGGCGTCTTCCTGCCCATCGCAGGGCCGTTCAGCAAGGGCCTGTTCCAGGGCGGCTCGGCCGCCTCCTGGGCGGCCACGCTGACCAAGAGCGGTACGGCGGTCGCCGAGTCCGGCATGGCCTTCGGCAGCTTCGTCGCGGCGCGCAACTGGGCCACCTCGAAGCTTCCGTGGCTGGCCAAGCTGGGGCCCGACGCGCAGAAGCAGGCGCTCGGCTTCACGCCGACGGCCGTGTTCCGGGTGTGGCGGCCGCTGCACACGTCGGACGTGCCCGAGCAACTGCCGTCGTGGGAGCGGCCCACCGTCGACCGGTGGTCGGTGAACGAGGGCTCGCTGTGGGAGGTCGCCGACAAGGTGTGGGGCGACGGCTCCCGGTGGCGGGAGATCTACAACGCCAACCGCGACCTGATCGGCCCCGACCCGACGGTCCTGCGGGTGGGGCAGGTCCTCACCATTCCCGGCTGAGGCCCGCCCCGCCGTGCTCAGACCGGGAACGTGTCCGGCAGGCCCGTCGACCCCTGGGGCATCCCCGGCAAGGTCTGGTTGCCGACCGTCTTCGGCATGATGCGGCCCGAGGCCTTGTCGTACTGCAGGCCGAGGGCGTCGAAGGCGGGCATCGCCTTCATGTCCTGGAACTTCGCCGCCTGCTGCTGGCCGAGCTGCATGACGGCCATCACGATGGGGGTGATGGCGAGGCCGACGAGCGTCATCTTCTTGAGCGCCCCGGTGGAGATCCGGCCGATCTGCGGACCCACGGTGCTCGCGGCCGTCTCACCCGCCACCACTCCCGCGGGGCCTGCCGCCCACGTCCCCCGCATGAAGACGGCCAGAGACAGCATGGCCAGAGAGGTGACCTCGGCGAGGTAGGCGCCGGCCTCGATCAGCCCCTTGGGGGAGCCGACCGCCTCGCCCAAGGTGTTGCGATGTTCGCCCTTCTTGTTCCATTCATTCTTGAAGTCGTCGAGGTACGGCTTGAAGGAGGCCCAGGCCGGGCCCTCCCACTCGGCGCGTTCCTGCAGGTCCTTCTCGAACTTGGCCAGCGCGTCGCGCACGGCGGCGATCTCCGTCGTCTCGCCGCCGTTCTCCGTGGACTTGTACGCCCGCCCGCCACCATCGATGGGTTCGGTGTCCGCGGCGCACGCCGCGAACGCCAGGGGAACCGCGCCCGCCCACAGCCGCCTGATCCACAAGGCGGCGCCCGCCATGATGCTGATCGCGGTCACGTAGCGCGTCAAAGTGGGTCCCATGGTCACACCTCGTGAGTCAGCGTCTGGGGCGCGATACCGTCCTGGTCCATCCAGACACCCTCGTCCTCGCGAAGCTCGTAGGTGTCCCTTTCCCTTTCCTTGTTGTCGCCCTGGCCGCCGCCCGCGCCCATCGGCGGCATCATCGGCATCATCGGCGCGCCGCCCGCGCCGTTGAGGCCACGCGCGCCGCCCAGGCCGGCGCCCGCGCCACCGAGGCCGGAGCCGGGCCCCGTGCCGGTACCCGTGCCCGTCCCCATGCCCGTGCCTGTCCTGCCGTACGACGCGGTCGGGTCGCCCGTGTAGGTGGTCGGCGTGACTTCAGGGGTGCGCAGGTTCGGTGTCTGCAGGTTCGGCGGCTGGTAGTCCGCCAGGCCCGTCGACCGCGGGTCGTTCAGGTCCGGGGTCTTGAGGTTCGGGTTGTTCAGGTCCGGGGTCTTGAGGTCCGGCCGGTTGAGGTCGGGACTGTTGAGGTCCGGTGTCCTGAGATCCGGCGTCTTCAGATCCGGGTTGTTCAGGTCCGGAGTCTTGAGATCGGGGGTCTTGAGATCGGGAGTCTTGAGGTCAGGGGTCTTGAGATCGGGGGTCTTGAGGTTCGGGTCGTCGAGCGGCAGCTTGGGCGTGTGGAGGTCCGGCCGGTCGAGACCGGGGGTGTTGATGCCGCCCGGGTTCAGGCCGGCGCCGCCAAGGTTGCCCAGGCCGCCCAGATTCCCGAGACCGCCGAGGTCACCGAGCCCCGCCGGGGTGATGCCAGGCGGCTTGAACTGGCTGTCTTCATCCGACTTGCGGTAGTTGGCGTCGGCCATCGTGAGCGCGGTGCGCCACGTCTTGAGCGCCTCGCCGGCGACCCTGGCCGACTCGGCCTCCTGGTCGCGGGCCTGCTCATGGGCGCTCTTCACGCCCATGAGCGCCATGGGGTAGTAGATGCTGACGCTGCTCGTCCGCGTGGCCAGCGCGTCGGCCGTCTCCGCGTTGTCCTCCAGACCGGCCGACGTCGGCTTCAGCTGATCCTTGACGAAGCGGATGCCGGAGGACGGCGACTGGTTCACCGCGCCCACGGTCGTCATCTCCGGCCACTGGCCGGTGGGGGAAGCCATCAGGCCTCGCCCGTCCTGCCGAGGAGGTCCGTGGTCACGTCATGCGAGGAAGCCCACGGGTTGCGGTCCTCCCGCAGGTTCGTCGTGTGTGTGTTCTCCTCGTTCTCGCCACCGCCGCCGATGGTGCCCCCCAAGCCGCCCATCAGGTGCGGCATGCCCGTGCCGTAGCCGGCGCGGGCGGCCGCCGAGGTCACCGCGTTCTGCCCGCCGAGGGTCCCGCCGCCGATCACCGAGGGAACGCCGGGCGCGCCGTTCGTCGGCCCGACGACGGTGTTCGGCAGCCCCGGCGTGGTGGAGATGGTGGGCGGCGTGGTCGCCGGGATCTGGGTGTACGGCGTCGTCGGCGTGGTCAGCGTCGGTGTGGTCGTCGGCGTGGTCGACGGTGTGGTCGGGGGGGTCTGGAGCGGCCTGTAGGAGGCCGTCTCCGTCTGGCGGGAGCCGTCGTCCTGGCCGATCACCGGTGGCGTGGTGCCGTCGCCCCTGCCCGTGCCACCCGGGCCCGTCCCCGTGCCGGGGTCGCCGTTGCCGCCGGGAACGGTCGGGTCGCCTCCGGGCGGGGTGCCGGTGCCCGGCGGCGTGCCCGGCGGGGTACCCGGGGGCGTGCCCGGCTTCTCGGGGTTCGTCGGCGTGGATCCGTCACCGTCACTGTCACCGTCACCGGAGCCCGTGCCAGGGCCCTGCCCGGGTCCGCCGGTGCCGGGCCGGTCGACACCGCCACCCGTGCCGGGTCGCGTGTCGCCGTCCTCGAAGGCCGGCGCGTCGGGGGTGCCGCCCCTGAAGGCGGGCTGGTACCGGTCCCGGGAGGTGTAGCTGGTGGACTGGTATCCGTCGGTCGCGCTGGGCGGGGCCGGGATCTCCAGGTCGTAGGAGACCTCGTCCGGCACCTGGGCGTAGAGGGAGACGATCTGCTTGTTCAGATCCTCCAGGATCTGCCGCGCCTTCTCGTCCCGCCTGGCCTTGGCCTCCGCCACCGGGTCCGAGCCCGGCGGGAGCGGCGTCGGGCCCGGCGAGGGCTTGGGCGTGGCGGTCGCCGAGGGCTTCGACGTCGGACTGGGCGTGGTGGTGACCGTGGGCGTCGGCGCGGGCTCCGAGCTGCCCGAAGACGTGCCGGGCAGCGGCTCGATGGCGTTCACCTTGGTGACCGCGTCGGGAAGGTGCGTGCCGCCGTAGTCGCTGAGCGCCGTCGAGACCGCCTTCATCTTGGTGGCCAGCTCGTCGCCCGTGGTGTCGAGCTTGTGCAGCCCGGCCTGGAAGAGCGCGGCGGTGGGGCCGCCCCACATCTCGCTGAGCCCCTTGGCCGCGGCCATCAGCGACTCCCTCGCCAGCCCGATCATCGAGGCGGCGCTGGAGTAGGCGTCGGCGGCCCGGACCACGGCAGCGGAATCGGTGTTGTCCAGCCAGACCTTGATCTGGTCCGCGGACGCCGTCACCTGACCGGCTTCGGGAGCCTCGCCGGTCTTGATCGTGTAGGTGTTCGACTCGCTGGCCACCCTGCACCTTCCAATTGGCGGACGTCAGCCGCCGTTGAAGACGTTGCTCTTCTCGTACTCGACCGCGTGGTCCTCGAGCGCCTGCACGACCTTCTCGAACGTCGAGACGAACTTCGCGTAGACCGCTTCGAAGCCGCGCGAATTGCCTTCGAGACTGACCACGCCGCCGGGGTCCGGGTCGGTCGAGCCGACCGCGTGGGCGAACCTGCTCGCCGTGGACCAGCTGCCGATCTCGTTGTGGCTGATCCTGGCGTGCCCCTGAACGCTCTCCAGGGCGCCGGTCATGTACCGGTCGCCGGGGTTGGCCGGGCCGCCCATGCCCCTGCCGTTCATGACCGTGAGGATGCCGCGCATCTCCTTGGCGATCGCGCGCATCCGCTCGACGCTGAACTCGACGGTGTTCTCGTCACCCTTGAGACCCGGCCACCCGCCGTCAGGTCCTGCCATGATGCCCTTCCATCCTCATGACGACGACAAATCCGGCCACCACCCGAAAGCGGTGACCGGTGAGTCGACCGGCCTCAGTACTGCGACCACATGGCCTTGTTGTGGCGCTCGGCGATCTGGTAGTTCTCGCTGGCCTGGTTGACGTGGTTCTTGGCGGCGAGCAGTTCGTTGCGCATCTGCTCGGCCTGCTGGTTCCACTTGACCTTCTTCTCCTCGAAGAAGGTCTTCGCGCCACCGGACCAGGCGTTGACGTCGCCCTTCTCGTCCTGGCCGTCGCCGGTGCCGAGGACCAGCGCGAGATCGCGCAGCAGGTCGGTGGTGATCTGCTCGAACCTGTTCACCATCGCCGTGAGGTCACCGGTGACGACGTCCATCGTCCCGAAGTTGACCTTGACGCGGTCGCTTGCGCCGTGCGCGCCGACATCGTTGTGCTGAGGCATGATGATCTCCTAGCGGTTGATGAGACCCTGGACGAAGTTCGCGCCGTCGGCTTCGTCGTCCGCCTTCTGGTAGGTCTCGGCGTTCGCGCCGAGCCTCTCGGCGACGGTGAAGAGGTCGTCGCGGACGAGAATCATGTTGTCGTCCCAGCCGATCATGGCCTGGCCGAACGTCTGCGCCGCCTTGCCCGCCCAGCCGGTCGCGAGGTTCTCGCCCGTCATGATGACGGCCTGGCGCAGGCCCTCCATCTCCTCGTGCGCGGCGACCACGAGGTCCCTGGCCCGAACGAGCTGGCTTTTGCTCGCCTGATAGAAGTCGATGTCCGCCACTGGTACCTCCTGTGCCGTGTGGCCCTGTGCAAGAGCAGTGCCACCCCCCTTACGGCCTCAGCCGTCAAGAGACGGGGAGCGATCACCGCATCCAACATCAAAGGGCACATAGGACCCCCGTCGCAACATAACTAACAAGCATGCAGATCACAGCTCGATAACGACACGGCGGCTCGGCGGCAAACGCGCAGGTAGGTGGATTGCGGGCCATTGACCCCGGCTGTCGATTCGGAGTCAACGAAAAGGACGATCGGCCCCTCCGCCTGCCCGGAGTGCCCCGACTTGAGCTACTGTTTCGGATCACTGAAAGCCGGGGGACGGAGGCCGGGTGAGCGAACAACGCAGCATGGACAGCCTTCTGAACTGGGGGCTGGCCGCCGAGCCTGATCGCTTACGGGACATCGACGACGCGCGGGGCGCGAGCGGTGCAACCATAGCGTTCGGCGAACCGGCGCCCTCGTCGCCCGTCGACACGAGCGGCGCGCCCGTCACGGGGCCCGCCGCGCCGGCCGACCTGGAAGGGTCGAGCGCGGCCGAGACGGAACTGGCCTCCAGCGATCCCGCCCAGTCCGGCCCGTCCGGTCAGCCCGACGGCTCGGGCGAGGCCACCGACTCCGGCGCCGTCGACCCGGGCGAGCCGGAGGACACCGAGCCGGGGCTCGTCGAGCCCGAGGCGGCCGAGGGAGATCCCGCGTGGGACCCGGCCACCGACGACGCCGGCGCCGACCTGTCCGGGGACGACGGCTACGTCGAGGGCAGCGGCGACGCCGACCCTGCCGATCTCGAGGGCGGCCTGGACGACATCGACGACCCGGACACCGGCTCCGACGGCCAGGGCGACCAGGACGGCAACGACGGCGACGGCAACGGCGACGGCTCAGGACAGAACGACTCCGACCAGGGGAACTCCGGCGGCGACGGCTCGGACCAGCAGCCGGGCGAGACCCCCGGTGACAACGGGACCGGCGACCCGACCAACCCCGGCGGAGACCCCATGAACCCGGGCGGCGACAAGCCCGGCGACAACAAACCAGGCGAAGAGAAGCCGGGCGAAGAGAAGCCGGGCGAGGAAAAGCCGGGCGAGGAAAAGCCCGGTGAAGAGAAGCCCGGTGAAGAGAAGCCGGGCGAAGAGAAGCCGGGCGAAGAGAAGCCGGGCGAAGAGAAGCCCGGCGAAGAGAAGCCCGGCGAAGAGAAGCCCGGTGAGGAAAAGCCGGGCGAAGAGAAGCCCGGCGAGGAAAAGCCCGGGGAAGGCGACGGTACCGGGGACACCCCTGCCCCGGAGACGCCGAACATCCCGGGTGGCGGTGGCGGCGGCCCCAGCGGAGGCGGCGGAGGGCCCAGCGGTGGCGGAGGGCCCAGCGGCAACCCCCCAGGGACGGGAAACCCTGACGGAAAGAAGGACAACCCGAAGAACGGCAACCAGAACAAGGACGACGGCAAGAACAAGGACGACGGCAAGAACAAAGGGGGCTCGGACGGCCAGACCAAGGTCGTCTCCAAGGAGGACTACAACAATGTGGCCAACATCGTGATCAATGAAGCCGCTCCCCATATGAAGAAGGTCCACGACATGCTCAAGGGCAATCATGTCGACCTCATGACCTTCGGCCTCGCGGGCACACCCATGCGGATGCAGCACGACAGCTCGCGCGACGCGGCGGCTAAATACACGAACTCCGGCGTCGAGCTCCTTGGCCGTTGGAACACCGCGTTGAAGAAGTCCGGCCTGGTCTGGGAGGGCGCCGACAACGCCAGCGAGTACAAGAAGGGCTGAGCCAATGGGCTATCTCAGCGTCTATCACACAGCAGCGACACTCGCCACGTTCGCCGCCCTCATCAACATGAAATTCGGGCCGAACCCGAGATCCTCGGCAAACGCGGCGATCAAGATGAATCCGAAGGCCGCTTTCGGCCTTCCTGGCGCCATCGAGACATTGGCCTGCGAACCTGAAAAGCAGAAGGCGCTGACCGAGAAATGGGACGAGACCGTCAAGCTGCTGGACACGGCCACCGCGGCATTGACGAAGGCCCTGAACGCCAAGCCGCCTGCGGACTGGACCAGCGAGGACAAGGAAGAGTTCAAAAAGAACGTCGAGGCGTTTCTCAAGGACGCCGAAAGAGATAAGGCGATCTGCACGAGCAGGTCCGGCACTGTCGGTCAGACCAGCCTCGAGGGCAAGGTCATGGCCTACGCAGCGCTGACCCTCGCAACCACTGCCCTCACCATCGCCATGGTGTTGCTGGCCATCAAGGCGCTGCCCGGGGTCGGGACGGCGGCGGCCGGAATCAAGGGCTGGCTCGCCAACGCGACGCTGGAGCAAATCGCTCTCAACCTACTCAACAAAAGAGTGATTGTGATCTCCGCAGCCGCAGCGATCTTCGCCGCCGGTGAAGCGTGGCACATCGCGAATGCCGCACAGCTCGACACCAAGGTCAACGATCCCCACGGCGGCGGCGAGGCCACGTTCAATCTGCCTGAGGCGAACTGGGAGAAGAAGCTGAACGAGAAGGCACCGGCGCAGGCATAGCACCCCGCCGGCCCTCGGAACGCGGCGAGAAGGGTGTTGAGGTCCGCCTTCGCGAGCTGATCGTCAACACCCTGGTCGTTCCCCCATCCCGCACGGCTCTAGAGGTCGAGGCGGCGGCGGATCTTGTCGAGTTCGCCCATTACGTCTTCGAACGTCCTGTTGTAGGCGGCCTCGGCGTTCTTGACCTGCTCCAGGGCGGCGTCCGGGTTGTTGATGAACTTCATGGGGTTCTCGTCCTCGCCGAAGACCTCCCCCATCGTCTCGTTGACCTGACGCTGCAGGTCGGCCGTCGCGTCCTGGACGACGGCCTTGACCTTCTCCGCCAGTTCGCCCGAGCTCAGCCGCATGGCCTTGGGGTGCAGTTCGAGCCCGGTCAGGCCGGCGCTGGTGTACTCCGCGCTGACCAGGCCGTCCTCGTCCTGCGCCCGGCCCACGAGCTCGCCCATGGTCTTCTGCATCTCCTCGACGCGCGCGAACTGCTCGTCGGCGGTCTTGAGGAGCTTGTCGATGTCGAGGTTCGCGAAGTCCCCGAAGTCCTGCACTGGCTACTCCGTCCTGGAGGGGGAAACGTCCAGCAACGTATCGGTTGCCGGTTTACTCCGCAATCATGGAAACGCTCAGCCCGAGAGGCCGCGCACCCACGTGTAGACGTCGAGGACGCCGAGCGCGAGCGGGAACAGCGCCGCGATCAGCATGAGGTCCACGATGTCGCCCGCGCGGCCCCAGAACGGCGAGGGCTTGCCCGTGGGCAGCCAGGTCCCGAGTCCGGCCGCGACGAGCGCGACCCACAGCAGCCCGACGCCCACGGCGACGGCCGCGATGTCGCCCATGCCGGCGCTCACGGACAACCCCAGTGCCGCGAGCCCGGCCAGTCCTGACACGAGCAGCCAGATCCGCTGGCCCAGCCCGTGGAAGACCCGCGCCCGCATGATCAGGGTCAGCGCGAGCACCACGACCATGACCCTCGCGGCCCACCCGCCCTCCATGACCAGCAGGAACAGCGCGCCCATCGCCACCAGGCACGCCGCGGCGATCAGGCTGGTCACGAAGGACTGCGCCTTGGCGGTGCGCTCCTTGACCTGCGTGGCGTCGAGAAGCTGGTTGTCGTTGCGCAGTTCCTCCGCGGTCGTCGGCATGTTCGGCAGCGGCAGCTTCGCCATCCGGAAGGACAGCGTGGGGATGAGCGGGGTGAAGGCCAGCAGGACGGTCGCCGACACCGCCGCCACGCCCGCGGGCGAGGTGCCCCAGATCATGACGACCGCCGCGCCCGCCGCCCCGGTGACCGAGGCGATGGCCGTACCGAGGAATCCGGACTGGCCGTCGGCGGTCAGCGCGCCGCCGAAGGCGGCCACCAGCGCCGTGCAGGCGAAGGCGGCGAGCAGGTTGGGCGCGGAGAAGCCGGCGCCGCCGGGGGCCAGCAGGCCCGCCAGGAACCCGTACGGCAGCGCCGCCCATCCGATCGGCGCGCCCACCTTCGAGTCGCCGATCGCGCGCGACATGACCGCACCCGTCACCAGGAGCAGCAGCGCCAGCACGCCCGCGACGATCGCCCTGATCGTCCACGGCGGACCGGCCGCGTAGAGGGCGAGCGCCCCCATGACCAGCAGCCCGCACGCGGCGCTGGTGCCCGCCAGGCGGGTGTGGTCGGGCGTCCACTTGCCCGCCCCCTCCTTGACCCCGCCCGCGACCACGTCGGCGACGTCGTCGTAGAGGGCCGGCGGCAGGACGGCGTCGCGCGGCCTGAGGTAGAGCACCTCGCCGTCGAGGACGCCGAGGGCGCCGAGGCTCTGGCCGATGTCGAGCGGCGCGCCGCCGAGGCGCTGCAGCATCCATCCCGCGGCGGACGTGGCCTCGCCGCCCACTTCGTCCATCGCGCGGAGGAGGCCGGGCAGGACGTGCGGCAGCGGGATGTCCGCGGGCAGCGCGAGATCGGCTCTCTTGCGCGGGCCGACGATTGTGACGTGGCACAAGGCCGGCATCGGCGCGGGGATCTGCGCGAGAGCGCCCTGCTGCATCGGGCCTTGCGGGGATGGTCCATGAGCAAGCGACTTCACGGAAGGAAACATATCGGGCAAGCGGAAAGACCCGCATTGATGGTAAGAAATTGCCGTGTGAGCATCGTGATTGTGCGACGGCCCGAACGCCGTGCCAGCCCCAAGCCACCTCGTGGCGAGGTCCTGCTCGAAAGCCCACCCGAGATCCCCGAAGTCCAGGGTCAAGGCTTCATGGGGGTTCTGACCTACCTGCCGATGGTGGCCGGCGGGGCGGCGATGGGGTTGATGTTCACCGCGGGAGGAAATTCCAACCCGCTCATGTACGTGGCCAGCGGCCTGTTCGCCTTTTCCATGATGGGCATGACCATCGGGCAGCTCGGCAGGCAGTCGGGCGAGCGCAAGCACCGGCTCAACGGCCTGCGCCGCGACTACTTCCGTTACCTGTCACAGGTCCGCAGGAAGGCCCGCAGGGCCGCCAGGCAGCAGCGCGAGGCGCTGGAGTGGAGCGGCCCCGCGCCCGACTCGCTCTGGTGGATCGCCATGAGCCCACGCCTGTGGGAGCGCCGGCCGCGCGACCCCGACTTCGGCACCGTACGGCTCGGCACCGGCATGCAGAAGCTGGCCATCCAGCTCATCCCGCCGGACTCCAAGCCGGTCGAGGACCTCGACGCCCTGACGGCCGGCGCGCTGCGGCGGTTCGTCAGGGCGCATGCGACGGTCTCCGAGCTGCCCGTCTCCGTGGCGCTCGGCTCCTTCGCCCGCATCAAGCTGAGCGGTGACCAGCAGGCGATCCGCGGGCTGGTCAGGGCGATGATCGCGCAGATGGTCGTCTTCCACTCCCCCGACGACCTGCGGATCCTGGTCTGCGCGGGCAAGGAGTCGATGGCGCACTGGGACTGGGTCAAGTGGCTCCCGCACGCCCTGCATCCCGACCAGACCGACCTGGCGGGGCAGGTCAGGCTGATGGCCGAGAACCTCAGCGAGCTCGACCGGCTGGTCGGGGGCGAGCTGAAGGAGCGGGCCAGGTTCAAGCCGGGCGCGCCCGCCGACTCCCTGCCGTACCACGTGGTGATCGTGGACGGCGGGTACGTGCCGCACGACTCCCAGCTCGGCATGGACGCCATCCAGGGTGTGACGCTGATCGACCTGTCCGACGCCGCGGGGCTGGTGGAGGAGAAGGCGATGCTGCGGCTGGACATCCAGAGCGACGCCTTCCACATGATCAAGCTGGACCACGCAGGCAAGGCGACCAGCACCCGTCTCGGCGATCCCGACCAGCTCGACTACCTGATGTGCGAGGGGCTGGCCAGGCAGCTGGCACCGCTCAGGCTCTCGTCGGGGTCTGCAGGGGGCGAGTCGCAGGACGTGCTGTCGATCAACACCACGCTCACCGACCTGCTCGGGGTCGGCGATCCGACCAGGCTCGACACCGAGCACACCTGGCGGCCGCGGGCGGGCCGCAACCGGCTGCGCGTGCCGATCGGCCTCGGCGCCGACGGCCGCGTGGTGGAGCTCGACATCAAGGAGTCGGCGCAGGGCGGCATGGGCCCGCACGGCCTGGTCATCGGCGCCACCGGTTCCGGCAAGAGCGAGCTGCTGCGCACGCTGGTGCTCGGCCTGGCCGTCACGCACTCCTCCGAGATCCTCAACTTCGTCCTGGTCGACTTCAAGGGTGGCGCGACCTTCCTCGGCCTCGAGTCGCTCTCGCACGTCTCGGCGGTCATCACCAACCTGGAGGACGAGCTGCCGCTGGTCGACCGCATGCACGACGCGTTGCACGGCGAGATGGTCCGCCGCCAGGAACTGCTGCGCGCGGCCGGCAACTACGCCTCGCTGCGCGACTACGAGCGGGCCAGGGAGCAGGGCGCGGAGCTGGCGCCGATGCCCACGCTGTTCGTCGTGCTCGACGAGTTCAGCGAGCTGCTGTCGGCCAAGCCCGAGTTCATCGACCTGTTCGTGATGATCGGCCGGCTCGGCCGTTCGCTCGGCGTCCACCTGCTGCTCGCCTCCCAGCGGCTGGAGGAGGGCCGGCTGCGCGGCCTGGACACGCATCTGTCCTACCGGATCGGTCTGCGCACCTTCTCCGCCATGGAGAGCCGCGTCGTGCTCGGCGTCGCCGACGCCTACGAGCTGCCGTCCGCGCCCGGCAACGGCTACCTGAAGTTCGACACCACCGGCATGACGCGGTTCAAGGCCGCCTACGTCTCCGGTCCCTACCAGCCGGACCCCTACCAGTCGGCGGCCTCCGCCGCCGGCGGGCCCGTCCGCGAGGTCGTGGAGTACGGCCCGGCCTTCGTGCCTGTCCCCGTGGTGGAGACGCCCCCCAAGGAGCTGGCCGCGGCGGAGGAGAAGACGCCGCAGGTCAGCCTGCTCGACATCATGGTGGGACGGCTGCACGACCGGGGGCCCGCCGCGCACCGCATCTGGCTGCCGCCGCTCGGCCAGGCGCCGACCCTGGCGCAGCTGCTCCCGCCGCTGTCGGTCACGCCCGCCTACGGGCTGTCGACCACCGACTGGTCGGGCCGCGGCAGGCTCCACGCCGTGATCGGCATCATCGACAAGCCGTTCGAGCAGCGGCGCGACCCGTTCTGGCTGGACCTGTCGGGCGCGTCGGGACACGTCGGCGTCGCGGGCGGCACGCAGAGCGGCAAGAGCACGGTGCTGCGCACGCTCATCACCAGCATGGCGCTCACGCACACCCCCCGCGAGGTGCAGTTCTACTGCCTCGACTTCGGTGGCGGCTCGCTCGCGGGCCTCGACGGCCTGCCGCACATCGGCGGCGTGGCCAGCCGCCTGGACGCCGACCGCGTCCGCCGTACGGTCGCCGAGGTCGCCACCGTCCTCCAGCAGCGCGAGCGCATGTTCGCCGACCACGGCATCGACTCGATCGCCACCTATCGCCGGATGGTCGCCGAGGGCTCGTTCGAGGGCGACGGCTGGGGCGACATCTTCCTCGTCGTGGACGGCTGGCTGACCATCAGGCAGGAGTTCGACTCGCTGGAGCCGACGATCACCGACCTGGCGGGGCGCGGCCTCGGCTACGGCATCCACATCGTGGCCGCCACCAACAAGTGGTCGGAGTTCCGGCCGGGTATCCGCGACCTGTTCGGCACCAGGATCGAGCTCAAGCTGGGCGACGCCTACGAGTCGGAGATCAACCGCAAGACGGCGCTCGCCGTACCGGAGGGGACGCCAGGACGCGGGCTCACCAAGGAAGGCATGCACTTCCTGTCCGCGCTGCCGCGGATCGACGGCGTGCAGAGCGCCGAGGACCTGTCGGTGGGCGTGCGCGCGCTGGTGCAGACGGTCAGGGACGCCTGGCAGGGTCCCCCGGCGCCGGGCGTGCGGCTGCTGCCCTCGGTGCTGCCCGCCGAGATGCTGCCCGGGATCGAGGAGACGGGGCGCAAGCTCATCCCGATCGGCATCGACGAGGCCATGCTCGCGCCCGTCCTGCTCGACCTGGAGGCCGATCCGCACTTCATCGTGGTGGGCGACACCGAGAGCGGGAAGTCGAACCTGCTGCGGCTCATCGCCGAGAGCGTGGTGTCCAGGCAGACGCCGCGCGAGGCGATGATGATCGTGATCGACTACCGCAGGTCGCTGCTCGACTCGGCGGCCACCGAGCACCGGATCGGCTACGCCGCGTCGAGCGCCGCCGCCGCCGGCCTGATCAACGACGCCAGGCAGGCGCTGCTGAAGCGTCTGCCGCCCGCCGACCTGACGCCCGAGCAGCTGCGGTCCCGCAGCTGGTGGCAGGGTTCTGACCTGTACATCGTGGTCGACGACTACGACCTGGTCGCCACCTCGAACAACCCGCTGCAGCCGCTGGCCGACCTGCTCCCGCAGGCCCGCGACATCGGCCTGCACCTGATCATGTCGCGGCAGATGGGCGGCGTCGGCAGGGCGATGTTCGACCCGATCATCACCAAGATCAAGGACATGGCGAGCCCCGCGCTGGTCATGTCCGGCAACAAGGACGAGGGCTACGTCTTCGGCAACATCCGCCCGCAGCCGCTGCCGGTCGGCCGTGGCTACTTCGTCGACCGGAAGTCCGGCGCGCGGCTGATCCAGACCGCCTACCTCCCCTGACGCCGCCGCTCCATGAGCTCGCGGATGAACGGGCTGACGGCCGCGCGCAGCTCCCCGTCCTTCCTCGTCAGCGCCTCGACCAGGCGCGCGGGAAGCTCGGGGGGCTGCTCGTCGACCGGCTCCCACTCGGCGTGCGCCAGCGCGGAGGCCAGCGGCAGCACGTGCGTGCCGGGCGGCAGGATCACCGCCGCCTCGCCGAGCGCCACCAGGATCGCCCCGTCGGACCTGCGACCCACCGTTCTGATCATCGCGTACTCCCGGGATAGACGTAGTACCAGTCGATGCCCGCCGCCTCCAGCGCCGCCACCAGGCCGGCGTCGGGCCGGACGGTGAAGACGACATGGCTGATGTCGCTCACCCTCACGCCGCCGTGCATCTGCGCCTCGACGTAGGCGTTGTTCTGCCAGTCCAGACCCGCGTAGTCGCGCCGCACACCGCGTAGCGGTTCCTTCGCGGGGTCGAACCCGCGGAGGGGAGCCGCGGCGTACGACTCGGGGCGTGGGTCGTTGATCCTGCTGGGCACCGCGGTCTCGGTGACCTCGATGGAGTCGCCGACGCAGAAGGTCGACCTGTCCCTGACCTCGGGACGCAGGGTGACCTGGACCTCACCGTACTCGGACACCCGGTTCGTGGTGCCCATCCCGATCAGGGACGGGTCGGAGATCCGCTCGTACAGGTTGACGTAGCCGTAGACCGGCCGCAGTTCGGGGGTCAGGTCGGCGGGATAGCCGAACCAGCTCTCCTCGTAGGCGGAGCGCAGGACGTTGTCGTAGACCCCGCCCGAGCTCGCGACCTCGAACTGCGTCTTGAACCGCCCCTCTGCCAGTACGGCCCGCAGCGTCTCGGGGCTGACCCGCATCGAGATCGGCCGGTCCGCCAGCATGGTGACCAGCTCGTCGCGAAGGTGCGCGCGCAGCCGTTCGACGTCCATGCCCAGCTCGTCGGCCAGCGCCCTGGTCTCGAGGAGGATGGCGGCGTGCTGGTCGATGTAGGCGGCCTCGGCGCGATCCCTCATCCGTTCGGCCAGCCTGGCCTCCAGCCAGTCGCGTTCGGCGACCGCCCTGGCGTACTCGACGGTGTCGGTCCTGCCCTGGAAGTCGAGGTTGTAGGTTGTGCTGCTCAGCTCGCGAAGGCGGGCGAACTCCCTGACCGTCTGGAGGTCGGGTGCCGGCCGCACCGGAGCCGGTCCCTCCGGCCACTCCGCACCCAGCCCGCCGAGGGTGGGCGGGTCTCCCGCCGGGACCGGCTGGTGCGGGTGCGCGGGGGCCGGCTGGTCCGCCTCCGGAAGGAAGATCTTCGCGGCCCCGTCCATCGGCCACCGCCTGGTGGGGTCCTCGAAGGCGATCACGACGCGGCCCGTCAGGTCCGCCAGCTCCTGGATGAGCAGCTTGTCGTGGGCGGCGTGCGGCCCCCGCAGCACGATCGCGGCGCCGGGCTCGGCCACCAGCCGCGGGTCCAGCGCCAGCATGGTGGCCAGGTCCCTGACCGGGACCGGGACGTCGCCCACCCGGAAGGCGTGATAGTCCGACCTGATGCCGACCGTGACCGCGCCCTCGACCGGACGTGCCCCCGTCATCCTGTTGGTCACGGCCGCGTCCTCCAGGTCGCCGAAGACTCTGAAGCCGACGCCCACCGGCGACTCCGTCCGTGTCGCGGCGGTGAAGCGCTGCTGGTCCACGCTGAGCACCCGGTGGCTCAGGTCCGGCACGCGGGCCGGGGCGTTCCCCTCCGTCAGGTAGAGCCTGATCCCCCGCCTGCCGTCCGGCATGGTCGCGTCGCGCTCCACCGCGATCACCCGCAGCGCCGTGCCGGGCGGCAGCGTGTCACCCGAGGCGGTGCGGATGACGCTCTCGACCGGCACGCCCTCCTCCGGCAGCCGGCTGTTCCCGCGGACGAGCTCTCCGGAGACGCCCTCCTCGGCGAACCTGGCCAGGAGGGCGTCGACGTCGCCGGCCGGAAGTTCGTCGTGGCGGTAGAGGGTGCGCGACACGTCCCTGGGCGCGGCCGTGTCCCAGTCGATGGCCCGGTGGATCTCCGCCTGCACGTCCGGCCAGCTCTCGGCGAAGCCGGGATGCAGGTCGAGGGTGGTCAGCTCGTCGAGCCGTACCCACCGGATGCCCTGCGACTCCCACGAGGACGGCCTGATGTCCACCGGTTCGGGCAGGGTGGCGATGACCGTCTCGTAGGACCAGCCGCCGTGGTCGTTGACGTGGCGGCCGTGGATCCGCACCGTGGCGGGGTCCAGCGTGCTCTCCTCGGCGGCCTCCCGCAGCGCGGCGGCCACGGCGCCCTCGTTCAGGTCCCTGGCACCGCCGAGCAGCGACCAGGTGCCGCCGCCGTCGGAGGTGGCGGCGCGGTGCTGCATGAGCACGTACGTCTCGCCGTCGCCGCCCTTGCTGAGCAGCAGCAGCCCGGCGGCGCCGTTGGTGCCCCAGTGGGTGCCCTCCGCGCACGCGCAGGGCACCCAGCCGTCGCCCGACCTGGCCACCTCGCTGACGTAGACGGTGTCACCGTCGACCCGGTCCACGCGGAACTCGGTGTCCGGCCGGAAGATCAGCCTGCCTTCGGCGGGGTCGCCGGCGGCGACGCTGATGTCGTGGGCCGTCCTGGAGGTGATGACGAAGTCCACGCGGCCGGGCACCGCGACGGGCTCGCGCGGCTCGCGGTAGGCGGTGGTGAACCTGGGGTCGGAGACGACCGCCCCCTGCGTGTAGGCCGCTCTGTCGGCCTCGGACAGCACCACGCTGAGGTGGGCCTGCCCGGTGAACGGCGCCTGGTACTCCCCCAGCGTGTCGAGCGCGCCGAGGATGCCGCGCACGTGCTCCTCGTACGGCGGCAGCAGCCTCGGGTCGCCCATCGCCCTGTCGATGGGCGCGTCGAGCCCGTTGGCGTAGGTGTGCAGGGCCACCAGTTCCTCGATCGCCAGCCGCCGGAACGGCGAGCTCTCGGGAAGGTCGCGGACCATGGCCTCCACCCGGGCCGCGAACCTCTCGTAGCCCGCGATGCCGGCCCTGACGCCCTCCAGCGTCCGCGCGTACGGCTCGGCCGAACGCGTCACCGAGTCGTCGACGCCGAAGAACCCGCGCACCGCCGACTTGACCCGCTCCCAGGCGGTGGGCGGCACGACGTCGTCCGGCAGGAAGATCCGCAGGTTCCCGCGACCGCCCAGGGCGCCGTGCTCGGCGTCCATCGCGAACATGTCGCCGTAGGGGCCCACCCTGACCCGCGAGTCGGCCGCCACCACGACATGGCCGGTGAGCCTGGCCACCTCCTGCGCGTAGGTGTGGGCGCCCACGTTGCAGTTGGCGAGGATGACCAGATCGTCGTGTTGGAGAAAGGAATCGTTCAGGATGATCGCCGCCAGATCCTCGGCCCTGACGGTCCTGCCGCCGACCATCAGCCCGTCAGGGCCGCCGTGTCCGTCCACGTAGTAGGCACCGTCGATGGAGCGCACCTCTAGAGCGGACCGCTCGATCCCCATGTCGTGGGAGAAGGCCGGATCGCGCAGCCAGATACCCGCCCCCGTCTCCACCCGGTGGTGGTCGTAATGGTGCCGGGCGGCCGGGCTCAGTTCGGGCGTGGCCCGGTGGACCGGCTCGGCGAAGGCGGCGGTGCCCATCCCGTCGGGCGCCTGGACGAGGAAGTAGTGCCGCTCCCCGTGGGAGAACTCCTGCAACGCGAGCACCTTGAAGGGCGCGTCGACGCGGAACAGCGCGTGGTGGGGCCGGCCGGACAGCGCTTCCGCCGCCACGTAGTCGCCGGCCCGGATGGTCAGGCGCACGGTACGCGGCTCGTCGCCGAGGAAGCGGGGGTCGTCGACGCCCTCCAGGATGCCCTTGAAGGCGAACTCCGCGCCCGGCGCGAGGTTCGCGGGGACCCACTCCTCCGGCACCCTGACCGTTACGGTCCCCTCCTGTCGCGGCAGGAGGGCCAGCTCGGCACTGGCCTGGCGCAGCATCGCGTCGGCCAGCGGATCGCCGCCGTGCGCCAGCTCGTTGACCTGCCGCAGGTTGGTGCCCTCCAGCAGGTGCGGCAGGGCGGGGATCGGCTGGTCCGGCGGGCGCCACGGCGTACCGGAGTAGTCGGGCACCAGGCGGGGGCCGTGGTCCAGGGAACCCAGCGGGACGGGCGCGTCCTGCGCAGGCCGCGCGAGGCCGGCCCAGTTGTCGCTGATCCGCTCGTGCAGGTCGGCCAGGCCGCGCCGGGCGAACTCGGGGCCGAGCTCCTGAAGCTTCGTGGTGACCGCGTCGATGTCGCGCTGGGACCACAGCCCCTTGTCCCCGCTGATCCGCTCAAGCAGCGGATTGTCGGCCACCATCCGCTGGAACAGCTCGGCGGGAATGGGGCCGTCGGCCATCAGCAGCGTGTGGAGGCCGCGTCTGGCCAGCTCCCCCTGGTTCGCGCCCAGCCGGTGCTCGTACATGACGGTCGTGTCCGCCCGGTACACCCCCGACGTGCCGTCCTTCACCGCGCCGAGCTCGAGCGCGGCCAGTTCCGCCCGGTCGGCCGTCTCGATGTCGTCGAACTCGCGGCGGATGGCGAACGTGCCGTCGTTGAACTCGACGACCTCCTCGAGGCCCCGCATGGTGTCGATCACGAGGGAGTTCCGCACGCCCGACTGGACGGCGGCCCTGAGCCGGTCACTGCCGTATGCCTGGTGGACCGTGTCGTCGTCGATCCTGAGGACGGCGGGGCCGTCCAGGCCGAGGGCGTCGCGCAGCAGCGCCTCGGCCTCTGCGCGCCTCGCGGCTTCGTCACGGAGGACCAGCGCCTCCGAACCGTCGCGGTGGACGACCAGCTCCGCGAACCCCTCGTCGCCGTTGACGAACCGGTCCCCCACGCTCCCGCGCCCGGTCCTCGCGGCGAGCTGCTCGCGCGGGTCCACCAGGGGACGGCTCAGGTCCGTCGACAGGTCGGTGACCGCGCGATGGGCGCGCGCCCGCGCGGCGAGATCCTCGTCGGCCGCCCAGAAGAACGGCCTGTCCACCGGGGCCTTGAGCACCGAGTCGGCGCCGCCCGCGTGCTCGGCCACCTTGTCCAGGACGAACTGGACGTTGGCGAACCAGTCGCCCCTGCCCAGACGTTCGAACTCCGGCCGTAACCGTTCGACCGCGGCCTTGAGGGTGGCCATGTCCCGCACCGACATCGGGTTCGGTGCCCAGTCGAACCTGCCCGGTTCCACCTCCCGGAAGAACAGCCTCGTCAGCGGGCTGTTCGGATCGGGCATCATCGGCCGGAAGGTCTTGTCGTGGTCGAAGCCGCGGAGACGGCCGTCGTCGCCGACCCGCATGCCGTCGCCGTGCGCCCGGTCGTAGTTGCCGATGAGCGCGTCGCCCAGGCCCATGAGCACGGCGTCACGGCTGTGCATGACGTGCTCGGGCAGCTCCCAGCGGTCCCCGTGCCAGCGGAGTTCCGGCCGCTCGCCCTCGACCCAGCCGGTGATCAGCGTGTGCTCGTCGACGAGGTGGGTCGGGGGCACGTCCAGACCCAGCGAGCGCAGGAGCATCGAGGACAGGTGCTCGGCGTCGCGCATCTCGGTGGTGGCGGTCTCCTTCCTGGCCGCCGGTCCTCCGTCGGTCAGCGTGACCCGCTCGACCTTGACCGACTCCGTGCCGCTGGACAGCACGACGGGGTCGCCGACGGTGCCCTTGGCGGCCAGCGCGGCGAACTGCTCCTGCGTCATGCCGTGCCACGACGGTGGCGGCTCGGCGCGGGTGGTGCTCCAGTTGATCAGGCCCTCGATCCGGTTGGCCGGCTCGGGCCTGCGCTCCGCCATCGCGGAGGAGGTCTCGCCGGCTCGCGCCACCGGCCCGTCGGCGTGGGCGCCGGTGCTCTCGGCCACCCGGGTGACGGGCCCGTCCGCGCGGGCCCCGCCACCGCTCTCCGGCGTCCGCGGGCCCTCCCCCTCGCCCCGGCTCCCGGTCGACTCGGTACGGCCGGCGGACCCGTCGCCGCGGCTCACCGGCCCCCCGGTACGGTCGGCAGGCCCGTCACCGCGGCTCACCGTCCCCCCGCTACGGTCGGCGGGGGCGTCGCCGTGCGAGGCGGGGGCGTCGCCGTGCGCGGCGGGGCCGTCGCCCCGGTCCGTCGACCTGGCATGCGTGAAGGGCCGTTCGGGGTCGCCGGACGGCCTGCCCGTCCGCTCGGGGCGCGCGTCCGGCCTGCCGCCGGGATCCGGATCGGCGTCCGCGCGTCCGGCCCGTTCGTGGGTCACCTCGCCCCCGGCCCCACGCTCCGGCACGGCCGCCGGTCTCGACACCGTCCCGGCCTCGCCCCGGGCAGGCGTCTCCGCACGAGCCTCCGCACGCGCGGGGGCTTCCGCACGGGCAGCCGTCTCGGCGCGGGCGGGCGGGCGGACCTGGTCGCTCCTGACCGGGGGCACGGGCTGGGTCCCGTCGTCCGCGCGGTGCGGGCTCGTCCTGATCTCGTCGGGTACGGCTCGCGCGACGTCCGCCGCCTGCCCGCCCACGGCCCGCGCCCCGTCGGCCGCCCGGTCGGTCGTGGCACGCGCCAGGGTGGTCATGTCGCCATCGGCCACGCGGTCCGTCTCGTGCGCCGCCGTGCGCATGCCGTCCAGGAAGGGATCGGCGGCCGGCTTCGAGGTGGCCGGGCCGTCCTCGTCGAGGCGCTTGGTCGCCGCGGCGACGCCGTCGAGCGAGCTCGCGGCCGGCCCCGCCGTACCGTCGGGGGGAACGTCGGGGGGAAAGAGGTGGGCGCCGGTCTTGCCGGGGCCGGAGTGCGCGCCGCCGCCCGCGCCGGTGCGGTCGATGCCGCCGACGAAGCCGGAGGTCAGCCCCTCCGCCACCAGCTTCCAGTCCACGGGCCGGCCGCTGCCGACCGCGCTCCACACCTCCGTGACGAGCGCGGTGATGCCGCCGACCACGCCCGACTGGGCCATGAAGATCAGCATCGACCGGGTCGGCAGCAGCCCGGCGCCGAGGCCCATGAGCGCCCCGGACAGCGCCCCGGTGCCCGCGGACGTGAGGACCTGGCCGACGTCGACGTGGTCCCTGCGTGACTGGCTCGCCTGGATGGCGTAGTCCATCACGCCCATGATCGTGCCGAAGAGCCCGCAGCAAAACAGCAGCCGCTTGGCCAGTTGCGCGATCACGGCGCGGCTCAGCAGCGCCCGGAAGCCGATCCACTTGAACGTGGGCCCGGCCAGCGGGGTGCCGAGCAGCAGGATCACCGCGCCGATCTGCACGACCAGCAGCACGACGGTCAACTTGATCATGCGCTTGGTGTACTCGAGCTGGACCCCGAGATCGTTCAGGGCGAGCGCCATGGCGGCCAGGCGGTTGACGGCGTCGGCCTGGTGTCCCCGCGTCGTGGTCAGGACGTGCTTGACGAAGGCCTGCAGCGCGTCGCCGTCCCATTCGTCCGCGTCGGGCGGCCGTCTGCCCAGCAGGCTCCTCGACGGGTCACCGTCCGGGCCGCCGACCACCTCGTAGAGCGCCGCCACGAGCGCGTCGGCGAGCCGGAACAGGGCCTTCTCGTCGCCCTGGGGCCAGTCCATGCCGACCACCCAGCCGATCCACGGCCGCGCGAACCCCGGGATGGGCACACCGTCGAGCCACACCGGCGATCAGGCCTCGGGCCGCTCGGCCGTCTCGTAGGTGTGCGAGGTGCCCTTCAGCCCGTCGCCGGAGCGCTCCACCTCGTCGGCGTAGTTCTTGAGGGCGTCGAGGATGCCGTCGCGCATCGCGGGGTAGGCCTTCTCCACCTCGGCTCCGTACCGGTCGTGACCCATCGGACGGCCGGCCTCGGCGAAGGCGGCCAGCACCTTGTCCCTGACGTCCCTGATGAACGCGGCCTCCTCCCTCGCGTCGGAGCCGCGTCGCCTGACACTGTTCCAACGAACGGTGAAGCCTGTCACACCAGCCCCATCGACCACATAAGACTCATTAGCGGGCAATACTGCCAGACTCTCGACGAAGCCGGTCGAGAATTCCGCACAGGTCCTCGTCCCGCCGCGAGCTCGCCCGGTCAGGTGCGCACGACGATCGGCTCGGGCTCGTCCGCGGGGACGACCTCGGACAACGGCTTCTCTGCGCGAATGTTGACGAAACTCCCTGACCGCTATGCTCGATCTTGTCCAGATACGCATCTCGGGGAGGCGCAGCCGGTGGCGGGTCTCGATGTCTACTTCCAAGCCTTGGACGAATGCGCCGGTGTCGCGGCGAACGCGGCCAAGGTGCTCATTCCCGCCGACATTCTGCCCGACAAGACGCCGCCGCCCAGCAAGGTGACCGACGCCGACATCTTCGGCAAGTACGACAACTCGCAGAACCTGGCGGCGGACATCGACGCCATCTGGCGCGACCACATCACCGGCGAACTCGGCGAGGCGAGGGAGAAGCTGGGGGGCGTCGAGCGCGCCCTCGACAAGGTGCAGGCGAACATCCGCGCGGCCGACCAGCCATGAGCGACGAGAGCGTTCCCGGCCTGGCCAAGCTCGACGCGCTGGTGACCAAGGTCACCTGCGACCCAGGGGCGATCCGCACGATGGCCTCGCAATGGCGGACGATCGCCAGTGAGGCCCTGGACGAGACCGGCAAGCTCGGCAAGGCCGTCGTGGAAGTGGGCCGGGTGTGGCACGGCGATTCGGCGACCTCCTTCCAGTCGTACATGGAGGGCTACGGCAAGGCCGGCGACGGGATGCACGACGCGCTGGCGGGCTGCGCCAACGCCGTGGAGGCGGCGGCCGGTGTGCTCGAGACCGTGGAGGGCAAGGTCAGGTGGATCCGCGAGGACCTCGTCATCCGCGCGGGCGAGTACAGGCGCGACTGGGCCAAGCTGAACCCCGACGACCCGGACGGCGTGACCAAGGGGTTGACGGACATGGGAACCAAGGCGGTGGCCGATGCCGAGAGCGAGGTCACGAAGGCGAACACCGCCGTCAACGACGCCAGGACCGCCATCGGCAACGCCCTGAAGCTGCGCAAGGAGACGTTCAAGAACATCAAGAACCCGCTCGAGCGTGACTTCGTCCCCGGCAACGGGACCAAGACACAGTGGACGCGCACCGACCTGAGCCGGACCACCGACCTCGCGGGCGCCGGCACGACGGGCGGCGGGGGCGCGGGCGGCAGCGGTGGCGGTGGCGGCTACGGCGGAGGTGGCGTCTCCTCGGCGGGTGACGTGCCCGCGCCGCGCGCCCAGGTGGTCGAGTGGATCAAGGAGGCGTTGCGGGTCATCAGATCGGAGGAGATGGCCGGCATCATGCGCAGGCGCGGCATCGACGTGAGCGACCTCGACCCCAACGACCCCAAGGACATCGAGCGGATCTGGACGATCATCCACCACGAGTCCGGCGGCAACCCGAGCGCGATCAACAACTGGGACATCAACGCCCGCAACGGCGTGCCCTCACAGGGGCTCATGCAGACGATCCCGCCCACCTTCGACACCCACAGCCTGCCGGGCCACAAGCGGATCCTGGAGCCGGTCGACAACATCATCGCCGGCGTCCTCTACACCTACCAGCGCTACGGCGACCTGGCCCACCATCCGGGCATCGCGTCCCTGGAGCGGGGCGGCGGCTACCGGCCGTACTAGCGGCCGGGCAGCCAGCCGGGCGGGAAGATCAGCGCGCGCAGCCCGTGTCCCTCGATCTTGCCCGCCCACTCCTCGGGCGTGGTGGCGATCGGGCCGTCCGTGCCGTCGGACAGGTTGTAGGTGGGGGTGTAGCCGAGGCCGGAGCCGGCCAGCCTGGCGTACAACTCGGTGAGACGGCTGGACGGCAGGTTCCGCAGAGGGAACTTGGCGGCGTCGTAACCCAGGACATAACCAGTGTTGCCCGCCCAGATCCGCATGAACTCGGCGCCGTTCTCCTTCGCCGAGCCGACCGGCTGGCCGTGGGCGAGGTTGACCATGGCCTTGATGCCGACGGAACCACCGGCGTAGGCGATGCCGTCCACCGTCGCGTAGACGAGAGTGGTCAGCGCGTACGAGGGGAACCCCGCGCTGAAGATCTTGGCCGCGTTCGCCCCGAAGAGGGCCTTGAGCAGCCGCGCCGTCTTGATCAGCTTGACGATCCTGACGGTGGCCACGGCGTACAGCCACGTGGTCATCGGCTGGAACATGACCATCCACACCATCTGCAGCAGGTCGTTCTCGACCTCGGCGAAGCGGCGGCGCACATCGTCGACGATCTTGGCGTAGGCCGTGCAGACCATCGCCACGACCCGCAGGTCGGCCACGAAAGCGGCGGGCAGCGGCCTGATGTTGGTGTTGTAGACGGTGGAGAAAGAGTCGATCCCGGCGCCCGTGTTGTCCTTGACCACCGAGGCGTAGGCCTGGTCGGCCCGGTAGGCGAGCCCGCTCTTCGGGTCGTCGCCTCCGTCGATCGCGTCGGCGAGCTCGTCGAAGATCTGCGCGGCGCGGCGCAGCTTGTCCGGCGAGGCCTCGGGGGCGACGACTCCCGCCCACACGCGCAGGCCCACCAGCGTGCCTGCGGTGCCTGCCATGAACGTCATCATCAGGCGGTTGACGGGAAAGGCGGCGGCGATCACGGCATCGGGCCCTTCGGCATGAAGCCCTGCAGGTCCGGCAGCTCGTAGACGGGGACGTCCTGGACCGTCATGTCGTCGGCGCTGGCCCAGTCGGCCACCGCCACGTTGTCCCGCATGATGGACAGCTTGTCGCCGACGTCGCCGTAGGCCAGCCCGAACTGGCCGAGCAGCTTCATCATCTCCACGCGCTTGGGCGCGTACCACTCGGCGAACTTCCGATCCGACTCCTCCTCGATCGGCCAGTTGCCGAGCTCCTCCAGTTCCCTGACGGCGTGGTTCACGGCCGCGACGAAGTCGGCGCCGATGTCGCGGAAGGTGGTTGCGGCGACGGTGTGCTGGGATAAGTCCGCGTCCAGCTGTGGCGGCTCGCTCATAGGATCTCCCAGGAAATGAATCGGGCGGATCACGCCTTTCGGCCATGATCCGCCCGGTTCATTTCGCAGAAGTCGAGCTCTGGTTACTTACGTGTATCAGGCGGCTCACCCGCAGTTGGCGAAACCGGAGCTGGTGCTGCCCTGGTCCGTGCTGCCGGAGAACTTCACGCAGCTGCCCTTCCCGTACGCCTTGGCGACCGCGTAGTACTTGTACGAGCCGCTGTCGGTGACGGGAGACTTGCCCTGAACCTCCAGGGTCGCGCTGACGCTGGTCAGCTGACCGATCTTGGCGGTCTTCATGGTGACCACACAGTTGTAGCCGGTGCTGTCGCTGTACAGCTGGTAGGTCGTGCCACCGGCGAAGCTCGCCTGACGCTGGACGTAGAACCCGCCGCCGCCGCAGGCCTGGGCCGGCGTGTACGGGTTGGTCGTCTCGGCGGGTGGCTCCGAAGGCTTGGTCGGCGTCGGCTGGGGCTCGGCGGGCTTGGTCGGCGTCGCCGTGGGCTTGGGCTCCGCCGGCTTGGTCACCGTCACCGTGGGCTGGGGCTCCGCCGGCTTGGTCACGGTCACCGTCGGCCTCGGCTCGGTGGGCCTGGGGTCGGCCGTCCTCGTCTCCGTCGGCTTCGGCTCCGGCGTCCTGCTCGGCGGCTCCTCCGTGCGGGTCGGCGTCGGCGTCGGGTCCTGCTGCGGCGGCCGCCGGTCCTCGGTGGGTGTCGGCGTCGGACGCTCGTCCGCCGGCGGCTCGGGCTCGCCCTCCTTTGTCTTGGTGGGCTTGTGCTCGGGCTTGTCCTCCCGCTTGTCCTCGCGCTTGTCCTCGGCCTTGCGCGTGGGCTCGACCGTCACCGTCACCGCCGGGCTGGGCACGGGAGCGACCGTCTGGGGCGGCACGGCGATGTTCTGGGTCGGCACGGGCGCCGGCGAGCTGACCGAGGTCAGCTCCGGCTCGGGCAGCGGGCTGTTCGGGTCGTCGGTCGGCAGCTCGAACGGCATGACGTCCGTCGAGTCCGGCGCCGGCGTCTTGGCCCACGGCACCGCCACCTTGCCCTGGCCCTGACCCTGGCCCTGGCCCTGCTGCGTGCCCTGCGGCTGGGGCTGCGGCTGCCCGACCCCGTTACCGGAGGTGGTGACCGCGCTCTCGCCGTTCGGGCTCGGTACGGCGTCGGCGGGCTGCCTGCCCTCGGCCGCCACCGCGGTGATGGTCTGCGTGCCCGCGTACCGGTTGGCACCCCACAGCCCGACCGCGGAGATCGTCACGACCGCCGCCATCGCGGCGACCAGACCCACGGGGAACGGCCTGCGGTTCGGCGGCGGCGCCTGCGCCGGCACCGAGACGACAGGGTGCGGGCCCTGCGGCGGCGCGGGCTGCTCCGGCGCCTCGGCCGGCGGCGGGCCCCACGCCTGGGGCGCGGCCGGCACGGGCGGTGCCGCGGCGGGCTCGGGCTCGGGCGTCCGGTACATCGGCAGCCTGAGCGTGCCCTCCAGGGGCGGCGCGGGGTCGGGGACGACCACCGCGGGCAGGGGCGCGCCCGCCACGAGCTTGTCGGCGTTCTTGTCCCCCAGGAGCTGCAGCAGCGCGGTGTAGGTGGTCGGCCGCTTGGCGACCTCCTTCGACAGCGCCGACACCACGACCCTGCGCAGCGGCTGGGGCAGCGGGCCCACGTCGGGCTTCTCGTTCAGCACGGCCTGCGTCTCGTGCTCGAACGGCGCCCGCCCCGTGGCCGCGTACACCACGGTCGCCGCCCACGAGAAGACGTCGGACGGCGGGCCGTACCGCAGCTCCTTCAGCTGCTCGGGCGAGCGGTAACCGAGCTCGCCGGCGGGCTCGCCGATGGCCGCGTCGGTCACGCGCGGGCCGTCCGCGCTGAGGATGACGTTGTGCGGGGTGAGGCCCCTGTGGGTGACCCCCGCCAGATGCGCTGAGGTCAGCGCGGTGAGCACGCCGACGGCGACCCGCTCGAGCGCGTCATCCGTGAGCGGGCCTTCTTCTTCGACGGTCTCCGCCAGCGTGCGGCCCTCGATGTGCTCGCGCACCACGTACGGCGTGCCGTCCTCGACTCCCACGTCGAACACGCGGGCCACGTAGGCGCTGGAGATCCGCTTGACGCTGCGCAACCGGTCGAGGGTCTCGCTGTCTTCCGCGGACTCGCCGGTCAGCGGCTTGATGGCGCGCAGTTCTCCGTCATCGGACTCGCGCCCAAGGTAGACCACGCCGCGCGGGCCCTCGCCCAGCCGTCCGACGATGGCGTAGTCACCGAAGCGCTCCGGGTCTCCCAGCGACAAGGCGTCCATGATCCACCTTTCAACGACAAATCATGATCGGAGCACATTGAACCAAATTTGCCCCACCCGTAACGATAGTTTCGCCGCAGATCCTGACAGTTCACCGTCAAGTCGTAATCAATTCGGCCGGCCGGCTCGCCAGCGCCTGGCTCTGCCCAACGGCATGACCAGCCGCACGGCCATGATCGCGCCCGCGAGTGCCAGCGCCGACGCCGCCACGATCGCGGCCACCGTGATCACCCGTCCGTCGACCGGGGGCACCTTCGCCACGGCGTCCTTCGGCAGCGGCGGCGGCAGCGGAGGGGCCAGCTCCACCTGCTCGGCCGGCAGCACCGCCGTGACGGCCAGCAACGGGTTGACGATGCCCGCTCCCGTGCCGACGCCGAGCGCGCCGTCCGCGGTCACCTCGATGCGCCGCCGTACCTGCTCCTGGGTGAGGCCGGGGTAACGAGAGCGCACCAGCGCGGCCACCCCGGCCACGTACGGCGCGGCGAAACTGGTCCCGTCGAGCCCCTCCATCAGGAGCCCGTCGGGCCACGTACTGGTGACGTCCTGGCCCGGCGCCATGACATCGACCTTGGACTCGGTGTTGGAGAAGTCGGAACGCTGGCCCTGCGCCGACACCGAACCCACCGACAGCACACCCTCGTAGGCGGCGGGGTACTCCTTGCTGTCCTTCTCCTTGGGGTCGGAGTTGCCCGCGGCTGCCACGATCACGACGTCCTTGTCGAGGGCGTAGTAGACCGCCGCCCTCAGGTCCGGCTGGTCGGTGGTCTGAGTGGAGATGTTGATCACTTTGACGCCCATGTCGGCCGCGTCCTTGATGGTCCGGACGAGGACGCCGACGTCGCCGGTCTTCTTGTTGGTCTGCTTGAGCGACACGAGCCTGACGTCGGGGGCCACGCCGTAGAAGGGGAAGTCGCCGCGGTAGCGGCCGGCGATGATGCCCGCCACCGCGGTGCCGTGGCCCACGCAGTCGCCGTTGCCCGTGCCGCTGTAGTCGATCTCCTTGCGGAGCGGGATCAGCGGATGCCGCGCGACGCCGCTGTCGATCACCGCGACCGTGACGTTCGCGCCCCTGGTGAGATGCCAGACCCTTCGCGGGTCGAGGCGGGTCAGCGCCCACGGTGTGCCGATCTCGGTCAGGCCCTCGTCCAGCCTCTCCTCGCATCTGGCAGGGGCGGCCTGGGCGGCGACCGGCACGAGCGTGAACGTCATCGCCACGCTGAGCGCGAAAAGGACCCTTCCGATCACGGAGTCAGAGCCTAGCCTGCCCCTTTTGCCGCGCTGTAGCCGTTTCCGGCAGAACCGGCGAAGACCCTCCAGGAAAAACCGGAAAGACCCCCGCCCGCGCACAGGAACGCCCCTGAAAGCGCCCCTGAAAACGCTCCGCGAGAAGGCCCTGGAGAAGGCCCCGGCCCGGCAGTCACCTGTCCGCCGGGCCGGAGTGTCCGAGAGGGCAGCGGGGTCAGCGGGTGGCCGACTCGATGTTGCCGCGATAGGTGTTGATCATCCGAGCCGCCTCCTGCAGCTCCTCCGACATCCGCTGGAACGCGGCCCGGTAGTTCTGCCACGCCCCGCCGAACCGCTCGGCCCCCGGCCCCGTCCAGGCGGTGCCGACCTTGGCCGCCTCCCGGTCCAGCACCGCCATCGTGCTGCGCACCGCCTCGGCCTGCTGGGTGAACTGGGTGGCCATCTGCTGCATCTCCGCAGGGTTGCCACCGAGCAAGTTGTGCGTCATACGCTCCTCCAGGATCGACCGACGGGCGCCCTCACGATAGGCATCCGGCCCCGCCGTCGCCCTCCGTTATGCCGAGCGGCTATGGTCCTCCAGAGGATTGTTCGGATATAAGGGGGACAACCATGCGCGAGGTCGTGGTCACCGGCGGCGGAACCGGCATCGGCTACGCCATCGCGGCCGCGTTCGCCGCCCAGGGCGACAGGGTCACCATCACCGGTCGCCGTGAGCACGTGCTGAAGGAGGCCGCCGAGAGGCTCGGGGGCGGCGCCTCCTACGTCGCCTTCAACGCCGCCAGCCCCGTCGCCGTGCAGGAGGCGCTGCCGCACCTGCCCAGCACCGTCGACGTGCTGGTCAACAACGCGGGCGGCAACACCAACCTCGACAGGCAGAAGCGCGAGGACGACCTGATGGACCTGGCGGAGGCCTGGTGGGCCAACCTCAACGCCAACCTGCTGTCGGCGGTCCTGGTCACCACCGCCCTCCTGCCCCGCCTGGTCAAGGGCGGCAGGATCATCTCGCTCGGCTCCATCGCGGCGCGCGGCACCGGCTCAGGCTCGTACGGCGCGGCCAAGGCCGCCCTCGAGTCGTGGACCGCCGACCTGGCGGCGGAGCTGGGCTCCAGGGGCACCGCCAACGTCGTGGCCCCTGGGCTGGTCCTCGACACCGAGTTCTTCCGCGGCCGGCTGACCCCCGAGGGCGTCAGGCACCGGGTGGACAGCACCCGCAACGGCCGCGCGGGCACCCCTGACGACATCGCGCAGACGGTGCTCTTCCTCGCCTCCCCCGGCGCGGGCCACTTCACCGGGCAGGTCCTCCATGTGAACGGTGGCGCGTACCTGGGCAGGTGACCGCCCCTAGACTCCTTTGCAGGCCGGTGGAGAAAGGAAAGACGTCGGTGCGGAAAGTTCTGATCGCCAACCGTGGCGAGATCGCCGTCCGGATCGCCAGGGCGTGTGAGGACGCCGGCCTGGCCAGCGTCGCCGTCTACGCCGAGCAGGATCTCGACGCGCTCCACGTCAAGGTCGCCGGAGAGGCCCACGCGCTGGGCGGCCAGTCACCCGCCGAGACCTACCTCGACATCGACAAGCTGCTGCGCGTCGCCGCCGAGACCGGCGCGGACGCCGTCCATCCCGGCTACGGCTTCCTCGCCGAGAACGCCGCCTTCGCCCAGGCCGTCATCGACGCCGGGCTGGTCTGGATCGGCCCGCCGCCGGCCGCCATCGCCGCGCTCGGCGACAAGGTGCAGGCCAGGCACATCGCGCAGAAGGTCGGCGCGCCCCTGGTCGCGGGCACCAAGGACCCGGTCGCGGGCGTCGAGGAGGTCGTCGCGTTCGCCGAGGAGCACGGCCTGCCCATCGCGATCAAGGCCGCGTACGGCGGCGGCGGCCGCGGCCTCAAGGTCGCCAGGACCCTCGAGGAGATCCCCGACCTGTACGACTCGGCGGTCCGCGAGGCCGTCACGGCGTTCGGCCGCGGCGAGTGCTTCGTCGAGCGCTACCTCGACCGCCCGCGCCACGTCGAGACCCAGTGCCTGGCCGACTCCCACGGCAACGTCGTCGTGGTCAGCACCCGCGACTGCTCGCTGCAGCGGCGCCACCAGAAGCTCGTCGAGGAGGCGCCCGCGCCGTTCCTGTCCGAGGAGCAGGCCGAGCTGCTCTACAGCAGCTCCAAGGCGATCCTGCGCGAGGCCGGCTACGTCGGCGCCGGCACCTGCGAGTTCCTCGTCGGCCAGGACGGCACGATCTCCTTCCTCGAGGTCAACACCCGCCTCCAGGTCGAGCACCCGGTCACCGAGGAGGTCGCGGGCGTCGACCTGGTGCGCGAGATGTTCCGCGTCGCCGCCGGCGAGGCGATCGGCTACGACGACCCGGTCCTGCGCGGCCACTCGATCGAGTTCCGGATCAACGCCGAGGATCCGGGCAGGAACTTCCTGCCCGCGCCCGGCACGCTGACCGCCATGCGCGCCCCCGCCGGGCCCGGCGTGCGGCTCGACGCGGGCTACGAGGCCGGGATGACCGTTCCGCAGACGTTCGACTCGCTGATCGCCAAGCTGATCGTCACGGGCCGTACCCGCAAGGAGGCCCTCGAACGCTCGCGCCGCGCCCTCGCCGAGTTCGAGATCGACGGCATGCCGACCGTGCTGCCCTTCCACCGAGCGGTGGTGCACGACCCCGCCTTCACGGCCGAGCCGTTCTCCGTCCACACCCGGTGGATCGAGACCGAGTGGGCGGGCGGCATCCCGCCGTACGAGGGGGCCGCCGAGGTCGCCGAGCCGGCCGCCAGGGAGACGGTGACCGTGGAGGTCGGGGGCAAGCGCCTGGAGGTCGTACTGCCCGCCGGGTTGGCCTCAGGGAGCCGCGCGCCGGCCGCGAACAAGCCGGCGCGGCGTGCCGCCGGCGGCGCCAAGAAGGCGGCGGCGAGCGGCGACGCGCTGGTCAGCCCCATGCAGGGCACGATCGTCAAGATCGTGGCCGCCGACGGCGACAGCGTGGCGGAGGGCGACACGGTGGTGGTGCTCGAGGCGATGAAGATGGAGCAGCCGCTCGCCGCCCACAAGTCCGGCACGATCACCGGCCTGGCCGCCACCGTGGGGCAGACCGTCACCGCGGGCGCCACCATCTGCGAGATCAAGGACGCATAGCGGGTAGTTTCGCAGAAGAGGAACTTTGCCAACCGCTCATTCGTCCTGAAGGACGAAGGAGGCTTGCTGCCCATGACCCATCCGCTGCGCCGGACGACGGCCGCGATCGCGGCTCTGATCGCCGGTCTGTTCGCTGTCTTCGCGTTTTCGCCCGCCGCGCACGCCGCGGCTCCACCCGACGCCGACACGGTGGTTTCCTACTGGAAGAACCAGAAGGACCGGCTGTACGTCGGCTCCGGCGCCACCCTGACGTCGGACCAGCAGGCGGAGATCCGCTCCACGCTGAAGGACGCCGGCACGCCCGTCTACGTGGCCGCCTTCCCCGACGGCACCGTCACCGACCCCGCCGCCTACCTTCCCGCCCTCGGCAACGGGCTGAAGTCCGCGGGCAAGACGGGCAAGTACGCGGTCGCGGTGCTCGACGGCAACTCGCTGCTCGCCGCGGCCAACTTCGGTAAGCGCGGGCTGGCCGGCCAGCTCGCCAACCTCTCGACGAGCAGCAACGACGACGTCGTCACCGGCATGAGCGACTTCGTCAACCGCGTCAACGCGGCCGCTCAGGGCAAGTCCTCCGCTCTCGACTCGGGCAGCTCCGCCGGCTCCGGCGGTTCGGGCACGGGCGCGCTGATCGGCATCGGCGTGCTGGCTCTCGCCGGCGGTGGCGGCTACTTCCTGTACTCCAAGAACCGCAAGAAGAAGCTCGCCGCGCAGCGCGCCGCCGAGCTGGCCGCGGTCAAGACGACCGTCGAGGAGGACGTCACCAAGTTCGGTGAGGAGATCACCGTGCTCGACACCGACGTCAAGCTCGCCGGCCAGGGCGGCCAGAACATCACCGAGTGGCAGACCGCCCTCGACTCCTACGAGAAGGCCAAGACGCAGCTCGCCGCGGTGACGCAGGCCGAGCAGGTCCGCGACGTCACCACGACGCTCGAGGACGGCCGCTACGCGCTGGCCGTGGTGAAGGCCAAGGTCAACAACCAGCCCGTGCCCGAGCGGCGGGCGCCCTGTTTCTTCAACCCGCAGCACGGCCCCTCGGTGCGCGACGTGCGCTGGGCCCCGCCCGGCGGCGCCCCGCGCGACGTGCCCGCCTGCGCGGCCGACGCCATGGCGGTGGAGAGCGGCTACGACCCGCAGACCCGCCAGGTCATGGTCAACGGCCAGTACCGGCCGTACTACGACGCGGGTCCCGCCTACCAGCCCTACGCCTACGGCTACTACGGCGGTTTCGGCGACATCATGACCATGATGTTCGTCGGCACCATGATGGGCAGCCTGCTCGGCGGCGGCTGGGGTTACGGCGGCTACGGCGCCGGCTACGCCGAGGGCTACTCCGACGCGAGCGGCGGCGACTTCGGTGGCGGAGGTGACTTCGGCGGTGGCGGCGACTTCGGCGGTGGCGGCGGCTGGAGTGACTTCGGCGGCGGCGACTTCGGTGGTGGCGACTTCGGCGGCGGCGACTGGTGACAGGCTCCGCCTCCTGATCTGACAGCGAAGGCCCCCGGTGAACGTCACCGGGGGCTTTCGCGTGCACGGCCGGGCTCGCCGCGCGCGGACGGGGGTCCGCTTTGTAAAGTAGGGGCAAAACCACCCGCCTGGCAGACCTCGGGGCCAGTGTCTAGGAGGCCCTGTTGCGCCGTCTGATCGCCCTCGCCTTATGCGCCGCCGTGGCTCCGGTGCCCGTTCTCGCGCTGGCGCCGGCTGCTCCCGCGCTCGCCCAGGCGGGGCCGTGCCGTCCCGGCGACCGGGTGAACCTGCGCGGAGCCGACTTCACCAAGGGCCGCGCGCTGCCCTCGACGCTGCGCTGCGCCGACCTGACGCGCGCCAAGCTCGACGGCGTCGACCTCGCCCAGAAGGACCTGACGGGGGCGATCCTGCGGCGGGCCTCGCTGAAGCAGGCCGACTTCACCCAGGTCACCGCCAAGTACACCGACTTCAGGGAGGCCGACCTGAGCGAGGCCGACCTGGGTCAGATGCACGCCGACTACGCCGACCTGCGGAACGCGATCCTCGTGGACGTGGGCGCCACCCAGGCGCAGTTCCCGCGAGCGAACCTGAGCGGCGCCAGGCTCACCAGGGCCGTGCTCGGCCAGTCGAACCTCACGCTGGCCAAGCTGGTCGGCGCCGACCTCGCCGACGCCAAGCTCGGTCAGGCCAACGCCCGCAAGGCGGACTTCACGAAGGCGAAGCTGCACGAGGCCGAGCTCATCTCGATCGAGGCGCCGAACGCCGTCTTCCGCGACGCCGACCTGCGCGAGGCGCGTTTCAGCTCCGCCGAGATGGACGGGGCCGTCCTGCGCGGCGCCAACGTCCAGGACGCCGACTTCACCTTCGCCGACGACCTCGACCTGACAGGCGCCACCGGCAGGCCGAAGACGCTTCCCGAGGGCGTGAAGGGCTACTCCACGGCGGCGCCGTCGCCGACCCCCGAGGAGCAGAGCGCCATGCGCCTGGACGTCGAATCGCAGCCGCAGGCGGGGCCCAGGATCTCCGTCGGGCTCGTGCTGGTGGTCGTCGGCTCTCTCGGGCTGGCCGTCACCCTCACCCTCTGGGCGAGCGCCGCCCGGCGCCCGCGCGCCTACCGCGCCTGACCACACCCGCTCGCCGGACGCCCGCCGGACGGCCCGGGTGTCAGATGCCGATCGCGGCGGTCGGCTGCATCAGCCTGCGCGCCGCCTCGGTGATCGACCCGGACAGCGACGGGTAGACCGCGAAGGTGTGGGCGAGCTGGTCGACCGTGAGCCGCTGCTGCACCGCGACGGACACCGCGAGGATCAGCTCGGAGGCCCTGGGCGCCACCACGACGCCGCCGAGCACGATCCCGGTGTGCGGGCGGCAGAAGAGCTTGACGAAGCCGTCGTTGAAGCCCTGCATCTTCGCCCGGGCGTTGGTCGACAGCGGCAGCTTGACGACGTTGGCCTCGATCTCCCCCGCCTCGATCTGCTTCTGCGACACGCCGACGGAGGCGATCTCGGGATCGGTGAAGATGTTGGAGGCGACGGTCGCCAGCCGCAGCGGCTGCACCGCCTCGCCGAGCGCGTGCCAGACGGCGATGCGGCCCTGCATGGCCGCGACGGAGGCCAGCATGAGCACGCCCGTGCAGTCGCCCGCGGCGTACACGCCGGGAGCGGAGGTCCGCGACACCTTGTCGACCTGGATGAACCCGCCCCGGTCGAGGGTCACGCCCGCCTCCTCGAGCCCGAGTCCTGAGGTGTTGGGGACCATGCCGACCGTCATCAGAGCGTGGGTGCCCTCGGCGGTGCGCCCGTCCTCCAGCGTGACCACGACGCCGTCGGCGGTGCGCTTGACGGACGCGGCGCGGGAGCGGCCCATGACGTTCATGCCGCGCCGCCGGTAGACCTCTTCGAGGGCCTCGGCCGCGTCGGCGTCCTCGTTGGGCATCATGCGGTCGCGGGAGGAGACCAGCGTGACCTCGGAGCCGAGCGAGCGGTAGGCACCGGCGAACTCGGCCCCCGTGACACCGGAGCCGACCACGATGAGGTGCTCGGGCAGCTCGTCGAGGTCGTAGAGCTGCCGCCAGGTGAGGATGCGCTCGCCGTCGGGCTCGGCGCCCGGCAGGATGCGGGGGGTGGCGCCCGTCGCCACGATCACCACGTCGGCCCTGATCGTCCGGTCACCCGCGCGCACGACCTGCGGGTCGACCAGGCGCCCGCGAGCCTTGACGATCTCGACGCCCTCGGCGGCGACCCGTGTCCCGATGTCGGCCGACTGCGCCTGCGCCAGCTCCTTGACCCGCTTGTTGACCAGCGGCATGTCGACTTCGGCCGCCCCGACGTCACCGTCGGAGCCGCCGCTGTAGTGGACGCCCAGGGACGGCGCGTCGAGCAGCGCCTGCTTGCGGACCGAGGTCGCGATCAGGGTCTTGGACGGCACGCAGTCGGTCAGCACGCACGCGCCGCCGGGGCCGTCCTCTTCGACCATCGTGACTTGTGCGCCGAGTTGCGCGGCCACGAGGGCCGCTTCGTAGCCACCTGGTCCGCCACCGATGATCACGATCCTTGTCACGTGTCCTATTGTCCCGCATCTCGCAACCCGCCGACGAACGGGGCTACCCTTGGTGGCTGTGCCTGTCTACGCCGCCTATGGCTCCAACATGGACCCGAAGCAGATGGCCGTGCGCGCCCCCCACTCACCGATGCGCGGCGTCGGCTGGTTGCAGGGCTGGCGCCTGACGTTCGGCGGGGAGGACATCGGCTGGGAGGGCGCGCTCTCCACGATCGTGGAAGATCCCGAGGAGCACGTCTTCGTCGTCCTCTACGACGTGCCCGAGTGGGACGAGAACTCCCTCGACCAGTGGGAGGGCGCCGCCGGCGGCCTCTACCACAAGGTGCGGCTGCGGGTGCAGACGCTCGACGGTGAGGTCGTCGCCTGGTTCTACGTCCTCGACAGCTACGAGGGCGGCCTGCCCTCCGCCCGCTACCTCGGCATCCTGGCCGACGCGGCGGAGAAGGCAGGCGCCCCCGACGACTACGTGAAGGACCTGCGCGGCAGGCCCTGCACGTCGCTGGGCGGCTAGCTAGGACAGCGGCTGGTCCTTGGTCTCCTTCAGCGCGAAGACGTAGACCAGGGTCGACACCAACGCCAGGGCCGACATGTACCAGGGGAACAGTGCCGAGTTGCCGGCGTCCTTCAGCGCGGTGCCGATCAGCGGCGCCGTACCGCCGAAGATGGCGACGGTCAGCGAGTACGGGAAGCCCGCGCCCGAGGCCCGCACGCGTGTCGGGAAGAGCTCGGAGTTCACCGCGGCCGAGATCGAGGTGAAGCAGCCGAGGAAGACCATGCCGATGAGCTGGATGGTCAGCAGGCTGGCGAAGGAGTTCGACAGCGCGCTGAGCAGCGGCACCGGCAGCAGGGTGAAGGCCAGGCCGAAGGCGATGAGCATCGGCCTGCGGCCGATCCGGTCCGACAGCATGCCGAGCACGGGCTGCAGCACCATGAAGAACAGCAGCGAGATCGTGCCGACCTGCAGGGACATGGCCTTGTCGAAGCCGACGTTCTGCTGGGCGTAGGTGGGCAGGAAGGTGGTCCAGGTGTAGTAGGCGACGGTGCCGGCGACAGTGATGCCGACGATCAGGGCGGCCTTGCTCGGGTAGCGGGTCAGGAACTCGAAGAGCTTGGGCCGTTCGGCCCTGCCCTCCTGGATCTCCTGCGCCACGGCGGAGGTCTCGTCGGCGCCCTTGCGGATCCACAGGCCGACCAGGCTGATGACGGCGCCGATGAGGAACGGGATGCGCCAGCCGTAGGCGTCCATGTCCTCCTTGACCAGCATGGTCGCCAGCAGGGCGGCCAGGCCGGAGGCGAGGAGCTGGCCGATGGTGGTGCTGACGTACTGGAAGCTGGAGAACAGGCCTCTGCGGCCCGGAGGGGCCGACTCGACCAGGAACGTCGTGGCGGCGGCGAACTCGCCGCCGACCGACAGGCCCTGGATGAGCCTGGCGAGGGTCAGGATGATCGGCGCCAGCACGCCCGCGGCCGTGTAGGTCGGGGTGACGGCCAGCAGGAGCGAGCCGCCGCCCATGAGCACGATCGTGAACGTCATCGCGGCCTTGCGGCCGAACCTGTCAGCGAAGGAGCCGACCAGCAGGCCGCCGAGCGGTCGCATGAAGAAGCCCACAGCGAAGATCGCGAACGCGCTCAGCACGGGGACGAGAGGGTTGTCGTTCTTGGGGAAGACCTGCTCGGAGAAGTACACGGCCAGGAAGCTGTAGGCGTACCAGTCGTACCACTCGACCACGTTGCCGACGTTGGCCGCCAGGAGCTGGCGGCCGCGGCTTCGGGGGATGCCGAGTGGCGAATGCTCAAGGGAGGGGGTTGCCACTGGGGCTCCTTTGCTTCGCGTGCGGGGATGGCTTACTGTGCATCCGGACGACCGAAACAGTCAAATATCTCGCCACATATTTACAAACCCGACATGGAGACAGCCCGAGGTGGACGTTCTCGACCGGCGCCTGGTCGCCGCGCTGCAGGTCAGCCCTCGCGCGTCGTGGGGTGAGATCGGCAGGGCGGTGGGCGAACACGAGCGCACGGTCGCCCGGCGGCTCCAACGGCTGATCGCCGAGGGCGCGGTGCAAGTCACCGCGATCTACGACGACCTGCGCTCCGGCCACGGCCGTCCGGTCCACCTGCACGTCCAGGTACGGCCCGGCACCGCGGCCGCGGTCGCCGACGCCCTGGCGAGCAGGCCCGACACGCGTTCGGTCTACTCGGTGACCGGCGCGGCCGACATCGGCGCCGAGCTCGTCGCCCCCAGCAGGACCGCGCTGCACGAGATCCTCAACGTCGAGGTGCACGGCATCGACGGCGTCGCGGGCACCCAGACGCAGGTGGTGCTGCACACCTTCCGCACGGTGGCCGAGTGGCACGCGCCGTACCTCACCGAGCAGGAGGTGGCGCTGCTGCGTCCCCCGTCGCCGCCGGTGGAGCTGCCCGACCACGACGGGCTGTCCCCGCTGGAGAGCGAGGTGGCCGAGCTGCTGGTCAGCGACGGCCGGATCGGGTTCACCGCGATCGCCGACGAGCTGGGCGTCTCGGTGCCGACCGCCCGGCGCCGGGTCGCCTCGCTGCTGGAGCGGCGGCTGCTGATGCTGCGAGCGGAGGTCGAGCCCTCGCTGCTGGGCCTGGACGTCGAGGCGCAGCTGTGGCTGCGGGTCCGCCCGCACGGCCTCGACCAGGTCGGTGAGCGGCTCACCGGCGACCCCGGGGTCCGTTACTGCGCGGCCACCTCGGGCACCTACACCATGCTCGTCCAGGTGGCGGTCGCTCACGAGGCCGACCTCTACCGGTTCCTGACGGAGGTCGTCGGCCCGCTGGACGACGTCACCGACGTCAACGTCACCCTCATCACCCGCGCCTACAAGCGCGGATTCCTGCGCAAGAGCCTGGAGTACTCATGACCCCCGCCGAACTGGAAGTCGCCGAGCTGACCGCCGAGCTGATCCGCGTGGACAGCAGCAACTACGGCGACGGGAGCGGACCCGGCGAGCGCGCCGCCGCCGAGGTCGTCATGGCCCGGCTGGCCGAGGTCGGCGTCGAGGCCCACTACAGCGAGAGCGCTCCCGGCCGGGGCAACGTGGTCACCAGGATCGAGGGCACCGACCCGTCCCTGCCCGCCCTGCTGGTCCACGGGCACCTGGACGTGGTGCCGGCCAACGCCGCCGACTGGAGCGTCGACCCGTTCGCCGGCGAGGTCCGCGACGGCTACATCTGGGGCCGCGGCGCGGTCGACATGAAGGACATGGACGCGATGATGCTGGCCGTCCTGCGCCAGATGGTCCGCGAGGGCCGGCGGCCCAGGCGTGACCTGGTCTTCGCGTGGGTGGCCGACGAGGAGGCGGGCGGTGTCTACGGCGCCAAGTACCTCACCGCCAACCACCGGGACCTGTTCGACGGCGTGACCGAGTCGATCAGCGAGGTGGGCGGCTACTCGCTGGAGGTCGACCCGTCGCTGCGGCTCTACCTCATCGAGACGGCGCAGAAGGGCCTGGCCTGGATGCGGCTGGTCGCCGACGGCACGGCCGGCCACGGCTCCATGCTCAACGCCGACAACGCGGTGACCGAGGTGGCCAAGGCGGTGGCGCGGCTGGGCGGCCACGAGTGGCCGATCACGCTCACTCCGACCGTGCGGCGGTTCCTGACCGAGGTGTCCGAGGCGTTCGGCCTGCCGTTCGACCCCGAGGACCCGGGTCCCGTCCTGGACAGGCTGGGCCCGCTGGTCCGCTTCGTCGGCGCGACACTGCACCACACGACCAACCCGACGATGCTGGGGGCGGGCTACAAGGCCAACGTCATCCCCGGCCAGGCGAGCGCGGTCGTGGACGGTCGCTTCCTGCCCGGCTACGAGGACGACTTCTTCAAGACCGTCGACGAGCTGCTCGGCCCGAACGTGCGCCGCGAGTTCGTGCAGCACGACATCGCGTTGGAGACGACGTTCGACGGCGCGCTGGTCGAGGCGATGATCGCGGCGCTGAAGGCGGAGGACCCGACCGCGCGGGCGGTGCCGTACTGCATGTCGGGCGGCACCGACAACAAGACCTTCTTCGCCGACCTGGGGGTGCGCGGGTTCGGGTTCGTTCCGCTGCGTCTGCCGAAGGACATGGACTTCGCGGCGATGTTCCACGGTGTGGATGAGCGTGTCCCGGTTGAGTCGCTCCAGTTCGGAGTGCGGGTGCTTGACCGGCTCCTCCTAAACTACTGAGATGACCTATGTGCACGCCCAGGAGGCCGCCGCCGCGCTGAGGAAGGCCACCGGGCTCGACGTTTTCGACGTGGCGCTCGTGATGGGATCGGGCTGGGTGCCCGCCGCGGACGCGATCGGCGACACGCTCGTCGAGCTGCCGGTGACCGACCTGCCGGGCTTCGCCCCGCCCGCCGTGGCCGGCCACGCCGGGAAGATCCGCGTCGTGCGCACCCCCTCCGGGCGCCACGCGCTGATCTTCCTCGGCCGCACCCACCTGTACGAGGGCCTCGGCGTCGAGCCGGTCGTCCACGGCGTGCGCACGGCATTGGCGGCCGGGGTGCGCACGGTGGTGCTCACCAACGCGGCCGGCGGGCTGCGGCCCGAGACCCAGAACGTCGGCGACCCGGTTCTGATCAGCGACCACATCAACCTGACCGGTGCCAACCCGCTGACCGGCGCCACCTTCATCGACCTCACCGAGGTCTACTCCGTGCGGCTGCGTACGCTGGCCCGGGAGGTCGACCCGTCGTTGGCGGAGGGCGTCTACGTCGCCTTCCGCGGCCCGACCTACGAGACGCCGGCCGAGATCAGGATGCTGCGCACGCTCGGCGGCGACATGGTCGGCATGTCCACGGTCCTGGAGGCCATCGCGGCGCGCGAGGGCGGCGCGGAGGTGCTGGGCATCTCGCTGGTCACCAACCCCGGCGCCGGCCTGGTCGGCGAGCCGCTCAACCACGAGGAGGTCCTCGAGGTCGGCCGCGCCACGGCGGCGCGGATGGGCGTGCTGCTGGCCAAGGTGGTCGACAAACTGTGAAGCTGAGGGACCAGGCGCTGGCCTGGCTCGCCCAGGATCCTGACCCCGAGACCAGGGCGGAGCTGGAGAGCCTGCTCGACGATCCCGCGGCGCTCACCGACCGTTTCGGCGCCAAGCTCGAGTTCGGTACGGCCGGCCTGCGCGGCGAGCTCGGCGCCGGCCCGAACCGGATGAACCGCGTCACCGTGATGCGCGCCGCGGCCGGCCTGGCCGCCGTGCTCGGCCCCGGCAAGCACGTGGTCATCGGCTACGACGCCCGCCACAAGTCCGACGTCTTCGCCAGGGACACCGCTGCCGTGCTGGCGGGCGCCGGGCTGCGCGCCTCGCTGCTGCCCGAGCCGCTGCCCACGCCCGTGCTCGCCTTCGCCGTACGGCATCTGGGCGCCGACGCGGGTGTGACGGTCACGGCGAGCCACAACCCGCCCCGCGACAACGGCTACAAGGTCTACTGGGGTGACGGGTCGCAGATCGTCCCGCCGGTGGACGGCTGGATCTCGGCCGCGATCGACGCGGCCGCCCCCGTCGGCTCCTTGCCGCTCGGCGAGGGCGAGGTGCTCGACGCGACCGTCGTCGAGGCCTATCTGGCGGCGCTCGCCGAGCTGCCGCTGGGCGAGGCGCGTGACCTGCGCGTCGCGTACACGCCGATGCACGGGGTGGGCCACCGGACGCTTGTCAGCGCCTTCCGCGGGACCGGCTTCGACGAGCCTGCGACGGTCGCCGAGCAGCGCGACCCCGACCCTGACTTCCCCACCGTGGCCTTCCCCAACCCGGAGGAGCCCGGCGCGATGGACCTCGCGCTGGATCTGGCCGCGAAGATCGAGGCCGACCTGGTGCTGGCCAACGACCCCGACGCCGACCGCTGCGCGGTGGGCGTGCCGCTCGCCGGCGGCGGGTTCAGGATGCTGACGGGCGACGAGGTGGGCGCGCTGCTCGGCGAGCACGTGATCACGCACACCCGCGGCGACCGGCTGGTGGCCACCACGATCGTGTCCTCGACGCTGCTCGGCAAGATCGCCGAGGCGCACGGCGTGCGGTACGCCGAGACGCTCACCGGGTTCAAGTGGATCATGCGGGCTGGTGAGGGGCTGGTCTACGGCTACGAGGAGGCGCTCGGCCACAGCGTCGGCGGCGAGCACGGCCTGCCCGTCCACGACAAGGACGGGATCGGCGCCGCGCTCACGGTCGCCGGCATCGCCGCCACGGCCAAGCGCGCCGGGCGCACGCTGCTCGACCTGCTCGACGAGCAGGCCAGACGGTACGGCCTGCACGCCACGTCGCAGCTGTCCTTCCGCGTGGCGGACCTGGCGCTCATCGGCGGCGCCATGGCACGGTTGCGCGCGACACCGCCGGCGACGCTGGGCGGCAGGACCGTGGAGTCGTGGGACGACCTGGCGGCGGGCGAGGGCGGGCTGCCGCCGACCGACGGCCTGCGTTACCACCTGGCGGGGGGCGCCCGGGTGGTCGTGCGGCCCTCGGGCACCGAGCCGAAGCTCAAGTGCTACCTGGAGGTCGTCGTCCCCGTGACGGGCGAGGTCGCCGACGCCCGCGCCGAGGCGGCGGCGGACCTGGAGACGCTCAAGGCGGACCTGCGCTCGGTCCTGGCGCTGTGAGGCGTCAGGTCTTCGCGATCTCCATCTGCAGCTCGTGCACCCACTCGTCCATGTCGGGCGGGCAGTGCAGGGAGACCTCGCGGGCCAGGCCGAGCGCCTGGTAGCCGTTCTCCTCGACCCAGTGGGCGAGCGTCTGGAAGGTCGGGCCGACGTTCTCCATCGGCCCCCGGTGGATGATGGTCGCGACCGTCTCGATGCCGGGCAGGTCCACGACCTCGAAGTCGTGGACCTCGCCCGCGTCGAGGTTGACGGGGAACGTCGCGTGCACCGTCACCGAGCCGTCCTCCTCGGCCAGGTAGTAGGCGATGCCGGGCCCCTGCATCGGCACGCCGGCCGCACCGAGGCGTTCGCGGATCTGCCGGTAGAGCGGCTTGATGACGGGGCCGATGTCCTCGGTGTCGTAACTGGCCGCCCGCGCGCTGAGCTGCGCCACCCTGACCGGCGCCACCTTCTTGACCACGACGTCGTCGGCGCTCATGGCGCCCTCCTTCTCGATGGCGCGGAGCCTCGCCTCCACCCCGCGCAGCCTGGCCAGGTCGGCGCTGATCTGCGCCGCCAGCTGGGCGCGGCGCAGCCGTACCATGCCGTGCAGTTCCTCGGTGCTCACCCTGTCGTCGAGGATCGAGCCCACCTGCTCCAGGGTGAAGCCGAGATCCTTGAGCGCGACGACGCGGTTGAGCCTGGCCAGCTGCCCGGCCTGGTAGGAGCGGTAGCCGGTGACCGGGTCGACGTGCGCGGGGCGTAGCAGGCCGATGGCGTCGTAGTGGCGCAGCATCCGCACCGACACGAGGCCGAGCCTGGCGAAGTCTCCGATGCTGAACATGGCTGCTCCAGGTGTAGGGCCTCACACCGTGTCAGGGTCAACCCGCGACGTCCGGTCAGCCCGCGACGTCAGGTCAACCCGCGGCGGTCAGAGCAGGATGGCGACCACGACCAGGACCAGCGCGGCCGCGCAGGCCGCGAGCGCGTCGGGCGCCCAGACCGCGCGGACCTGGCCGGGCGCCGCGCCGCGCCGCTTGGCGCTCTCGGCGCGCTCGGTGATCTGCTCGGCCACCCAGTCGGCGTGCGTCCGGCCCGCCATGGCCTGCTGGGCGGCCTGCTCCCCCTTGGACAGGACGGGCTCGGTCTGGAAGCGCCCGCGCTGCCGGCGGGGGGCGCCGCGGCGACCGGCCTTGGCCCGCTCCCTCGCCGAGGCCTGCGGTGTCCACGCGCGCAGCACGTCGTCGCCGTGGGTGATGCTGATGGTGTGGGAGACGTGCACGTCGTCGATCGCCGGCCACGGCAGGAACGTGGTGCGCAGCGGGTTGCGCACCCGCAGCCCGTCCTCCACGAGGATCGTGGCGGGACGCAACGCCGTGACGTAGACGACGGCGGTCAGCACGCCCAGCACCGCCGCCGCCACGAGTGACGACTTGCCGCTGTAGCGGACGATCAGGTCGACGGCGTTGAACGCCACGAACGCCAGCCAGATCCAGCTGAGGACGAAGGCGGTCGCCGAGCGGTAGGTCTGTTTCATGCCTGCCACTTGAGCTGCGCGAACCCCGGCTTGATGACGCCGTTGATGAGCGAGAGCCGCTCGTCGAAGGGCAGGAAGGCCGACTTCATCGCGTTGACCGTGAACCACTGCAGGTCGTCCCAGCCGTAGCCGAACGCCTCGACCAGCTTGGCGAACTCCTGGGAGACCGTGGTGGAGCTCATCAGCCGGTTGTCGGTGTTGACCGTCACCCGGAAGTGGAGGCTGCGCAGCAGCCCGATCGGGTGCTCGGCGATCGAGGCGGCGGCCCCCGTCTGCAGGTTGGAGGTCGGGCACATCTCCAGCGGGATGCGCTTGTCGCGGACGTAGGCGGCCAGCCGGCCGAGCTTGGCGGTGCCGTCGCCGGCCACCGAGATGTCGTCGATGATCCGCACGCCGTGGCCGAGCCGGTCAGCGCCGCACCACTGGATGGCCTGCCAGATCGACGGCAGGCCGAACGCCTCGCCGGCGTGAATGGTGAAGTGAGCGTTCTCCCGCTGGAGGTATTCGAACGCGTCGAGGTGCCGGGTGGGCGGGTAGCCGGCCTCGGCGCCGGCGATGTCGAAGCCCACCACGCCGACGTCGCGGTAGCGGACGGCGAGCTCGGCGATCTCCATCGAGCGCGCCTGGTGGCGCATCGCGGTCAGCAGGGTGCCGACCTTGATGCCGGGCACCTGCCGGAAGCCTTCGAGCACCGCCTCCACGACCTGGTCGAGACTGAGCCCCGTGGTGGTGTGCTGCTCGGGCGCGTAGCGCACCTCGGCGTAGACGACGCCGTCGGCCGCCAGGTCCTCGGCGCACTCGGCGGCCACCCTGACCAGCGACTCGCGGGTCTGCATGACCCCGACCGTGTGGTCGAAGGTCTCCAGGTAGCGCACCAGCGAACCGGAGTCGGCGGCCTCCTCGAACCACTGCCTGAGGTTGTCAGGGTCGGTGGTGGGCAGCCGGTCGTAGCCCGACTCGCGGGCCAGATCGACGATGGTCTCCGCCCGCAGGCCACCGTCGAGGTGGTCGTGCAGGAGCACCTTCGGGGCCCGGCGGATCTCGGCAAGGCTGGGTCGCTGGCTCATCTCGTCATCCTATCGCTCCCCATCCGGCATTTGACGGCCACACTTCCACATGTCAGTCTTTTCTTACAGGTGAAAGGAGATGGCGCTGACCAGTGAAGAGCTGCTGGCGGTGCTGGCCGCCGTGGGCCACCCGCTGCGCCTGCGGGTCGTGGCCGAGCTGGCAGAGGGCAGGGTGCATGTCAGCGAGCTGGCCAGGCGCCTGGGCATCTCGCGCCCGCTGCTCTACATGCACCTGGAACGCATGGAGAAGGCCGGGCTGGTCGCAGGGGAACTGGAGCTGTCCCTGGACGGCAAGGCCATGAAGCTTTACCGGCTGCTCCCCTTCGACATCCACCTGACGGCGGGGACGATCCTCGACGTGCTGCAAGCCGATGACCAGGAAGGACCGACCGCTTGAAGGAAATCATCATCCCCGGCATGGTCATGGTGACCCTCGGCGCGGTCGCCCTGGGCAGCCTGGGGTTCTACTTCAGGCTCGTACGGCAGCGCGCCGAGACGGCCGCCGAACAGCGCTACCGGGAGCTGGCCGACCAGACCAACGCCAGACTGGCCGAGCTGACCGACCGGGTGGCCGCCGTGGAACAGCTCCTGCGCAGCGTCGACTGACGCAGGACAAGCCCGGGGCGGCGAGTTGCCGCTCGCCGCCCCGGTTCAGGAAGTCGCGCGACCCACGCCGCTACGGCGTGCCTTCAACGCGCACGAACCTCCAAGGAAAGGAGAGCAGCTCATGCTGCTCGAACGCAAACCGCCGACCGTCAGAGCGGCGATGTGGAGCGCCACGCATCCGTGGCGGGCGATCGGCTGCTGGTTCCTGTTCGTGGCGCTCTGCCTGGCCCTCGGCTCGGCCGTCGGCACGAGGACCGCCACGAGCGCCGACTACCGCGTCGGCGAGGCAGGCCGTGCCGAGTCGATCGCCGAGGCCGCGGGCCTGGAGAACAGACCCGTCGAGCGGGTGCTGATCTCCGGCCCCGCCAAGGAGGCGGACGCGGCCGCCCGCGAGCTCACCGCCAGGATGGCGGCGCTGCCCGAGGTCGAGGACGTCGCCAGGCCGGTCAGGTCGGCGGACGGCGCGGCGCTCCTGGTCTCGGTCGCCATGAAGGGCGCCGAGCTGGACGGCAAGGCCAAGGTCGCCGCCCTCATCGCCCAGACAGAGGCGGTGCGCCAGGCCCATCCGGCGCTGCGCGTCGAGCAGACCGGCACGGCCTCCATCGGCAAGGGCGTGGATCAGCAGCGCGGCGCGGACCTGGCGCTGTCGGAGGCGATCACCTTCCCCGTCACGCTGGTCACGCTGCTGGTGGTGTTCGGCTCGGTGGTCATGGCGGGGGTGCCGCTCCTGCTGGCGCTCTCGTCGATCGCCGCAGCCGTCGGCCTGTCGATGCTGGTCTCGCACCTCTCGCCGGACGCGGGTGTGGGCACCAACGTCATCCTGCTGATCGGCATGGCCGTCGGCGTCGACTACACCCTGTTCTACCTCAAGCGCGAGCGCGAGGAGCGGGCGAAGGCGGGCGGCAGCCTCAGTTCGGAGGCGCTGGTCGAGCTGGCCGCCGCCACCTCGGGCAGGATGATCGTCGTCTCGGGCATCGCGGTGATCGTCTCGAGCGCGACCCTCTACCTCGCCGCCGACGTGGTCTTCTCCTCGCTGGCCACCGGCACGATCGTGGTCGTCCTCGCCGCCGTGGTCAGCTCGCTGACCGCGCTGCCCGCCCTGCTGGTGCTCATCGGGCGGCGGAGCGGGGCGCGGACGAGGAAGGTGCGTGAAGGGCGGTTGTGGAACGCCCTCCTCACACCCGCCGCCAGGCGTCCAGGGATCACGCTGGCCGTATCCACGCTGGTCATGGTGGTGCTGTCCCTGCCGCTGCTCGGCATGGAGCAGCGGGTGCTCAACAAGGACAGCCACTCGCGCGAGATCCCCGCCCTGCAGACCTACGACCGGCTGACGACGGCCTTCCCCGACCTGCGGATCCGCCACCAGGTCGTGGCCAAGGCGGCACCCGACCGGCGGGAGGAGATGGCGGCCGCCCTTCGCGAGCTGGGACGGCGGGCGCAGCACGATCCGCTGTTCACCGGGAAGCCCGTGCTCCGCGCGTCGGAGGACGGCACGGTCGCGGTGCTCGACCTGGCCGCGCCGTACCGGCTCAGTTCGGCCGAGGCGACGCGCTCGCTCGACCGCCTCAGGAGCGTCCACGTGCCCGCGACGCTCGGCGGCGTCCAGGGCGTCGAGGCGCACGTGTCAGGGGACATCGCCCGCGACGTCGACTACCTCGCCCACCAGGACGCCAAGCTGCCGCTGGTCGGCGGGGCGCTGCTGGTGGTGACCTTCGTGATGACGGTGGCGGTGTTCCGCTCGGTGGTCATCGGGGCGATCGGGATCGTGCTGAACGTGCTGTCGGCGTCCGCCTCCATGGGCGTGCTCGCGCTGGTCTTCCACACCGTCGGCTCGCGGGTGCCGCTGTTCCTGCTGGTCATCCTGTTCGGGTTGTCGATGGACTACCAGGTGTTCGTCGTCAGCAGGATCAAGGAGGCGGTCGAGCGGGGCCTGACGACCAGGGAGGCGGTCATCGACGGCGTCGCCCGCTCGGCGAGCGTCGTGACGAGCGCGGCGGTCGTGATGGTGACGGTGTTCGCCAGCTTCGTCTTCCTGCACCTGGCCGAGATGAAACAGATCGGCTTCAGCCTGGCTGTCGCCGTCCTGCTGGACGCGGTCGTGGTGCGCGTGCTGATCCTGCCCGCGGCGCTGCTGCTGCTGGGCAGGAGGAGCTGGTGGCCGGGGCCCTACTCGTCGCGGTTGGCGGTGTCGGGCGAGAACGCCGGCAGGCAGACCGCGACGTACTCGGCGCCGTCGGGCCCCACGCTGTAACGGATCTTCTCCCCCGGCTCGGACACGAACGACTGGCCCGCCGACACCTCCGTGACACCTTCGGCGTGCTCGATCACGACGGTCCCGCGCAGCACGACCGTGTACTCGGTGAACTCGGGCGTCTGCGCGGGCTCCTCCCATCCTGGCGGCGCCGTCATGTGCGCGATGGAGACGGCCTCGTCGCCGCTGTTGACGCGGCCGATGTGCTCGTCGATGACCTTGCCACCGGGAACGGGGATGCGGGTCGCCCCTTCGATCTTTCTCACCACATCTGTCAGTGTGCCACGTCTATCACCAGGCGATCGGGGCCGGTCAGCTTCGCCACCGAGAACGGGGCCCGGTGGTCGAGCACCAGGCCCACGCCGACCACGCCCTCGAAGTCGCCGGTCTTGACGACGTTCTGCACGTTGCCGAGCCCGACCTGGAAGACGGGCCCGCCGGTCCAGGTCGGCGCGCCCTTGTCGGTGTGGGCGCGGGCGGGCTTGAGCGTCACCTGGAGGTAGGCGCCGCCCTTCACGTCGATCGGCTCGCCCGAGCCGTCCTGGACCAGTTCGTCGACCCAGCTGACGCTGTAGTTGGCGACGTCGCCGTCGAGGTCGATGACGACCCTGTCGAGGGATCCGTGGTCGGCGAACCTGACCGCCTTGACCTGGACAGCCTCGCCGGGATCGCCCTCCACCTCGACGTCGGCGGTGCCGGTGGGCACGGGCATGGCCGCGCTCGGAGCCGACGTGGCGGAGGACGTGTCACCGGCGGCGGCGGTGGAGGCCGAAGGGCCGGCGCTGGGCGCCACCGAGGCGGTGGGCGGCGCGCCCGTGCCACATCCGGCCAGAACGGCCAGCCCGACCACGAGGACGCCAACGCGCGAAGACCGCATACCTCCTAGATGCCCTGGCTCACTCCGCGGTAAGCCCGGCCAGATCGGACAGGTACGCGGCGGCCTTGCGCCTCCTGACGAGAGGCGCGGCCTGTCCCGACCACAGGTTGGCGTGCTCGGCGCCGCCCGCCCTGCGGATCGGCAGCATGAGCTGGTTCTGCGCGGGATAGGGCGGCACCACGTCCTCGAAGGCGGCCATCTCCCTGACGAACGTGTTGGGGATGGTGCGTGCCGTACGGCCGGAGAAGAGTCTGGTCAGGACGGTCACCCTGGCCTCGTCGCCGAGCAGCGCCCGCAGGTGCGCCTCCCCCACCGCCGACTCCTCGGTGACGAGGAAGCCGGTGCCGACCTGGACGGCGTCGGCGCCGAGGGCCAGCGCCGCCACGACGCCCCGCCGGTCGGCGATCCCGCCCGCGGCGATGACCGGGACCGAGACCTTGTCGGCCACCTGCGGGATCAGGGAGAAGGTGCCGACCAGCGACTCGCGCACCGGCCGCAGGAACGCTCCCCTGTGGCCGCCCGCGTCGCTGCCGGAGGCGACGATCGCGTCGAGCCCGGCCTCGTGCAGCGCGATCGCCTCGTCGACGGTCGTGGCGGTGCCGATGGTGACGATGCTCCTGCGCCTGGCCTCGGCCAGCACCTCGGCGGGCGGGACGCCCATCACGAAGCTGATCGCGGGTGGGGCGGCGTCCAGCAGGGCGGCGGCCTGCTCGGTGAAGTCGGGGGCGGGCGACGGGGTGGGCGGGGTGAGGCCGAGCGCGTCGTAGTAGGGCCGCAGCCGCTCCACGTCGGCCTCGGTCGCGACCGCGCCCTCCTCCTCGGGGTGCGGGACCCAGAGGTTGACGGCGAAGGACCGGTCCGTCGCCGCCTTCAGTTCGGCGACGAGGGCGGTGAGCCGGTCGGGGGGCAGGATGTGCCCGCCGTACGAGCCGAGGCCTCCGGCGTTGGAGACGGCGGCCGCCAGCGCCACCGACGACAGGCCGCCGCCGAACGGGCCCTGGACGACGGGGTGGTCGAGGCCGAGTAGCTCTTCCAACCGTCCCATGGTCACGCCACCGCCTGAACGCGCCGGCCGTGGGCGAGCTGGAGGGCCGTGGTGGCCACCCTGCGGCCGAGGTGCTCGGCGGTGCGCAGGTCGGACTCCAGCGGGGCCGCGTCGGGGCCGAGGTCGGAGGGGGACTGGGCCATCGCGCCGATGAAGGCGCCGAGGCGGTTGAGGTCCTCGGGGGAACCGGCCGAGCTGTAGAGCCAGCCGGGCGGCAGCCCGAGCGTCACCCAGTGCATGCCGTGCTGGGCGGCCAGGAGCGCCATCGACGTCAGGGTGTGCAGCTTGTCGCCGTTGACGCCGGCGGAGTTGGTGAACGCCGCGCCGACCTTGTCCCGCCAGCCCATCTCGGCCCAGACCTTGGAGCTGGCCTCCGCGAAGGCCTGGAAGGCCGCCGACTGGCTGCCCATGTAGGTGGGCGAGCCGAACACGATGGCGTCGGCCTCGGCCAGTGCCTGCCACAAGGCGTCGTCCATGGCGGCCACCTCCAGGAGGTCGGCCGTGGCGCCGGGAACGGAGCCGACGCCCGCCGCCACTGCGCGGGCCTGGCGGGCGGTGTGGCCGGAGCCACTGTGATACGCGATCGCAACCTTGATCATGCGGTCACAGTAGACGACCGGTCAACTATTTTTCAAGTATGCTCCTCGCATGGGACGACAGAGCAACGCCCGCGAGCGCCTTCTCGACGCCGCCTGCGAGCTGATCCACAGCCGTGGCTACGGCAGCATCGGCGTCGCGGAGATCTGCGCGAAGGCCGACGTCAGGAAGGGCAGCTTCTACCACTTCTTCGAGTCGAAGCAGGCGCTCACGCTCGAGGTGATCGACGAGCACTGGCGCAGGCAGCGGGCCGACTGGGTGGACACGCTCGCCGGCGCGGGGCTGGAACAGCTCTTCCGCGACCAGACCGAGGCCCAGCGACGCTCCAAGGAGACCAGCGGCGTCATCAACGGCTGCCTGCTGGCCAACCTGGCGCTGGAGCTGAGCAACCAGGACGAGGTCGTCAGGGCCAGGCTCGAGCAGATCTTCGACGAGCAGGTCGACCTGGTGCACGGCGCGCTCGGGCCGGGCGCCGAGCGCGCCACGGCCAGGGCGCTGGTCGCCCAGCTGGAGGGCATGGTGCTCTTCGCCAAGATCTCCAACGACCCCGCGGTCCTGGACGACCTGTGGCGGCAGGCGCGCCTGCTCATGACATGACGAGAACGGCCTCCCCGCGCGGCGGGGAGGCCGTTCTCAGCCGGGACGGGCGGACCGTCTCAGACCGTCTCGTAGACCTTGACCTCGTCGGCCTCGACGGCGGGCGCCCGGCGGAAGCTCAGCCCCGTGGCCGAGATCAGCAGGCCCACCACCGCCAGGATCAGCGGCACGATGATCGAGGTCTTGAGCGACTCGATGGTGATGCCGCCGGCTGAGCCGGAGGTCAGCACCGCCGTGACCACGGCCAGCACGACCGCGCCGCCGACCTGGCCCGAGGTGTTGAGCAGGCCGGAGGCAAGGCCCTGCTCGTCGTCGTGCACGCCGTTGGTCGCCTGGATGTTGAGCGACGGGAAGGACAGCGCGAAGGCGATGCCCAGCAGCACCATGCCGGGGATGACCAGGCCGCCCAGGCTCGGGCTCTCGTCGATCCCGAGGAAGACGGCGTAGCCGCCGGCCAGCGCGGCCGAGCCGATGACGATGAGCTTGGCCGTGCCGAACCTGTCGGCGAAGTCACCCATCTTGGTGGAGGTCAGCGCCACGAGCAGACCGGCGGGCAGGAACGCGAGCGCGGTCTGCATCGCCGACCAGTGCAGCAGGTTCTGGAAGTACTGCATGGCCACGAACTGGAAGCCGACGTAGGAGCCGAACAGGATGACCAGGCCCAGGTTGGCCCGCACGATCGGAGCCGAGCGCAGCAGGCCGAGCCGCACCAGCGGGTGCTTGACCCTCAGCTCGGCGAAGACGAACAGGCCGAGCAGGACGAAGGAGGCCAGCAGCGAGCCGATGGTGCGGACCGACAGCCAGCCCGCCTCCGGAGCCTGGACCACCGTGAACACCAGCAGCAGCATCGAGGCCGTGATCAGGACCGCGCCGATCAGGTCGTAGCCGCCCTCGGCCCGCTCCTCGTGGCCCTTGGGCAGCACCTTGAGCGCGGCGACCAGGGCGAGGATCGCGACCGGCACGGGCATCAGGAACGTCGCCCGCCAGTCGAGCTCGGTGAGCAGGCCGGACAGCACCAGGCCGAGGGAGAACCCGCTGGCCCCCGAGGCGGTGAAGACGCTCAGTGCCCTGTTGCGCTCGGGCCCCTCGGGAAAGGACGTCGTGATGATCGACAACGCCGCCGGCGCGGTGAACGCCGCGCTCATGCCCTTGATGAAGCGGGCGACGATCAGCAACGTGCCGTCGTCGACGATGCCACCGAGCAGCGAGGCCACGGCGAAGACGCCCAGCGCGACCAGGAACACCCTGCGCCGCCCGAGCAGGTCGGCGGTCCTGCCCCCGAGAAGCAGAAGACCGCCGTATCCCAGCACGTAGCCGCTGACCACCCATTGCAACGACGAAGGAGAGAGCCCCAGATCCGTCTGGATGGCCGGCAGGGCGACACCGACCATCGACACATCAAGAGCGTCAAGGAAGATCACAGCGCAGAGCACGGCGAGCGCGCCCCACCCAGCAGTACGAGCAGAAGTGGAGGACATGGACACCGAGACTACATGCACCTGCATTAGATGCAACCGAATTTAATGTGGTTGCATAGATATTTACCTGGTGGTATTCTCCGCGTCATGAACGAGGAGGCCGTGGTCAGGGCCTGGCACGATGTGCTGGCCAAGCACGCGAAGGCGCAGTGCGCGCTCGAGCGCGAGCTCGGCGAGAAGCACGATCTCGGCGCCAGCGAGTTCGAGGTGCTCGATCGCATCGTCTCCTCCGACTGCCGGAAGTTCCGCGTGCAGGAGCTCGCCGACGAGGTGCACCTGAGCCAGAGCGCCCTGTCCCGCGTCGTGGCCCGCCTGGAGAAGGCCGGCCTGGTCAGCCGCGGGGTCTGCGACATGGACCGGCGCGGCGTCTTCGTCTGGATCACCGACGAGGGCCTCGGCCGCCACGCCGCCGCCCGCCCGACCCACCGCGCGGTCCTCTGCGACGTCTTCGCGAACGCCTAACGCATCGGCTCCCTATTGCGGAACCTTCCTTTCCGCGATGGTTCCTACTGTTGTTCCTGACACCGCAACCGAAGCGTCAGGGAGCACGCGATGACCATTCTCGTGACCGGAGCCACCGGCACCGTCGGCCGCCACATCGTCAGCCACCTCGTCGAGGCCGGCCATGCCGTACGCGCCCTGACCAGGAACCCGGGCAAGGCCTCCTTCCCCGAGGACGTCGAGGTGGTGGGCGGCGACCTGGCCGCCACCGACACGCTGCAGGCCGCCTTCGAGGGCGTGACGGCCGTCCATCTGATCAACTTCGGCGGTGACGACTACGCGCCGCTGCCGAACGGCAAGGAGATCGTCGACCTGGCCAGCAAGGCCGGCGTGCGCAGGGTGACCGTGCTCGGCGGCTGGGACGAGAGCACGCTGGAGCCCGCCCTCAGGGAGAGCGACCTGGCCTGGACGCACATCCGGCCGACCGAGTTCATGTCGAACCTGCTGAAGTGGACCGACGACGTACGCGCCGAGGGCGTGGTGCGGGAGCCGTTCGGCGAGGCCACCACGGCGCTGGTGCACGAGGCCGACATCGCCGCCGTGGCGGCCACCGCCCTGGTCGAGGACGGCCACGGGGGCAAGGTCTACCCCCTCACCGGGCCCGAGCGGCTGACCACGCGCGACAAGGTCCGCATCATCGGCGCGGCGATCGGCAAGGAGATCGAGTTCGTCGAGCTGACACCGGAGCAGGCCAGGGAGCGGATGGCCGCGCAGGGGACGCCGCAGGAGTTGATCGACTTCATGATCGAGGTCTTCGGCAACGTCCCGGAGGAGGCCAACCGCGTCAACTCCGTGGTGCTCGACGTCACGGGCCGCGCCCCGCGGACGTTCGCGCAGTGGGCCGCGGAGAACGCCGACAACTTCCGCTGAGCCCTGAGGGAAGGGGCGGGGCTCCTCCCGTCATGACTAATGGCACAATACAGGATTGTGGAATTAGGCACGATCGAACGGATGCGCCGCCATCCCGTCAAAGGCCTGCTCGGCGAGGACGTCGCCGAGGCCGCCCTCACCTCGCTCGGGCTCGACGGCGACCGGCGCCTGGCCCTTCTCGACCGTGAGACGGGAAAGGTCGCCAGCCCCAAGAACCCCCGCCTGTGGCGGAGCATGCTCACACTGTCGGCGGTCACGGATGGTGACCGTACCAGGATCACCCTGCCCGACGGCACGATCGTGCACAGCGACGACCCCGACGTCGACGAGGTGCTGTCGCTGGCCGTCGGCAGAAAGGTGACACTCACCGGCACACCGCCCGAGGGCGCCGCCCTGGAACGGGCCGTCCCCGAGGAGGTGCTGGCCGCGGGCGTCACCGCCGAGGTCGCCGTCGAACCGGGCAGGCTCGGCGGCGGGGCGCCCGGCACCTTCTTCGACTACGCGCCCGTCCACCTGCTCGCCACCTCCACCCTCGCGGCCGTCGGCGCCGCAGGACCGACCGGCGCGCCCGCCGACGCCGTCCGCTACCGGCCCAACCTGGTCATCCGTACGGCAGGCGAGGGCGGCGAGGGCTACGTGGAGAACGGCTGGCTCGGCAGGCAGGTGGCCGTCGGCGACGAGGTCGTCCTGCGGGTCACCGTCCCGACGCCACGGTGCGCGGTCCCCACGCTCGAACACGGGCCGCTTCCCCGCGACACCTCCGCGCTCCAGGTGCCCGCCGTCCACAACAGGGTCGAGCCGCTGCCGGGCATGGGGCCGCGGCCGTGCGTGGGCGCGTACGCCGAGGTGCTCCGCCCCGGCCGGGTCCGCGTCGGCGACCGGATCCGGCTGCTCTGACCCCTCCCCGGTGCCGTGCCGGGGAGGGGCAGCGGGATCAGGCGGTGATGCGGTCGATGACCAGGGGCAGCAGCTCCGGGCTGGAGGCCGGGCCGACCTCGTAGGCGCCCTCCAGCGCCTCCAGCGCCCGCGCGAACCTGGCCGTCTCGTCCGTGTGCAGCGTCAGCAGCGGCTGGCCCTCCCTGACCAGGTCGCCCGGCTTGGCGTGCAGCGTGATGCCCGCGCCGAACGAGACCGGGTCCTCCTTGCGGGCCCGGCCCGCCCCCAGGCGCCAGGCGGCGAGCCCGACCCCGTAGGCGTCCAGCCGGGTCAGCACGCCCGAGGCGGGACACTGCACGGTCATCGTCTCGGCCGCCCTGGGCAGCACCCCGTCAGGGTCGCCGCCCTGAGCGGTGATCATGCGGCGCCAGGCGTCCATCGCCGAGCCGTCCTTCAACGCCTCGGCGGGGTCCTTGCCGGACACGCCCGCCGCCTCCAGCATCTCCCTGGCCAGCCGTACCGTCAGCTCCACCACGTCGGCGGGCCCGCCGCCGGCGAGGACCTCGACCGACTCGGCGACCTCCAGGGCGTTGCCGACGGCCAGGCCGAGCGGCCGGTCCATCGCGGTCAGCAGCGCGACGGTGCGCACACCCGCGTCGGCGCCGAGCGACACCATGGTGGCGGCGAGCTCGCGCGCCGAGTCGACGTCCTTCATGAACGCGCCGGAGCCCACCTTGACGTCGAGGACCAACGAGCCGGTCCCCTCGGCGATCTTCTTCGACATGATCGAGGAAGCGATCAGCGGGATCGACTCGACGGTTCCCGTCACGTCGCGCAGGGCGTACAGCTTCTTGTCGGCCGGGGCGAGCCCCGCGCCGGCCGCGCAGATGACCGCGCCCGCCTCGCGCAGGACGGCAAGCATCTCGCCGTTGGACAGCGAGGCCCGCCAGCCGGGGATCGACTCCAGCTTGTCCAGGGTGCCGCCGGTGTGGCCGAGGCCGCGGCCCGACAGCTGCGGGACGTAGGCGCCGCATGCCGCCACGAGCGGCGCGAGCGGCAGAGTGATCTTGTCGCCGACGCCGCCGGTGGAGTGCTTGTCCGCGGTCGGGCGGTCGAGCACCGACCAGTCCATGCGCTCGCCGGTGCGGATCATCGCCTGGGTCCAGTCGGCGATCTCGCGCCGGTCCATGCCGTTGAGCAGGATCGCCATCGCGAGAGCCGACATCTGCTCGTCGGCCACGTCGCCGCGGGTGTAGGCGTCGACGACCCAGTCGATCTGCGCGGTGGTCAGCGCGCCGCGGCCCCGCTTGGTGACGATGACGTCGATGACGTCCATGCTCATGCCCCCCTGGACAGGTCGTCGGGTCCGAAGGCGTAGAGCAGGATGTCGCCCATCCGCCGGGGCCCGTCGGGCGTCTCCACCAGCAGTTCCTCGCCACCGAACTCGTAGAGCAGCTGGCGGCAGCGCCCGCACGGCATGAGCAGCTCGCCGTGGCCGTCGACGCAGGTGAAGGCGACCAGCCTGCCGCCGCCGGTGGCGTGCAGCGCCGAGACGAGGCCGCACTCGGCGCACAGGCCGAGCCCGTAGGAGGCGTTCTCGACGTTGCAGCCGGTGACGACACGCCCGTCGTCGACCACGGCGGCGGCGCCCACCGGGAACTTGGAGTAGGGCGCGTAGGCGTTCTGCATCGCCTGCGTGGCCTCGTCCCTGAGCGCGTCCCAGTCGATGCTCAATGCTGCTCCCCGCGGCGGTAGCGCACGCCGTCCGCCTTGGGCATCCGCAGGCGCTGGGAGGCGACCAGGAGGACCAGCAGCGTCAGGACGTGCGGGGTGATGAAGACGAACTCGTTCGGCAGGCGGTCGACGGTGATCCACAGCCAGATGAGCACGACCGCGCCGCCCGCGGCGAACGCCATGAGGGTGTAGTCCTTGGCCCCCGCGACGGCCGCGGCCGGCGTCTCGCGGCCGGTCAGGAACAGCTGCCTGATCCGGTAGGCGACGTAGATGAACAGCAGGATCGCGCCGAACAGGAAGAACCCGGTCACCGCCGCCGAGCTGCGCAGCTGCAGGCCGTTGGCGTAGCCGAACAGCGAGGCGCCCGCCGCGAGCCCGCCGGGCCGCCAGTTGCCGAAGATCATGGCGGCCAGGCCGATGAAGCCGCGGCCCTGCGTCTGGCCCTCGACGTACTTGGAGGTGAAGAAGACCAGGAACACGCCGCCGAGCCCGGCCATCGCGCCGGAGATGACGGTCGCGACGTACTTGGTGCGGTAGACGTTCACGCCCAGCGACTCGGCCGCCCACGGGTTCTCGCCCGCCGAGCGCAGCCGGAGGCCGAAGGCCGTGTGCCAGAGCACGAGATAGGTCAGCGGGATCAGCGCGACGGCCACGATGACCAGGAGGCCCACGTCGTGGGTGAGCCCGCGCAGGATGCCGGCGATGTCCGAGATGAGAAACCAGTGCGTGTTCTCCAGCGCGCCGAGCCAGTCGGGCCCCGAGGAGAGCAGGGGCAGGCTCACCTCGGGCGGCTCGGAGGACAGCGCGGGCGAGGTGGTGATGCCCGCTCCCGCCGCGGCGGCGGCCGTGCCCTCGGCGTACAGGACCTCGGACAGGAACCGGGTGATGCCCGGGCCCAGCAGGTTGATCGCGACGCCGCTGATGATGTGGTCGACGCCGAAGCCGACCGTGGCGATCGCGTGCAGCAGGCCGCCGACCGCTCCCGCCGCCAGGCCCGCGAGCAGGGCCGCGGGCCAGCCCCACTGGTAGCCGGCCCAGCCGGCGAACCAGGTGCCGAGCACCATCATGCCCTCGAGACCGATGTTGACCACACCGGCCCGCTCCGCCCACAGCCCGCCCAGACCGGCCAGTCCGATGGGTACGGCCAGCACCAGCGCCGCCTGGAAGGTGCCGGACGAGGTGATGTCGACCTTGCCGCTGATGACTCTCACCAGGGACAGCAGCAGGATGAGCACCGCCACGCCGATCAGCGTGAGGTGGTACTTCCTGACCTTGCGTGCCTCGACGGCGCTCATGCGGCCACCTCTACGCGGTTCGTCGTGGCGAGCTGGCGGGCGGCCCGCCGTTCCTCCTGGCGGAGCGCCATCCTGCTGGTGATCTCGTTGGCGATGACCACCAGCAGCACGATGGTGCCCTGCATGATCATGATGACCGACGGCGGCACGTCCGCGAACTGCAGCGGACCCTGCGCCCGGTCGAGGAAGCCGAACAGCAGGGCGGCGAACGCGATGCCGACCGGCCTGTTCCGGCCGAGCAGGGCGACCGCGATGCCGAGGAAGCCGAGACCGGCGGTGAAGCTGGTGCCGTAGTTGTGGGTGCGGCCGAGGATCTCGGGAAGGCCGATGAGCCCCGCGATGGCGCCGGAGAGCACCATCGCCGAGATGACCATCTTCTTCGGCTTGACGCCCGACGCGAGGGCGGCGATCGAGTTCAGGCCGCTGGCCTTGACGTCGAAGCCGAAGCGGGTGCGTTCGAGCACCACCCACAGCACGATGCCGAGCACGACCGCCACGCCGAGGAAGCCCCACAGGCCCGCGCCACGAGGCGCGGGCAGCCCGAACATCGTGAACAGGAAGTTGACGTCCGGGAACCAGCCGGACTGCGGGATGTCGGCCGTCTGCACCGTCAGCTGGCCCTCGGCCCGCGGCCCCTGGAAGGGCCCGCGCACCAGGAAGGCGGCCAGGCTGATCGCGATGTAGTTGAGCATGATGGTCGAGATGACCTCGTTGACGCCCCTGCCGACCTTCATCAGGGCCGGGATCAGCGCGTAGAGGCCGCCGACGGCCGCGGCGACCACCATGATGACCACGATCTGGATCGGCGCGGGCGCGCTGAAGGTCGCACCGACGTAGGCGGCGCAGACGGCCGCGAGGCGGTACTGCCCCTCCACACCGATGTTGAAGAGGTTCATCCGGAAGCCCACGGCGACCGCGAGACCGGCGATGTACAGCGGGACCGCTCGGTTGATCACCGTGGTGATGCCGTTGACCACGCTGTTCTCGGTCTGCCCGAAGTCGACCAGCGCGGCGAACGCGGCCAGCGGGTCGGCCCCCGCCACCAGGACGGCCACGCTCGAGATCAGCATGGCCAGGACGATGGCGGCGACGGCGCCGCCCACCGTCAGCAGCACGCGATAGAGCCCTGCGGGCATCATGCCCCTTCCTCGGTGATGGCGCCTGTCATGTAGCCGCCGAGCTGCTCAGGCGTCACCTGGGTGGGGTCGAGCCTGGCCACCAGCCGGCCCCGGTAGATCACGTACAGCGTGTCGGACAGGCCGATCAGCTCGTCGAGGTCGGCCGAGATCAGCAGGACGGCCAGCCCCGCGGCTCTGGCGTGGCGCAGGTGGTCCCAGATGGAGGCCTGGGCGCCGACGTCCACGCCTCTGGTCGGGTGGGCCGCGATGAGGAACGACGGCTCGCCGCTCATCTCCCTGCCGACGATCAGCTTCTGCTGGTTGCCGCCGGACAGGGCCAGCGCGAGGGTGTCGACGCTGGGGGTGCGCACGTCGTAGTCCTTGACGATGCGCTCGGTGTCGGCCTTGGCGGCCTTCCTGTCGATCCAGATGCCCTTGCGGACGGGCTTGCGCGTCTGGTGGCCGAGCACCCGGTTCTCCCAGAGCGAGGCCTCGAGCAGCAGGCCCTGGCGGTGGCGGTCCTCGGGGATGTAGCCGATGCCCGCCTCGCGGCGCTTGAGCGTGGTCCACTCGCTGATGTCGTCGGCGCCGAGGCTGATCTGGCCGTGCGCCTGGCGCATGCCCATGATCGCCTCGATCAGCTCGGACTGGCCGTTGCCCTCGACGCCGGCGATGCCGACGATCTCACCCTTGCGGATCTCGAAGGACACGTCGTCGAGCAGCAGCCGCCTGCCCCGCGTGAACTCCTGGAGGGACACGCCCTTGGGCAGCGGACGGAAGCCTTCGGCCTCCATGGTCAGGTTGGAGATCGCCAGCTCGACGGTGTCGGTGACGGTGGACTCGCGGGTCTCGGGGGTGGGCAGCTCGCTGCCGACCATCAGCTCGGCGAGCTGGCGGGCGCTGGTGACCTGGCTGCGCGGCATGCTCGCGACGGTGGTGCCGCGACGGATCACGGTGATCTCGTCGGCGATGCTGAGCACCTCGTCGAGCTTGTGCGAGATGAAGATGACCGTGAGGCCGTCGGCCTTGAGCTCGCGCAGGTTGTCGAACAGCTCCTCGACCTCCTGCGGCACGAGGACCGCGGTGGGCTCGTCGAGGATGAGGACGCGGGCGCCCCGGTAGAGGACCTTCAGGATCTCCACCCGCTGGCGGTCGCCGACGCCGAGGTCCTCGACCAGGCGGTCGGGGTCGACCCGCAGGCCGTGGGCCGCGGCCAGTTCCTGGATGCGGTGGCGCGCGCCGGACGCGTCGAGGAAGCCGGCGCTCTTCGGCTCCGCGCCGAGGACGATGTTCTCCAGCACGGTCAGGTTGTCGGCCAGCATGAAGTGCTGGTGGACCATGCCGATGCCGGCCGCGATCGCGTCGCTCGGCGTCCGGAAGCTGACATCCTGGCCGTTCACCCTGATCTGGCCCTCGTCCGGCTTCTGCATGCCGTACAGGATCTTCATCAGAGTGGACTTGCCCGCGCCGTTCTCTCCGCAGATGGCGTGGACGCTGCCCGCCTCGATGGTGATGCGGATGTCATGGTTGGCGACGACGCCGGGAAAACGCTTGGTGATGCCCTCCAGCTCAACGGCGGGTTTCGCCGGGGCGAGGGTGTCCGAGCTCATACGGTCTCCTGGAGAGCCGGGATAGAGCGAAGGCCCGGGACGCGCCCGGGCCTTCCATGGCCTCTTGGGTGTCTACCCAGATTACGGCTTGCTCGGAACGGTGATTTCGCCGTCCACGATCTTCTTCTTGGCGGCGTCGATCTGCTCCTGGATGTCGTCGATCTCGCCACCGGTGGTGGACAGGCCCACGCCGTCGACCTTCAGGTCGTAGACGTCGTTCTTGCCGCCCTTCGCGCCGCCCTGGAACGCCTTGATGAACTCGAACACGCCGACGTCGACGCGCTTGATCATCGAGGTCATGATGACGGGCTGGAGCGCGGCGTCCACGGTCTGCCGCTGGTCGGAGTCGACGCCGATGGCCAGCTTCTTGGCCTCGCCGGCGGCCTGGAAGACGCCGGTGCCGGAGTCGCCGGAGGCGTGGTAGACGATGTCCGCGCCGTCCTGGTACATCTTCTCGGCGGCGATCTTGCCCTTGTCGGGGGCCTTGAAGCCGCTGAAGTCACCGTCGGGCGTCAGGTACTTCACGTCGACCTTGGTGTCGGGCTTGGTGGCCTTGACACCGGCGCTGAAGCCCGCCTCGAACTTCTTGATCAGGTCGTTCTCGACGCCGCCGACGAAGCCGACGTGGTTGGTCTTGCTCTTCAGCGCGGCTGCGACGCCCGCCAGGTAGGAGCCCTGCTCCTCGGCGAACAGCAGACCGGTCACGTTCGGGGCGTTGGAGGCCGAGTCGACGACCGCGAACTGGACGTCGGTGTACTCCTGCGCCGCCTTCTTGATGTCCTCGCCGTAGGCGAAGCCGACACCGATGATCGGGTTGTAGCCGGCCTCGGCCAGCTGGCGCAGCAGCTCGCCACGGTTGGAGCCGTCAGCGGCCGGGCTGAGCTCCTTGATGTCGGCGCCGAGCTCCTTCGCGGCCCGCTCGAGGCCCGCGTAGGCGGCGTCGTTGAACGACTTGTCACCACGGCCGCCGACGTCGAAGGCGAGACCCACCTTCAGACCGCTGGCCTTCGCGGGCTCGCTGGCCGCCCCGCTCGGAGCCGCGGAGCTGGTCGCGCCCGTGCTCCCGCCGCCACCACACGCCGCGGCCGCCATGAGCATGGCACCAGCGACGGTGCCGACCGCAATCCTGCCGAATCGCTTGCTGAGCAAGGCGACTCCTTCCATTTCCCCGCCGTCCAACTTTCATCGCACGCGCGAAGAAACGCACGGCAACCCTGCACGGAAGATAGTTGTTCGGCCATGACAGTCCAAACCAGCACACAGGTCCGCAACCGCTCCGTTATCGACATCAGGCGCGTCTGTGACCTGGATGCCGGCGCTGTGCGCCTGACCTGCAGCTTATGGGCCGGCCACGGCTCCACTACACGCCGTTCACCCAACCTTGCCGGAAGTCAAGATCTTGCTGTCAAGCGGGAGATTCCGTTGGATGGCTAGAAATCTCCTATACCACCTGGAGCACCCCCCATGCGCACCCGGAGGACGATCGCGGTCCCGCTGGCCGCCGTGCTGATCGCGGCGGCGGGCGTGAATCCCGCTTTATCCGACACAGGACCGACGCAGCCCATCTACTCCAGGGCTGACGCCGTCAAGCAGACCGTCTTCGTCGAGGTGGAAGGCGTCGACAGCGACCGCGACGGCCGCAACGACAGGGTGGCGGCCGACTTCCTGCGGCCCAAGGAGACCGAGACCGGGCTCAAGGTTCCGATCATCATGGAGTCCAGCCCGTACTACGCGGGCATCGACGGCACCGTGCCCAACCACAAGGTGGACGTCGACGAGAACGGCAACCCGCTCCCCGGCCTGCGCTCCGCCGACACCAAGGCCGCGGTCGAGACCTTCCCGGGCTACTACGACAACTACTTCGTCCCCCGCGGTTACGCCGTGGCCCGCGTCGAAAGCCTCGGCAGCGGCAGGTCCACCGGCTGCCCCACCACGGGCGACGCGCAGGAGAGCGCCGGCCCCAAGGCCGTCATCGACTGGCTGAACGGCAGGGCCAAGGGCTTCGACGCGGCCGGCAACCCCGTGACCGCCTCCTGGTCCACCGGCAACGTCGGCATGATCGGCGTCTCCTACAACGGCACGCTGCCCAACCAGGTGGCCGCCACCGGCGTCGAGGGGCTCAAGACGATCGTGCCGATCGCCGCCATCTCCTCCTGGTACGACTACTACCGCGCCAACGGCGGCGTCCTCGCGCCGGGCGGCTACCAGGGCGAGGACGCCGACGTCATGGCGAAGGCCGTCCTCACCAGGGCGGGCAAGGAGATCTGCGCCCCGGTGATGGACGAGTTCACCGCCGCCCAGGACCGGATCACCGGCGACTACAGCGACTTCTGGGCCGCCCGCGACTTCCTCGTCGACGTGGACAAGGTCAAGGCCAGCGTCTTCCTCGTCCACGGGCTCAACGACTGGAACGTCAAGACCAAGCAGGCCGCGCAGTGGTGGCAGGCGCTGGCCAAGCGGGACGTGCCCCGCAAGATCTGGCTGCACCAGGGCGCCCACGCCGACCCGTTCAACGTCAGGACCGTCGAGTGGCTGCGGCAGCTCCACCTGTGGTTCGACCACTGGCTGTACGGGATCGACACGGGCATCATGTCCGAGCCGCAGGCCGACGTCGAGATCGCGCCCGGCCAGTGGGGTCAGCACGCCAGGTGGCCGCTGCCCGGCACGCTTCCCGTCCGCCTGTGGCTGGGCTCCTCCGCCACGCTGGGCCCGCTGCCCAGGCCGCTGTCGGCGCGCGAGTCCTACGTCGACCAGAACACCCGCAAGGCCGAACAGCTCGTCGAGACCGCTCCCGCCGCCGACCCCAACAGGCTCGCCTACCTGACCGATCCGCTGCCGACCGACGTCCGGATCTCCGGCACGCCGACGGTCACGGTGCGGGCCTCGCTCAAGGACGGCGCCTCGCCGTACCTGACCGCGTTGCTGGTGGACTACGGCACCGACACCAGGGCCAACGGGCGCCTGGTGAACACCGGCGAGCAGTACTGCTACGGCGAGGCGGTGCCCGGCGAGAGCGGGTGCACGTTCATCTACCGGCACGGGACCGTCTCGGCCCCCTACAAGATCGTCTCTCGCGGGTGGCTCGACGTGCGCAACCGGCACCGCGCCGACCGGACCGAGCCCGTCAGGGCGGGCAAGGCCTACACCTTCCGCTGGGACTTCCAGCCGCAGGACTACCTGTTCAAGAAGGGGCACAAGATCGGGCTCGTGCTGACCTCGACGGACTACGACTTCACGCTGCGGTACCCGGCGGGGACGAAGGTGGAGATCTCCCCCGGACTGTCGTCGCTCGAACTGCCGGTGGTCTTCGGCCGCCTGTCCTGAGGCCCTCCCGTACGGCGGGCGGTCCGCCGCCGCCCGCCGTGCCGGACACCGCCGCGCGTCGCGGAGCCCATGTCCACCGACCCTCCGGTCCGCGCCGCCGTCCGGGCGAGGTCAGATGTACTCGGCCACCGTCTGCTCGCTCACCTGTCCGGGACGGTGACCGTCCCAGAGGGCGGTCAGCGCGGTGGCCGCCATGAAGCGCACGCCGCTGCCGATGGCGCTCTCGTCGACGTCGAAGGTGCCCTGGTGGATGTCGTAGTCGAGCCCACCCGGCGAGCGCGTGCCGAGCCGGGCGAACGCCCCGGGGATCGACTCGAGGTACCAGGCGAAGTCCTCGCCGCCCAGCGACTGCTGGGTGGGGACGACCGAGCCGTGCCCGAGCACGCGCTCGGCGGCCTCGGCGAGCATCTGGACGCTCTCCTCGTCGTTGACGACGGGCGGGACGCCGCGGGAGTAGTCCATGGTGGCCTCGACGCCGTACGCGCCGGCGACCGACTCCAGCAGTGCCTTGATGAGGTCGGGGGCGGCGTGCCACGCGGACTCGTCCAGGCAGCGGACGGTGCCCTCGGCGATGCCGTCGTCGGGGATGGCGTTGGCGGCCGAGCCCGACTCGACGCGGCCCCACACCAGCGACAGCGACGAGCGGGGGTCGACCCGGCGGGAGAGCGCGGCGGGCAGCTCGGTGAGGATCTTGGCGAGGGCGAAGACGAGGTCGGCGGTCAGGTGGGGCCTGGCGGTGTGGCCGCCGGGTCCGCTGACCCGGATGGCGAGCTTGTCGCAGGCGGAGGTGATGGGACCGGCCTTGAGGCCGACCTGTCCGACGTCGACGCGGGGGTCGCAGTGGAGGCCGAAGATGCGCTCGACGCCGCTGATGCCGCCGTGCGCCATGACCTCGAGCGCGCCGCCGGGCAGCTCCTCGGCGGGCTGGAACAGCAGGCGGACCCGGCCTGGCAGCAGGCCGTCGGCGGCCTGGCGGGCGAGGAACAGGCCGGTGCCGAGCAGGATCGTGGTGTGCACGTCGTGGCCGCAGGCGTGGCAGATGCCCTGGACGGTCGACCGGTACGGCACGTCCTTCTCGTCGGGCAGGGCGAGCGCGTCGATGTCGGCGCGGAGCGCGATGGTGGGCCCGTCGCCGCTGCCGACCTCGCAGATCAGGCCGGTGCCTCGGGGGAGCACGGACGGGTTGAGGCCCGCGGCGTCGAGCCGGTCGGCGATCTTCTGGGTCGTGCGGTACTCGGCGAAGGCGAGCTCCGGGTGCATGTGCAGGTCGCGGCGGAAGGCCACCAGATCCTGCTCGTTCTCCACCAGGAACGCGTCGAGTTCCCCCCGCAGCTCACGTCCCTGCATCAGTCACCGTCCCGTCACGTGCGACAGCGCCGTCGCACGGCTCATTGCGCCGTATTCTCGTGCGATCACACGATTCAGCCGTCCGGTCGGGGCAGCTGCCCGGTGAAGCGAATGCCACACACCCGAACGATGAGCGGGGTTAGGCGGTCAGCCTGATGGCGATGCCATCGACTTTATCCCCCCTGCCGCCCCTCCCGCGGACAACTACACCAAAAGTTGGGCCGGGGCATGTCCGTAACCGCAGGTCGTCACGTTGCGTGAGCCTTTATCTGGTCCGGAAATAGTCACATCGGATCATTAGTTTGTCACCCGTTGTGCCCGCGGCCAAACGTTGACCATGTCCCAAATCCTGTCACCTTCTGTCCTGGTGATCATACTGCGACGATGCATGTAAATGAGAAGAATGCGTGTTTCACTCGCAATATGATCACTAAAATCCCGTTCGGGGAGAAGCATGCACGGTTGAGCATCTTCGAGCCGAGCGAGGGGACCCTGGTGGTCGTACCCTCGCTCTCCCTGCCGCAGGATGAGCTCCGCCGCATCAAGGCAGCAAGGTGTTACGAGGAGCGTCTGCTCTTCCTCCTGCTGACCCTGCGCGAGCCGGGGATCTCGGTGGTCTACCTCTCCTCGATGCCGATCCATCAGGAGATCGTCGACTACTACTTCGGCTTCCTTCCCGATCCGGACGACGCGGCCAGGCGGCTGCATCTGATCACGGTGAACGACCCGGCCAGCCAGCCGCTGACCAGGACGGTGCTCGACCGACCCGAGGTGATCGACCGGGTACGGAGCGTCATCGGGGACGACGCGTGGCTGGTGCCGTTCGTCATGAGCGACCTGGAGGAGCAGCTCGCCGCGTCACTCAACGTCCCCATCTACGGACCGGCCATGTCGCTGGCCTACTACGGCTCCAAGAGCGGGGCCCGCGAGATCGGCACCGCGGCGGGTGTGCCGATGGCGCGCGGCTTCGGCGACCTGTACACGATGCCGCAGATCGAGCAGGCCGTGCTGTCACTGCCGGGCGAGCGCGTCATGGTGAAGCTGAACGACGGCTACTCGGGTCTCGGCAACGCGATCGTGCCCAAGGACGACTGGAACGCCACGGAGTTCTCCGCCGGCGCGGACGAGACCTGGGCCGGGTTCGCGGCCAAGCTGTCCGAACGGGGCGGGGTGGTCGAGGAGTTCATCGAGCACCGGCCGCTCTACTACCCCAGCGCGCTGGCCAGGATCACCCCCGGCGGCCACTACGACGTCGTCGCCACCCACGACCAGGTGCTCGACGGCCCCGTCTACCAGGGCTGCACCTTCCCCGCTCGGTCGGAGTACCGGCAGGAGGTCAGCGCCTCGGCCGCGAAGATCGCCAAGCTGCTGGCGGAGCGCGGCGTGGTCGGCCTGTTCGGCATGGACTTCTTCGCGATGAAGACCGACGCCGGCTACGCGGCGCTGCTGTGCGAGGTGAACCTGCGCATCGGCGGCACCACCCACCCGTTCGGCGCCGCGCTGCTGACCACGGACGCCGGCTACGACCCGGCCACCGGGCTGCTGATGAGCGAGGGCCGGCCGAAGTACTACACCGCGACCGACAACTGCTCGGCGGGCTGCCTGCGCGGCCACACGCCCGGCCAGGTGGTACGGATGATCGAGCGGCTCGGGCTCGGCTTCGACCGGCGGCGCCGTACGGGGAACGTGCTGCACCTGCTGGGCGCCATCCCCGAGCACGGCAAGCTGGGCTTCACGAGCATCGGGGACTCGCGGGAGGAGGCCGATGAACTGCACAGGATCACCCACCTGGCGCTCTGCGAGGGCTGACCGGGCCGCCGGTCAGTGATCAACCCTTCTGCCGCGGGGCGCGCATGTAGCCGCGCCATCCGATCAGGGCCAGCACGACGCCCAGCACCACGTTGACGGCGATGAGTATGCCGTGGACCACGTAGAAGCTGGTCGGGTGCCCGTCGGCGAGGTTGAATCCAAGGTTGATCCATTCGAAGACCATGAACGCGCCAATGATGATCAGGAATCCGGCGATCTTTCGTGACATGCCCATCTCTCTGCTGCTTCGCGGGTAGTGACGCCTCATGCGCTATGTGACGAAGCTACGCTGAGGACGCTATGGGGACGAAACTGGTGCCGGTCGCGGCACTTCTCGCCGCGGTCGCTCTGGCAGGTCCTGCCCTGGCCGACCCGCCTGCCGCCGAAGGTCCGCTCGGCGGCGACCAGCTGGCGGGCAAGGGCCTGGTCGTGCCCGCAGGAGTGAAGGCGCCGCCGAAGACGAAGGCCACCTCCTTCGTGATCGCCGACGCAGAGACAGGGCAGGTGCTGGCCGCCAAGAACCCCCATGGCCGCTTGCTGCCGGCCAGCACGCTCAAGACCCTCACCGCCGTGGCGCTCATTCCCAAGCTCGACCGGAACCTCAAGGTCAAGCCCAGCAGGAACGCCGTCAACCAGGAGGGCAGCGCGGTCGGCCTGTCCACCAAGCCCATCTACAAGGTTGACGACCTGTTCAAGGCGCTCATGCTCAGCTCGGGCAACGACGCGGCGATGGCGCTCGCCGAGGCGAACGGGGGTCTCGCCGCCACTCTCGCCGACATGAACGCCGAGGCCAAGCGCCTTCAGGCCAACGACACGGTCGCCAAGACGCCCAGCGGCCTGGACAAGCCGGGGCAGAGCAGCTCGGCCTACGACCTGGCGCTGATCGCCCGCGCGGGCCTGGCCAACGCCGAGTTCCGCAGGTACGTGAGCCTCAAGTCCTCGCGCTTCCCCGCGCCCAAGGGCTACTACGAGATCGGCAACCACAACAAGCTGCTGTGGCGCTACAAGGGCATGGTCGGCATCAAGAACGGCTGGACCTCCAAGGCGCTGGGCAGCTTCGTCGGCGCCGCCACCCGCAACGGCCACACGATCATCGTGACGATCATGCGTCATGAGGGCTACTTCTGGGACGAGGTCGAGAAGCTGCTCGACTGGGGCTTCGCCGCCCGCGGCAAGGTCGTTCCGGTGGGCGTGCTGGTGGATCCGCTACCCGCCCAGCCGGCGGTGGACCAGGTGACGGTGCGCGCCAAGCCGTCCGCTCCGGCCGTCGCGCCGTCGCCGGCCCCGCGACCCGGCGCGAGCGGCCCCGTCAGCGCCCTGATCATCGGCGCGGGCGTGCTCGGTGGCGCGGGCTGGCTGCTCTACGGCATCCGCAGGCGCCGGACGGCGCGCTAGCCGGCCCGAGTGTGGCGCGGCCGTCCATGTGGCGGCAGGGCGGCGGCGCCGGTACGGGTCCGGTCGTTCAGCAGTCCGTCGTGTAGCCGCTGGACGGCAGCGGCGTGGGGTCGGGCGGCGGGTACAGGCCCGCCGTGACGGTCCACGCGGCCACGTACATCGTCAGCCGCGCCGAGAAGTTGATCCACAGGAGCAAGCCGACCGTCACGGCGAACGTCCCGTACACGGGATTGCTCAGCGTGCCCGCCAGCAGCAGCGTCGCCACCTGCTTCAGCACGCCGAACCCGATCGCCCCCAGCAGCGCCCCCTGGGCCAGCACCTTGAACGGCTGGCCCGGCCGGCCCACCCAGCCCAGGACGATGAGGAACAGCACCCAGTCGGCGCCCACGCTGGCCGCGAGCCCGACCCCGGTCAGCGCGGCCCCGGCGAGCGCCGAGGTCTCCACGCCGAGGAAGGTCGCCACGGTCGTCGTCGCCTGCGTGGCGAAGCCGCCGAGCAGGGTGGAGACGATGAGCGCGACACCGATCATGATCAGGGTGACCAGGTCGCGGGCCTTGCCGACGACGAAGTTCAGCGGCGGGCTGGCCGTCATCGAGATCTCGTGCAGGGCCCCGCGCAGGGCGTTGATGGACCCGAGCCCCGCATACAGCAGACCGAGCAGGCCGATCACCCCGGCGCTCACGCGTGCCTGGGCGATGCCCTGGAGGTCGATGAGGCCGGCCAGGCCCGGCAGCTGCTCCTCGATGGCCTTCTGCAGCGCTTCGCGGATCTGGGTCCGCTCCTCGAGGACGAAGCCGAACACCGCGAACGCCAGCGCGGTGATCGGGAAGAGCGACAGGAACACGAAGTAGGTGATGGCGCCGGCCAGCCGGTCACCGTTCTGCAGCTGGTAGCGCTGCACGGTCCTGAGGAGATGGTCGACGGGATGCCAGCGCACCCGTGTCCGTTCGGTCGTCCGGCGCCCCCACTCCTTGACCGCGAGGATCCGGTCGGCCCAGGTGCTCATGAGGCGCTTCTACCCGATCCGGCACGGATCCTGCCAGCACCCGGGCGGATCCCGGCGCGGCGGCGGGCCTCATCCCGTGACCGGCCGTCCCGCCCGCTTCACCGCCCGTCCGGCCACCAGCACCGTGTCGACGGCGGCGGTGTCCGCGTTGAGCACCACCGCGCCGATCGGGTCGCGCATGCCCGACATGGACGGCGTGCCGGTCCGCAGGAGCTGCAGGTCGGCCTGCTTGCCCACCTTCAGGGACCCGGTGACGTCGGCCGGCCCCACCACCTCGGCCCCCTCGATCGTCGCCATGCGCGGCGCGTCGCGGGTGGTGAAGCCCAGCCCCGCCCCGTCCGGCCGGCCGCGCTCCATGGCGTGGCCCGCCCGCATCATCGCTCCGGCAGGCGGCCGCCGCCCTGCGCGAGCTCACCCTCGCGCTGGGCCGCCGCGCCCGCTGAGCCGTACTAGAACGCGCGAGGCAGGAACCCCACGCGGTCGCGCACCCGCGCCATGGTCTCCCGCGCCACCGCGCCCGCGCGCTCGGCCCCGATGGCCAGCAGCCGGTCGAGCTCGGCCTCGTCGGCCAGCAGCTTCTCCGTACGCTCGCGGATCGGCGCGAACGTCTCGACCACGACCTCGGCGACGTCCTTCTTGAACGTGCCGTAGCCCTGGCCCTCGTAGCGCTTCACCAGCTCGGGGATCGGCGTGCCCGACAGCGCGGACTGGATGCGCAGCAGGTTGGAGATGCCCGGCTTGTTCTCCTCGTCGAAGAGCACCTCGGAGCCGGTGTCGGTGACCGCGCGCATGACCTTCTTGCGCAGCGGCCCTGGCTGCTCCAGCACGTCGAGGATGCCCGCGGGAGACGAGGAGGACTTCGACATCTTGGCGGACGGGTCCTGGAGGTCGGTGATCTTCTCGACCTCCTTGAGGATGTGCGGCTCGGGCAGGGTGAAGGTGTCGCCGAAGCGGTGGTTGAAGCGCTGCGCGAGGTCGCGGGTCAGCTCCAGGTGCTGCTTCTGGTCGGCGCCCACCGGCACGCTGTTGGCCTGGTAGAGCAGGATGTCGGCGGCCTGCAGGATCGGGTAGGTGAACAGCCCGACGCTGGCGGCGCTCTCGCCGAACTTGGCCGCCTTGTCCTTGAACTGCGTCATGCGCGCCGCCTCGCCCATACCGGTGAGGCAGATCAGCACCCAGGCGAGCTCGCTGTGCTCGCGCACGTGGGACTGGACGAAGACGGTGGAACGCTCGGGGTCGAGGCCGGCGGCGAACAGCTGCGCGGCGGCCACGCGGGAGCGGCGGCGCAGGTCGGCCGGGTCGGTGGGCACGGTGATCGCGTGCAGGTCGACCACGCAGTAGAACGCGTCGTGCGTCTCCTGCAGCGTGACCCACTGGCGAACCGCACCGAGGTAGTTGCCCAGGTGGAAGGAGTCCGCGGTGGGCTGGATGCCGGAGAGTACGCGAGGTCTGGCCATAGCCCGCAATTGTGTCAGGAATCCGGCTCGGGCGGCGACTCGACCAGCGCGCGGCGCTTCACCCTGATGCGAGCGATCCGCCGGCCGTCCAGCTCGGTGACCGTGAACTCGAAGCCCGGGATCTCCACCTGTTCGCCCGTCGTGGCCAGGTGGCCGAGGCGGGCCAGCATGAAGCCGCCGAGCGTCTCGTACGGGCCGTCCGGGAGCCTGATGCCGGTCTGGGCGGCGAAGTCGTTGAGGTTGGTCAGCCCGTCGACCTCGATCTCGCCCGCGGGCAGCAGGACGGTCTCCTCCTCGAGGTCGTACTCGTCCCTGATGTCGCCGATGAGCTCCTCGACCAGGTCCTCCATGGTGACGATGCCGGCCGTCCCGCCGTACTCGTCGACCACGATGGCGAGGTGATGTCCTTCGTCGCGCATCTCCGACAGAGTGGTGAGCACCCGCTTGGAGGCGGGCACGTGCTTGATGGGCCGGATCGGCACCAGTTGGCTGATCGGCTCGATACGGCCGGTCAGCACCGGGTCGAGCAGGTCCCTGACGTGCACGAACCCGAGGATCTCGTCGTAGGAGGAGCGGTAGACGGGAAAGCGGGAGTGCGGCATCGCGGCGGCCAGCACCGCGGCCTCGGCCAGCGGCGTGTCGGCCTCCATGAACTCCACCTCGGTGCGCGGCAGCATCACCTCGCGCAGTTGCCGCTTGCCCGCCGAGAACACCTCGCCGATCAGGTGCCGCTCGTCGGCGGTCAGGTCGGTGTGGCCGACCACCATGTCGCGCAGTTCTTCGGTGGTCATCTCCTCGCGGTCGGCCTCGGGGTTGCCGCCGAGCAGCCTGACCACGCCGTCGGTGGACTTCGACAGCGCCCAGATGACCGGCCGGGACAGACTGGCCAGCCGGTCGAGGAAGGGGGCGACGACGAGCGACAGTCCCTCGGCGCGCTGCCTGGCCAGGCGCTTGGGGGCGAGCTCGCCCAGCACGAGGGAGACGTAGGAGATCGCGAGCGTGACCAGGACCAGCGCGGCAGGCTCGGCGACGCCCGGCAGCAGGCCCCAGGCCTCCAGGGCGGGTTCGAGCTCGACGGCCAGGCGGTCGGCGCCGAAGGCGGCCGAGAGCATGGTGGCGACCGTGACACCGATCTGGACGGCCGACAGGAACCGGTTCGGGTCCTGGGCCAGCTTCGCGACTCTCGCGCCTCTGCGTCCCCGCTGCTCGAGCTTGCGGATCTGGCTCTCCCGCAGCGAGACCATGGCCATCTCCGCTGCCGCGAAGAAGCCGCCGATCAGGATGAAGAGCAGGACGATGGCGATATTGGCCGCAACGCTGTTCAACGCAGGTGCTTTCGACGTAGTGGTTTGCCAGCGTACCCGGCGAGGTCCAGGGGGCCGAGTATGCTGGGGCCGTACAAAATTCAACACGAATCAACAGAGGTGCACATGAAGGTGCTCGTCACGGGCGGTGCCGGATACATCGGCAGCGTCGTCGCCGCCCAGCTCGTCGAGGCGGGCCACGAGGTGACGGTGCTCGACGACCTGTCGACCGGCCACGCCGACGCCGTCCCCGAGGGCGCGAGGTTCGTCCACCGGCCCGTCACCGAGCCCGGCGACGCGCTCGACGGGGTCGACGGCGTGCTCCACTTCGCGGCGAGGTCGCTGGTCGGCGAGTCGGTGGAGAAGCCGGGAGAGTACTGGGCCGCCAACCTCGGCGGCACCCTCGCGCTGCTGGAGGCCATGCGCGTCGCCGGCGTGCGCAGGATCGTCTTCTCCTCCACCGCCGCCACGTACGGCGAGCCCGAGCGCTCCCCCATCACCGAGACCGACCCGACCCGCCCGACCAACCCCTACGGCGCCTCCAAGCTGGCCGTCGACACGACGCTCACCGCCTTCGCGGGCCTGCACGGCCTCGGCGCGGTCAGCCTGCGCTACTTCAACGTGGCGGGCGCCTACACCGCCCCCGACGGCCGCGTCTACCGCGAGCGCCACACCGTCGAGACGCACCTCATCCCCAACGTCCTCAAGGTCGCCACCGGCGAGCGCGAGTCGGTCAGCGTGTTCGGCACCGACTACCCCACGCCCGACGGCACCTGCGTGCGCGACTACATCCACGTCGCCGACCTGGCCCGCGCCCACCTGCTCGCCCTCGACGCGACCACGCCGGGCCGCCACACGATCTACAACCTGGGCAACGGCGCGGGCTTCTCGGTCCAGGAGGTGATCGAGGTCTGCCGCGAGGTGACCGGCCACCCGATCCCCGCCGTCGTCGGGCCGCGCCGGGCCGGCGACCCCGCCGTCCTCGTCGCCTCATCCGACAAGATCCGACACGAACTGGGCTGGAAGGCCGAGCGCGCCGCGATCCGCGACATCGTGGCGGATGCCTGGAATGCCATCACTCGGTAAAGAAAAATATGCTGAGATAGCGAAATGTGAGGACCTTTTCACAGAAGGTGCTGTTCGCGCTCGCGATCGTGCTCGGCAGCACCGTGACCGCCGCCGGGGTGGTGTTCGCCACGACGGAGCCCACCTCGGCGACACAGCAGCCGCACAGCTGCATGCCCTGAGAAGCCGGAAAGGGCCGACCGACAACCGGTCGGCCGTGCTCGTCCCCGCCCGCGGTCCCGCCCTCGCCTTCTCCGTCCTGCTACGCGCCACGGGCCGCGGCCTGTCCATCACCGTCTTATGCCTCAGCTCGGTGGGCCTGCGTGCTGATCGCCCACGCGGCCGTGGCGCCCGCCCGCGCAGGGCGACCTCACTGTCGCCAGGACCAGGTCAGCGTACGGAGACGCACAGGGCGGCCTCGCTGTCGCCAGGACCAGGTCAGCGTGAGGCGACGCGCAGGGCGGCCTCGTTGTCGTCAGGGCGGCGGTCACCGAGGCGTGACGAGCGGACCTCCCCCCTGACGCGCACCGGCCCGCGCGAGGCCAGATACGGCAGCTCGAAGCGCACCGTGCCGCCCGAGGGCACCGTGACGGGCTCGCACACCGTCTCACCCGCCCTACGCCGGCACGACTGGCCCGCGGCGGGTCCGGCCGGGCGCGCGCCCTCGGCCCGTACCGCGACACGCGCGTCAAGCACCGCGCGCGGCCCCCTGTTGTGCACGGTGGCGACGACGGTGAAGGCGCCATCGCGCTCCTGTCTCGCCTTCAGCCGCACCCCGAGGTCCGCGCCCTGATCGACGCCGGTGACGAGCGTCGCGCCGTTGCCGGCGTCGGCGTCGGTGCCTTGGGCCGCCATGCGCGCCACCAGCCGGAGCGGCCCGACGGCGTCGCGCCGTACGGTGCCGGTGATCGTGACCCCGCCCGTGCCGCCCGCGGCGACGTTCTCCGGCGAAGGGCAGACCACTTCGCCGAGCGTACGGCCGGGCCGGCAGCTGACCACGTCCACGCTGCTGATGTCGACCGCGTCGGGGACGACCACGGTCAGGACCGGCCGGACGGCCTCGCCGGGGCCGGCGTTGCGGACGTCGACCCGGTAGGTGATCGGCCGGCCAGGCTGGGCGGTCGAAGGGCTGGCCGACACGCGTACCGACAGGTTCGCCGGCTCCGGCGCCGCCGCCCGCGCGGGTATCGAACCGCTCACCACTGCCGCAGCCACCGCACCGGCGACCATCTTCACCGCAACGCGCACTCCGCCCCCTTCACCGGCCCCCCATTCTGCCCTGATGACCTGCGAGAACCCCCCGACCGACACGCGCACCTCGCCCGCGTGCAGGACCCGGGACACCGCACCACGACAGCCGCTGCCACACATGGGTCGCGGTGCGGCACCCAAGCCGTGCCGTGCCCACGGGTCCGAGGGGTGACGGGAACCCAAGGGATCGAGGGGCCGAGGGAGCTGAGGAAGCCAGGGGGGCCGAGGGATCGAGGGGAAGGCCGACCGGACCGCTGCGGGGAGGGTCGGGTGGGGCCGATCGGGTGGGAGGAAGACGAACGGCCACCGGGATGTCCCGGTGGCCGTGATCGTGGCGTGTCGCGGTGGGTCAGATGAGACCCAGCTCGCGCACCGCGTCGCGCTCCTCGACGAGCTCGGCGACGGAGGCGTCGATGCGCTCGCGGGAGAACGCGTCGATGTCCAGCCCCTGGATGATCTCCCAGCGACCGCCCACCGAGCGGACGGGGAACGACGAGATGAGCCCCTCCGGCACCCCGTACGAGCCGTCCGACGGGATCGCGGCGGAGGTCCACTCGGTGCCGTTGACCCAGTCGTAGACGTGGTCGATGGCGGCGTTGGCCGCGGAGGCGGCGGAGGAGGCGCCGCGGGCGTCGATGATGGCCGCGCCGCGCTTGGCGACGGTCGGGATGAAGGTCTCGCGCAGCCACTCGGAGTCGACCTGCTCGGCGGCGATCTTCCCGCCGACCTCGGCGTGGAACAGGTCGGGGTACTGCGTCGCGGAGTGGTTGCCCCAGATGGTCATCTTCTGGATGTCGGTGACCGGCACCTGCAGCTTGGCGGCCAGCTGCGACAGCGCGCGGTTGTGGTCGAGGCGGGTCATCGCGGTGAAGCGCTCGGCGGGCACGTCGGGCGCGTTCTGCTGGGCGATGAGCGCGTTGGTGTTGGCCGGGTTGCCGACCACCAGGACCCTGATGTCGTCGGCGGCGTGGTCGTTGATCGCCTTGCCCTGCGGGCCGAAGATGCCGCCGTTGGCGCCGAGCAGGTCGCCGCGCTCCATGCCGGCCTTGCGCGGCATGGCGCCGACCAGCAGGGCGACGTTGGCGCCGTTGAAGGCGACGTTGGGGTCGTCGGTGATCTCGATGCCGGACAGCAGCGGGAAGGCGCAGTCGTCGAGCTCCATGGCGGTGCCCTCGGCCGCCTTCACCGCCTGGGGGATCTCCAGCAGGCTCAGCTTGACCGGGACGTCGGCGCCCAGCAGCTGACCCGAGGCGATGCGGAACAGCAGGGCATAACCGATCTGTCCGGCGGCTCCGGTGACGGTTACCTTGACGGGCGCGGCCATGGCCTTCCCCTAACTCAGAAGAATCTAATCGTGACTTCTGGATGCTACTCGCTCGTCATCCGCAGGACTCCATCACGGGTACCTTCAGATCGGCCTTGAACTCCACGTGGGGGAAATGGGTGGCCACGAGCTGCCCGATGGTGTTCCGCGCGATCATGTCGGAGATGGCGCCCTTGATCGCCTCACAGGTGCGCGCGTCGCCCTTCTTGATGCCCACGGCGTAGCGCTCGTCGCTCAGCGTCGCGCCGAGGATCCGGTAGCGGGCGTTCTCCCGGTTGGCGAACCCGGCGAGGATGAGGTCGTCACCGGCCACCGCGTCGACCTGGCCCGCGGCCAGCATCCTGATGCAGTCGGCGTAGTTGCCGGCGCTGACGGTCACCATGTCGACCATCTTCTGCACCTTGCGCACGGCCGTGCTGCGCTGGTCGCACAGCTTCTTGCCCTTGAGGTCGGCCGGCTTGGCGATCTCCCTGTCCCCGTCGCGCACCAGCAGTGCCTGGTGGGCCATGATGTACGGCCCGGCGAACTCCACGTCGCTGTCGTCGATCGAGTAGGTGGCCACGACGATGTCGACGTCGCCGTCGGCCAGGGCCTCGGCCCGCCTCGGCGCGGGAACGGCGACGAAGGTGATGCCGCTCTCCGCGACGCGCAGCTCCTTGGCGATGTGCTTGGCGACGTCGACGTCGAAGCCGGAGAACCCGCCGTCGCGGTCGCGGTAGCCGACGCCGGGCACGTCGGCCCTGACCCCGATGGTGAGCTTTCCCGTGGCCGCCGCCCGGTCGACGACCGAGTCGCCCCCCGGTGTGGGCTGCGGGGACCGGTCGCTGACCAGCGCCAGCGGCCAGCCGTACTGGAGCGCGGCGAAGGCGAGCGCGGCGACCAGCAGCACGGCCGCCAGCAGCGCCACCCATGGAGTCAGGGACCTGCGCCGCTTCGCCGGCGGCACCGGGGCGGGCCCGCCGTACGGGGCGGGCTGGTCGGTCGGCGGGGTCGGCCCGTGCCCGGGCGGCTGGGTCGGCGGCCGGCCGCCGGGAAGCGCGGGGAAGGCGGTGACGGGCAGGCTCGCGGACACCGTCGAAGGGCCGGACGCCGAAGCGCCGTGGGCGGTCACGGGACCGGGGGAACTCCCGGAGCCCTGGGAACTCACCGAGCCGTGGGAAGCCGAAGAGCCAGGGGAAGCGGCAGAACCCTGGGAGGCCCCGGAACCGTGGGAGGTCGGGGAGCCGTGGGAGGCCGCCGAACCATGGGAGGGCACGGGGCCGTGGGGAGCCGCGGAACCCCGGGAACCCACGGAACTGTGGGAAGCGGCGGAGCCGTGGGAAGCCGCGGCGCCTCCGGAGGCGGTGGTGCCGGCGGGGGTGGCGTGCGTGGCCGGGGAGAGCCGCGCCATCGGCGTCGTGTCGTCGCTGGCGATCTTGACGCCCTGGCTGAGCACCGCCGTGGACGCGCCCGCCGTACGCGGGGGATGCCCGAGCAGGCGCAGCAGGATCTCGTCGGCGGAGGGCCGCTCCCGCGGGTCCTTGGTCAGCGCCGCGGCGGCCACCCCGCGCAACGGCTCGGGCAGCATGGAGACGTCGACGACGTGGTTGAGGATGCGGTTGAGCACGACCGCGATGGAGTTGCCCTCGAAGACGGTCACGCCGGTCGCCGCGTAGGCGATGGTGGCGCCCCAGGCGAACACGTCGGTGTAGGGCCCGATGTCGTCGCCGGCGATCTGCTCGGGCGCCATGTACGCGGGGGTGCCGATCGCCCGGCTGGTGATCGTTCCGGTCGAGTCGATGATGCGCGCGATGCCGAAGTCGACCACTCTCGGCCCGTCGGCCGCGATGAGCACGTTGTCGGGCTTGAAGTCGCGGTGGATGATCGACGCCTGGTGTATGGCGGTCAGCGCGGTCGCGGTGCCGATCGCCAGCCGTTCCAGCGCCTGACCGGTCAGCGGCCCGTCGTCCTCCACGATGTCCCTGAGGGAGCGCCCGTCGATGTACTCGCTGGCGATGTAGGGCGTGTTGCCCTCGAGGTCGGCCTCGATCACCCGCGCCGTGCAGAAGGAGGCCACGCGCTGGGCGGCCTTGAGCTCCCTGGCGAAGCGCGACCTGGCGATCGTGTCGCCGCTGAACTTCACGTGCAGCAGCTTGATCGCCGCGCGCTCGCCATGGTTGTCGGCCCCCAGGTAGACGATCCCCTGACCGCCTTCCCCGATCCGCCCGGACAGCGTGAACGAGCCCAGGTGGCTGGGGTCGCCCGCCATCAACGGCGCGATCTGCGGCATTCGTCTTCCCCACGTTGGCTTCGGCCTGACGACGCAAACTTTACGACGCCAAGGAACCTCCCAGGGAACCGTTAACCGTTCGTGACGTCACAGTTGGTGCCCGGGGGACGGTCTCGCGACACCGCCTGACCCGCGCGGTCAGCGGAGGTGTCAGCGGTCGCAGGACCGTTCCTGAGTCTCTCGTCACCACGTCCACAGAATGACATTCTGGCTCTCATGTACGACATCGTGCTGCTCGGCGCGACCGGATTCACCGGCGCCCTCACGGCGGACCACCTCTCCAGGGCCGTCCCTCCGGGATGCCGGTGGGCGCTGGCCGGGCGCGACCGGGCGAAGCTGGAGGCGCTGGGCCTGGACGTCCCCCTCCTGCACGCCGACGTCACCGACACCGCCTCCCTGGACGCGCTCGCCGCCGGGGCTCGCGTGGTCGCCACCACCGTCGGCCCCTATCTGCGGTACGGCGAGCCGCTGGTCGCCGCGTGCGCGCGGGCGGGCACCCATTACGTCGACCTCACCGGAGAGCCGGAGTTCGTCGACAGGATGTACGTCCGCCACGACGGCCCGGCCCGCGAGACGGGAGCGAAGATCGTGCACGCGTGCGGCTTCGACTCCATCCCCTACGACCTCGGCGTCCTCTTCACGGTGGGCCTGCTGCCGCCGGACGTGCCGATCAGGGTCAGCGGGTTCCTGCGGGGCGACGGCAGGCCCTCGGGCGGCACCCTGCACTCGGCGGTGACCGCGATGTCGAGGCCACGGCGGATGGCCGAGGCCGCGGCGCGGCGCCGTGCCGTCGAGCCGCGGCCGAAGGGCCGCAGGGTGAGCGCGCTGCCGGGCGGCGTGCGCTACGTCGGCGGCTGGGCGCTGCCCATGCCCACGATCGACCACCAGATCGTCGGCCGCTCCGCCCGCGCCCTCGACCGCTACGGTCCCGACTTCGCCTACCGCCAGTACTTCGCCGTCCGGCACCTGCCCTCGGCGCTGGCGGTGGCGGCGGGGGCCGGGGCGATGGCGGCACTCGCGCAGCTCCCGGCGGGCCGCGACTGGCTGCTCAGGAAGATCGCCGCTGGTGACGGGCCTTCGGCGGAGCGGCGGGCGCGCAGCTGGTTCAGGCTCACCCTGCTCGGCGAGGGCGGGGGCGAGCGCGTCGTCACCGAGGTCTCGGGCGGCGACCCCGGCTACGCGGAGACCGCGAAGATGCTGGCCGAGTCGGCGCTGTGCCTGGCCTTCGACGACGTGCCCGAGGTGGCGGGCCAGCTCACCACCGCCGTCGCCATGGGGCGGCCGCTCATCGACCGTCTGCGCGCCGCGGGGATCGGCTTCACGATCCTGGAGGGTTGAACCCAGGACCGCGTCGCGCACGTCCTATGCATGTGCTGAACGTACGAATGTGGCTCACCGCGGGTGTCCTGGCGACGACGGCGGCGTGCGGCGCCCCTGAGGCCGCGCCCGGCGGCCTGGAGTGGAAGCACGGGGCGGTGCCCGTGGCGGTTCGCTACGCCGTACCGGACGAGTGTCCCGAGACCGACGGCCCGCCCGAGTGCAGGTCGTGGTGGATCCACGCGTTCAGCGGCAGGAAGGAGACGCTCGTCACCGACTACGACGAGACGCGCGACGCCGACGGCGGCTACGCCTACCGGATCAGGGTGACCGACGCGGCGGTGTGGGTGCCGACCAAGGGCGGCGCGTCGGTCATGCCGGGGTTCCGGCTGAGCGCGGACGGGCACCGGCTCGCCTACTTCAGCGTGGCGCGGCAGCGGTTCGTGGCGCACGACCTGCCCAGCGGCGCGGTGCGCGAACTGTCGCCGGAGATCGACACGGCCAACCTGCGCTCCGACGCCATCGCGGTCTCGGCCGACGGCACGGCGTTCGCGGTGAGCGACGGCGAGCAGGTGCTCGTCACGGAGTTCGACAGCGGCAAGGTCACGACCCTGCCGCTGGTCGACGGCGTGATCGGGATCACTCCTGACACCGTCTTCGCCAGCAAGGACGACACCGTGGTCGGTGTCGTCCGCTCCAGCGGGGCGCGGACGAGCACCGTCGAGGTCCCCTCGACGGCACGGCTGTCTCCCGACGGGCGCTGGCTCGCGCTGGTCGGCGACGAGCCCGCCGACACGATCGAGCTGGTCGTCCCTGCGACGGGCAGGCGGCGGGAGCCGTTGCGGCCGAACCCGCTGCGCGAGCCGACCGTCTCGTCCGCCGAGACCTGGCTGAGCCGCGACAAGCTGCTGATCAGGACGTTCACGGCCGACACCCAGGAGTTCGTCGGCTTCTTCTCCCTCGACCTCACCACCGGACGGACCGCGAGGGTCAAGCGGCTGCCGCTCGCCCCCGAGGCCGTCGCGTTCGGCGCCGTCTCCTAGAACGGCGCCCTTCCAGTGCCGTCTCCTGGAACGACGGCCCTCTAGTACGGCAGCGCGCGCTGCGCGAAGGCCTTGCGCAGGAACGGCGCCTTGAACTTCGGGAAGGCCACCGTCTGCGGGTCGCCGTCCGAGGTGTAGCGCTGGTCGGGGTTGGACTTCAGCCAGTCGAGCCACGCGGTGGAGCAGAACTGCGAGCAGTCGCCCTTCTTGTCCATGGCCCTGATGCGCGGGATGCCGAGCGGGTCGAAGTTCTTGTTGAACGGCGCCGCCGCCGGCGTGTACCCGGCCAGGAACACGCCCGCGTGCTTGTAGGAGGTCGGCCCGCTCTTGCCCGTCGCCGCCCACTCCTTCTTGCGCGGCTGGTTCCCGTACGGCAGCGCCAGCGTGATCGGCGCCGCCCCCTCCAGGTCGGTGACCAGGCGCTGGCCGGCGGCGATCTCGCCCATGACCTGCTTCTGCGACTTGCCCAGGAGGTTGAGGTGGTCGCGGGTGTGGTTGCCGATGTCGAAGCCGTTCTGCTTCAGCCACAGCAGCATCTGCGACTTCTCCTCCGGCGTGGTCTTGCCGAACATGTCGCGCGTCACGAAGAAGGTGGCGACGGGGCGGAAGCCGGGGTTGTTCCTGGCGACGTCCTGCAGGATGGCGACGGCGGTGTCCGGCTTCACCTGGCCGAGCTCGTCCATGGCGAGCTGCGAGGGCGAGGAGTCGTCGAAGGTGAGGACGACGGGGTGCCGGCCCGCCGGGATGTCGATCCTGCCGGTGACGAGTTCGGCGGCGGTGATCGGCACGTAGCCGTCCTTGGCCAGACGCTCGAGGTCGGCGCGGAACTGCTGGGGGGTGCGGTCGTCGTGGGTGGCCGGCTTCTCGATGACCCGATGGAACATGATCACTGGGATCTGCCCCAGCTCGTTGGCCCTGACCTTGGCGGCGGCCGCCGCCTTGGCGGCCTTGGCGGCCTGCGCCTGCCGCTGCAGGGCGGCCTGGTCGAGCTGCGGCTTGGCGAGGTTAGCCCCTGTGTTCGCACCGCCGCAGCCCGCGGTCAACACGCCTATCACTATCAGCCCTGCACCCAGCATCCGCATGGGAACCCCCCGGTAGATCGACTACAGGGTGCTCTTACCCACTCACGGTATGTGAATGGACCGGGTGTAGGTATGGAATCGGCCAGGAGAGCCTTCGCATGCGGCCACGTGTCGCCCTCCCGCCATGTCCGTGTGGGAGGAACGCGAAAGGGCCGCCCACCGGGCGGCCCTCAGGCAGGGTGAGGCGGAGGAAGAAGGTCAGGCCATCTTCTTCTTGAGGTTCTCGTCCAGCGCCGCCAGGAAGTCCTGGGTGGTCAGCCACTTGGCGTCGCCGCCGACCAGCAGCGCGAGGTCCTTGGTCATCTGGCCGCTCTCGACGGTCTCGATGCAGACCTGCTCGAGCTTCTCGGCGAAGCCGATCACCTCGGGGGTGTTGTCGAGCTTGCCGCGGTGCTGCAGGCCACGCGTCCACGCGAAGATCGAGGCGATCGGGTTCGTGGAGGTCGGGTTGCCCTTCTGGTGCTCGCGGTAGTGACGGGTCACCGTGCCGTGCGCCGCCTCGGCCTCGACGGTCCGGCCGTCGGGGGTCATGAGGACGGAGGTCATCAGGCCGAGCGAGCCGAAGCCCTGCGCGACGGTGTCGGACTGGACGTCGCCGTCGTAGTTCTTGGCCGCCCAGACGTAGCCGCCCTCCCACTTCAGGGCCGCGGCCACCATGTCGTCGATGAGGCGGTGCTCGTAGGTGAGCCCGGCCTTCTCGAAGTCGGCCTTGAACTCGGCCTCGTACACCTCGGCGAAGATGTCCTTGAAGCGGCCGTCGTAGGCCTTCAGGATCGTGTTCTTCGTGGAGAGGTAGACCGGGTAGTTGCGGGCCAGGCCGTAGCGCATGGAGGCGCGGGCGAAGTCGCGGATCGACTCGTCCAGGTTGTACATGGCCAGCGCCACGCCGCTGCCGGGGAAGTCGTACACGTCGAGCTCGATCGGCTCGGTGCCGTCCTTCGGGGTGAAGGTCAGGGTCAGCGTGCCCTCGCCGGGAATCTTCAGGTCCGTGGCGCGGTACTGGTCGCCGAAGGCGTGACGGCCGACCACGATCGGCTTGGTCCAGCCCGGCACCAGGCGCGGCACGTTGGACATGATGATCGGCTCGCGGAAGATGACGCCGCCGAGGATGTTACGGATGGTCCCGTTCGGGGACTTCCACATCTTCTTGAGGCCGAACTCCTCGACCCGGGCCTCGTCGGGGGTGATGGTGGCGCACTTGACGCCCACGCCGTACTTGTTGATGGCGTTGGCGGCGTCGATGGTGACCTGGTCGTCGGTGGCGTCGCGGTGCTCGATGCCGAGGTCGTAGTACTTCAGGTCGACGTCGAGGTAGGGAAGGATCAGCTGGTCCTTGATGAACTGCCAGATGATCCGGGTCATCTCGTCGCCGTCAAGCTCGACGACGGGGCCCTCTACCTTGATCTTGGGCATGCGTATGGTTCCCCTTCGTGACAAATGATGATTGAGGTTATCGGAGGCGGCGTCACCGGCCGAAAAGGGCCAGAAGCTGCGCCTTCAGGTCGGGGTACTCCAGGAACAGCGCGGTGACCACCAGCGCGGCTCCGAGCACCACCATGGTGGAGACATCGGCGTTCTTCGCTCGTACGGCAAGCGCCCCGCCGTACCCGGCGAAACGGACGGCGGCGGCGACCAGGATCACGGCGCCGAGCGCGAAGCCGCCCCATTCGGCGTCCACCAGGAAGATCGCGAGCACGCCGAGAGCCGCACCCGCCAGAATCGGCGGGTACGGTCCCCATCTCTCGTCGCTCGGGCGCCCGTCGAGGCGGGCGCCCTCGCTCTCTTCTGCCTGGCTCATCGCTCGTGCCTATGGTCGCATCCGCGGAGGGCCGTGCCGACCCCGACGCCCGGATTCGGGCCCAAGACCCGGCTCATCGCTCGTGTCCATGGTCGCATTCGCGCGGGCCTGCGTTGGCATCGACGGCCTCGCTCTCTCCGGCCCGGCTCATCGCTCGTCGATGGGCTTCCACTTCTGGTCACGCTCACCGATGTACTCACTGTCGGGCCTGATCAGCCGGTTGTCGGCGTGCTGCTCGATGACGTGCGCCGTCCAGCCGGACATGCGGCTGACCGAGAAGACCGGGGTGAACAGATCGGTGGGGATGCCCAGGTAGTGGTAGACCGTGGCGGCGTAGAAGTCGACGTTGGGATACAGGCCCTTGGACTCGAAGACGACCTCCTCCATCTCCTTCGACATCCGGTAGTAGGTGTCGTCGCCCGACGCGGTGGCCAGTTCCTCCGACATCCTGCGCAGGTGCGTCGCGCGCGGGTCCTCGGTCTTGTAGACGCGGTGCCCGAAGCCCATGATCTTCTCGTGCGCGGCCAGCTTGTCGCGTACCGACTGCGCCACCTGCGACGGGTCCAGCGACTCCAGCGTCTTCATGACCTGCTCGTTCGCGCCGCCGTGCAGCGGGCCCTTCAGCGTGCCGATGGCGGCGACGATGGCCGAGTGCATGTCGGACAGCGTCGCGGCGCACACGCGGGCGGCGAACGTGGAGGCGTTCATCGTGTGGTCGGCGTGCAGGACCAGGCAGGTGTCGAAGATCTCGACCTCGCGCGGGCTCGGCGTGCGGCCGGTGACCTGGAGGAGGAAGTTGCCCGCGATGCTGAGGGAGTCGTCGGGTTCGGGCAGGTCCTTGCCGGTGCGGGCGGCGTGGTAGTACGCGACGAGCACCGGCTGCTGGGCCGTCAGACGGGCGGCCTTGCGCAGGTTGGCGTCGGCGGCGATGGAGTCCTTGTCGGGATCGTCGGCGCCGGACAGGGAGACCAGCGAGCGCAGCGCCTCCATCGGCTTCTGCTTCTCCGCGATCTCGGCGATGTTGGCCGACACCAGCGCGCCCAGCTCGCGTCCCCTGACGAGCTCGTCGCCGTACGCGCCCAGTTCCTGACGTGTGGGCAGCTTGCCGCGCTGCAGCAGGTGGGCGGTTTCTTCGAACGTCGCGTGGCCGGCCAGGTCATGGATGTCGTATCCACGGTAGAAGAGGCGACCGGCCTTCCCGTCGATGTCACTCAGCGCTGTGGACGCGGCGACGACATCGGCCAGGCCTTTTGTGGGCTTGTCCGCCATGTGTGTTTCCTCCGCTTGTCTCCGCCGAAAGTCTACCCGTGAGCAGGCAAAACCGGCCGCAGAGGTCCAGACCAATTTCACGCCGGATTCTCCTTATGGCAAAGGCGATTCCCCATCCCTTCGTTTGGGTAAGCCGGAGCTGTAGTAACAGTAACGGCGGGCTACCTGGGGAGGAACTGCCGTGGAGGGGCCCTTCATACGCATCGAGGACACCGGCGAGGTCGTCCCGTTGCGTCCCGAGATCACGACAGTGGGAAGGGGCCGGGGCGTCGACATCCGGCTGACCGACCCGAGCGTGTCTCGGCTCCACGCTGAGTTCGTTCGGCGCGGACCCTACCTGTATGTCGTTGACCTGGGCCTGTCCCGCAACGGCACGCGGGTGAACGGGAGGCCGATCGCCCGGAGGGTCCTTGACGACGGCGACGTCGTCTCCTTCGGCGCGGCGCGCGGACGCATCGGTGGCGTGCCGCGCGAGGACTTCACGCCCGAGGTCGAGCTCCGCAGGGCCGCCGCGCCCGAGCTCACCAGGCGCGAGGTCGACGTGCTCACATCGCTGTGCAGGCCCGCCCTGTCGGACGAGGCGTTCGTCGCCCCGGCCACGGCGCGCGAGATCGCCGACGATCTCGTGGTGACCGAGGCGGCGGTCAAGCAGCACCTGCTCAGGCTCTACCAGAAGTTCCGGATCCCCGAGGGCACCAACAGGCGCACCAGGCTGGCCAACGAGGTGGTGGCGCTCGGCCTGGTCAGGCCGACGCCGGTGGTGCCGCCACAGCGCACCGGAACGTCCCAGGAGAGCCAGCCGGCCGGCCGCCGCGCCAGTTAACCGACCCGCAGGGCGACCGGTGCTTCGGCGAGGGGTTCCGGCAGCCTGAGAGGTCCGGATCCCGGGGTGATCGTGCCGAGTATGCGCGGGCCTGCCGCGCCCGTGCATGCCGGCACGGTGGCGGGCAGGCCGTGCGCGGTCAGCCAGCCGAACAGCGAGAAGGCGATCGCCTCTTTCGCGTCGGAAGGGATGCCGAGCTCGTCGCTCGGGACGAGCCGGGCAGGCGTGAGCGCGGCGAGCATCCCCATGAGCGTCGGGTTGCGCGTGCCGCCGCCGGAGACGATCACGGTGTCGAGCCGGTGCCTGCCGATCTCGTCGGCGACCGTCCTGGCCGTCAGCGCGGTCAGCGTCGCCACGAGGTCGGCCTGCGGCAGGTCCGAGGTGACGTAGCCGGGCGTGAACAGCTCCTTGCCGGTCGTCTTGGGCGGGTCCAGCCGGTAGTACGGCTCGTCCAGCAGGTCGGCCAGCAGCTTCTCGTCGACCGTGCCCGCCGCCCCGAGCGCCCCGTCCCTGTCGTACGGCGGCGCGGCCGCGTCGATGAGCGCGCAGGCGGGTCCGGTGTCGTAGGCGTACTCGGCGGTCGTGAGGTTGGCGATGCCGCCCAGGTTGAGCGCCCCCGCCCGGCCGGGCAGCCCGCTGATGAGCAGCCGGTCGAGGTAGGAGACCAGGGGCGCGCCCTGCCCTCCGGCCGCCACGTCGCGCACGCGCAGGTCGGAGACGACGGGCAGGCCGGTGCGTTCGGCGATCCACGCCGGCTGGCCGAGCTGGAGCGTGCCGTGCACCCGGCCGTCGGACACCCAGTGGTAGAGCGTCTGGCCGTGGGAGCAGACCAGGTCGGCCTCGCCCGCGGCGAGCGCGGCGTCGGCGAAGGCCTGTCCGATGAGCGTGTCGAGCGCGCACACCTCGGCCATCGTGACGGGAGAGGGCGGCAGGGCGGCCAGGAGGCGGGCTCTCAGCTCGGCAGGATAGGGACGTTCGCCGGTGTGGGTGATCACACCGGTGAGGACGTCGCCCTCCATCGACCAGTCGACGATCGCGCTGTCGATCCCGTCGTGGGAGGTGCCGGACATCAAGCCGAGAACCCGCATGTCTCCTACCAGACTTTTCGGCCGCGGCTGGGCCGGCTGGTCCTGCTGACCCGGTCGACGGCCATGACGTAGTAGTGGTCGCCGTTCTTGCCCTCGGCGTCCACCCAGCGTACGAGCCGGTCGCCGGGGACGACCGCCACCAGGTTGCGGGCGTCGTCGAAGGTGTCGATCTCCTCGGCCGCCCGGAAGATCGCGAACTGGAACGGCTCCTGACCGCCGGTCGCGACGATGTTCAGCTCGACGCCGCCGGACACCTTGCGCACGTGGGCGAGGACGGGACGCTTCGGCTTCTCGCCGTCGGCGAGCCTGGGCAGCAGCGGCGGCAGCGCGGGCCGCTGGTAGTGGTCGCGGACCGCCGTGGTGACCGAGCCGATCCGGTCGACGCGCAGGTCGTTGGCGTTGTACCAGATGTCGCCGCCGACCTGCGGGTGCGCCCGGTTGAGCGTCAGGTGCTTCGACAGCTCGGCGGGGTCCTGCCACTGCGGAACCTGGGCGGGGTCGCCGGCCTTGTAGGCGGCCTGGCCGATCCACAGCATGGTGCCCGTGCCGTTCGCCACGTCGGACCACCACGGCACCAGCTTGCTGTAGTCGGCGGGCGGCTGGCCGATGTACCAGTAGAGCTGGGGCGCGATGTAGTCGAGCCATCCCTTCTTGACCCAGCCACGGGTGTCGGCGTGCAGGTTGTCGTAGGACTGGCCGCCGTTGGTGTCGGAGCCGAGGGGGTCGGTGCCCTTGTTGCGCCAGATGCCCGACGGGCTGATGCCCCAGGCCACCTCCGGCTTGGCCTCCCGGACCCGCTGCTGCATCTCCGAGACCATCAGGTCCACGTTGTGGCGCCGCCACGAGGCCAGGTCGGGGAAGCCCGCGCCGTGCGTGGCGAAGGTGTCGGCGTCGTTGAAGGCCGTGGTGTTGGTCGGGTAGAAGTAGTCGTCGAAGTGCAGGCCGTCGATGTCGTAGCGGACCAGCGCGTCGAGCATCGCGTCCTGGCAGAACTTCCGCACTTCCGGGATGCCCGGGTTGTAGTAGAGCTTGCCGCCGAAGGGCAGGATCCACTCGGGGTGGACCCGTCCGGGGTGCGAGGGGTGCAGCTTGGTCGGGTCGGCCTGCATCGAGACGCGGTAGGGGTTGAACCACGCGTGGAAGGTCAGGCCGCGCTTGTGGGTCTCCTCGACGGCGAAGCCCAGCGGGTCGTAGCCGGGGTCCTGTCCCTGCACGCCGGTCAGCCAGTGCGACCACGGCTCGAACTGCGACGGCCAGAAGGCGTCGGCGGTCGGCCTGATCTGCACGAAGACCGAGTTGAGCCGGCGCTCGACCGCCAGGTCGAGCCAGGCGATGAACTCGGCCTTCTGCTCGTCCGCGGTCAGCCCCTGCTTCGACGGCCAGTTGATGTTGACGACGGAAGCGATCCACATGCCGCGCATCTGGCGCAGCGGAGGCACGTAGTCGGGCTCGGCGAAGGCGGGGAGCGGCACGACGGAAGCGGCTGCCGCGAGGGCCAGACCCTTCAGAACGGTCCTTCTAGTGGGCATGGGGGGTGCCTCTCGGGGGAGGTGGTTGTGTTCCAGGGCGACGATGGCAGAAAATTACCTTCAGATCAACAATTGTGAAAGAAAATGCCGCGCGGGCCGGTCACCCGGTCACGACGCGAACCGAGGAGGTTCTGTGCCCGCTGACCTGCACCGACTCGCCCTGGCGGTCCTCCAGCCCGGGTTCGAGGGCGTCACCGCCCCCGACTGGCTGCGGAAGGCGCTGGGCGAGGGGCTCGGCGGCGCCGTGCTCTTCGCGCGCAACGTCTCGCCCGCCACGGCGGACCTGGTCGCCGCCCTCCGCGCGGAGAACCCCGGCGTGGTCGTCGCCATCGACGAGGAGGGCGGCGTCGTCACCCGCCTCGAGACCGGCGAGGGCAGCTCCTTCCCCGGCAACCGGGCGCTCGGCGTGGTCGACGACGAGGAGCTGACCGAGCGGGTGGGCCGCCAGATCGGGCGGATGCTCGCCGAACTGGACATCACCCTCAACTACGCCCCCTCCGTCGACGTCAACGCCAACCCGGCCAACCCGGTGATCGGGGTCCGCTCGTTCGGGCCGACCGCCGACCTGGTCGCGCGCCACTCCGCCGCCTACGTCAGGGGCGTGCAGGGGGCGGGTGTGGCCGCCTGCGCCAAGCACTTCCCGGGCCACGGCGACACCGTCACCGACTCCCACCTGGCGCTGCCGACCGTCCACGCCTCCCTCGCCGAGCTGCGCGACCGCGACCTGCCGCCGTTCAGGGCGGCCATCGAGGCGGGCGTGCGGTCCATCATGTGCGGGCACCTGCTGGTCCCCGCACTCGATCCCGCGATGCCCGCCACGCTGAGCCGTACGATCCTGACCGGGTTGCTCAGGGAGGAGCTCGGCTTCGACGGGATGCTGGTCACCGACGCGATCGAGATGAAGGCGGTCGCGGCGATGTACTCGCCGGGCGAGATCGCGGTCCGGGCGCTCAGGGCGGGCGCGGACGCGATCTGCGCGGGCCTGGTCACCGCCGAGGGTCTGGCCGAGATCCGCGACGCCATCGTGGCCGCCGTGCGCGACGGGTCGCTCCCCGAGGAGCGCCTGGCCGAGGCGGCGGGGCGGGTGCGGGCCCTGTCCGACTGGTACGGCAGGCAGCCGCGCGACGCCGCGCCCGACGCCGAGGCCGGCATGGAGGCGGCGGTCAGGGCGCTCACCGTCACGGGCTCGGCCCGGCTGACCACCGCTCCGCTGGTCGTCGAGGTCAACACCCGCCACAACCAGGCCGTCGACCCGAACACCCCGACAGGCCTGGCCGCGGCGCTCGGCGAGGTGCTGCCGGGGACCGAACGGACCTCCTCCCCCGAGCTCTCCTCGGTGCCCGGCGAGCGGCCGGTGGTGCTGGTCGTCCACGACGCGGCCCGGCACGCGTGGGTGCGGGACACGGTGGCGCAGGCCGTACGGCAGCGCCCCGATGTGATCGTCGTCGAGACGGGCATCCCCGCCGAGCCCGCGGGTGCGGCCCACATCGCCACGCACGGCATCTCCAAGGTCTCGGCGAAGGCGGTGGCACGATGGCTGACCAGATGAACGAGCCGGTCAACCCGGTCTCGGCGGTGCGGGCGGTGCTGCCGTCGCTCACGCCCGCGGCGCAGGCCATCGCCAGGATCATCCTGGACGATCCGGGCCTGGTGGTGCGCAGCACGATCACCGAGTTCAGCGCGGTGTCGGGCACCAGCGAGGCGACCATCGTGCGGACGGCGCGCGCCCTCGGCTACTCCGGCTACTCCCAGCTCCGCTTCGCGCTGGCGGGCGCCGTCGCGCGGGACACCCCCGAGCGGCTGGTGCCGGGCGACCTCGGACCCGACGACCCGCTCACCGACGTGATCGCCAAGGTGACCAGGGCGGAGGTGGACGCGCTGTCGGACACCGCGGAACAGCTCGTGCCCGACCAGCTCGGCGACGTCGTCGCGGCCATCGCCGCCGCCCGCAGGATCAACGTCTACGGTGTGGGCGCCTCCGGCCTGGTGGCGGCCGACCTCGCGCACAAGCTGATGCGCATCGGCCTGTCGAGCCATCCGTTCAACGACGCCCACCTCGCCCTGACCAGCGCCGCGCTGTTGCACGAGGGCGACGTCGTGGTGGCGGTGAGCTGCTCGGGCGAGACGACGGACGTGATCGCGCCGACCAGGACGGCGAAGGAGGCGGGCGCGCTCGCCATCGCCATCACCAACAACCCGCGCTCCTCGCTGGCCCAGACCGCCGACCACGTGCTGGTCTCCGCGGGGCGGGAGACGGCCTTCCGGCCCGGGGCGCTGGCCAGCAGGATCAGCCAGCTCCTGATCGTCGACTGCATCTTCGTCGGGCTGGCGCAGCGCACGTTCGACAGCTCCGAGACGGCGCTGCGCGCCACCAGGGAGGCGTTGGAGATCTTCAGAACGCGATGAGGGGTGCCGATGAAGGAAATTTTCACATATAGTCGTGGATAGCTAGCTTTTCTCCATCCTGCGGGGGGACCATGACGCGCGGCATCTCCGATCTCGTCACCGAGCAGCGGCTGCCCGGACTCGACGACCTCGATGTGCTGCCCACGATCGAGCTGGTCAGGCGCATGAACGAGCAGGACTCCCTGGTCCCCGCCGCCGTCGCGGGCCAGTCCGAGCAGATCGCCGCCGCCGTCGACGCCGTCTCCGCGCGCCTGCGCGACGGCGGCAGGCTCATCTACCTCGGAGCCGGTACGGCCGGGCGCATCGGCATGCTCGACGCCAGCGAGTGCGGCCCCACCTTCGGCACCAGCCCGTCGGAGGTGTTCGCGCTCATCGCGGGCGGGCCCTCGGCCTTCACGGTCGCCGTCGAAGGCGCGGAGGACTCGGCCGCGCTGGCCGTCGCCGACCTCACAGAGGTGGAGGTGTCCGCCGCCGACGCGGTGGTGGGCATCTCGGCCAGCGGGCGCACGCCGTACGCGGTGGGAGGTGTACGGCACGCCCGCGCCGTCGGCGCGCTGACCGTCGGGGTCGCGTGCAACGCGGGCTCGGCGCTCGGCGCGGCGGCGGAGATCGCCATCGAGGTGGTGGTGGGCCCCGAGTTCCTGACGGGGTCCACCAGGCTCAAGGCCGGAACGGCGCAGAAGCTGGTCTGCAACACCATCACGACGCTGTCCATGGTGCGGCTCGGGCGCACGCACGGGAACCTGATGACGCACCTGGTGGCCTCGAACGAGAAGCTGTGGGTCCGCGCGCGCGACATGGTCTCGACCATCACCGGCCTGCCGGACGCCGAGGTCGCGCCGGCTCTCCGCGCGGCGGACGGCTCGGTCCCCGCCGCGGTCATCATGCTCCTCACGGGCGCCGACCCGGCCGAGGCCCGCGCCGCCCTCGACCGCACCTCCGGCAACCTCCGCGAAGCCCTCCGTTCCTTCGCCTGACCGACCCCGGGCGAGGACACCGCGTGACCGGACGAGCGACCCTCGTCCGGTCGGCGGACCGCATGGAGAGGGACCGTGTGACGGGAAGAGCGATCCTCCTCCCCGTCACACCCACTCCGTCAGGCGAGCGAGCGCTCCGCCGCCTCGACCACGTTGGCCAGCAGCAGCGCCCGCGTCATCGGCCCCACGCCACCGGGGTTGGGGGTGAGGAAGCCGGCCACCTCCGCCACGTCAGGAGCCACGTCACCGGCGATCTTGCCGTCGACCCGCGACACGCCCACGTCGAGCACCGCCGCGCCCGGCTTGACCATGTCGGCCGTGACGAGCCCGGGCACGCCCGCCGCCGCCACGACGATGTCGGCGCGCCGTACGTGTGCGGCCAGGTCGGTCGTGCCGGTGTGGCAGAGGGTCACGGTCGCGTTCTCGGTGCGCCTGGTCAGGAGCAGGCCGAGCGAGCGGCCCACGGTGATCCCGCGGCCGACCACCACGACGTCGGCGCCCTTCAGCGGCACGCCGTACTCCTGCAGCAGCAGCACGATGCCGTGCGGCGTGCAGGGAAGGGGGGCCTCGACCATGTGCACGAGGCGGCCGAGGTTGACCGGGTGGAGGCCGTCGGCGTCCTTGGCCGGGTCCATGCGCTCCAGGAGCGCCATGGTGTCGAGGTGCTTGGGCAGGGGGAGCTGGACGATGTAGCCGGTGCAGGAGGGCGAGGCGTTGAGTTCGTCGATGGCGGCCTCGACGTCGGCCTGGGTGGCCGTCGCCGGCAGGTCGACGCGGATGGAGGCGATGCCGACCTCCGCGCAGTCGCGGTGCTTGCCCGCGACGTAGATCTGGCTGCCGGGGTCGTCGCCGACCAGCACGGTGCCGAGCCCGGGCACGACGCCCCGCTCCTTGAGCGCGGTCACCCGCGCGGTGAGGTCCGCCTTGATCTTGGCCGCGGTCGCCTTGCCGTCGAGTTTCACAGCGCTCATGTCCACATCCTTGCAGAGCCTCCCGCGCCGTCCGCAAGCCCCGTCCCGTCAGGTGAGCGCGGGGCCTCGCTACCCTGACCATGCAGAATGGACGGACGAAAGGGGCGAAGGTGGATCTGGCCGCGCGGGGAGCGGGGTTCGCCGAGTTCTGGCGGGAGCGGCACCTGTGCACGCTGACCACCGTCAGGCCGGACGGCACGCCGCACGTGGTGCCCGTGGGCGCGACGCTCGACCTGGAGACGGGGATCGCGAGGGTCATCACCTCCGGCACCTCACGCAAGGCCCGCCTGCTCGCCGGCGACGACGGCGCCCGGGTGGCGCTGTGCCAGGTCGACGGCCGCCGCTGGTCCACGCTGGAGGGCACGGCGACGGTGCGGACCGAGCCCGAGCGGGTCGCCGACGCCGAGGCCCGCTACACCGTCCGCTACAAGCCGCCCCGGCCCAACCCGGCCCGGGTGGTCATCGAGATCGAGGTCACCCGCGCCATGGGCAGCGTGTGATCACCGTCGTCGGTGTCGGCGCCGACGGCTGGGACGGCCTGTCGCCCCAGGCCCGCCAGGCCGTGGCGGAGGCGGGCGTGCTCTTGGGCTCGGCGCGCCAGCTCGGTCTGGTGCCCGACGGCCGGGCGCGGAAGGTGAGCTGGCCCTCGCCGCTGCTGCCCGCGCTGCCGGGGCTGCTGGCCGAGTTCGGCGACGCGGCGCCGTGCGTGCTGGCCAGCGGGGACCCGATGTTCTTCGGGATCGGCTCGACGCTGGCCAGGCTGGCGGGCCCGGAGAACCTGCGCGTGCTGCCGCACCCGTCCAGCCTGTCGCTGGCGTGCGCGCGCCTCGGCTGGCCGGTCGAGGAGACGGCGGTGGTCAGCCTGGTCGGCAGGCCGCTGGACGCGCTGCGGCGCGCCGTCCTGCCAGGGCGCAGGCTGCTGGTGCTGGCGGCGGACGCGCGAGGGCCCGCCCTCGTGGCCGGACTGCTGCGGGAGCACGGGTACGGCGCGAGCACCCTCCACGCGCTGTCGGACCTGGGCTCGGCGGACGAGACGCGCCACACCGGCCAGGCCGCCACGTGGGAGCGGGACGGCACCGCCCTGACCGTGGTGGCGGTGGAGTGCACGGCCGACGAGGGGACGGTGCCACGCCCGCTGGTGCCCGGCCTGCCCGACGACGCCTTCGAGCACGACGGGCAGCTCACCAAGCGCGAGGTGCGCGCGGTCAGCCTCGCCCACCTGGCCCCGCTGCCGGGCCGGCTGCTGTGGGACGTCGGCGCCGGCGCGGGCAGCATCGCGATCGAGTGGATGCGGGCCGACGCCGGCTGCCGCGCGATCGCCGTCGAGAGCCACCCGGAACGGGCGGCCAGGATCGGGCGGAACGCGGCGGCGCTCGGCGTGCCCGCGCTGCGCGTCGTCACGGGGCGGGCCCCCGCCGCCCTGGAGGGGCTCCCCGCGCCCGACGCGGTCTTCGTCGGCGGCGGGGCCACCGTGCCCGGCCTGCTCGAGGCGTGCTGGCAGGCCCTGCCGCCCGGCGGCAGGCTGGTCGCCAACGCCGTCACCCTGGAGTCGGAGTCCGTCCTGACCTCCTGGTACGGCAGGCACGGCGGCGACCTGGTACGTCTGTCGGTCAGCAGGGCCGCCCCGATCGGCGGCTTCACCGGCTGGCGGACGATGATGCCGGTGACCATCTGGACAGCGACCAAGGAGAGCGGCACGTGACCGTCCACTTCATCGGCGCGGGACCCGGCGCGGCCGACCTCGTCACGCTGCGCGGGCTGCGCCTGATCGAGCGCGCGCCGGTGTGCCTGTACGCCGGCTCGCTCGTGCCTGAGGAACTGCTGGAGTCGTGCCCGCGGGACGCCCGCCTGATCGACACCGCGAACCTGACGCTCGACGAGATCGTGGCCGAGCTGGCCGACGCCCACGCCAAGGGCCTGGACGTGGCCAGGCTCCACTCCGGCGACCCGTCGGTCTTCAGCGCGATGGCCGAGCAGATGCGGCGGCTCGACGCGATCGGGGTGCCGTACGAGGTGGTGCCGGGGGTTCCCGCGTTCGCGGCGGCGGCCGCGTCACTCGGCAGGGAGCTCACCGTGCCCGGCGTCGGCCAGACGATCATCCTCACCAGGACCTCGGCGCGGGCGACGCCCATGCCGGAGGGCGAGGATCTGGCCACGCTGTCGGCGAGCAGGGCCACCATGGTGCTGCACCTGGCCGTGCAGCGGATCGCGCAGGTCGCGGCGGAGCTGACGCCCGCCTACGGCGCCGACTGCCCCGTGGCGGTCGTCGCCCGGGCGAGCCGCGACGACGAGCTGATCCTCAAGGGCACCCTCGCCGACATCGCCGACCAGGTGCGGGCCGCGGGCGTGGTCAGGACCGCGGTGATCGTCGTGGGCAGGGTGCTGGCGGCCACCCAGTTCCCCGACAGCCACCTGTACTCGGCCGCGCGCTGCCGTCAGCCGTGACGGCCCACGATCACGCCCGCCCGGTCGATCACCACGACGTCCACCTCGACGGGCGCGCCGCGCAGCACCCCGGCCGCGGTGGCGTGCGCCCGCTCGGCCACCAGGTCGCCGAGCGGCACCCCCTCCTCCTGGGCCATGCGGAGGGCGTGCAGCGCGGTGTTGGCGCCGCGGATCCGCTCCGCCAGCCCGGTGCCCTCCCCCGCCAGCCTCGCCAGCAGGTCGAGGTTGACCTGGGAGCGGCCCGAGTGCAGGTCCAGGTGGCCGTCGGCGAGCTTGGACAGCTTGCCGACACCGCCCGCGATCGTCAGCCGCGGCACCGGGTGCCGGCGCAGGTACTTCAGGACGGCCCCGGCGAAGTCGCCCATGTCGAGCAGGGCGTCCTCGGGCAGGCCGTACAGTTCGGCGGCCACGCGCTCGGAGGTGCTGCCCGTGCACCCGGCCACGTGCGTACGGCCCGCCGCGATGGCCACGTCCACGCCCCTGCGGATGCTGTCGATCCACGCCGAGCACGAGTAGGGCACGACGACGCCGGTCGTGCCGAGGATCGACAGGCCGCCGAGGATGCCGAGCCGGGGATTCCAGGTCCGCCGGGCCAGTTCCTCCCCGTGCTCGACGGAGATCTCCACGATGACGTCGCCGCTGCCGCCGACGGCCGCGATGTGCTCGGTCATCATCCGGCGCGGGACCGGGTTGATGGCCGGCTCGCCCACCTCGAGCGGCAGGCCGGGCTTGGTGACCGTGCCGACGCCCGGGCCCGCCCTGAAGGTGACGCCGGTGCCGGGGGCGGCGTGCCGTACCGTCGAGGTGATCAGCGCGCCGTGCGTCACGTCGGGATCGTCGCCGGCGTCCTTGACCACGGAGGCGGCGGCGAAGCCGGCGCCCAGCGACTCCCTGGCCAGGGCGAACGCGGGCCGCTGGCCCTTGGGCAGGGTGATGGTGACCGGGTCGGGGAAGTCGCCGGTCAGCAGCGCGGTGTAGGCGGCCGCGGTGGCCGCGGTCGCGCACGCGCCGGTGGTCCAGCCGTGGCGCAGCCCTGTGCTCGGGGACGCGGTGCTCATGTGTCGAAGACGCTCATGTCGAGGATGCTCATGTCGAGGACGCTCATGTCGAGGACGCTCACGTCGAGGACGCTCATGTCGAGGATGGAGGGGACGTGCGGCGGATCCTGATCCTGGGTGGCACGGCCGAGGCGCGCGCCCTGGCGGCCGCCCTCGACGGCGCCGTCCACGTCGTGTCGTCGCTGGCCGGGCGGGTGCGCGACCCCAGGCTGCCGGTGGGCGAGGTGCATGTCGGCGGGTTCGGCGGCGCGGCGGGGCTGGCCGCCTGGGTCGCCGCCAACCGGATCGACGCCGTGGTGGACGCCACGCACCCGTTCGCGCGGCGGATGACCGCCGGGGCCGTCGAGGCGTGCCGTACCGCGGGAGTGCCGCTGCTGGTGCTGCGGCGCCCCGGCTGGCCGCCCCGGCCCGGCTGGGTGCTCGTCGACTCGCTGGAGGAGGCCGCGCGGACGCTGCCCTCGCTGGGCCGCCGCGTGTTCCTGACGACCGGGCGCAGGAGCCTGCCGGTGTTCGCCGGTCTGTCCGGTATGTGGTTCCTGGCCAGATCGGTCGACCCGCCCGAGCCGCCGGTCCCCGCCAACGTCCACGTGGTGCTGGCGCGCGGCCCCTACACCGTCGAAGGGGAGCGGGCGCTCATCCGCGAGCACCGGCTCGACGTGCTGGTCACCAAGGACAGCGGCGGCGAGATGACCACCGCCAAGCTGACGGCCGCCGCCGAGCTCGGACTGCCCGTGGTGGTCGTGCGACGGCCGCCGCTGCCCGAGGACGCGGTGCTCGTGGAGACCGTGGCGGCGGCCGTGGCGTGGGTTCATGCCGGGTATCGCCTCGGGGTGTAGACGACGCCGTCGCCGGTGACGCGGGTGGTCGAGGAGCCGACGATCAGCAGGCAGCGCATGTCGACCTGCGCCGGGTCGAGCCCGGCCAGCGTGGTCACGATGATCGTCTCCTGCGGCCCCCCGACGTCGCGGCCGATCACCACGGGCGTGGCCGGGTCGCGATGCTCCATGATCAGGTCGCGGGCGGCGTCCACCTGCCAGGTACGGCTGCGCGAGGCCGGGTTGTAGATCGCCAGCACCAGGTCGGCCGCGGCGGCGGCACGCAGCCGCCCGGCCACGATGTCCCACGGCTTGAGCAGGTCCGACAGGGAGATCACGCAATAGTCGTGCCCCAGCGGCGCCCCCGCCCTGGCGGCCACGGCGTGCGCGGCCGTCAGGCCCGGCACGATCCGCACCGGCACGTCGGGGAAGCCCTCGGCCGCCTCCAGCACCGCGCTGGCCATCGCGAACACGCCGGGATCGCCGGACGAGACGACCGCCACCCTGCGGCCCTGGCGGGCCAGCTCCAGCGCGTGCGCGGCCCGCTCGGCCTCCACCCTGTTGTCGGTGCGGTGCCTGACCTGGCCCGCCCGCTGCGGCACCCGGTCCACGTACGGGCCGTACCCCACCAGGTCGGTCGCCTCCGCCAGCACCTGCCGCGCCTCCGGCGTGAGCCACTGCGCTCCCGCGGGCCCGAGCCCCACCACCGCGACGCCCGGCCTCAGCTCCTCGTCGGCCCGCCCGCCGCCGCTGGGCAGCATCGCCAGCGAGAAGTACGGCACGCTCGCCGGGTCCACGTCCTTGAGCGGCTCGATCCGCTGGCTCGCCGTCGTCGCCCGCTCGACGTACCACGCCTCGTCCAGCCGGCCCGCCTCCGCCAGCGCGTCACGGACCTTCTCGAAGGTCCTGCCGAGCTTGAGCACGGCCACCGAGTCGGCGCTCTTCAGCTTCTCGGTGATGACGTCGGCCGGGAGCGTGCCGGGCAGCACGGTCAGCGTCTCCTCGTGCTCCACCAGCGGGCGTCCCAGCACCGCCGCCGCCCCCGCCACCGAGGTGACGCCCGGCACGACCTCGGTCTCGTAGCGGTGGGCGAGCCGCTTGTGCATGTGCATGTAGGAGCCGTAGAAGAGCGGGTCGCCCTCGCACAGCACCACGACGACCCTGCCCGCGTCCAGATGGGCGGCCAGCCGCTGCGCGCACTCGGCGTAGAAGTCCTCCAGCGCGCCCTGGTAGCCGCCGGGGTGGTCGGTGGTCTCCGTGGTCAGCGGGTACTTCAGCAGCTCTTCGACCTGCCCCTCCCGCATGTACGGCAGCGCGATCGACCGCGCGATGCTCCTGCCGTGCCTGGCGCTGTGGTAGGCGATCACGTCCGCCTCGCCGATCAGCCTGGCCGCCTTGACCGTCACCAGCTCGGGATCCCCGGGCCCCAGCCCCACCCCGAACAGCCGTCCCGCCACGTCGCTCACTCCTGTTCGGAGGCGATCGCGTTGACCGCCGCTGCCGCCATCGCACTGCCGCCCCTGCGGCCGTGCACCACCAGGTACTCCAGGTCGCCGCTCGCCAGCGCCTGCTTCGACTCGGCCGCCCCGATGAAGCCCACGGGGATGCCGAGCACCGCCGCGGGGCGTCCCGCGCCCTCCTCGACCAGCTCCAGGAGCCTGAACAGGGCGGTGGGCGCGTTGCCCACGGCGACGACCGCGCCGTCCAGCCGGTCGCGCCACAGCTCCAGGGCGGCGGCGCTGCGGGTCGTGCCCATCCGCTCGGCCAGCCCCGGCACGCCCGGGTCGCCGAGGGTGCAGATCACCTCGTTGTCCCTGGGCAGGCGCGCCCTGGTCACCCCGGAGGCGACCATCATGGCGTCGCACAGGATCGGCGCGCCCCCGCGCAGGGCCGCCCGCGCCGCGGCGACCACGCCCGGCGAGTAGGCGAGATCGGCGACCAGGTCGGTCATGCCGCAGGCGTGGATCATGCGGACGGCCACCTGGGCCACGTCCTGCGGCAACCCGGCCAGGTCGCTCTCCGCGCGGATGGTGGCGAACGAGCGCCGGTAGATCTCCGCGCCGTCGCGGATGTAGTCGGTCATATCTCCTCTTCTTCGGTACGGCCCGCGACACGGTAGCCGGTCGGGGTGGCGACGACGTCGACCACCTCCCCCGCCGGACGGCCGCACCGCCGTTCGCACCCGGCCCAGTGGACCGGGCGGGCCGGTGGTTCGTGACCGGGCCGTTCCGCCCAGCGTCTGGCGTCGAGCTGGACGTCGGCCAGGGATTTCGCACACCCCGGGCGGCCCGTGCAGGCCGACAGGCCCGCCCACGGCGTCCCTGGGACGGCGACCAGCCCGGCGGCGGTGAGCCGGTCCGCGATCGGCTGGACGGCGTCGGCGGGCAGGTCGGGCAGGACGACGGTGCGCCACGGCGTGACGCGGATCTCGGCGGCGCAGGCGGCGAGCGCCGCGGCCTGACCGGCGGACAGGCGGCCGAGCGGGACCACCACCTCGAGCGCGACCCTGCCGTCACGCTGCGGGCGGGTCCCCGCGTCGCGCACCCCGGCACCGCGCGCGGCCGTCTCGACATCCGGGGCCACCATCTCCAGGCCGTCCCCCTGCCGGGCCTGGGCAGGAGCCTGGTCGTCCCCCTGCCGGGCCTGCGCGGGGGTCTGGTCGCACTGTGGGGCCGGGCCGGGGAACCGGGCGTCCTGCCGCGGAGTCGCCGGGCCGGGGTCCTGGGTGGTCGGTGGGTTCAGGCGGGCGGCGAGCCGGGCCGGGCCGTCCGGGAGGTCGGTGACGCGCCAGGCGGTGCCGTCGCTCAGTTCCATGAAGGCCGAGGCCGCCGCGAGCATCAGCGGAACCGCGCCGGAAACGGTCACGGGTACGGCCTGCCGTTCCCCACCGAGCAACAGCACCCCGCCGGCGGGCGAGGTGGCCAGGAAGGTCACGTCGGCGCCGCAGGACAGCACGTCACCGGTGCCGTCGTCCAGGGCGAACAGGAAGCGGCCGGAGAGCGCGGCCAGCTCGGGGGCGGCGCACAGCCGGCGGTCCAGGTCGGCGACCAGCGGCCGGACGTCCACCAGGGACGAGGGGGCGCGTCCCGCCAGCGGTGAGGCGAGGATGTTGCGGACCCGCTCGTGGGTGGCCGACGGCAGCAGCCCCGCCGCCGCCATCCGCGCCGCGAAGACCGGCACGCTCGCCGCGGCCGCGCCCGGTCCGGGACCCGCCCGAAGCCCGTCCGGCGCCACGCCCGCGGAAACCCCCGCCTGCGCCGCGCCGGCAAGCGGCGCGCCCAGCACCGCCCCTGAGGAGACCCCGTCCGACGCCACGCCCGCGGAAACCCCCGCCTGCGCCGCGCCGGCGAGCGGTGCGCCCGGCACCGCCCCTGAGGGGCCTTCGTCCGGCGCCACGCCCGCTGCCGCGACGCCGGTCGGGGCCGGGCGAGCGGGGGTCCCGGCCGGTGGAGCGGCGGGCGTGACAGGGGTGACGCGCAGGCCGCGGACCTGGAGGTTCGCCCGGGAGGTCAGCTCGATCTCGCCCGATCCCAGCTCGGCCGCGCACGCCGCCACCTCGCTCAGCTGGGCCGCCGTGAGGACGCCACCGGGGATGCGGACCCGGGCGAGGGCGCCGTCCGCGGCGGTGTGGACCTGAAGGGCCCCGGGACACGCATCAGGGCGCAGGTGTCCTGAAACGTCGGTTATGTCCACGGGGAGGATGGTAACCCGTTCAAAACCCTCTAGTCTGATCACAGACGAGGGCGACGGAGGAAGCCGGTGCGAAGCCGGCGCGGTCCCGCCACTGTGACCGGGGAGCGAACCCCACCGCAGGCCACTGTCCGGCGACGGACGGGAAGGCCGGGGTGAGCGTCGATCCGGGAGCCAGGAGACTCCCGCTCTCGTGACACCCGCGACCGGGGCGAGGACCCCGAGGGAGGAGTTCCTGTGCCCGAGAGCACGGCCGTCCTGCTGCTGTCCACCTCCGACACCGACCTGCTGAGCGCGAGGGCGAGCGGCGCGCCGTACCGCCTTGGAAACCCCGCCCGGCTGACGGTCGACGACCTGCCCGCGCTGGTCGAGGGCACGGACCTGGTCGTGGTGCGGCTCCTCGGCGGGCGCAGGGCCTGGGAGGAGGGGCTCGACCGGCTGCTCGCGGGACCGCGGCCCGTGGTGGTGCTGGGCGGCGAGCAGGCGCCCGACGCCGAGCTCATGGAGCTGTCGACGGTCAGCGGCGGCGTCTGCGCCGAGGCGCACGCCTACCTCGCCCACGGCGGCCCGGCCAACCTCGCCGAGCTGCACGCCTTCCTGTCCGACACGGTGCTGCTGACCGGCAACGGGTTCGCGGCGCCCGAACCGGCCCCGGCCTGGGGGCTGCTCGAGAGGGAGCGTTCCGCCGCCGAGGGTCCCGTCGTGGGCGTGCTCTACTACCGCGCGCACCACATGGCGGGCAACACGGCCTTCGTGCGGACGCTCTGCGACGCGATCGAGGCCGCGGGCGGCCGCGCACTGCCGGTCTTCTGCTCCTCGCTCCGCACGGCGGAGCCCGGCCTGCTCGACACGCTGCGGACCGCCGACGCGCTCGTGGTGACCGTCCTGGCCGCCGGAGGCACGCGGCCCGCGACGGCCGGAGCCGGCGGCGACGACGCGGCGTGGGACGTGGGCGCGCTCGCCGAGCTGGACGTGCCGATCCTGCAAGGGCTGTGCCTGACCACGAGCAGGCAGGCGTGGGAGGAGAACGACGACGGCCTGTCACCGCTGGACGCGGCGTCGCAGGTGGCGATCCCCGAGTTCGACGGCCGGATCATCACGGTGCCGTTCTCGTTCAAGGAGGTGGACGCGGACGGGCTGACCGTCTACGCGGCCGATCCCGAGCGCGCGGCCCGCGTCGCCGGCATCGCCGTACGGCACGCCCGGCTCAGGCACGTCCCGAACGCCGAGAAGAAGCTCGTGGTGATGCTGTCGGCCTACCCGACCAAGCACGCGCGCGTCGGCAACGCGGTCGGCCTCGACACCCCCGCGAGCACCGTGAAACTGCTGGCCAGGCTGGCCGGCGAGGGCTACGACCTGGGCGAGGGTCTGCCCGGCGTCGCCGAGGGCGACGGCGACGCGCTGATCCACGCGCTCATCGCGGCCGGCGGCCAGGACCAGGAGTGGCTGACGGAGGAGCAGCTCGCGGCCAACCCGGTGCGCGTGCCCGCCGCCACCTACACCTCCTGGTACGGCACGCTCCCCGCCGAGCTGCGCGAGGCGATGGAGCGGCACTGGGGGCCGCCGCCCGGCGAGCTGTTCGTGCACGAGGGCGACATCGTGTTCGCCGCGCTGCGGGCGGGCAACGTCGTGGTCATGGTGCAGCCGCCGCGCGGCTTCGGCGAGAACCCGATCGCGATCTACCACGATCCGGACCTGCCGCCCAGCCACCACTACCTGGCGGCCTACCGGTGGCTGTCGGCGGAGTTCGGCGCGCACGCGGTCGTGCACGTCGGCAAGCACGGCAACCTGGAGTGGCTGCCCGGCAAGTCGGCGGGCTTGTCGGCCGCGTGCGGGCCCGACGCGGCGCTGGGCGACCTGCCGCTGGTCTACCCGTTCCTGGTCAACGACCCGGGCGAGGGGACGCAGGCCAAGCGGCGGGCGCACGCCGTCCTGGTGGACCACATGGTGCCGCCGATGGCCCGCGCCGACACCTACGGCGACATCGCCCGCCTGGAGCAGCTGCTGGACGAGCACGCCTCGATCGCCGCGATGGACCCGGCCAAGCTGCCCGCGATCAGGGCGCAGATCTGGACGCTCATCCAGGCGGCACGGCTCGACCACGACCTGGGGCTGGCCGACCGGCCGCACGACACGGAGTTCGACGACTTCCTGCTGCACGTGGACGGCTGGCTGTGCGAGGTCAAGGACGTGCAGATCCGCGACGGGCTGCACGTGCTGGGGGCGGCGCCCGAGGGGTCGGTGCGGGTCGACCTGGTGCTGGCGATGCTGCGGGCCCGGCAGATGTGGGCGGGCGCCGAGACGCTGCCGGGCCTGCGGGAGGCGCTGGGGCTGGCCGAGGACGGTACGGCGGGCCTGGCGAGCGTGGACGCGGCCGAGTCGACGGCCAGGGCGCTGGTGGAGGGCATGGAGGCGCGCGGCTGGGAGGTGGCGGCGGCCCGCGAGGTGACCGACGCGGTCCTCGCCCCGTCCGGCGCGCGGCGGGACCTGGTCGTCCGGATCCTGGAGTTCGCCGCCGCCGAGGTCGTGCCCAGGCTGGCCAGGACCGGTGACGAGCTCGACCACCTCCTGCACGCGCTCGACGGCGGCTACGTCCCCGCGGGCCCCAGCGGCTCCCCGCTGCGCGGCCTGATCAACGTGCTGCCCACCGGCAGGAACTTCTACTCGGTCGACCCGCGCGCCGTCCCCAGCAAGCTGGCGTGGGAGACCGGCCAGGCGATGGCCGACTCGCTCCTGGCCCGCTACCGCGCCGACACCGGCGAGTGGCCGCGTTCGGTGGGTCTGTCGGTGTGGGGGACCAGCGCCATGCGGACGGCGGGCGACGACGTCGCCGAGGTCCTCGCGCTGCTGGGCGCCCGCCCGGTGTGGGACGACGCCTCCCGGCGGGTCACCCGCCTGGAGCCGGTCCCGCTCGACGAGCTCGGCAGGCCGCGCATCGACGTCACGGTTCGCATCAGCGGCTTCTTCCGCGACGCCTTCCCGCATGTCGTGGCCATGCTGGACGACGCCGTGCGCATGATCGCCGCCCTGGACGAGCCCGGCGAGGACAACTACGTCCGCGCCCACGTCGCCGCCGACTTCGAGACGCACGGCGACGAGCGCAGGGCCACGATGCGGGTCTTCGGCTCCCGTCCGGGCGCGTACGGCGCGGGCCTGCTGCCGCTGATCGACAGCCGCAACTGGCGGGACGACGCCGACCTGGCCGAGGTCTACGCGGTGTGGGGCGGTTTCGCCTACGGCCGCGACCTGGACGGCGTGCCGGCCCGCCAGGACATGGAGAGCGCCTACCGGCGGATCGCGGTCGCGGCGAAGAACATCGACACCCGCGAGCACGACATCGCCGACTCCGACGACTACTTCCAGTACCACGGCGGCATGGTGGCCACCGTACGAGCGCTCACGGGCCGCGCGCCCGCCGCGTACGTGGGCGACAGCACCCGCCCGGACGCCGTGCGCACGCGCACGCTGTCGGAGGAGACCTCGCGGATCTTCCGGGCGCGCGTGGTGAACCCCAACTGGCTGGCCGCGATGCGGCGGCACGGCTACAAGGGCGCCTTCGAGCTGGCCGCGACCGTGGACTACCTGTTCGGCTACGACGCCACGACCGGTGTGATGGCCGACTGGATGTACGACAAGCTCACGCAGACCTACGTGCTCGATCCCGTGAACAGGGAGTTCATGGAGAAGTCGAACCCGTGGGCGCTGCACGGCATCGCCGAGCGGCTGCTGGAGGCGGCCGAGCGGGGGATGTGGGAGCACCCGGATCCCGACGTGCTGCGGGAGCTGCGGGAGGCCTATCTCAAGGCGGAGGGCGATCTGGAGGACGACACCAGGCGCTGAGCCGACAGCGGCCGGCCCGCCCAGTGCAGGTGCAGGTAGGAGGCGGTCACCAGGGCATCCCCGTGACCGTCTCCGCCGCCTTCCCACCGGAACAGGGGCTCTCCGGCGGCGGTCACGGCCGTCCGGTGGAACTCGTGGCCCCGGTAGCGTTCGCCCGCGCGGGTGAGCAGGGAGTCGCGGGTGGCGGTGGCGTCGCGGTAGCCGAGCGTCAGCCGAGGCGTCATTTCCGCCTTCGCCGCGATTTTTCCGCACATGGGGTGGTTGTCGAGGCTCTCGCACAGGTACAGCAGGCCCGCGCACTCGGCCGCGATCGGGCCCCGGAACGCGGCGATCTCCCGCTTCAGCGGCTCGTTGGCGGCCAGGTCGGCCGCGTACATCTCAGGGAAGCCGCCGCCGATCACGACGGCCGCGGTGCCCTCGGGGAGCGCCCGGTCGCGCAGCGGGTCGAAGGTGACCACGTCGGCTCCGGCCGCCCGCAGCAGTTCGGCGTGCTCGGCGTACCCGAAGGTGAACGCCGCTCCCCCGGCCGTCGCCACCACCGGCCGGCGCCCACCCCCTGAGCTCACCGCCGGCCCCTCGGGCCGGGTCTCCTCGGTGGCCGCCTCCCGGAGGGCCGCGGCCGGGCTCCACGGCCGCGCGCGCAGCGCGGGAGCCGTGCGCGCCAGCCGTACCAGCGCCTCCAGGTCGCACGAGCGGGCCACCAGCGCGCCCAGCCGCTCCACGGCGGCCACCGCCTCGCTCTCCCGCTCGGCGGCCGGGATCAGGCCCAGGTGGCGCGAGGGCGTCGAGACCGCGTCGTCCCGCCTGATCGCGCCGAGCACCGGCACCCCCGCCGCCGCCAGCGCCGACCTGCACAGCTCCTCGTGGCGGTCGGAGCCCACCCGGTTGAGGACCACCCCGCCCACCCGCACCCGCGGGTCGAACGTGGCGAACCCGTGCACCACCGCGGCGACCGACCTGCTCTGCCGCGCCGCGTCCACGACGAGCACGACGGGGGCCTCCAGCAGCCTGGCGACGTGCGCGGTCGAGGCGACGTCGGTGTCCGCCCTGCCGTCGAACAGGCCCATGACGCCCTCGACCACGGCGACGTCCGCGCCGGACGCGCCGTGCAGGAACAGCGGCGCCACCAGGTCCTCGCTGGTCAGCCACGGGTCCAGGTTGCGTCCGGGCCGTCCCGTCGCCAGCGCGTGGTAGCCGGGGTCGATGTAGTCGGGGCCGACCTTGTGCGGCGAGACGCGCAGCCCGCGCGCCCGCAGCGCCGCCATGAGTCCCGTCGCCACGGTCGTCTTGCCGCTCCCCGAGGCGGGCGCGGCGATCACCAGGCGCGGGACTACCACTCGATGCCCTTCTGGCCCTTCTGGCCGGCGTCCATGGGGTGCTTGACCTTGCCCATCTCCGTCACCAGATCGGCGGCGGCCAGCAGCTTCTCCGGCGCGTCCCTGCCGGTGATCACGACATGCTGGCTCCCCGTACGGCCGGCGAGCGTCTCCACCACGTCGTCCAGGTCGAGCCAGCCCCACTTGAGCGGGTAGGTGAACTCGTCGAGCACGTAGAACCGGTAGGTCTCCGCCGCCAGGTCGCGCTTGATCTGCTCCCAGCCCTCGCGGGCGTCGGCGGCGTGGTCCTCCTCCGTGCCGGGGCGCTGGATCCACGACCAGCCCTCACCCATCTTGTGCCAGCTCACCGGCCCGCCCTCGGCCGAGTCGCCCAGGACGCGCAGCGCCCGCTCCTCGCCGATACGCCACTTGGCCGACTTCACGAACTGGAACACGCCGATCGGCCAGCCCTGGTTCCACGCCCGCAACGCCATCCCGAACGCGGCCGTCGACTTGCCCTTGCCGGGGCCGGTGTGCACGATCAGCAGCGGCCGGTTCCTGCGCTGCCTGGTGGTGAGGCCGTCGTCGGGGACGACCTCGGGCTTGCCCTGCGGCATCTCAGCCCGCCTTTCTGTAGTCGCGGATGAGGTCGTCCATCCCGTCGAGCGGGATGAGGCGGGCGCGCAGCCTGGTCGCCAGGCGTCCGGCCAGGCCGAGCCGTACGGGGCCGGACTCGCAGTCGACGACCACGCTCGCCGTACCGTTGAGCAGGGCGGCCGCGCGGTCCACGTCGCCGCCGGCGGTGGCGCGGCCGTCGGTCACCACCACCAGCAGCGGCCTGCGGTCCGGGTCGCGCATGCGCTCCACGCGCAGCACGTCGGCGGCGCGGGCCAGGCCCGCCGCCAGCGGGGTGCGCCCGCCGGTCGGCAGCGCGCGCAGCCGTGCCGCGCCCGCCTCCACCGACGAGGTCGGCGGCAACGCCACCTCGGCGGCGTTCCCCCTGAACGTCACCATGCCGACCTTGTCGCGCCGCTGGTAGGCGTCGAGCAGGAGGCTGAGCACGGCCGTCTTCACGGCGGTCATCCGCTTGCGCGCGGCCATCGAACCGCTGGCGTCGACGACGAACAGCACCAGGTTGCCCTCCCTGCCCTCCTTCACCGCCTCGCGCAGGTCCCCTGCACGGATGAGCAGGCCGGGCGCGGTGCGCCCGCGCTCCTTCTGGTACGGCGCGGCGGCGACGAGTGTCGCGGTGAGGTGCACCGAGCGCAGGTGCCCCTCGGGGACCCGGGAGCCGGTGGTACGGCCGTGCGGGGTGCGGGCCCGCGACCGCCTGCCGGACGCGCCGTCGCCGAGGCCCTCCACCGTCAGCCACGGCACCCGGTACGGCGCCGCCACCCCGGCCACCTGGACCAGGCCCTCCCCGTCCACGGACGCGTCCTGGCCGGTGGGGGCGCTGTCGCGGTCGTGCTGCGGGGTCCGGGCGGCGCCGTTTCCGCTCGCCGCGTCGCCAGCCTCTCGCCCGTCCTTGCCGTGTCCGTCCTGGTTCTGCCGGTTCTCGGCGCGGGCGGCCGGGGCGTCGGACGGCGGTCGACCGCCGTCCTCCGTGCCGCCCCCGCCCGAGGGGCCGTCGGGGCCGTAGGACCCGTCGGGGCCTTCGGGGGCGGTGTCGGGGTCTGAGCCGGTGTCAGGGTCGGGGTCGGGGTCGTCGTCGGGGCGCTCGTCCTGCGAGGTCCTGGCCAGCAGCTCCTCCAGGAGCCGCTCGTCCAGCCCCGGCGCGTCGAACGGGTCGCGGCGCCGCCGGTGCGGCAGCGACAGCCGGGCCGCCACCCGCACGTCCTCGGTCGTCACCACCCGCGAGCCCCGCCAGGCGGCATGCGCGACTGCGGCGTTCGCCGTGACGAGGTCGGCGCGCAGGCCGTCCACCTCGAAGGCCGCGCACACCTCCGCGATCTGCCGCAACCGCGCGTCCGGCAGCTCCACCGCCGCCAGACGTTCCCTGGCCGCCGCGATGCCGGCCGCCAGCTCCGCCTCCTGGGCCGTCCAGCGTGCCGCGAAGCCCTGCGGATCCGCGTCGTGCGCCATGCGCCGCCGTACGACCTCGGCCCGTTCCGACGGGTCCCGCGACGCCCGCACCTCCACCGTCAGCCCGAACCGGTCCAGCAGCTGGGGCCGCAGCTCGCCCTCCTCCGGGTTCATGGTGCCGACCAGCAGGAACCTGGCCGCGTGCCGTACCGAGACGGCCTCGCGCTCGACGTAGCAGGTGCCGAGCGCGGCCGCGTCCAGCAGCAGGTCCACGAGGTGGTCGTGGAGCAGGTTGACCTCGTCCACGTACAGCACGCCCCTGTGCGCGGCGGCCAGCAGCCCGGGCTCGAACGCCTTCACGCCCTCCGTCAGCGCCCGCTCCAGGTCGAGCGACCCCACCAGACGGTCCTCCGAGGCGCCCACCGGCAGCTCCACCAGCGCGGCCGCCCTGGTGACCACCTGCTCGCCCGGCTCGTGCGGCCCGTCGGGACACGTGGGGTCGGGCGCGACGGGGTCGCACGCGAACCTGCAGGCGGCCAGCACGTCCACCGGCGGCAACTGCGCGGCCAGCGCCCTGACGATCGTGGACTTCGCGGTGCCCTTCTCCCCCCTGACGAGCACGCCGCCGACGCGGGGGGAGACGGCGTTGAGCACCAGCGCCAGCTTGAGATCGTCCAGACCGACGACGGCGCTGAAGGGATAGGTGGCGGTCACGGTGTGGCCTTCCGGTTGACGTACCCGATCCGCCAGCCCTCGCGGGAGGCGGACACCTGCGTGAGAGAAAGAGGGGCGATGTCGAATCGCGCGGCGACGAGAGGGCCGACGCCGAGCGCATGTCCCAGCACCGCCCGCACCACCGCCACGTCGCACACGACCACCCACCCCCGCCCGCCCGAACCCGGGCCCGACCGCCCCGAGGTGCCGGGTTCCGGTGAGGGGGCGTCGGGGCGGGCGAGCTCGCCTGGTGGGGTCTCGCGAAGGGACTCCACCCAGCGGACCACCCTGTCCGCCGCTTCGACGTGCGACTCCCCACCGCGCGGCGCGGCGCCGGGGTCGGCGAGCCACCGGGCGAAGGACTCCGGGTCGGCCTTCACGACCTCCTCGTACGGCAGGCCGCGCCAGCTCCCGTAATCCGGTTCGGCCAGCTCGGGCACGACCACGGGCGCCAACCCGAGCGCCACGGCCGTCTCCCGAGCCGCCCGCCCCGGAGCGACGAACGCCGTTCCACCCTCCCCGAACACCCCGGAACCCGGTGTTCCAGGAGATGACGGTGCCGGAGATGACGGTGTTCCGGGGTGAAGGACGGAGGCCAGGGTTCGGCTCAGGCGCTGGGCCGTTTCGAGGCTCGCCGCGTCGGCGCGTTCCTCCCCCGTAGGGAAGCGCGCGCCACGCATGCCCGGTGTCGAGGCATGCCGTACGAACAGCACCCTGGTCAGCTGACCCGCGCCTTCGCCCGTTCGCCCGCCACCGCGAACAACACCCCGAAGGCCACCCAGAACACCACCTGGGTGCCGAGGGAGGCCAGCCGGAAGTCCCACAGCAGCGAGGCGGGGAAGCCGGGCGGCACCTCGTCGACGCGCGGCAGGAGCACCCACGCGGCGATCACGGGAATCAGGAAGGTCACCCCGCCCACCAGGCCCTTCGCCCAGACGCCGGGCACGGTGACCCTGCGGGTGGCGGCGACGGCGATCGCGATGGAGGCGAGGCCGACGAGGACCGTCACGACGTAGAGCAGCGTTCTGGCGTTGATGGTTTCGGGGTCGCCGACAGCGGGTGGGTTGGCGGGATATTTCAGGAAGGGGACCAGGGTGATGGCACCGAACGCGCACGCTGCCGTCACGATCGCCAGGCCAGGCTCCGACCTGGGGCCGACCCTGCCGCGCAGTGCGGCGAAGACGAGGGCGAAGATGCCGCCGACGGCCAGGCCGTACAGGCCGGTGGCCAGGAAGAGGCCGACCTTCTGTACCGGCCTGCTGACCACGGCCTCCTCGCCGTGGCTGTGGCCGGCCGAAGCGCCGTCGTCGTGACTGTGCGCCTCCTCGCCGCCGCCTGCCGGGGCCGACGGCCGAGCCGCGTCCCCCGGGGCCGACGGCTGAGCCGCACCATCCGTCGAGGCTGACGGCTGAGCCGCATTAGCCGGAGCGGACGGCTGAGCCGCGCTGTCCGCCGGGGCGGACGGCTGAGCGGCGCCGTCGGAATAGTGGGAGGACGGGGTGTCGCCGCCGTCAACCGATACGGCGGCTGCCGCCTCCTCCAGGGCGATCGCGGCGTCGACGCGCGGCTCCCCCACGAAGAAGGCGAACACGCCCGCGACGAGTCCGGCCAGGAGCCCGACGAGCAGGCCCCTGACCACCAGGGACTTGACCATGACGCTGCCTCAGTGGCAGGGCACGCCGAGCAGGTGACGCCCGTCGTGCATGAGCTCGTGCAGGAGCGTGCCGGTCTGCGAGATCGCGCCGTTGTCCATGAGGACGAGGTACGCGAGCAGCATCAGAACGGGCACGGCCAGCAGCCAGCGCGTGAGACGGTGAAGCGGAATTGCGGTTACGGACGTGGACAGACCACTCATGTGAAGCCTCCTCAGGGATGACGCGTCCCGCTGGTTGAGGTCGCGACGGTCAGGTGACCTGGCTCCCGGGGCTGTGGGCCCCGGATACAGTGGCGCGTCCGCACCGGCATCTCACCGGATTTCCCCTGATTCGCCGCGAAATCTACCGGAACGTATCCCTTTCTCCGGGTCTCGTCAACATCACCCGATCCTGTTCGGGCCCTTTCTGAGATGTAGATGCCCACGTCCGGGGTTTCCGGCGCGCCACGAAGGACTGTCCCGGCGCAGGCGGGGCACGGACTGTCCGCTTCCAGGAAACGCCGGGATCAGCGTTCCCGGGGAGAGCGGGCGCGGGCTATGACAACGTTGCCATTGATCTTGATAGGACCTAGTGTGACGGCGACCGCCCCCTAGAACGCCGAGGGAGACCCCGTGCCCGTTCGCCTGTTGACCGCCGAGTCGACCGACCTCTTCGTCGGGAGGGAGGCGCAGCCGTACCAGGTCCTCCGGGTCACCGCCGAGCAGGGTGAGCACGACGCCGACTTGGAGGTGCGCGGCGACGGCGTGGCGGGACGCGCGGTCGTGCCCGCCGGCGAGGGGACCGTCGTGGTGGAGGTCCCGCTGGAGGTGAACGCCGAGCCGGGGACCGTCCTGCCGTGTGTGGTCACCTCGGCCGGCGACGAGCTCGCCGCCCAGGTGACCGTGGAGGAGCCGGGCTGGACGATGCACATGGTGTCGCACTTCCACTACGACCCCGTCTGGTGGAACACGCAGGCCGCCTACACCAGCCCGTGGGAGCTGCTGTCGGGTGACGCGACCACCAGGCCGCTGTGGGAGCGCAACGCGTTCGCCCTGGTGGAGGCGCATCTGGCGCTCGCGGCACGCGACCCCGACTACAAGTTCGTGCTGGCCGAGATCGACTACCTGAAGCCGTTCTTCGACACCCACCCCGAGCGCAGGGCCGACCTGCGCCGCCTGATGGCCGAGGGCAGGGTGGAGCTGATGGGCGGCACCTACAACGAGCCCAACACCAACCTGACCGGCGCCGAGACCACGATCCGCAACATCGTGTACGGCATCGGCTACCAGCGCGACATCCTCGGCGGCGAGCCCCGTACGGCATGGCAGCTCGACGCCTTCGGCCACGACCCGCAGTTCCCCGGCTACCTCGCCGCCGCCGGGCTGACCGGCAGCGCGTGGGCGCGCGGCCCCTTCCACCAGTGGGGCCCGATCAGCAAGAACTTCAAGCAGGCCAAGAACGACGCCACGCTGATGCAGTTCCCGAGCGAGTTCGAGTGGATCTCGCCCTCGGGGCTCGGTGTCGTGACGCACTACATGCCCGCGCACTACTCGGCGGGCTGGTGGATGGACTCCTCGGCGACGCTGGAGGAGGCGATGGCGGCGGTTCACGAGCTGTTCGCGAGCCTGAAGCCGGTGGCCGCCACCAGGAACGTGCTGCTGCCCGTCGGCACCGACTACACCCCGCCGAACAAGTGGGTGACGGAGATCCACCGGGAGTGGGCGGCGCGGTACGTGTGGCCGAGGTTCGTCTGCGCGGTGCCGCGCGACTTCTTCGCCGCGGTCAGGGCGGAGACCAGCACGTTCAGCCCGCAGACGCGCGACATGAACCCTGTCTACACCGGCAAGGACGTCTCCTACATCGACACCAAGCAGGCCCAGCGCGCCGCCGAGGTGGCCGCGCTCGACGCCGAGCGGCTGGCCGCCTTCGCGTCGCTGCTGGGTCTGGGCCGCTACCCGCACACGGCGCTGGACAAGGTGTGGCGGCAGCTGGCCTACGGCGCCCACCACGACGCGATCACCGGCTCCGAGTCCGACCAGGTCTACATCGACCTGCTCACCGGCTGGCGGGAGGCCTACGACCTGGCGGCCGACGCCCGCGACCGCGCGCTCGACGCGCTGCTGGGCCGGGTGGCCGTGGACGGCCGCTCGGTCGTCGTCACCAACACGCTCTCCTTCGCCCGTGACGGCCTGGTCAGGGTACGGCTGGAGCCCGGGCTGCGGGTGGACGCCCCCTCCGTCGTCGAGGACGGCACGCACGTCTTCCTCGCCGAGGACGTGCCCGCGCTCGGCTGGCGGTCCTACCCGGTGGTCGAGGGCGAGGCGGACGGCTGGCGGCCCGTCGAGGGCCACACCGTCGAGAGCAACCGCTGGCGTGTCACCGCCGACCCGACCCAGGGCGGCGGCCTGACCTCCGTCACCCGTGACGGCCGCGAACTGCTCACCGGTCTGGCCAACGAGCTGCGGCTCTACGAGGAGTACCCGCAGCACCCGGACATGGGCGAGGGCCCGTGGCACCTCATGCCGACGGGCGCGACCACCGCCTCGGGCGCGACCACCGCGACCGTGCGGGCGGAGACCAGCCCGCACGGCTCCCGCCTGGTCGTCTCAGGAGAGGTCGGCGACCTGACCTACGAGCAGGTCGTCACGCTGAGGGACGAGCGGGTCGAGTTCACCACCCGCGTCCTCGACCACACGGGCGCCGACCGGCTGCTCAGGGTTCGCTTCCCGGCTCAGGTGCGCGGCGCGCTGCCGGTCTCGGACGTGGCGGGCGCGGTCGTCGGGCGCGGTTTCGCCCTGCCCGACGTGGACAGCGCCGAGCACCCGTGGACGCTGGACAACCCGGCCAACACCTGGTTCGGCCTGTCGTCGACCGCCCGCGTCGACCTCGGGCCCGCCGGTGCCCGCGCCATCGGCGTGGCGGAGATCGTCGTGTCCTCCCAGGAGGCGGCGGCCACCGCCCGTGACCTGGTGGTGGCGCTGGCCAGGGTGGGCGTGACGGCGACCGTCTCGTCGGCCTCGGGCTCCAGGTACGGCTGGCTGGACGTCGACTCCAACCTGCCCGACGTGCGCATCGTCCTGGGCGGCCCCGACACCAACCCGCTGGCCGCCGAGCTGCTGTCGCGCAGCGACCCGGCCTTCCTCGACGCGCTCAAGTCGGGCGAGCGGCGCGTGTGGGTGCCGGCCGAGAAGCCGCTGGCCGAGGTGTGGCAGCCGAGCGCCGACCTGCGCGACGTGCGGGCCCTGCCCGCGCTGATCGTGGCCGACCCCGCCGACACGCTGCTGGACGGCGCGGTCGTCCACGCGTCGTGCCCGCTGGGGCGCGAGGAGCTGGAGGACAGGACGGTCGCGCTGCTCGCCTACGGCCTGCCGGGCTTCGCCGTCGACCCCTCGGGCGCGCTGCACCTGTCGTTGATGCGGTCGTGCACGGGCTGGCCGTCCGGCGTGTGGCTGGATCCGCCGCGCCGTACGACGCCTGACGGGTCGGGCTTCCAGCTGCAGCACTGGACGCACGAGTTCTCCTACGCGCTGGCGGCCGGTGACGGCGACTGGCGCGCGCTCGGCCTGCCCGCGGCGGGACAGGAGTTCATCACGCCGCTGCTGCCGCGCGTCCTGGACGCGCAGGGCGGCGACCTGCCGTCGCCGCACTCGCTGCTGCGCGTGGACCCGCCGCGCGAGGTGCTGTTCAGCACGGTCAAGGCCACCGGCAACCCGCACGCGCACGGCCTGTCCGGGGCCGGGGCCGGGGACGGGAACGGGGACGGGGACGGGGACGGGGTGACGATCAGGCTTGTCGAGTCGACCGGCCTGGGCGCGACCGCCGCCCTGCACTCGCCGGTGCTCCCGCTCGACGCGCTGGTCCCCTCCGACCTGCTCGAAACCCCCGACCGGCCGACCCCGTCCGGAGAGAGCCACGCCACGCCCGACCGGCCGACCTCGTCTGGGGCAGGCCACGCCGCTTCCGACCGGTCGGCCGGCTCCGGGCCCGTCGCGCCGCTCGAGCTGTCCGGCGCCGAGGTGGCCACGTTCGTCGTCCCTGCGGTGCTCGACCAGGCGGGCGCGGAGCTCGGTGCGACGGCTGAGCCGGCGCAGCCGGTCTACAGCCGGTACTGGCTGCACAACAAGGGCCCGGCGCCGCTCGGCTACCTGCCCGTGAGCCTGGCCGTCTCCCCCGGCCTGGTCACCCCCGAGGGCCCGTTCGAGGTGGACGTCGTCGTCTCCTCCCACCTGGTGGACGCGGCCCACGAGGGCGTCGTGACCCTGGACCTGCCCGGCGGCTGGACGGCCGAGCCGTCCCGGCGGGTCTTCCGCCTGGAGCCCGGCGGTCATGCCCGCTTCCCCTTCACCGTCACGCCGGCGCAGGGCTCCGGCCTCCACTTCGTGACCGCCCGCACCCGGGTGGGCGAGCAGGTGATCGAGGACGCCGTCACCGTCGCCCTCGGCCCGGTCCCCGAGCTGCCCGCGCCGGTCGAGTCGGTGCCCGAGGACGGGGTCGCGGCGCGGGGCACCACGGCCGCCGACGGCAGGCCGACCGGGTTGACGGTCCGCGCCGTCACCGGCTCGCTGTCGCTGCGTCCCGGCGACCGGGCGGCCCTGACCGTGCGGCTGGCCAACACGACCGCGGGGACCATCCGCGGCGAGGCCCAGCTCGCCTCCCCGTGGGGCACGTGGGAGTTGCTGCCCGAGGTCGTCCAGGGCTTCGAGGTGGCTCCCGGCGAGACGGTGGACGTCGCCTTCCCCGTCACGGTCCCGCCCGACGCTCAGGAGCTGCGCTCGTGGGCGCTGGCCAAGGTCATGTGGTTCGGCAGGTGCCAGTACGCGCCAGCCGTCCGCCTGGAGGTGGCACGATGACGCGCCCGCAGGTGATCGGCACGGTCGACGGGCAGCCCGTCCCCCGTGAGCTGCTCGACGTCCGCCTGCGCGACCTGCGCGAGGGGCCGCTCAGCGCCGCGCTGCCCACGCCCGGCAGCCCCGAGGACAGGCAGATGGCCCGCTGGGTGACGCAGGTCGTCCTGACCGAGGTCCTGTGCGAGCGGGAGGCGCTGGCCAGGGGCCTGGCGCCGCTCGAAGGACCGCCGCTCGACCGCCTCGCCGCGGTCGAGCTGGGCTCCATCAACGCCGCCGCCTGCAACGGCAGCCCGTGGGTGCGCGCCGTCCACCGTGCCGTGGCCGCCGCGGCGCAGGTCCCGCCGGCCTGGTCGGCTCCCCCTCCGGCCGCCCGCACCCCCCTCCACCTGGTACGGCACGCCCTGTTCGGCGACGAGCCGGCCGCCCGCGCCGCCACGCCCGGCGACCTGGAACGGCTCGGCGCGATCAGTCTCGACTCGCTGCCTTCCGCGATCGCCGAGGCGTTGCGGCGCCTGCCGTACGGGACGCAGGCCGGGCCGGTCCGCGACCCGCTGGGCTGGCACGTGGCCGTCGCCGAGCCCGCGCCCGTCACCGACCCGGGCGCCCGCAGCGACAGCGGCAGCGGCTCCGGGGACGCGCCGCTCGCCGAGGCCGCCGGGCGGCGCGCGTTCGCCCGCTGGCTGGACGAGCAGCGGGCCACCCGGGTGGAACTCGTCCCCGGTCTCGAACATCCTGGCGACCCTCGCCAGCCCGACAACCACCACAAACACTGATGACCCACGTACTGGCCGTCGACATCGGCGGCACCAAGCTCGCGGCGGCCCTCGTCGACCGCGCGGGAACCGTCCTGCGCTCGGCCACCCGCCCCACTCCGCGCGAGGACGTCTTCGGCGCGCTCGCCCTGCTCGTCGGCGAGGTCGTGGCCGAGGGCCCGGCGCCCGTCGCGGTCGGGATCGGCTGCGCGGGCCCGCTGAACCTGGCCACCGGCACGGTCAGCCCCGTCAACATCGGCACCTGGCGCGGCTTCCCGCTGCGCGAGCGGGTGCGGGAGCTCACCGGGCTGCCCACCGTGCTGGCGGGCGACGCCCAGTGCTTCGCGCTGGGCGAGCACTGGCTCGGCACCGGCGCCCGAAGCCCGTCGATGCTCGGCATCGTGGTCTCGACGGGCATCGGCGGAGGGCTGGTCATCGACGGCGCGCCGCTGCTCGGCCCCACAGGGAACGCCGGACACGTCGGGCACATGACGGTCGACCCCGCCGGCGAGCCGTGCGCGTGCGGGAGCCGGGGCTGCGTCGAGAGGTACGCCAGCGGGCCCAACCTGGTCCGCTGGGCCGTCGAGAACGGCTGGACCCCCTCGCCGGAGGGGGCCGCTCCCGACGGGGCGCTGCTGGCCGGGGACGCCGCGGCGGGTCACCCCGTGGCGCTGGCGGCGTTCGAGCGGGGCGCCCGCGCGCTGGCCGCGATGATCGTCTCCACGGCCGCCGCGGTCGAGGTGACGGATGTGGTCATCGGCGGCGGCGTGGCCAACGCGGGCCCGATCCTGTTCGACCCGCTCCGCCGCGCGATGGACGAGCTGGCAGGACTCGACTTCGTCCGGCGGGTCGAGATCCGCCGGTCCAGGCTGGGTGTGCGGGCCGCGCTGGCCGGGGCCGCCAAGCTGGCCTGGACGGCGACGCCGGCTACCGCCGTTCCGCCTGAGCCTCGCGACGCTCGATGATCCTTCGCGTGTAGGGGATGACCTCCACGACCTTCGCCCCGAGGTAGGCGCCGATGAAGGCCAGCACCAGCAGGACGATCGGACTCGTGGCGAACCCGTTCACCGTCACGAACACCTGCAGGATCACGTCGAGCATCGGCATATGCGGACTCCGGGGAAAGAACCAGACAGAGGACTCACCATAACCGGCGGCCACGCATGGTCGACGCGGTTCAAACCTGTCCCGGCCGCCACTGTCTTCTCCCATTCGCCTTCGCCTTTCCGCGGCAAGGAGGCGAAGAGGATTCGGATGCCGATCCGATAGCCGGCGTTTCTACGGTTGTCCCATGCCTCGAGGAGAGCGGCCTCCAATGGGGGGGCGGGGGCACTCGCCTGCGCTGGTCGCCGCGCTCTTCCTGGCCGGAACACCCGACGCGGGCACGCCATCGGGCCGCCCGCCGACCGTGGAAGGGAGGCGAACCATGAGGATCGAGATCAAGCGGATCGAGAACGTCCGTCTGACCGGCGACTGCTTTGGCACCTGGAACAACCCTTGCGGGTGACGAGTCGCGTGGTCATGAGTCCCGGACGGCGCAGCCGTCCGGGACTCATGACCGGAGGAAGGAAGGAGGGGCACCTTGTCCGAGGAGGAGGCAAGGGCGGCGCTGTGCCGCTTCGTCGTCGGTCACGACGGGAACGATTTCGTGATCGGCCGGCCCGATCTCGGCGTGTACGTAGCGGTGCCCGAGCCAGGGGCCGTGTTCGTCGAGGCCGTGCGGAACGGAAGCGCACTCGCCGAGGCGACGGCCAAGGCCAGTGACGTGGCAGGTCAACCGGTCGACGCCGACGACTTCCTGGACGGGCTGGCCGCGGCGGGGCTCCTGGAGCCGCCGCACCTCCCCGGCGCCGGGCGCGCGCGGAGCAGGCGCCGGATCCGCTGGATCGAGGGCGTCAGCCAGGTGTCGGCCCGGCGCCTGTTCGGCGTCGGCGCGTGGACCGTCTACGGCCTGGCATGGGTGTTCGTCGTGGCCGTGCTGGCGCTGCGGCCCGACCTGCGGCCCGCCTACGAGCACGGGTGGTGGTTACCCGATCCGGTGATATCGGTTCTCGTGCTGTTCCCCGTCAGCGTCGCGCTGACCGCCTGCCATGAGGGGTGGCACTGGCTCGCCGGACGCGCCGCCGGCATACCGGCGGTCTTCCGCGTGTCCTACCGGGGCGCTTTCCTGGTCTTCGAGACCGATCTCACGCAGATCGTGGCCACGCCGCGGAACCGGCGTTACGGTCCCTTTCTCGCCGGGATCGCCATCGACGGCCTCGTCATCGCCTGCGCGCTGGCCGTACGGCTGGCCAATCGCGACGGGTGGCTGGCCGTGCCCGGCGTTGTGGACCGGTTGCTCGCGGCCGTGGTCCTGGTCCAGTGCCTCGCCGTCGCCTGGCAGTTCGCGGCCGTGTTCATGCGCAGCGACATGTACGCGGTGCTGGCCAACGCGCTCCGCTGCCACGACCTGTACCGGACCACCTGGCTGCTGTTGAAGGACCGTCTGTGGCGGCTGTCCGCGGGCGAGGCGGCTGAACTGGCCGCGACGGGCGAGCGCGATCGGGCGGTCGCCCGGTGGTTCTCCCTGCTGTACCTGGCCGGAATGATCGGCGTCGTATGGCTGGTACTGAACTTCGGCCTCCCCTTCATGATCGGAATGGTGACCTGGGCGGCCGCGAATCTCGCCGGATTCCAGCTCACGTCCTGGGTGTTCTGGTCGTCGCTGCTCATGGCGATGTTCGTGGTGGTTCCCCGGGTGGCCCCCGCGTTCCTCGCTGTCCGGGAGCACCGGCGGCGGAAGGAGGGCGCGTTGCGATGAGCCGGCGATGGATCTGGCGGCTGGCGACCGGCGCCGCTCTTGCCGCCACGCTCATGGCGCTCGCCTCAGGGCCGTACCAGGTCATCTTCGGCTCCGTCACGGGGTCGGTCGCGAGCAGCAGGCACGCGCCGTGCCTGCCCGGCCTCGAGGTGCCCGTTCTCGACAGCCCGCACATCCCCGAGGCGGAAGGCGCGGGCGTCCGCTACAACTCCCAGCCGCCGACGTCGGGGCCGCACTTCGCCTTCACCGTGGCGACCGGAATCTACGACTCCCCTGTCCCTCCCGGCCTGTACGTGCACGCGATGGAACACGGTCATGTCGTCATCCACTACTCACCGGACACGCCACCGGCGCGGGTGGACGCGCTGAAACGGATCGCCCGCCGGTACGGCGCCGACGTCGTCATGTTCCCCGACCCGGCGATGGGCGGCGGCATCGCCCTCACCGCCTGGGGCAGGCTCGACAGGATGATCGAGCCCGACGAGCCTCGCATCTCGGCCTTCATCGAGAGGCTGAGCGGGCGCTACGTCCACGGCTGGAGCAACCCGACCGACTGCTGAGTCGATAGCGATTGGATAGCGCGGTTTCGGAGGATACCTGGGACATCGTTCGTCTCCGAGAGGAATCCTGATGCGCGCGTTCTTCGCCTCGTTACTGAGCGGGCTCGCCCTTGTCACCGTGCTCACCGCGGCGTCCACACCATCCGAGAACGAGGGACAGACGCGACCGGCGACCGTCCTGGCAGGGCCGTGCGGCCCCTTGTGGGGGACGATCTGCTGATCTCATGATCTTCCCATGGACGACAAGACCGGTACCGGCGAAGCGACAGCGGGCGAGGGCTCAGGCGACGTCGAGTTCCGCCTGCTCGGTTCGTTCGAGGTGCGAGCCGGCGGTCGCGCCCTCCGCCTCGGCGGCCCGAGGCAGGAGAAGGTGCTGGCGGCGCTTCTGCTCAACGCCAACACGGCGGTGAGCACCTCGGCGCTCGTCGACGCGATGTGGGACGACGACCCTCCGGAGACGGCGAGGGAACAGGTCCACAACGCGGTCGCGACGCTTCGCAGGAAGCTGGGGCCGCTGAGCCGGATCCTGGTCACGGAAGGGCGCGGATACCGGCTCGACATCGCCGAGGAGCAGGTCGACGCCAGCCGGTTCTCGCGCGCGATCGAGGCCGCGCGGAGACAGCGTGACGCCTCTGCCGCCGTCACCATGGTGTCCGAGGCGCTGGAGCTGTGGCGTGGCCCCGCGCTGTGCGGGATGACCGGGCGCGTCATCGAGGCCGCCGCGACCCGGATGAACGAACACCGGCTGTCGGCATGGGAACTCCTCATAGATCATCAGCTCGAGCTCGGCGAGGTGGCGGGTCTGGTACCCGACCTCGCCGAGCTGGCGGCGGCGAACCCGTTACGCGAAAGCCTGGTCGGCAGGTTCGCGCTCGTGCTCGCCCACGCGGGACGCCAGTCGGAGGCGCTGGAGGTCTACGAGCGCACCCGCGTGCTCCTTGCCGACGAACTCGGCGTCGACCCCAGTCCCGAACTGCGAGCCGTTCACGCCCGGTTGCTGCGCGACGAGGCCCGGCCCGCGCCACGCGAACGGCGCGACATCGGGCCGAACGCCAGGCCGAACGTCCTGCCGTACGACATCGCCGACTTCACGGGACGGACGCGGGAGATCGACCGGCTGCTCGGGATGACGGCCGCGCCCGCGACCACCGCGATCGTGATCACGGCTGTGGACGGCATGCCAGGTGTCGGCAAGACCGCGCTCGCGGTCCACGCCGCGCATCTGCTCGCGGCCCGATATCCCGACGGGCAGCTGTTCATCGATCTGCACGGTCATACACCGGGCCAACGCCCGCTCGACCCGTTCACGGCGCTCGACCTGCTCCTGCGGGATCTCGGCCATCCGCCGGAGCAGATACCCGACACGCTGGAGAAGCGGATCGGCCTCTGGCGGGCCGAGGTGGGCGGCAAGAGCGTGCTCGTGGTCCTCGACAACGCGAAGGACGCCGCCCAGGTTCGCCCGCTCCTGCCGGGAACTCCCTCGGCGCGGGTCCTGGTGACCAGCAGGCGGCGGCTGACCGCGCTCGAGGGAGCGACGTCGTTCTCGCTCGAGCAGCTGACCCCCGCTGAGGCCGCTGAGCTGTTCGTCCGCATCGCCGGCGCCGACCGCACGGCCGCGCGTCCCGAGCTGGTGGACCAGGTGGTGGCCATGTGCGGGTTGCTGCCGCTGGCCATCCGGATCGCGGCCTCCCGGTTCGCGCACCGCCCGGCCTGGACCCTGACGACCCTGCTCGACCGGTTACGCGACGAGCGCCGCCGCCTGGCCGAGCTCACCGCGAGCGACCGGGGCGTCATCGCCGCGTTCACCGTCTCCTACCAGCACCTCTCCGATGCCGAACAGCGCCTGTTCCGCATGCTCGGCGTCCATCCCGGCGCCGACTTCGACGCCTACGGCGTGGCGTCGCTCATCGGCGTGGACGTGGCGGAGACCGAGCGACTTCTGGAGAACCTTCTCGACGTCCACCTGCTGATCCAGCTCGCCGCCGGCCGCTACCAGTTCCACGATCTGATCAGGCACCACGCGCGGATGCTGGCGGAGCAGGAGGAGAGCGAGCAGTCCCGCCTGTCGGCGGTGCGGCGGCTGGTGGACTACTCTCTCAGGCTCGGGCACGCGTGCGAGACCCTGATCAATCCGGGCCGCCAGCTCGGCGAGATGGACGCGGAGGACCACCGCTCGCCGTTGCCCGTTCTGCGGACCACCACCGGCGTCCGCGACCTGATCAGGGCCGAGCACCGCAACCTCACCGCCGTCATCGGCCGGGCGGAGGAACTCGGGCTGCTGACACCGACGTGGCGGCTGTCCGCGACGTTGGGACCGCTGTTGCAACGGCACGGCCACGGCGACGAGGCGCTCGAGTGCTACGGCGCCGGGCTGCGCGCGGCCCGAGCCGCCGGTGACCGCGCGGGCGAGGCGACCGTGTGCCGGCACCTGGGCGTGGCCTACATCGGGATCGGCCGGTACGGCGACGCCCTGGAGGCGCTGAGCGCCGGCCTCGCCCTCGAGGAGACCCAGGACGGCACCGCCCGGTTGCTGAGCAACATGGGGATCGCGCTCATCCGGATCGGACGGTTCGAGGAGGCCCTCGGCCATCTGGACAGGGCGCTGGATCTCCTGAGGGTGGAGGGCACACCACACGATCTCGCCATGGTGCTGACCAACATCGGCGTGGCCCACACCCAGCTGGGCCGCTATGCCACGGCGACCGACAGTCACCTGCGCGCGCTGGAGATCCAGCGCCCGCTCGGCAACCCCTTCGCCGAGCTGCTGAGCCTGGTGAACGTGGGATGGGTGGCGACGCTGTCCGGCGATCTGGAGACCGCGTCGGACCATCTCGAGCGCGGGCTGGCCCTCAGCCGCCAGATCGGCGCGAGAGAGGTCGAGGCACGTGCGCTGTTCCTGCGCGCCGACTGCCTGCGGCGGGCCGGGAAACCCGCGCGGGCGCTGGAGGACTGCAGGCAGGCGCTCGTCTTCGCCAGGGAGATGGGTGATCGCGACATCGAGGGGTCGGTGCTCAACGTCCTGGGCCGGGTCCACCAGGCGATGGGCGACGTGGAGGCGGCGGCCGACTGCTTCACCACGGCGCTGCGCGTCATCGAGGACGGAGGGCAGGCGGCCAAGTCCGCCTCGGCGCATGAGGGGCTCGGCGAGGTCTGCTGGGCGAGAGGCGACCAGCGCGGGGCGCTGACCCATTGGGAGAGGGCGCTGACCATCGCCACCGCCGCGGGTCTTCCCGTCGCCGAGAACCTGCGCCACCGTGTGGCTGCGGCGAGGCAGGCGCTCGCCGGTCACGAACGGCCATCGCCCCCTGCCCAGGGGCGATGGCCGTAGCGTGCCGGTCAGTGGAAGAAGTGCCGCGTCCCGGTGAAGTACAGGGTGACGCCGGCCTTCTCGCAGGCCGCGATGACCTCGTCGTCCCTGATCGACCCGCCGGGCTCCACGATGGCCTTCACCCCGGCCGCGATGAGCACCTCGGGGCCGTCGGCGAACGGGAAGAACGCGTCGGAGGCCGCCACCGACCCGGCCGCCCTGTCGGCCGCGCGGGTGACCGCGAGACGGCAGGAGTCGACCCGGTTGACCTGGCCCATGCCGACGCCGACCGTCGCGCCCGCGGCCGCCAGCACGATCGCGTTGGACTTCACCGACCTGGACGCCCGCCAGGCGAAGTCGAGCTCCCGCAACAGCTCGGGCGTGGCCGCGGGCCCCGCCTTCAGCTCCCAGTTCCGCGGCGCGTCGCCGGGGGCGTCGATCCGGTCGGCGGTCTGCACCAGCAGCCCGCCGTCGACCCTGCGGAACTCGGTGGCGTTGGCCGGCCGCTGCCCGCACCGCAGCAGGCGCAGGTTCTTCTTCCCGGTGAGAACGGCCAGCGCCTCGTCGGCGAACGAGGGCGCGACCACCACCTCGGTGAACACCTCCGCGATCTGCCTGGCCAGCTCGACGCTCACCTCCCCGTTGACCGCGATGACCCCGCCGTAGGCCGACACCGGGTCGCAGGCGTGGGCCTTGCGGTGGGCGTCGGCCACGTCGGCGCCGACGGCGATGCCGCACGGGTTCTGGTGCTTGATGATCGCGACACACGGCGCGTCGAAGTCCCACGCGGCCCGCCAGGCGGCGTCGGCGTCGAGGTAGTTGTTGTAGGACATCTCCTTGCCGTGCAGCTGCTCGGCGTTGGCGAGCCCGCCGTCCTCGGAGACGTACAGCCAGGCCTGCTGGTGCGGGTTCTCGCCGTAGCGCAGGACGTTCTTGAGCCGGCCGGCCGTGCCGCTGAACCGCCGGTCGCCGGTGTAGGTCTCGGCGAACCAGGTCGCCACGGCGACGTCGTAGGCGGCCGTGTGCGCGTAGGCGCGGCCGGCCAGGCTCCTGCGCTCGTCGAGGGTGAAGCCGCCCTCGTCGAGGGCGCGGTAGATCTCGCCGTAGGAGCCGGTGTCGACCACGACGGCGCACGTGGCGTGGTTCTTGGCGGCACCGCGGATCATGGCGGGGCCGCCGATGTCGATCTGCTCGACGCACTCGGCGTCGGAGGCGCCCGAGGCCACGGTCTGCTCGAACGGGTAGAGGTTGACCACGACCAGCTGGAACGGGTCGATCTCCAGCTCGTTCAGCTGGGCGACGTGGTGCTCCTTGGTCAGGTCGGCCAGCAGGCCCGCGTGGACGCGCGGGTGCAGGGTCTTGACCCTGCCGTCCAGGCATTCGGGGAAACCCGTCAGCTGCTCGACCTTGGTGACGGCGATGCCGGATGAGGCGATCGCGGCCGCCGTGCCCCCCGTGGAGACGATCTCCACCCCCGCGGCGTCGAGCGCTCGGGCCAGCTCCTCGAGCCCGGACTTGTCGTACACCGCGATCAACGCGCGCCTGATGGCGATGCGGCTGTCGGGCTGGGCAGCGCCCTCGCTGCGCTCGGTCACTTCTTCTCTCCTCCTGGTCCGATGCGGACGGTACGGCCGGCGACGGTCCAGCCCTCGCGGACCATCCGGCCGACGGTGTCGACGAGCAGCTCTCGTTCGACGGTCTTGATGCGCTCGTGCAGCTGGTGCTCGTCGTCCCCGTCGAAGACGCGCACCGCCTCCTGCGCGATGATGGGCCCGGTGTCGACGCCCGCGTCGGCCAGCATCACCGTGCAGCCGGTGACCTTGACGCCGTGGGCCAGCGCGTCGCGCACGCCGTGGGCCCCGGGGAAGGACGGCAGCAGCGCGGGATGGGTGTTGACCACGGGGAAGGCGCTCAGCGTCGGCTCGCCGAGGATCTTCATGAAGCCGGCCGAGACGACCAGGTCGGGCCGGTAGGCGGCGATGCGCGCGGCGACGGCGGCGTCCCACTCGGCGCGGGAGCCGTACCCGGAGAGCTTCTCGACGAAGGTCGGCACGCCCGCGCGCTCGGCCCTGGCCAGCCCCTCGATGCCGTCGCGGTCCGCACCCACCGCCACGATCGTCGCGCCGTACGACGGATCTGCTGAGGCATCCAGAAGGGCCTGTAGGTTGGTTCCAGAGCCGGAGACGAGAACCACAAGCCGACCTGCCTGCGACACAGGCGCACTCCATTCACATGCTCGGGGTGGGGTTGCCAGGGTATCTGTTCCTCGTCCGGCAACGTTGAGGAGGTCAGGTGACGACACCGGTGCAGGCACCGGGCGACCAGCAGCTCGCGGAGTCCGCGGGCCGCAGGGCGATATGGCTGGCCATAGCGGCGCTGGCCATGACGTTCATGCTTCCGCTCGCCGGCCTGGTCATGGCGGTCTTCGCCCTGCTGGCGGGATTCAGGGCGCGGCCGGCGCTGCGCGCCGCCGGCAGGTCCACGGGCGTCGCGGTGGGCGGCATCGTGATCTCCGCGATCGCGCTGCTGCTGTCGGCGTCGGCGACGGCGATGCAGCTGTACCTGATGAACGAGTACGCCGCCTACCAGGAGTGCAGGAAGGGGGCGGGCACGGTGGCCGCGCAGAACGCGTGCTTCGCGGAGTTCAGGAACGCTGCGGCGGCCAAGCTCCCGCCCGGTGTGATCGAGTTCCTGGGCGCGGTGGAGTAGCCGCCTAGTCGCGGTCCCAGGCGTAGGGGTCGAGGTAGATGACGTGGCCGCCGCGGTCGTCGGACTCGTCCACGATGTCGCGGCGGGGCGGCCCTGACCGTTCGGGGCCGCGCGGCTTGGCCTGCGCCAGCGTCTCGGCCGCCGCTGAGGCGTGCTCGTCCTGCCAGTCGTCGCGGATGACCGGGATGGGCTGGGTGTCGGCCTCGGTGGCGTCCATCCAGTGGCCGGGCAGGGCGCGCCCCTCCGGCTCGGCGAAGCCGACCTTGCTCGCCGCCTTCGCGATGGCCGCGCCGGCCTTGCGCGCCGTGTCGAGCTTGCGGGCGATCGGGCCCTTGCCGCGCGCCCCCTGGTAGAGCAGCCACCAGTTGGCCAGCCCCGCCGAGATGCCGGCGGCGACGCCGACCTCCAGGCTGACCGACAGCGCCACCTCCCAGGCCGAGGGGCCGACCACGGCCAGCCTGGCCCCGCCGATCGAGCCGCCCGACAGCTCGGCCAGCAGCCCCGCGGCCAGTCCCGTGGTGACGCCGGTGACGAACCCCCACAGCGGTGCCGCCTCGTACGACGGCGACGGCGCGATCCTGGCGACCACCACGCCCGCCACGGCGCCGGCGGCGAACGGCAGCGCGATCAGCCCCATCATGACGGCCGGCACCGGCCCGTTCTCGGGGAGCGCGCCGAGCAGCGGCAGCGTCGGCACGTAGCCGAGCTGCACGCCCGTCGGCGCGACCAGCGTGCCGGTGCCGACGGCGAACCCGGGACCGGCGATGTAGGCCAGCCCCCAGATGACGGCGTTCAGCAGGTACAGGGCCTGGACCAGCAGGAGCAGCAGCCCGCCGACGAACCCCGGCGCCAGGCCGTCGGTCAGCTCGCGTACCTGCTGGAAGTTGACCGCGATCGCCACCAGCACCAGCACCAGGCCGGCGACCAGCATGACGGCGACGGCGACGGCCGTGCCGACCGTGACGGCGCGCACCCGCTCGGGCAGCAGCCGCAGCATCGACCGCCACGGGCCGATGGTGCGCGCGGTGGCCAGCACGCCCGCCACGAACGCCAGCAGGAAGTGGCTGAGCAGCGCCTCGCCGATGAACGGCTGGGTGACGTCGTTCCTGGCCACCAGCGCCATCAGCCCGGCCAGCAGCGCGTACGGCGCGGCCAGCGACACCCCCGCCTGCGCCACCAGCACCAGCTGGGCCTTGCGCCGGGCGCTCGCCTGCTCCTTCGGGCTGTTCTTCGGCAGCCGCGCGGGCAGCCGCAGCCGCAGGTCGGCGTCGCGCGCCATCCACATGGCCGCCTTGTACAGCAGCACCGAGGGCAGCACCATGAGCCCCAGCGGCAGCAGGCCGAGCTGCCCGCCCGACCAGGAGAACCCGGTGTGGTGCGCGGCCAGCCAGATCTGCGCCGCGGTGCGGAACACCCCCGGCAGGCCCGCCCCGAGCGCGCCCCTGGGCGCGGCGATCCAGCCGACCAGGGTGAGGGTGACGAGCACGGCCAGGCCCACCCCGAGCGTGGCCGCAGCCGCGAGCATCCCTGAGACGGGCAGCGGCCGCCGCGTCTCGTCGTCATCTCCGGAGATCTTGCTGAGTACCGTCCGGGGAGCTGTCCGCAGGTGATCGAGAAGGGCCGTCACAGTGCTCGATGTTCTCAAGTTTTCAGTCAAGAACCTCTCAGCCGCGCCGTGAGTCGCCATTCATCCTGGACGGCAGGCCGCGATCGAGCGGCGCCTGCCACGTCACGGCGGGCACCGGAGTCCCGCTGGAGTGGCGTGGACATGCGGACGGCCACCGGGTGACCCCGGTGGCCGTCATCACGCTCCGCCGTACGGAGGAGAGCCCCCGCGATGGACGGGAACTAGCGCGACTGCATGATCTCGCGCATGAGGCGGGCGGTCTCGGAGGGCGTCTTGCCGACGCGGACGCCGACCTTCTCCAGCGCCTCCTTCTTCGCCTGGGCGGTGCCGGCCGAGCCGGACACGATCGCGCCCGCGTGGCCCATGGTCTTGCCCTCGGGGGCGGTGAAGCCCGCCACGTAGGCCACGACCGGCTTGGTCACGTGCTGCTCGATGTAGGCGGCGGCCCGCTCCTCGGCGTCGCCGCCGATCTCGCCGATCATCACGATCGCGTCGGTGCCCGGGTCCTCCTGGAAGGCCTGGAGGGCGTCGATGTGCGTGGTGCCGATGACGGGGTCGCCGCCGATGCCGACGGCGGTGGAGAAGCCGAAGTCACGCAGCTCGTACATGAGCTGGTAGGTCAGCGTGCCGGACTTCGACACCAGGCCGATGCGGCCCGCGGTGGTGATGTCGGCGGGGATGATGCCCGCGTTGGACGCGCCGGGCGAGGCGATGCCGGGGCAGTTCGGCCCGATGATGCGGGTCTTGTTGCCCTTGGCGACCGCGTAGGCCCAGAAGGCCGTGGTGTCGTGGACCGGGACGCCCTCGGTGATGACCACGCAGAGCGGGATGCCCGCGTCGATGGCCTCGATGACCGCGTCCTTGGTGAAGGCCGGCGGCACGAAGACGACGGAGACGTCGGCCCCGGTCTGCTCCATGGCCTCCTTGACCGTGCCGAAGACGGGCAGGTCGAGGTGGGTGGTGCCGGCCTTGCGGGCGTTCACGCCGCCGACGACCCTGGCGCCGGAGGCGAGCATGCGCTTGGCGTGCTTGGTGCCCTCACCGCCGGTCATGCCCTGAACAATGATCTTGCTGTTCTCGGTCAGCCAGATTGCCATTACGCACCTACCGCAGCGAGCTCGGCGGCGCGCTTGGCCGCGTCGTCCATCGTGTCAACAAGCTCGACGCCCTTGAGCCCGGCGTCGCGCAGGATCTGCCGCCCCAGCAGGGCGTTGTTGCCGTCCAGCCGGACGACCAGCGGGCGGGTCACCGCCTCGCCGCGCTCCTCGAGCAGCTTGAAGGCCGCGACGATGCCGTTGGCGACCGCGTCGCAGGCGGTGATGCCGCCGAAGACGTTCACGAAGATCGACTTCACCGCGACGTCGGACAGGATGATCTCCAGGCCCGCGGCCATGACCTCGGCGCTGGCGCCGCCGCCGATGTCGAGGAAGTTGGCGGGCTTGGGCTGACCGGGGAAGGCCTCGCCCGCGTAGGCGACGACGTCGAGGGTGGACATGACCAGGCCCGCGCCGTTGCCGATGATGCCGACGTTGCCGTCGAGCTTGACGTAGTTGAGGTCCTTCTCCTTGGCCGCGGCCTCCAGCGGGTCCTCGGCGGCCTTGTCGGCGAACTTCTCGTGGTCGGCCTGGCGGAAGGTCGCGTTGTCGTCGAGCGTGACCTTGCCGTCGAGGGCCTTCACCTGGCCGTCGGCCGACAGGATCATGGGGTTGACCTCGACGAGCGAGGCGTCCTCGTCGACGAAGCAGCACCAGAGCTTCTCGATGAGCTCGGCCGCGCCGTCCAGGGACTTCTCGGGCAGCCCGCCGGCGACGGCGATCTCGCGCGCCTTGGCGCGGTCGACGCCGGTCAGCGCGGAGACCGGCACCTTGGCGACCTTCTCCGGGGCGCTGTGCGCGACCTCTTCGATGTCCATGCCGCCGGCGGCGGAGCAGATCGCGAGGAAGGTACGGTTCGCACGGTCGAGCAGGAAGGAGAAGTAGTACTCCTCCGCGATCGCGCTGGCCTCTTCCACCAGCACCTTGTGGACCGTGTGGCCCTTGATGTCCATCCCGAGGATGTCGGTGGCCTTCGCGACGGCGTCCGCCGCGTCGTCGGCGACCTTGACGCCGCCCGCCTTGCCGCGACCCCCGGTCTTGACCTGGGCCTTGACGACAACGCGGCCGGTCAGCTGCTCGGCAGCCGCACGCACCTCCTCCACGGTGTGCGCGACGATGCCGCGCGGCACCGGGATGCCGTAGTCCGCGAAGAGCTCCTTCGCCTGATGTTCGAACAGGTCCACGAGGGTCCGTCCTTCTCCTTGGTCGCTCCCCCTCCTCACTCGCTTCGCGGAACGCCTCGCTCCTCGGCCTTCCACTCCGCTCGCTCGGTCGGGCTCGCTCCCTGCTATTCGACTGATGTTCGACGGCCCGGGCCCACCCCCGTGTGCCGGGCGTTTCCGCCAAGGAAGCCTAGTCCCAAGCTCGACCTGCCCAGGTCATCGGGTCATAGATATCGCTCGCGCGCCATACCAATGTGCGGCAAATCGCCTGATTGTCCTCTTTAGCGATCTAGGATGTCCCGCACATCTGACCGAAGGGGCACAAACCAACATGAGGCGTTTGATCGCCGCCACCGCGCTCACCGCAGCCGCGGTCGCGGTCGCCACCCCCGCTTTCGCGTACTCCGCCGCGCCGAAGAACCCGGTGGAGGCGCTGAAGAAGCAGTTCGTCGCCGGCAAGGGCGTCAAGGTCTCCGAGACCACCACCATGACCACGGACGGCAAGCCGTCCGGCGGCGTCGGCCGCATGACCGGCGTCCTCGCGTTCGGCAAGAAGGGCGTCGTCGCCTCCGACCTGACCCGCCGCACCAAGGGCCCGAAGGTCGCGGACGACGACGAGTTCGCCGCCCTGTTCAGCCCCACCAGGTACATCAGCGTCAACGACCAGACATACGCCAAGGGCGGCATCTACTCCCGCGACCTGCCCGAGGGCAAGAAGTGGGTGCGCGTCGACGGCGCGCCCGACGCCACCATGTCCAGCAGCCAGCTGATCAACATCTTCGACGCCTCCGTCCTCAAGACGGTCCTCAAGGGCGCGTCGAGCGTCCGCGGCGGCGTCTACAAGGGCGCGATCAGCCTCAACGACCTCAGCAAGGCGTCGGGCGGCAGCCGCCTGCCCGGCAAGGTGGGCAAGGTGAAGGTCGCCTACGCGGTCACCGTGAACTCCAAGCTGCTCGTCACCAGGGTGACCACCGTGGCGAAGCTGGACTTCGGGCTGCTGGGGGTCATGAGCATGACCGCCGACACCCGCTACAGCGACTGGGGCACCAAGGTCGTCATCACCGCTCCCCCCGAGGAGGAGGTGGTCGACGCGGCCGACCTCGGGACCGAGGTTCCCGACCTGCCCAGCGTCCTCACCGAGGCCGCCGGCTAGGAGCCGACGCCGTCGAGAGCCCGGCCGCCCCTCGACGGGGGCGCCGGGCTTTCCGCTGCCCGGGGTGCCGAGCCACGCCTCCTGTCCTTCACGCGCCATGCGCACGGTGTCCCGAATGATGAGACGCGGTCGTGATCTTCAAGTGAAAAGATCTTTCCTCCCCCTCCAGAAGGAAGAAACACATGAAGCGAACCATCGTCGGCCTCGCCCTGGCCACGGGCGTCGCGCTGATCACCGCCGTACCCGCTCAGGCGGCAGCGCCCAAGGCCGACCCGGTCAAGGCGCTCAAGGCCCAGTTCGTCCCGGGCAAGGGCGTCAAGACCACCGCCACCCTCAGGATGTCGATCTCCGGTGACCCCGTCATCACCGCCCGCGAGACCGGCGCCCTGGCATGGAGCAGGTCGGGCGTCGCCGCCTCCGACAAGACCGTGAAGTTCAGCCTCGACCCGGTCGTCGTCTCGGCGCTGGAGGAAGGCGACGAGGACGGCGCGGCGCTGAAAGACCTGGTGCGCACCCCGACCCGCCAGATCAACATCAAGAACTGGAGCTACCTGTCGGGCGGCCTCGTGGCCGGCTCCCTGCCCGAGGGCAAGACGTGGGTGCGCGGCCCGCGGACGGACGCGGCCAGCCTCGGCGGCCCCAGCGTCGACCTCTTCTCCCCCGGCACGCTCAAGACGCTGCTGTCCAGCGCCTCCTCCGTCAAGAACGGCCTGGCCAAGGGCACCATCAAGGCGGGCAAGCTGCCCAGCAGGCCGCTGGGCTTCAAGGCCAGCCAGAAGGTCACGTGGGCGCTCTGGTTCGACAGCAAGGGCCTCGTGAGCCGGTTCACCACCAAGATCTCGTTGCCGATGGGCCGTGGCGAGACGATCGACTTCACCGCCGACAGCAGGTACACCGGGTGGGGTTCCACGGTCAAGGTGACCGAGCCCGCCGCCGAGTCGTGGGTCGACGCGAAGGACCTCGACAAGGAGCTCCCGAACGTGCCCGGCATGCCCGAGTCGCTGACCGAGGCGTCCAAGTAGGGCGACCCCTCACTGACCTCGCCTGAAGCGGGCGGGTGAGGCGTTGGACGCGTGCCCGAGCGGTGGAGGAGACACCCTCGGGCACGCGTCACCTCCGTACCAGGGCCTCGGCGTAGGTTCCTGCTCTTACTGATCGGCTGCACCGTTCTCCCGAGTTCTCGGCGGCGGATCAAGGTCCCGTTCCACAGTCGCCGAGCCGGAGAACGGGTTACCCTGAGGGCCGCTTCGATCAGAAGAAAGGCATTCGATCGAAGCCGGATTCCGTCGCGACGCGATTCTCGCCTGCCCTTTGGCCGAAGTCAGGGAGTGCGAAGATGGTCGCCATGAGCGTGAAACGGCAGGGCGAGGTCTTGAACGAACTGGCCGAGGCGATCCGGAACATGCGGATGCCAAGCGCGCCGGGCATCCGGCAGGCTTCTGTCGAGCCGTACGTCGACGCCGATGGCGAGGCGGCGCTCAGGGCCGTGATCATCCTGGACGCACCCGATGAGGACGGGTGGTCGGCCGATTTCACGCATGCGCTACGTAAGCAGGTGAACAGGCTCGCCGCCGAACGCCATCTCGACGAGCACGTCTACCTCACACTGTTCACCCAGGAAGAGTTCGAAAACCGAGAAGACGCCGACGAACGGGCGGAGGACAACAGCACAGGCGCCATCGACCGGGCTCTGACCCGGGATCAGCAGGACAGCCTGTGAGGCGCGATTTCAAGGCAGACGATTACCTCCACCTCGCGGACACCCTCGCAGGCCGTACCGCAGGGCGGGGCCGTCCTCGAACTGCCTACCTCAGACGTGCCACCTCAACCGCCTACTACGCGCTCTTCCACGAACTCGTTCAGCATGGCGCAAGACGTGCGGCCAGGAACGGGCCGACTGAGCATCAGCAAGCCATCGGCCGCTGGTACGCCCATGGCAACTTCAAGAAGGCCGCCCGATGGGTGGAGGACATCGCGAGCGGACGCACCCCACCGAACCCCGTCCGGCTTCTTCTGGTCGATCCCCTCATCGGAGGCGTCCCGGCGGACCTCGAAGTGCTGGCCAGCGCGTTCAGCGAACTCCAGGAAGCCCGGCACGGCGCGGACTACGACCCTGCCTTCGACGCAACCCGCCTGAGCGCCCTCGGCCACGTCAACACCGCTCGCTCCGGTATCGAGGCCATCAAGCGAATGGACAAGGCAGACCTTCACCAGTTCGACATGTTCCTCCTTCTCGCCCTGGGCGGCGACCGTACGATCAAGAACAGCTGACCAAGCGACATTGCGCGAAGTACCCGACCGCTGTCCTTACTCGCTTGCGGCAAGAAGTGCCCGAAGTCCTGCGGAGCGGGGTGTGAACAGAACCGCGGAGTCCTAGGGCCGTCAACGGAGACGGGGTGCTGGGTGGGAACACGGCAGGCCCGCAAGGCGGGCGGTATCGCGGCCAGAACGACGGTCACCGGGGCGGTGGCAGGCGCGGCGGCCGGTCTCCTGACCATGGTGGTGATCCTCTCCGCCCTGATGGTGGAGTATCAGGAAGGGGAGATCACGCTCATGGCCATCCCAGGACTGTTCACGTTGGTGCTGGTGTCGCTGCTGCTGGGGGCGGTACTCGGGCTCCTGGTGGCGGGCACCGCGCTGGTGGCGCTCATCCCGCTGGCCGGGTGGGCGCGGCACACCGCGTGGCGGGCCAGGCTGCTGGTCGCGTGCGCCTGCGTGCTGAGCCTGGCCGGGTGGGAGGCGGTCTACGTGGTCTTCACCTCCAACGGGGAGCCGTCCTTCTGGACCAGCGCGATCCTGCTCGGGCCGCCGCTGCTCGCGGCGGCGGCGGCAGGCGTCTGGCGCGGCCCCGACCTGCTCACCACAGCACCATGACGCCCTCCGCCGGAACGAGCTCGCACGGACACGATCCGGTGCGGTAGCGCAGGTGGACCGTGCCGTTGTGGTAGCCGGAACCGGACGCCCTCGCGAGCGGAGGGATCCCCTCGCCCGCGAGGGCCGTGCCCCTAGAGCTTCTCCAGCGGCGCGTAGGCGAGCAGGAGCGTCTTCTCGCCGCCACCGCCGAAGTCGATCTTCACCTTGGTCTTCTCGGCCACCCCGTCGACGGACACCACGGTGCCCAGGCCGAAGGCGTCGTGCGTGACGCGGTCGCCCGGCGCCAGCGACGGCAGCTGCTTGCCCCCCGCCTTCTTCGCCGGAGCCGGAGCCGCCTTGCGCGCCGTCGCCGCGCTCCACGCCGACTTCTCCGGGTCGGTACGCCACTCGATGAGCTTGGCGGGCACCTCGTTGACGAAGCGCGAGGCCGGGTTGAACGACGGCGAGCCCCACGAGCTGCGCACCGCCGCCCGGGTGATGTAGAGGCGCTGCTCGGCACGGGTGATGCCGACGTAGGCCAGGCGGCGCTCCTCCTCCAGCTCCTTCGGCTCGCCGAGCGAGCGGATGTGCGGGAAGACGCCGTCCTCCATAGCGGTGAGGAAGACGACGGGGAACTCCAGGCCCTTGGCGGTGTGGAGGGTCATGAGCGTCACCACGCCCTGCCCGCCGTCGCTCTCCGGGATCTGGTCGGCGTCGGCCACCAGCGAGACCTGCTCGAGGAACTCCACCAGGGTGCCCTCGGGGTTGGCCTCCTCGAACTCGGTGGCGACGGAGATCAGCTCGTTGAGGTTCTCCAGGCGCGACTCGTCCTGCGGGTCTTCGGAGGCCTCCAGCTCGGCGCGGTAGCCGGTGGCCGCCAGGATCTCCTCGGCCAGCGCCGAGGGCGGCATGCCCTCGGCCTTGCCGATGAGGTCCTCGACCAGCGCGACGAAGTCGCGGATCGCGTTGAGCGACCTGGTCGCCATGCCGTACGCCTCGTCGGCCCTGCGCAGCGCCTCCCAGAAGGAGATGCGCTCGCGCGAGGACAGCGCCTCGACCATCGCCTCCGCGCGGTCGCCGATGCCGCGCTTGGGCACGTTGAGAATGCGCCGCAGAGAGACCACGTCGTTGGGGTTGGCGACGACCCGCAGGTAGGCCAGCAGGTCCTTGACCTCCTTGCGCTCGTAGAAGCGCACGCCCCCGACCACCTTGTACGGCAGGCCGGTGCGGATGAAGATCTCCTCGAACACGCGGGAGGCGGCGTTGGTGCGGTAGAAGACCGCCACGTCACCGGGCCGCACGTCCTCCTCGTCGGAGAGCCGGTCGACCTCCTGGGCCACGAACATGGCCTCGTCGTGCTCGTTGTCGGCCACGTATCCGACGATCTTGGGCCCGTCGCCCTGGTCGGACCACAGGTTCTTCGGCTTGCGCGACTCGTTGCGCGCGATGACCGCGTTGGCGGCGGCCAGGATGTTCTGGCTGGAGCGGTAGTTCTGCTCCAGCAGGATCGTGCGCGCGTCGGGGTAGTCGCGCTCGAACTCCAGGATGTTGCGGATCGTCGCGCCGCGGAAGGCGTAGATCGACTGGTCGGCGTCGCCGACGACGCACAGTTCGGACTGGTCGGCGCCCGAGCGCACGGGCTCGCCGTCGACGGTGGTCAGCTGCGGCCGCCCGACCAGCTCCCTGATGAGGATGTACTGGGCGTGGTTGGTGTCCTGGTACTCGTCGACGAGCACGTGCCGGAAGCGCATCCGGTAGTGCTCGGCCACCTCGGGGAAGAGCTGGAAGAGCACCACGGTGTTCATGATGATGTCGTCGAAGTCCATCGCGCCGGACTCGGTCAGCTTGAGCTGGTAGGCCTTGTAGGCCTCGGCCAGCACCTTCTCCAGGTGCGAGCCCGCCCTGTCGATGGCGCTCTCGTAGTCGATCAGCTCGTTCTTGAAGTTGCTGACCTGCGCGGAGAACGAGCGCGGCGGGTAGCGCTTGGGGTCGAGGTCCATCTCGCGGCAGACCATGGCCATGAGCCGCTGGGAGTCGGCCTGGTCGTAGATGGAGAAGCTGGACGGGTAGCCGAGCCGCTTGGCCTCCCTGCGCAGGATGCGCATGCAGGCGCTGTGGAAGGTCATCACCCACATGGCCTTGGAGCGCGGGCCGATCAGCTTGTCGATGCGCTCCTTCATCTCCCTGGCGGCCTTGTTGGTGAAGGTGATCGCCAGGATCTGGCCGGGGTGGACCTCGCGCTCGGCCAGGAGGTAGGCGATGCGATGGGTGAGCACCCGCGTCTTGCCTGACCCCGCCCCCGCGACGATGAGCAGGGGGCTGCCGTGATGGATCACGGCCTCGCGCTGCTGCGGGTTGAGGCCGTCGAGCAAGGGGTGGTCAACAGAGACTTGGGTGGGCACGGACCTAGGGTAAAGCGCCCCACCGACAAACGCGCCCAGGAATGCGCCGCCGTTCCGCTGGGTTGCCTGATTCGTCCCCCATTGAAGGAGTCAATATGGAGTTCGCCCGGGTCCTGGTGGTGACCGCGCATCCCGACGACGTCGACTTCGGCGCGGCGGGCACGATCGCGCAGTTCGTCGACAAGGGCGTCGAAGTGACCTACCTGCTCGTCACGGCAGGCGACGCGGGTGGTCACGAGCGCGAGACCGACGGCGAGGGCATGGCCGAGCTGCGCAGGGCCGAGCAGGCCGCGGCGGCCAAGGCGGTCGGCGTCACCGACGTACGTTTCCTGTCCGGTTACCGGGACGGCAGGGTCGAGCCCACCATCGAGCTGCGCCGCGACATCGCCGGGGTGATCCGCCAGGTGCGGCCCGACCTGGTGATCACGAGCACGCCCGAGCGCAACTACCAGTTCATCGGCCCCAGCCACCCCGACCACCGCGCGGTCGGCGCCGCCACGCTCGACGCCGTCTACCCCGACGCCCGCAACCCCTACGCCTACGAGGAGCTGGCCGGCCTCGAGCCCTGGACGGTCGGCGAGGTGTGGCTGATCGGCAGCATGACCCCCGACCACTGGGTGGACATCACCGAGACCATCGACCGCAAGCTCGCCGCGCTGGCCGCGCACGCCAGCCAGGTCGGGCACCGCGAGGGGTTCGAGGAGTTCGTCCGCGAGCGCTGGGCGGGCATCGCGGTGAAGGGCGGCCTGGGTGAGGGCCGCTACGCCGAGGCCTTCCAGGTGGTCCCCACCGCATGACCCCACGCTGCCCAGGAGCGGCCCGCGCCGCTCCCAGGTAGAAACCTGTCCATGGGACTCACGCTCACGCCCGCCCTCGCCGTCACGGTCGTCCTGCTGGCCGGGGGCGGTGCCGCCGTGGCCCGGCTGGGCGGGCTCGGCCACGCCCGCGCCGTCCTCACCGCGAGCCTGCGCGCCGCCCTCCAGCTGGGCGCCGTCTCCCTGGTGATCACCTGGGTGATCGGCGCCCCACCCGCCGTCGCCGGCTTCTTGCTCGTCATGTACGGCGTGGCCGCCGTCACCGCGGGCCGCAGGATCAGCAAGGAACGCCCGTGGCCCGCCGCCCTCCCCATCGCGGCCGGCACCCTGCCGGTCCTGGTCGCGCTGTTCGGCACCGGAGTGGCGCCCATGCGCGGCGTCACCGTCATCCCGATCGCGGGGATCCTGCTCGGCGGCTGCCTGACCGCCACCGCGCTGGCCGGCAGGCGCGCCCTCGACGAGCTGCGCCAGCGCAAGGGCGAGGTCGAGGCCGCGCTGTCGCTCGGTTTCCTCGACCGGGACGCCAACCTGGAGATCTGCCGCCCGGCCGCCGCCCAGGCGCTGATCCCCGCGCTCGACCAGACCAGGACGGTCGGCCTGGTCACGCTGCCCGGCGCGTTCGTGGGGATGCTGCTCGGCGGCGCGCGGCCGCTGGAGGCGGGCGTGGTTCAGCTCGTGGTGCTGGTCGCCCTGCTGGCCGCCGAGGCGGTCGCCGTGCTGGTCACGGTCGAGCTGGTGGCGCGGGGGCGATTCGGGCGAACAGATAGCCCAGCGAGTTAGTGGCCAGATGCAGCAGCGCGGGCGCCAGGAGCCCCCGGTGGCGGCGCAGCTCGCAGAACAGCACGCCCGCCGCCGCCGTGGAGACGACGCTGCCCACCACGACCCTGGCCATGTCGCCGTCGCCGGAGGTCAGCTCGCCGAGCGCCGGGTTGGCGCGGGCCATCTCCATCGAGGGCAGGATGTGCCACAGCCCGAACAGCGTGGACGAGACCGCCGTGGCCGTCACCGTGCCGTGGTCGCGGCGCAGCATGCCGTACAGGGCGCCCCTGAAGCCGACCTCCTCCAGCAGGACCGTGCCGACGGGCACCTGGAGCAGGACCGCCTCGACGACCTCGGCCGTCGACAGCGACAGCGCCCGCTCGTCGTGGAACAGCGCCCGCGTCCGCGGGACGGCGATGCCCGCGGTGTAGCCGGCGGCGACGGTGGCCGCCAGCGCGGCGCCCGCCCTGGCGCCGGGCATGCCGCGGGTGAAGCCGATCTCCTCCCACGACAGGCCCGACTTCCTGGCCATGGCCACCAGGGCGCCGGTGGCCAGCGCGGAGGTGAGGGGGGCGAGCCTGGGGGCGACGCGGTTGTTCATGACGTTGGCCGCGACGAGGACGGCGAGGGAACGAAGCAGCACCCCTGCAGGCTATGCGGTCCGCTGCCGCCATCCGGCGGGGAAGCGCAGCCGTCTGCGCTCGTCGGGGGTGAGCCCGCCCCAGATGCCCTCGGACTCGCCCGCGCGCACCGCGTAGGCCCTGCACTCGGCGAGCACCTGACAACCCGAGCAGACCGCCTTGGCCTGCGCCTCCTGCGCCGGCGACGGCGCGGGAGGGAAGAAGAGATCGGGGTCGCTGGTCCTGCAGGCACCCCGCCGCAACCAGCCGATCTCCTTGACGTTCCCCAGTGGCATGCGTTCACGCTAGACCGCCCGACCGGCGGCCGCATCACCCTTGAGGCGTACTTCCGCCTACGTCAGCAGGAACCCACGCCCTTGGTGTAGCCCGTCGTGAACGCCTGCTGCCGCTGCTGCGCGGTGCCGTGGGCGTCGGGGCTGAACCAGTCGTCGTCGGGGTCGCCCGCCTCCTGCAGGTTGAGCATCAGTTCCTTGTCGTCGCCCGGCTCGGCGCTCAGCACGTCGGCCTTCACCAGCCCGGCCAGCGCCGCGCCCGCGTAGCAGTCCGCCTGCAGCTCGTACTGCACGTTGAGCTCGAACTCCGTGCCCAGCTGCGCCTGTACGGCATGGCCGATCTCGTGCGGGATGATCAGATAGGTGGAGCCGTCGCCGAGCTGCTTCCACAGCTGCTCCATCCAGTCCTTGTCGTAGGCGATGAAATGGCCCTCGGGGCAGTAGAAGGCGTTGCCCGACGCGGCCGGCTCGCCGCCGCACGCTGGGCCCTTGTCGCCCCGGTAGGGGATGAACTCGGTGATCGGCCGGTAGACGCGGCCGATCGATCGAAACTGCGCGGCCCAGAACTGCTCGGTATAGGTCTGGGCGAGCTGAACGTCCTCCTCGAAGGTGTCGCCCTGGACGCCGGCGCTCGAGCTCGCGCCGGCGGTCGAACTCCCGCCGGCGCTGCCGCCGCACGAGGCGAGCAGCAGCATCAGGAGGGCGGCTGTCAGGAGACGCGCGGTCATACCTCCATCCTGCCTGGCAGGCTCGGGACACGCGCCGTTGGGGCGGGCGCGGGCAACGGCGGGACAGGGGGCCGGGGTTCAAGGGGTTCCAGGGTTACGCGATGTCAGAGGGTCCACGCGTGGGCGGGCTCGTTGGCGTGCATGCGGTCGATGTACTCCAGCGTCATCCTGCGCAGCGCCTCCCGCCGCTCCCCGCCGAACGCCTGGACCGCCTCCACCTGCCAGGTCGCTCCCGTCCTGCCCAGCAGGCAGCGTCCCTCGATCACCCCGAGCAACCGCTCGGCGACCGGGGTGTCGACGCCCCACTGCGCGAGCCCCTCGGCCGCCATGGGCAGCAGCCTGCGCAGGATCAGCTCGGCCGCCGGGACGTCGCCGAGCCCCGGCCAGTACAGCCGGGCGTCGATGCCGTGCCTGGCCGCGCCGGCCAGGTTCTCCTCCGCCGTGGCGAACGACATCTGGCTCCACACGGGCCGCTCGGCGTTGGGCAGCACCCGCATGAGCCCGTAGTAGAAGGCCGCGTTGGCCGCGATGTCCAGGACCGAGGGGCCCGCCGGCAGGACGCGGTTCTCCACGCGCAGGTGCGGGGTGCCGTCGACGACGGCGTAGACGGGCCGGTTCCACCGGTAGATGGTGCCGTTGTGCAGGGTCAGCTCGTCGAGGGATGGGATGCGTCCCGCCGCCAGCTCCTCGTGCGGGTCCTCGTCGGAGCAGATCGGCAGCAGCGCGGGGAAGTAGCGGACGTTCTCCTCGAACAGGTCGAAGACGCTGGTGATCCATCGCTCGCCGAACCACACGCGGGGCCGTACCCCCTGGCTCTTGAGCTCGGTGGGACGGGTGTCGGTGGCCTGCTCGAACAGCGCGATCCTGGTCTCCCTGTGCAGCTCCTTGCCGAACAGGTAGGGCGAGTTGGCCGCGACGGCCACCTGCGGGCCCGCGATGGCCTGGGCGGCGTTCCAGTGGGCGGCGAACGCCTCGGGGCTGACCTGCAGGTGCAGCTGTACGCTGGTGCAGGCGGCCTCGGGGGTGATGCTGTCGGCGTAGGTGTCGAGCCGTTCGACGCCCTCGATGAACAGGTGCAGGTCCTCCCCCCTGGCGGCGAAGATCTGCTCGTTGAGCAGCTTGTAGCGCGGGTTGGCCGACAGGGTGCCCTCGTGGGTGTCCTCCTGGTGGAGGGTCGGCAGGATGCCGATCAGGACCAGGTGGCCGCCCTGGGTCCGGGCGTGTTCCTCGGCGTGGTTGAGCTTGGCGCGCACCGTCTCCTCGAGGCGGAGCGCGCCGTCGCCCTGGAGGCTCTGCGGCGCGATGTTGATCTCGACGTTGAACTGGCCGAGCTCGGTGGCCCAGTTGGGCTGGGCGATGGCCGCCAGGACCTGCGCGTTGCGCATCGCGGGCTCGCCGCGCTCGTCGACCAGGTTGAGTTCGATCTCCAGCCCGGCCTGGGGCCGGTCGAACTCGAAGCGCGACTCCCGCAGCATCTGGGCAAACGTGTCCAGATTTCTCCGCACTTTGTCACGGTAATTCCGTCGATCATCTCGACTGAACACGACGACTGGCACGTCTCTGCCCATATCCGCAATGTCGCATGAGACCCGGGCTCCTTCAAGGCTCGGACCCCTCGCGACCTCGGCGAAGTCGTCAACCGCCCTTACACGAGGCGCCTGGCGGTGGCCCAGCGCGACAGCTCGTGCCGGTTGGACAGCTGGAGCTTGCGGAGCACCGACGACACGTGGGTCTCCACGGTCTTGACGGAGATGAACAGCTCCTTGGCGATCTCCTTGTAGGCGTAGCCGCGCGCGATCAGCCGCAGGACCTCGCGCTCGCGCTGGGTGAGCGAGTCGAGTTCGGGATCGATGGAGGGCGCCTCCGTCGAGGCGAAGGCGTCGAGCACGAACCCCGCCAGCCGGGGGGAGAACACCGCGTCGCCGTCCGCGACCCGGCGGATGGCGTCGGTCAGCTCGCGGCCGCTGATGTTCTTGGTGACGTAGCCGCGCGCCCCGCCCCTGATCACGCCGATCACGTCCTCGGCGGCGTCGGAGACCGACAGGGCGAGGAAGCGCACCTGCGAGCCCGCGCCGAGAACCCTGCGCAGCACCTCCTGGCCGCCGCCGCCCGGCATGTGCACGTCGAGCAGCACCACGTCGGGCTCCAGCGCGGCGACCGCCTTCACCGCCGACTCGACGTCCTCGGCCTCGCCCACGACCTGGATCGAGTCGCCCAGCTCGGCCCGGACGCCGGAGCGGAACAGCCGATGGTCGTCGACGATCAGCACGCGAATCATTTCTCCACCTTCATGGTCAACATCACTTCCGTGCCCTCGCCGGGCTCGGTGCGCACCCTGGCGCTGCCGCCGTGGCGCTCCATTCTCCCGATGATGGACTCCCTGATCCCCATGCGATCCAGCGGCACCTCGTCCAGGTCGAAGCCCTTACCCCGATCTTTCACGAAAATTGTGACTTCTTCACCCTCTACCTCCGCATAAACGGAGATGACCGGGCTTTCAGAATATTTCGCTGCGTTGACCATGGCCTGCCTCGACGCCTTGAGCATCGCGGCCAGCCTGCCGCCCGAGTCGAGATCGACGTCGCCGACGCAGACGACCTCGATCGGCACGCCGTGGGCGTCCTCCTCCTCCGCCGCGATCCGCCGTACGGCGGCGGCGAGCGTGGCGTCGGCGTCCTGGGCCGGCTGGTACAGCCAGTTGCGCAGGTCGCGCTCCTGCGCCCGCGCCAGCCTGGTGACCTCGCGCGGATCGTGCGACACGCGCTGGATCAGGGTGAGGGTGTGCAGCACCGAGTCGTGCACCATCGCGGCGACCTCGGCGCGCTCCTCCTGCCTGATCCGCTCGCGCCGTTCGAGCTGCAGTTCCTTCCACAGGCCGGCCAGCCACGGCGCGGCGATGACCGCGAGACCGCCGACGACGACGGCCGTGTAGAGCAGTCCGGGCCTGGCGGCGTCCAGCTCCCCCTCGAGGAAGAGGAAGCCGATCGCGCCGGCGACCACCAGGATCACGCCGAGCAGCGTGCGCACCCGGTTCTGGCGCATGCCCTTGGTGGCCCCGCTGACCCAGCTCTGGCGCCGCTCGGGATCGGCCTGCTGCCACAGGATGAGCGCCCCGATGCCGCCCACCGCGAACGGCACCATGCCGAGCCCGCCCTTGGACGCGCCGGTGAGCCACCCGAACGCGAACAGCGCCACGCCGATCGCGGTGAAGGCGGCCAGCTGGCTCCAGTCGCGCGGGGGCACCGCGCCCTCGTGCTGCCTGCGCGGCGTGATCATCCACAGGACGGCGTAGGCGACGACGCCCACCCCGTCCACGACGCTGAGCAGCACGAAGCTCAGCCTGATCACAATGGGGTCCAGCTTGAGCTGGGTGGCCAGCGCCTGGGCCACGCCGCCCACGAGCCGGCCCTCCAACGGACGGATCAGGCGGGGAAAGGGCGCGTCGTCCGTCTCGCGCAGAGTCTGTTGGTCAGCCATAACACCGCAATAGTCACACGTCGCGGCCTCGCGGGCATCAGGGAAGAGCCCTGGTTCGTCTTCTCGGGGTCGCCTCAGGGGAGTCCCGGATGCGGGCCGGCACCCGGCACGCCACCATGGTGTCATGACCGAAGCGCCGCCCATCGACCAGGCAGCCCCGCCTCGCGTGCTCAAGAGGAGCGACGAGGGCAGGATGCTCACCGGCGTCTGCGCGGGCCTCGGCCGTTACACGCGGATCGACCCGGTGGTCTTCCGCGTCGGTTTCCCCATGCTGGTGCTGGGTTCCGGCATCGGCCTGTTCCTGTACGTCGCCGCCTTCCTGCTCATGAAGGAGAGCAACGGCCGTCCCGGCTACGTCGAGCAGTGGACCAGGCGCGACTTCGACGCCGAGACCGTGTTCGCGCTGCTGACCGGGATCGCGGGGTTCGGCCTCATCGTCAACCTGGCCACGGTGTGGCTGGGCACCGGCACGCTGGTGGTCGCCACGCTGATGGCGATCACGCTGCTGACCGCGCACGCCAGGGGAATGGACCTGCCGGCTCTGGCGCGGTCGCTGCCGGAGCGGCTCAACCGCAGGACCGAGCCGCTCGCCCCGGAGGACATCGGCCACGGCCCTGCGCCGACCGGCCTGCGCAGGGAGCCGGCGCCGGTCAGGCGCGAGGCCCCGCCGACGACGTCGTTCGCGACGGCGGCCTTCCGCACGCCCCCGGCGCCCGGCACGCAGGCCCCGGTCACCCCGCCGGCCGGCGACGCGCCACAGCCTCAGGAGGTCCGGCACGCCGAACCGGTCCGGCCCGCCGACGAGGACCAGCACACTCAGCAGATCCAGGGCGCCCAGGACATCCAGGAGGCCCAGGACGTCCGGGAGACCCCGGATGTCCAGGAGACCCGGGAGGACCGGGACAGCGGGGAGGGGGCGGACCTGCGGGGTCCGGCGCCCGAAGAGGGGCACCGGCCCGGCGCCGATCGACCCGCCGCCCCTGAGCCGCAGCCGACCGTCGAGATCCACCAGCCGCCGGCGTGGCAGGCGAGCCGCGAGGCCGAGCGGCCGGCGCCGACCCGGGTCAACGAGATCCCCGGGGCGGAGCCGTACGGGCCGCCCATGCCGCCGCGCCGCCAGGCGCCCCCGCCGCGGCAGCCCGCCTACTCCTACGGCGAGCCGTTCGCGCCGCACGGTCCCTTCCAGCCGCTGGACCCCCGCAGGCGCGCCGGCTACTCGCCCTACGACCTGAGCCGGTACGGCCCGCAGGTCGACACCCCGCGCCCCAGGCGACGCAGGTCGTTCACCGGCGTGATCACCGTCCTGCTGGCATTGATCGTTGGAGGGATCGTCGTGGCGGCCCAAGCCACCTCAGGATCCACCGCCCCCAGCCTCACCGCCGTGGGCGGCGCCATGCTCATCACCATCGGCGCGGGCCTGCTGGTGGCCACCTGGCTCGGCCGCGGGGCCGGGCTCATCGCGCTCGGCACCGTGCTGACGCTCATCATCAGCGTGAGCCTGATGCTCGGCAACCTGCCCGGGAAGATCGGCACGTCCACCTGGACGCCGACGACGATGGCCGAGGTCCGGCGCACCTACGAGGTGGGCATCGGCGACGGCACGCTGGACCTGTCGGAGCTGAAGCTCTCACCTGGCGCGAAGGTGACGTTCAACGCCAAGCTGGCCGTCGGCGAGCTCGTCGTGATCGTCCCGCCGACGGCGCGGGTCGAGGTGCACGCCACCTCGAGGGTGGGCGACGTCAAGGTCGGCCCGTCGTTCGAGGGCGGCACGGACGTGGAGGTCGACAGGGTGCTCGAGCCCGAGACCCCGCCGAAGGGCGAGCCGCCCACCATCGTGCTGAACCTCAAGGGCGGCCTGGGTGACATGGAGGTGCGCGTTGCGGCGTGACCCGTACCTTCCGCAGCCCTCCCGGCAGCCGCTGCTGCACCGCACCGACTGGATGGCTCTGCTCAGCGGCATCCTGTTCGTGGTCCTCGGCATCCTGCTGGTGACGGGCGTCATCAGAGACTTCGTCCTGCTGCTGGCGCTGCTGTTCGGCTGCCTGGGGCTGGCCGGTGTCGTCGCCGTCGTCGCGCGGTCGGTGCGCCGCACTTGACCTGGCGTTAGTTAGGCGTACGTTCCATTTATCGATGAGAAACGCCCCCCGGACCGCCGCCTCGCTCCGAGCGGGCGCATCACCGCGGCGGCCCGGCACGCGCCTTTCTCGCCGACCTCAGGAATCGAGGGAGGACGTATGCCTCGCATCTCCGTCACCGTCGACGGGATCCGCTACGAGGAGGACGTGGAGCCGCGGCTCCTCCTCGTGCACCTGCTCCGAGATCGTCTGGGAAAGACCGGGACTCCCGTCGGCTGCGACACCAGCAACTGCGGCGCCTGCACCGTCATGCTCGACGGCAAGAGCGCGAAGAGCTGCTCCGTGCTCGCCGTACAGGCGGACGGCGCGGAGGTCGTCACCATCGAGGGCCTGGCGTCCGACGGCACCATGCACCCGATGCAGCAGGCCTTCCACGAGGAGCACGCGCTGCAGTGCGGCTACTGCACGCCCGGCATGGTCATGGCCGCGATCGACCTGGTCAACCACAACCCGGACCCGTCGGAGGAGGCCATCAGGGAGGGTCTCGAGGGCAACCTCTGCCGGTGCACCGGCTACTGCAACATCGTCAGAGCGGTACGGCGAGGGGCGGCGGTGAGGACGCCATGACCGAAGAACTCGACGCCGGCCTGGTGGCCGAGCAGGTGGCCGAGAGCGGCCAGCTGTCCGAGCCGGCCGACGGCCGGGAGGTCGGCAGGGCGCGCAGGCGCAAGGAGGACGCCCGCCTGCTGACCGGACGCACCCAGTGGACCGACAACATCCAGCTGCCCGGCATGCTGTACGTCGCCTTCAAGCGCAGCCCCATGGCGCACGCCAGGATCACCGGCGTGGACGTCTCGGCGGCGAAGGACATGCCGGGCGTGGTGGCCGTCTTCAGCGGACAGGACTTCGCCGGCGAGCAGGGCAGCCTGCCGTGCGCGTGGCCGGTGAGCGAGGACGTCGTCATCCCCGACCACCCGCCGATGGCGGTGGAGACGGTGCGCTACCCGGGCGAGGCCGTCGCCTGCGTGGTGGCCACCGACCGTTACCTGGCGGCCGACGCGCTGGACGCCATCGATGTCGACTACGAGCCGCTGCCGGCCGTCATGGACATGAGGCAGGCGCTCACCGACGCGGGCCCGAAGGTCCACGAGGCCGGGAACAAGGCCTTCACCTGGACGTTCGCCCAGGGCGACATGGAGGCGGCGCTCAGGGACGCGCCCGTGCTCGTCGAGCGCACCTACGTCCAGCAGCGCCTCATCCCGTCGGCGATGGAGCCGCGCGCGGTGGTGGCGACCACCGACGGCGACGGCTTCACGCTGTGGACCGCGACGCAGGTCCCGCACGTGCTGCGGGTGATGCTGGCGCTCACGACGGGCGTGCCCGAGCACAAGCTGCGCGTCATCGCGCCCGACGTGGGCGGCGGGTTCGGCTCCAAGCTGCAGGTCACCGCGGAGGAGGTGCTCTGCCTGCTGCTCACCAGGAAGCTCGGCAAGCCGGTCAAGTGGACCGAGTCGCGCTCCGAGGGCAACCTGACCGTGCACCACGGCCGCGACCAGATCCAGCACGTCACGCTGGCCGCCGAGTCCGACGGCAGGATCAGGGGGGTGAAGGTCGAGCTGCTCGCCGACATGGGGGCCTACCTCATGCTGGTCACGCCCGGCGTGCCGCTGCTCGGGGCCTTCATGTACAACGGCATCTACAAGATGGACGCCTACAGCTTCGACTGCACGGGTGTCTTCACCACCAAGATGCCGACCGACGCCTACCGCGGCGCGGGCCGTCCCGAGGCCACCTACGCCATCGAGCGGGTCATGGACGAGCTGGCCGCCGAGCTCGGCCTCGACCCCATCGAGGTGCGCAGGCGCAACTGGATCAGGCACGAGGAGTTCCCGTACACCACGATCGCGGGGCTCACCTACGACTCGGGCAACTACGAGGCGGCCACCGAGAAGGCGCTGGCCCTGTTCGGCTACGACAAGCTGCGCGCCGAGCAGGCCGACAGGCGCGACAGGGGCGACCCCGTCCAGCTCGGCATCGGCGTCAGCACCTACACCGAGATGTGCGGCCTGGCGCCCAGCAGGGTGCTCGGCTCACTCAGCTACGGCGCGGGCGGCTGGGAGCACGGTTCGGTGCGCATGCTGCCCACCGGCAAGGTCGAGGTCGTCACCGGCACCTCGCCGCACGGCCAGGGCCACGAGACCGCGTGGAGCCAGATCGTGGCCGACTCGCTGGGCGTGCCGTTCGAGGACGTCGCGGTCATGCACGGCGACACCGCGATCTCGCACAAGGGCATGGACACCTACGGCTCGCGCTCGCTCGTGGTGGGCGGCATGGCCGTCCTGAAGGCCTGCGAGAAGGTCAAGGAGAAGGCCCGCCGGCTGGCCGCGCACGCGCTGGAGTGCTCCCCCGACGACCTCGAGTTCACCCGCGGCGCCTTCACGGTGAAGGGCACCACGTCGAGCAAGACGATCCAGGAGCTGGCGCTGGCCGCCTTCGCCGCTCACGACCTGCCCGACGGCGTGGAGCCCCGGCTCGACGCCGACGCCACGTTCGACCCGGAGAACTTCTCCTTCCCGCACGGCACGCACCTGTGCGCGGTCGAGGTCGACACCGAGACCGGCCTGACGAAGATCCGCAAGTACGTGGCGGTCGACGACGTCGGACACGTGGTCAACCCGCTGATCGTCGAGGGTCAGGTCCACGGCGGCCTCGCCCAGGGCATCGCGCAGGCGCTGTTCGAGGAGGCCGTCCACGACGCCGACGGCAACCTGTTGACCGCGACCATGGCCGACTACCTGGTGCCGTCGGCCGCCGACCTGCCCGACTTCGTCACCGACAGGACCGAGACGCCCGCGACGTCCAACCCGCTCGGCGTCAAGGGGGTCGGCGAGGCGGGCACGATCGCCTCGACTCCGGCCGTCGTCAACGCCGTCGTCGACGCCCTGCGGCCACGAGGCGTCCACGACATCCAGATGCCATGCACGCCCGAACGGATCTGGAGGGCCATCCGATGATTCCGGCCCAGTTCGACTATCTGCGCCCCACCTCCCTCCGGGAGGCGAGCGAGGCGCTGGCCGCCGACGAGGACGCGAAGGTCCTCGCCGGGGGGCAGTCGCTGCTGCCGCTGCTGCGCCTGCGGCTGTCGTACCCGTCGCTGCTGGTGGACGTCAGCAGGATCGAGGAGCTGGCCGGCATCCGCGACGAGGGCGAGCACGTCTTCATCGGCGCGATGGCCACGCACGACGAGGTGATGCGCTCGGCCGTGGTCACCTCCGGCTGCCCGCTGGTGGCCATGGCCGTCGCCACCGTCGCCGATCCCGCGGTACGGCACCGCGGCACCTTCGGCGGTTCCCTGGCCCACGCCGACCCGGCGGGCGACCTGCCCGCGGTGGCGCTCGCGCTGGAGTGCGTGCTGGTCACCTCGTCGAGGGAGATCCCCGCCGCGGACTTCTTCCTCGACTACCTGGAGACGGCGCTCGAGCCGGGGGAGATCCTGGTGGGTGTCAGGGTGCCCAAGCTGGGGCCGGGGTGGGGCTTCCACTACGAGAAGTTCCACCGTACGGCGCAGGCCTGGGCGATCGTCGGCGTGGCGGCGGCGGTCCGCAGGTCCAACGGCTCGATCCAGGAGGCGCGGATCGGGCTCACCAACATGGGGCCGACTCCGCTGCGCGCCGGCGCGACGGAGGCGGCGCTGCGGGGGGCCGAGCTCGGCGACGCGGTCGCGCAGGCGTGCGCGGCGGCGGCGGAGGGCACCTCCCCCACGGCCGACCTGCACGCCCAGCCCGACTACCGGCGGCACCTGGCCCAGGTGCTGACGCGGCGGGCGGTGCTGGCGGCGACCGGCGCCCCCTGACCCACCGGTTCCCGAGGGCGCCCCGTGCCACCGGTTTCGAGGGCGCCGCGAGCCACCGTTCCTGAGGGCACCTCGATACGCCGGGGTGTCCTCGGGGCGGGCCGTTCCGGGGGACGGCCGGGCGCGGGCTGCCCGGAGCGCCTGATCGTCGCCGCGGAGGGCAGATGCGTCCTGCGAGGAACCGGCTCGTGCGGTCCTGCGGAGCAGGCGGTCCTGCCGATTCCCTCGTACGGGTCCGGAGGGTAGCCGTCGAAGGGCGCGGGGGACGAGGCTGAGAGAGCGTGAGCAGACAGGTGGAAGGAGCGGATCGATGGCGATGCGGTTCGAGCACGAGTTCACGGTTCCTGTCCCGATCGAGCAGGCCTGGGCGGCGCTGCTCGACGTCGAGCGCGTGGCGCCGTGCCTGCCGGGGGCGACGCTCGACACCGTCGAGGGGGAGGAGTTCACCGGCCGGATGAAGGTGAAGGTGGGCCCGATCACCGTCACCTACCGGGGCGGCGCCAGGTTCGAGGACGTCGACAAGGACGCCTACGCCCTCACGCTCGGCGCCTCCGGCAAGGAGGCGCGCGGTTCGGGCACCGCCAGCGCCACGGTCACCGCCCGGCTGACCCCGTCGGACGGCGCCACCACGGTGAAGGTCGAGACCTCGTTCAACGTCACGGGACGGCCCGCGCAGTTCGGCAGGGGCGTCATGGCGGAGGTGGGCGCCAAGATCATCGACACGTTCGCGGCGAACCTGGCCGAGCTGTTGGGCGAGCCCGCCGCCGAGGAGCGCCATCTGGCGGCGGTCCCGGAGATCGAGGAGGAAGAGCAGGACGTCCGGCCGAGCGGCACGCTGCGCACCTCGCGCACACCCGACGAGGAGGCGCTCGACCTGCTGGAGATCGCCGGAGCGCCGCTGCTCAAGAGAATCGCGCCCATTGTCGGGGCAATTGTCGGAATAGCCCTAGTTGTGTGGCTAATCCGGCGAATTGTCCGGTAAAAAGGCCATCAAGTCACGACACTTGGGCAATTGCAGGGGAATGTCTTTTTCGAGCCTCAGGACTCGGGGGAGAACACGCATGCCGGACTGCACCGTTGTCGTGATCACCTACAACGACGCCGCCCGCCTCCCCCGGGCGGTCCGCTCCGTGCTCGACCAGACGCTCCGCGACCTCGAAGTGATCATCTGCGACGACGCGAGCACCGACGACACCCCGCGCGTGGCCGGGGCTCTCACGCGCGCCGACCCCCGGGTGCGCTACGTGCGCAGGCAGGTCAACTCGGGCGGATGCGGAGCGCCGCGCAACGACGGGCTCGACGCGACGCTCTCGCCGTACGTGATGTTCCTCGACAGCGACGACACGCTGCCGCGGCACGCGTGCAAGAGCCTGCTCACCGAGATCGAGCGGACCGGCGCCGACTTCGTCTCGGGACAGATCGCGCGGCTGTACGAGTCGAGTGGCCGGACCCACCGCTACTACCCGCACCTGTTCGCGAAGCGGCGGGTGGTCGAGGGCATCCGCGAGGAGCCTGAGCTGTTCCTCGACTGCTTCACCACCAACAAGCTGTTCGACGTGTCCTTCCTGCGCCGTCACGCGCTGCGCTTCCCCGAGGACATCCTCTACGAGGACCACGTCTTCGGCGCCGAGATGTACTGCACGGCGCGCAGGTTCGCGGTCGTGCCGTGGACCGTCTACCACTGGCACAGGCCGCAGGACGGCACCTCCATCTCGATGAGCACCAAGGAGATGGACAACGTCCGTCACCGCCTCGAGGCGGCCAGGCGCAGCGACGCGGTGCTGCGCGCGCACGGGTTCGGCGACCTGGTGCCCGATCGGCAGTACCGCTTCGTCCGCCAGGACCTGCGCGTCTACCTCAACCCGCTGCCCTCGCGCGACGTGGCGTGGGCCGCGGAGTTCGCCGGGGTGGTCAGGCCGTACCTCGCCCGGATCCCCGGCGAGGTGCTGGAGCGGCTGCCCGCCACGGCGCGGGTGTGCTGCCACCTGATCCTCGCCGGCAGGGCCGAGGACCTGCGCGTGGCCGCCAGGTCGCTGAACGGCCCGCAGGCGCCGCCGCGCGAGGTCGTCACGCGCGGCGGGCGCACGTACTGGGGCCGCACCCCGGCGCCCGGCATGGACATCACCGCGCTGCACCTGGCCGAGCTGCCCTACACCGCCTCCAGGCTGCGCCACGAGGTGGTCGCGCTCGCGTCGGCGGGCACGCGGATGCGGCTGCGGGTGCGCACCTACGACCCCTTCGGAATCCTCACGGCGGCGCCCGGGTGGACCGCGTCCCTGCGGTGCGGCACCGTCAGGGCGCCGCTGTCACCCGTGCCCGACCCCGACGGCGGCTACCTCAGCGAGGTCACCGTCGATCTGGCCAGGCTGCGGGGACGGGGTGACCCGCGCATCGGCTTCACCGGACCCGACGGCCGCACCACGACGGACGTGCTGCTCGCCGACCCCTGCATGGCGCCGTTCACCCTCCGCCACCTGCGGGTCAGCGCCGAGGGCAGCGCGGGCCAGCTGTGCGTGCGCCCGCGGCGCACGCCGCGCGTGGCGCTCTCCCGGCTGAAACGGGTCGTGCTCAGGAGACTGGGCATGCCCCGGATGAAGCTGGCCGCCTACAAGGCGCTGATCAGGCTGGTCCCGCCCCGCCCTGACCTGGCCCTGTTCGAGGCCGACTGCGGCAAGGGCTACACCGGCAGCCCCCGCGCCGTCTACGAGGAGGTACGGCGCCGCGGCCTGCCCGTCAGCGTCGTCTGGTCGGTCGCCCGCGGCCGGGCCGACTTCCCCTCCGACGCCGCCCTCGTCCGGCGCGGCAGCTGGCGCTACGTCTGGACGATGGCCCGCGCGGGCGTCTGGGTCGACAGCCACGGCTTCCCCCTCGACCATCCCAAGCCGCGCGGCACCCGCTACCTGCAGACCTGGCACGGCCAAGGCATCAAGTCGATCGGTTTCGACGCCCCCGACCTGCGCGCCGACCTGCCCGGCCCGCGCGAGCAGTGGCGCGCGGCCGTCGCCCGATGGGACGCGCTGATCTCGCCGAGCGCCGAGTTCTCCCGCTACTTCGTGCCCGCTCTCGGCTACGAGGGCCGTGTCCTGCGGTACGGCACGCCGCGCTGCGACGCGCTGGTGCGCGGCCGGCCGCCGGAAGGCGTGCGCGAGCGGCTGGAGATCCCGCCGGGACGCAAGATCCTCCTCTACGCGCCCACGTACCGCGACGGCGCCAAGGGCTCGGGCGCCTCGGTGCGCGTGGACCTGGAGGAACTGGCCGAGGCGCTGTCGGGCGAATGGGCGCTGATCCTGCGCACCCACCCCGTCGAGCGCTACCAGGTGCCCCCGCACCTGCGCCACTTCGTCACGCCGGCCGGCTCCTATCCGGAGATCAACGACCTGATCCTGGTCTCCGACGCGCTGCTGACCGACTACTCGTCCGTGATGTGCGACTACGCGGTGACGGGCAAGCCGATGCTGTTCTTCGTCGACGACTGGGACGAGTACCGGCTGACCGAGCGCGGCGTCAACACCGACCTGCCTGCCATCGCGCCGGGCCCGTGCGTCACCACGACCGCCGAGCTCGTCGAGTGCCTGCGCCACCTGCCCGCGGTGCACGCCTCCTTCGCCGCCAGGTACGCCGCGGCGCGCAGGCTGTGGTGCGAGGAGGAACGGGGTGACGCCGCCGCCAGGGTCGTGGCCGACTTCTTCCGGGCGCCGCTCGCCGTACCTGTGGCCGAGCGGTCCCCGCTGCCGGGTGCGACGTGAGCGGGCCGCTGGTGTTCGCCTGCGTGGACGCCGACACCCTCGGCGGCATCCAGCAGGTCACCCACACGCTCGCGCAGGGTCTGGCGGAGCGCGGCCACGAGGTGCACGTCGTGGGCCTGCACCGGGCGCGGGATCCGTTCCGGTACGTCGCGCGGCCGCTCTACCGGCGGCACGTGGTCAACCGGTCCTCCCGGGCGTCGCGGTTCGAAGGAACGCGGGTGCGCAGGCTGTTGACCGGGATCGGGCCCGGCTTCGCCGTCCTGACCTCGCCGGGAGTGGTGACGCGGCTGTCGGGGCTGCTGCCCGCCCGGACGCGCACCATCGGCCAGTACCACGGCTCCTACCAGCACGCCCGCATCTGCTCGCACCTGGGTTCGATCAGGAAGCACTACGGCGGTCTCGACCAGGCCGTCTTCCTCAGCGAGGACGACGCGCGGCTGTTCGCCGAGCACGCGCTGCTGCCCAACACCTGGTCGCTGCCCAACCCCCTGCAGGGCTGGCCCGGCGCGCGGGCCGAGCTGTCGGCGCCGAGGGTGCTCGGCGTGGGCAGGCTGGCGGGCGTGAAACGGTTCGACCGGCTGATCAGCGCGTTCGCCGAGGCGGCGGCCCCGCCATGGGAGCTGCACCTGCTCGGCGACGGGCCCGAGGAGCCGAGGCTGCGCGCCTGGGCGCGGAAGGAGGGCGTCGCCGACCGGGTGGTGTTCCGCGGGCGCGTGCCCGCGGCGGCGATGACGCGGGAGTACCTGTCGGCCTCGATCGTCGCCCTGTCCAGCGAGCACGAGGGCCTGCCGCTGGTGCTGATGGAGGCGGCCGCGCACGGCCTGCCCTCGGTCGCCTTCGACGTCTCAGGAGGGGTGCGCTCGATCGGCGGGCTGCTCGCGCCCCCGGGCGACGTGCCCGCCCTCGCCGGACGGCTCGCCGCCCTCATGGGGTCGGCGGACGAGCGGCGGCGCCTGGGCGCCGCCGCTCGCGCCAGGGCCGAGACGTTCCGTCTGGAATCCGTGCTCGACCGCTGGGAGGAGCTGTTCGCTCACATGACGCGCTGAGGGATCTCCGCCTCGGTGCGCTGCTGGGGGACCCCGGCGAGCGAGCGCTGGGTCGAGGTCAGCAGCGCCGCCACGGGACCGGGCTCACGGAAGCGGAGGAACCGGTCGCGCATGCTCTTGCGCAGCCGTGCCCCGCGCCGCTTCTGCATGACCTTCTGCAGGCGGGCGACGTGTTCCATCGCCGCCTGCGGCACGCCGGTCAGCTCGTAGCCGTTGGCCTCGAGCCGCTTGCCGAGCGCCTGCTCGCACAGCCTGATCTCCCACTCGTCGAGGCGTGCCGACCAGCTGCCCACCCGCGACTTCATGACCTCGCCGTGCGTGTTGCTGTGCCAGACCTTGTGGACGGGCACCGCGACGCTGGCCACCTCGTGCGGCGAGCACATCGCCGGGTCGAAGTCCTCGTCGAGGAAGTAGCAGAGCTTCTTCAGCTCGGTCGCGGGGTCGTCGGTCAGGTCCTCGTAGCGCAGCTCGTAGTAGCTGTCCTCCGGCATGGTCTTGCGCAGCCGCCTGCCGGCGTCGATCGCCTCCGCCCAGATGGAGATCGCGTGGAAGGAGTCGTGCTTGAACCACGGCATCTCCTTCAGCGAGGAGACGCAGTCGCGACCGTCCCTGATCAGGTGCACGAACTGCGCGTCAGGGAACAGCCTGACCAGCATGTCGACCTGCTTGACGTAGCTCGGGCGCTTGTCGCCCCACCGGGGCTTGCCGAAGCGTTCGGCGTACATCCTGAACGCGATGCCGATCACCGAGCCGAGCGAACCGGGCCCGTCGACCGCCTGCCTGATGAACTCGTCCCTGTCGATGCCCAGCTCGCGGAACTTCGTACGCTCCCCCGACATCCACTCGGCCAGCGCGAGACGGTTGGCGCCCAGCCGCATGTCACCGAACGAGCGACGCTTGTTGTAGACGGCGCCCACGAACCTGGTCTCCGGCGGCACCGCGATCCTTGGGTGCTGGTGCAGCATGAGCTGCAGCAGCGTGGTACCCGAGCGCGGACAGCCAACGACGAATATCGGCCTGTCAGACATTTAGTGAACCCCCCATTGGCACGTACTCTCGGCTCTCCTCGGGCTTGGGGACCGCGCTGTTGCGGCGGGTGAAGAGCCACATCCGATAGACAAGGAAGATCTCGTTGGTCAGGAACAGGACGCTGATGCCCGCGATGACGGGGATGAGTGACGACTGTCCCAGCAGCGGCGCGATCACGAAGACCGTCGCGTGGAATTCGATGCCGCTGATCACGTGGGATCTGACCCTCCGCCTGGCCATGGCTCTGGTGAGCCTTCGCAGCATCCGGCGCCGTGGCCCGGGTCGCTGCGGCCTCGAGGGCGGTGCCTCCGTCTGGTGCGCCGGTGCCGGCCGCGTCCCCTGCAGCGAACTCGGCTGGCGTACCAGTGGCTGGTGCGCTCTCGGCGCCGGCAGCTGAGGCGGCGTCCTGGAGGCGATCTCCTCTCTGATCGTCTCCCTGACCCGCTTCATCTGCGGCGCGTTGACGTACCTGAACATGTCGAGCACGGCCACGACGGCGCCCAGCACGATGAAGGCGACGTTGCCCGTGGCCGCGTACTGGCCGTAGGCGAGACCGGTGGCGCAGCACAGCTCCCTGATCCTGTCGCCCATGAAGTCGAGCCACAGGCCGAACGGCGTCCCCGTGCCCTTGAGTCGGGCGATCTTGCCGTCGACACAGTCGATCATGAAGCTCAGGTAGAACAGCACCGCCCCCGCGGCGAGCTGACCGGCCGCCAGACACGCGGCCGACGCCATGCCGAGAACCAGCGAGAAGACCGTGAGCCCGTTCGGCGTGATGTTCGTTCGGTTGGCGACGAACAGCGCGACCCGGCAGGCGACCGGGTCCACGAAGTACACGGTCCACCACGAGTCTCTCCGCTTGCATGTCGCGTGGACATCATCGAGCGAGTAGGTCCTCATGGATCCCAGCATGACGACAGCCCGTTGTTCTTCGATTACTCTCTGGAACTACTGGAGAATGTCCATGCTGCTTCTTGACCATCCCGGCACCCCTGGGGCTCCTGGGTAGATCCCCCAGCGTCCAGGTCGTCGTCGTCAGCGCCGTCGAATTGCTCTGCCATGGGCGCCAGCCGAAGGTAGCCGTCCTTGACCAGGTCGCGGTAGGTGGCGCGCACGCCGATCCGCCACGTGCCGCTCTCGAGCGCGGCCGTGTCGATGGCGGCGGTGAAGGTCCTGCGCTTCTTCCAGCGGGCCTTCAACGGCAGCGCGGTCTGGCCGCGTTCCAGCCAGAGCGCGACCTTGACCCTGCGGCCCTCCAGCCGCCTGATGAAGACCTCGCCCTCCAGCTTCAGGCGGCGGCCGTCCCGGGCGGCCTGGCTGATCCTGGCGACGAGCCTGAGCTCCTCGCTGATCTCGTAGACCTTGTAGGGAATGTCCAGCCGCTTGTCGCCGAGGTAGGGGAAGTCGCCGTACCAGCCTTTGGTCTTGCCGCGCAGCTGGACCGCGCGGGGCTCCCCCGCCGCCTTGACGCGGTACTTGCGAACCTCGGCGAGTTCCTTGACCAGTCCCTTGCGGAGCAGGTGCAGTTCGAGGCGGCGCAGCGCGGGAGCCTCCTTCACCACCGAGCGGCGCAGCCCGGACAGCCAGTTCCTGCCCAGTTCGAGCAGCTCGCCGCGGTCGTCGGCGCTGGAGTCGGCGACCGCCTGGAGGAGGAAGGCGGTGTCCTTCTCCAGCACCACGCGGTCGAAGGGCACCACCAGCCGCGGCGCGGCCTCGGCCATGAACCCGCGCACCTGCCTGATCGCCTGGTGGCGCGCCATCAGGTTGGGCAGCTCCTCACGCCGCTGCGTGATCGAGGGCTCCCCGACGTCCCGCTCCCTCCACCGGTAGACGACGTCGGACAGGACGTCGACCTGTTCGGCGGCGACGTGCGCCTTGATCGCGACGGACAGGTCCTCGTAGATGCCTTCGGCGAACTCCAGCTCGGCCGCGTCCCAGAAGGAACGCCGGTACACCTTGTTCCACACCGTCCGGTCTCTGACCAGGACGCGCATGCGGGAGATGTGGGTGCGCTCCACGCTGCGCCTGAACGGCTTCATGTGCAGCGCCGACGGCGACAGCTCGCCCGAGCGCAGCCGTTCGACGCCGCCGCAGGCCAGGTCGGAGCCGGTCGTTTCGAGGGAGCCGACGAGCGCGTCGTAGGCGCCGGACGGCACCAGGTCATCACTGTCGGCGAAGGCCAGGTAGGTGCCGCTCGCGTGCCGTACACCGGTGTTGCGGGCAGGGCCGGGGCCGCGCCGCTCCTGGGTGACCAGGGTGAATCTGGGGTCCGCCTCGACGAAGGCCGCGGCCATCGCCCGGCTCCCGTCGGTGGACCCGTCGTCCACGAGGATCACTTCGAGATCCCGCAGGGTCTGGGTGGCGAGCGACTCCAGGCATTCGGTGATGTACGGCTCGACATTACAGAACGGCACTATCACGCTGAGCAGGGGCATGCTCGCAGCATGCCTGGCCCATGACCGCCCGGCAGCCGCCATGCCTGTCCCTGATCAGCTCTTTACCCACACGCGAATCCGCTACGTTGGGCATCGACACGAGCACGCTTCGTAGGGGGACGAGGTGCTGAGACACGTCCGCGAGCACGACCTCGAGATCATCCGGGGCTGGCGCAACCATCCGAAGGTCAGGGCGGCCAGCCTGACCACCCACGAGATCGGCCCCGACGAGCACGCCCGCTGGTGGGCGACCCTGAGCGGCGACCCGAGCCGGCAGGTGCTGGTCTACGAGCACACCGGCGTCCCGTCCGGCGTGGTGACCTTCGCCGGTCTCGGCCCCGGCGTCACGACCGCGACCTGGGGCTTCTACCTCGACATCGACGGCCTGGAGTCGTCGGGCGAGCTGCTGCGGGCGTGGATCGGCCTGGAGCGGGCCGCGATCGAGCACGCCTTCGGCCCGCTCGGCCTGGTGAGGTTGCGCGGCGAGGTGCTCGAGGACAACGAGTCGGTCAGGCGCCTGCACCGGCGCTTCGGTTTCGCCGAGATCGGCTCCGACACCCGGGCCGTCGACGGCGCCGACAGGAACGTCATCACCATCCAGCTCAGCAGAGAGGACAACGCGTGATCTCCATCGCGGGGCGCGAGATCGGGGCGGGGCACCCGCCGTTCGTCATCGCCGAGATGTCCGGCAACCACAACGGCGACCTCGGCCGGGCGCTGGCCATCGTCGACGCGGCCGCCGCCGCGGGGGCCCACGCGCTGAAGCTGCAGACCTACCGGCCCGACACCATCACCGTCGACGCCGACGGCCCGGCCTTCCGCATCGGCGAGGGCCACGCGCTGTGGGGCGGCGAGAACCTCTACCGGCTCTTCGAGCGGGCGCACACACCGTGGGAGTGGCACCGGCCCATCTTCGAGCGGGCGCGCGAGCGGGGGATGGTGCCCTTCTCCTCCCCGTTCGACCCGACGGCGATCGACCTGCTGGAGAAGCTCGACGCGCCCGCGTACAAGATCGCGTCGTCGGAGATCGTGGACCTGCCGCTGATCAGGCTGGCGGCGGCCACCGGCAAGCCGCTGGTCATCTCCACTGGCATGGCGACGATCGCCGAGATCCACGCCGCCGTCGAGGCCGCCCGCGAGGCGGGGTGCACCCAGCTGGCGGTGCTGGCCTGCACCGTCTCCTACCCCGCCGACCCCGCCGAGAGCAACCTGCGGGCGCTGCCGCTCCTGGCGGGCGTCACCGGCACGGTGGTCGGCGTGTCGGACCACACGCCCGGGATCGGGGTGCCGCTCGCGGCGGTCGCGCTGGGCGCCTGCCTGATCGAGAAGCACGTCACGCTCTCGCGTGACGACGGCGGGGTCGACTCCGCCTTCTCCCTGGAGCCGGCCGAGCTGGCGGCGCTGGTGGTGGAGAGCGAGCGGGCCTGGCGCTCGCTCGGCGCCCCGGTGCTCGGGCCGCGGCCGAGCGAGCGCGAGGGCCTGCGGTTCCGGCGCTCGCTCTACGTCGTGCGCGACGTGCGGGCGGGCGAGCCCGTGACCCCCGACAACGTCAGGTCGATCAGGCCGGCGGGCGGGCTGCCGCCGGCGGCGGTGAGCACGGTGATGGGCCGCACCTTCACCAGGGACGTCACCCTGGGCACGCCGTTGACCTGGGACCTCATCTGAGCAGGGCGTCGACGACGCGTTCCCTGCCCCTGCCGTCGACGAGCTCCCGGCCGCGCGTGCCGTACTCGGCTCGCAAGCCGGGGTCGGTGAGCAGACGGCGCAGCGCGGGCACCGCGAGCTCGGCGCTGCCGCCGAGCCCCGCCGCCAGGCCGCGGCCGACCAGCGCCTCGTATCCGATGAGCTGGTTGTCGGCCACCCAGGTGAGCGCGGCGGGCACCCCGAGATACAGCAGCTCCCAGACGGCCGAGCCGGCGGCGGTCACCACGAGATCGGCGGCGGCCATCAGGTTCGGCAGCAGGTCGGTGGGCGGCATGACGGTGATGCCCTCCCCCGCCTCCAGCGGGGCCGGGCTGATCACGGTGGCGGTGAACGGCACGCCGGTCGCCCGCAGCGCCTCGACCCACCGCGGCGTGACCCCGGCGGCGTCGGTGCCGCCGAAGAAGCACAGCACGTGGGGCACGGCGACCCCCGGCCAGCGGGGCGGGCGGATGGCGCGCCGCACGCTGTCGCGCAGCAGGACGTAGCGCGCCCCCGCCAGCCTCACCCCCGGGTACGGCAGCCGGCAGGGCACCTCCTCGGCGCCGAGGTTCTGGTCGAGGTAGAGGTGCGCCTCCTGCCCGAGCGGATCGCCGTCGATGATGGCCAGCACGCGGGTGCCGGCCGCCATGAGCGCGGCTCCCGTCCCGGGCGGCAGCGTGTAGGAGTCGAGCACGACGAAGTCGAGCCCGAACGCCGCGAGCCGTTCGGGCTCGGCCGGCGCCGGGCGCACGGGCAGGGCGCGCAGGTCGAGCTGCCGCCACGCCCACGGCAGCGAGCCCATGTCGCCGAGGAAGGACACGCGGGTGCCCCGCGCGCGCAGCTCCTCGGCCAGCGCCACGCAGCGGATCAGGTGCCCCACACCGATCGTGGTGCCCGCGTCGCACCGGATGCCGACGCGCACGCTACGCCTCCCGCAGCGCCTTCTGCTCGACGTGTGCGTTGATCATGCACGCCTCCGGTCGCGCACGCAGCCATGCGACCAGCTCGCGCACGCGGGCGCAGCGGTCGCCCAAGGCGGCCACCATCAGGGCGATCAGCCGCCAGTCGTCCTCGGTGTCGAGCGTGACGCGCAGGTCGGGAGCGGCCGGGCGGTAACTGAGGCCGAGCAGGTGGAAGTCGTCAGGATGAGTGTAGATGTGGGAGGTGACGTGCGTGCGGTGGTAGCCGGTGGCGACCTTGCCGACCGCCTCCAGTACGTCTCTGCCGACGATCTCGACGTCCATGCCGCGCGGCAGCGTACGGACCAGGCTCGTGGTCAGGTAGTCGAGCCCCGGCAAAGCCTGGTAGGCCAGCGCCGCCTGACCGATGACCTCGGGGTCGAGCAGCGGGCAGTCGGCGGTGAACCGCATGACGGCCTCGCACGGGCGGCTCTCCAGCGCGCCGAGGAACCGGGTCAGCACGTCGTCGACGGGACCGCGGTGCCAGGCGACGCCGATCCGCCGGCACTCGGCGACGACCGCGTCGTCCGCGGCCTGCCCGGTGGTCGCCACGACGAGGTCGTCGACGGCCCCCGACCGCTCGACGGCCCTGACCACCCAACCGAGCACCGAGCGACCCCCCAGGTCGCGCAGCACCTTGCCGGGCAGCCGGGTTGATCCCATGCGCGCTTGAATGACTCCGACAATACGCACTGATGCCCCATTCCCCCGTGTGACCGTGCGTGTCTGCTTCGTCGCGCTAGGCTACCGGCCAGCCTGCGCAGACGCAGGTCGTACCACCGAAATGAGGGGGCGGCGTGAGCGTGGTGAGCGGATCGTCAATGTTGATCACGGGGGGCACGGGCTCCTTCGGCAAGGCCTTCGTGCGCCACGCCCTCGACCATCTCGGCGTGCGCCGCCTGGTCGTCTTCTCCCGCGACGAGCTCAAGCAGTACGAGGCCCGGCAGTTGTTCGGCGAGGACGAGCGGCTGCGCTGGTTCATCGGCGACGTGCGCGACCGCGACCGGCTGACCCGCGCCATGCACGGCATCGACTACGTCGTCCACGCCGCCGCGCTCAAGCAGGTCGACACGGCCGAGTACAACCCCTTCGAATACGTCAGGACCAACATCGCCGGCTCGCAGAACGTGGTCGAGGCGGCGATCGACTGCGGCGTGCGCAAGGTCGTGGCGCTGTCGACGGACAAGGCCTCCGGCCCCGTCAACCTGTACGGCGCGACCAAGCTCGTCGCCGACAAGCTCTTCGTCTCCGCCAACCACTACGCCGCCGGCCACGTCACCAGGTTCGCCGTGGTCCGCTACGGCAACGTGGTGGGCAGCCGGGGCTCGGTCGTGCCGTTCTTCCTGCGCCTGGCCAGGGAGGGCGCGAGCCTGCCGATCACCGACAAGCGGATGACCCGCTTCTGGATCACGCTCGAGCAGGCGGTCGGGTTCGTCGTCGACTCCTTCGACATGATGCAGGGCGGCGAGCTGTACGTGCCGCGCATCCCGAGCATGCGCATCACCGACCTGGCCGAGGCGCTGGCCCCGGGAAGCCCGATGGAGGAGATCGGCATCCGACCGGGCGAGAAGCTGCACGAGGAGATGATCGGCCCCGACGACGGCAGGCGCACGCTGCGCCTCGCCGACCGTTATGTGGTCCAGCCGACGATCGCGACCTGGGGCTACGTCCCGCCGCAGGGCGGTGAGGTGCTCCCCGAGGGATTCGCCTACCGCTCCGACACCAACGACCGGTGGCTGTCGGTCGAGGACCTGCGCGCCATGGTGATGGTGAGCGCCTGATGCTGCCCTACGGACGCCAGTCGATCGACGAGGCCGACATCGCGGCCGTCTGCGAGGTGCTGCGCGGCGACTGGCTGACGACGGGTCCCGCCGTCGCGCGGTTCGAGCGCGAGCTGGCCGCGTGGACGGGCGGGGTGCCGTGCGTCAGCGTCACCTCGGGCACGGCGGCGCTGCACGTCGCCTACGCGGCGGCGGGGATCGGGGCGGGTGACGAGGTGGTCACCTCACCGCTGACGTTCGTCGCCACCGCGGCCACGGCGGTGCTGCTCGGGGCCAGGGTGGTCTTCGCCGACGTGGAGCCGGGCACCGGCACCCTCGACCCGGCCGCGGCCGCCGCCGCGGTGACGGCGCGGACCCGCGCGATCACCGCCGTCGACTACGCGGGTCACCCCGCCGACTACGACGAGCTGCGGCGGGTCGCCGACGGGTGCGGCGCGCTGCTGGTCGGCGATGCCGCCCACTCGATCGGGGCCGCCTATCGCGGGCGGGCGGTCGGCTCGGTCTGCGACCTGACGACGTTCTCGTTCTTCCCCACCAAGACGGTCACGACGGCCGAGGGCGGCGCGGTCGCCGTGCGTGACGCCGAGCTGTTCCGGCGCGCGGCGATGTTCAGGAACCACGGCCTGGTCCGTGACCCGGCCCTGCAGCGCGACCCCGAGGTGGGCGGCTGGCACCAGGAGGTCCACGCCTTCGGGCTCAACTACCGGCTGCCCGACGTGCTGTGCGCGCTCGGCGTCAGCCAGCTGCGCCGCCTGCCCGCGTTCATGGCGCGCAGGACCGAGCTGGTGGCGCGCTACACGAAGCTGCTGGGCGGGGTGCCGGGCCTCACGCTGCCCGTCCAGCGCGACCACGTCACGCCCTCGTGGCATCTCTACCCCGTCCGGATCCATGACGGGCGGCGGCGCGAGGTCTACGACAGGATGCGCGCCGCCGGCATCGGGGTCCAGGTCAACTACGTCCCCGCCTACTGGCATCCGGTCTTCGAGGACCTCGGCTACCGCCGCGGCCTGTGCCCCGAGGCAGAGGCGTACTACAGCGAGCAGCTGTCGCTGCCGCTCTTCCCCGATCTGACCGACGGCGAGCAGGACCGCGTCGTCGAGTGCCTGGCGGGCATCCTCAGCCGGCGCTCCGCTCCCTGATCATGAGGCAGCCGTCCTCGCCCCTGTCGACGAGGTAGCGCCGGTCGCCGACCTCGGCCTCGGGCTTGGCCGCGGTCTCCACCACGAGCCTGACGATCCTGCCCTGGTCGATGACGACGTCCCACCAGGCCTCCTCCTGCTGGGAGTCGTCGATCGCGGCGAAGGACAGGCGGCTGGTGAAGGCGTTGCCGTCCAGGTCGACGGGGAAGTAGATCTCCTCGCCGTCGTGCCGGCGGATCAGGCGCAGGACGGGCTCGCCGTCGCCCAGCGCGCGCAGCTCTCCCGACACCACGAGCCGGTCGTCCTGGACGTGGCACTCGCGCACGACGGCGTCGCGCCGCAGCAGCCGGATCCCCCACGCGCCACGGAAGGACCGCACGGGCACCAGCCACCGGCCGCCCATGCGGACGGGCACCGGTGTCGAGGGCGGATCCCAGCGCACGCCACCGACCTTGCCCTCCAGGCACAGTCCTGGACGGCGCAGCTCCACGCGCAGGTCCCAGTGGCCGACCCCGCGGGCGGGCAGCGCGGCGGGGTCGATCGTGAACGCGAAGTCGTAGCCGCTCTCCAGGGCCGCGCCGGCGCCCCAGGCGATCCTGTCCCAGGAGGGGAAGGCCGTCGCCTGGCCCAGCGGTATCCTCGCGCCGCTCTTGCGCTCCCGCAGCGACACGCTGAGCCTGGCCCGGCCGAGGGCGCCGGCGTCGAACCTGCCGATCGCGGCCCTCCCCTCGCCGCGCAGCTTCCCGTCCTGCCAGTCCAGCCGGACCAGCCGGGAGGTCAGGGACAGGTCACGGGACAGCGGCGTCAGATGGCCCGGCAGCTGGGGGTGCTCGGCGACCCAGCGCCGTCCCCGCAGGCCGGACCTGCGCATCAGAGGCTGCAGGGCGCCGCTCTCCACCTCGTCGACGACGTCCAGCAGCGGGCCGAGCTCGCGCCGGCGCAGGAGGTGGACCAGCAGCCGGCGCGCCCACGGCAGGTCGAGCCAGCCCGAGAGCGGGACCTGGTCGAGGTAGGAGACGGCCAGGTCGACGATGTCGGGGGGCAGCGCGTCGCCGTGGTGGGCGACGGCCTCCACCACCACCTGCATGTCGATGTCGAGGGTGTCGGTGTCGAAGGCGGCGGCCAGCTTCGGCGCGCCTCCGCGCAGGATCCTGGAGGCGTCGCACACCGACAGCAGCCGGTCGCGCAGGTTGTCCGGCTCGAGCTTGCGCTGGGTGATGGACGAGTCGGCCTCGTCGCGCTGCCGCCAGTGGTAGACGACCTCCCGCAGCACGTCGACGGAGGCGGCGCGGACGTGCGCGGCCATGGTGACCGGCTGGTCCTCGTACATCCGGTCGGGGAAGGCCAGGCGCAGCTCGTCCCAGAACGCGCGCCGGAAGACCTTGTTCCACACCATGCGGTCGCGGATCAGCAGCGGATGGCGGGTGATGTGGGTGCGCTTCATCGAGGTCCTGAAGGCCTGCCGGTGCGCCCACGACGGCACCAGCTGCCCGCCGATGAGCCGCTTGGCGTTGCCGCAGGCCAGGTCGGAGCCGGTCGACTCGAGCGACCCGACCAGCCTGCGCAGCGCGTCACGGGGCACCACGTCGTCGCCGTCGACGAAGGCGAGGTAGCGGCGCGTCGCGTGGCGCACCCCGACGTTGCGGGCCATGCCGGGGCCGGTGTTGCGCTGCCTGATCAGGCGGAACCTGTCGTCGGCCGCGCACAGCGCCGCCGCCGCCGCCGCGCCGCCGTCCGTCGATCCGTCGTCGACGCAGATCACCTCGAGGTCGCGCAGGCTCTGCGCCGCCACCGACTCCAGGCACTCGCCGACGTACTTCTCCACGTTGTGGAAGGGAATGATCACCGAAAGCACAGCGACTCCCTTCAACCGGAGAACGTACGGAGGACCCTGCGGGCCAGCCGTCTGGGGCGCGCCAGCCTGCGCGACAGCCGGTGACGCAGCGACCTGCGGACGGCCTGCGCCTTGCGCTGCGCCTTCTTCAGCTTCGCCTTGGTCTTCCTGAGGTCGCGCTCGCGGTAGGTCAGCTTGGTCTCCAGCCTGGACACCCTGGCCTGGGAGTCGGTCAGCCGCCGGTGGAGGTGGTCGCGGGCGTCGAGCAGCTCGCGGTAGTCGGGCGGCGTCTGGCCTGGCTCGATGACCGCGCCGATCTCCTCGTCCAGTTCGGTGGCCGCCACCAGGTGCTCCTTGTCGCACGGGATCCCGCACATGCCGGCCAGCGTGAGCGCGAGCTGGTCGGCCTCGACCGGCCACGGCCACGGGTGGTGGTGGCCGGCGGCGAGCAGCCGTACGGCGAAGCGCCACAGGATCCGGCAGAGCACCACCTCGACGGCGGGCGCGTCGTCCAGCGTCCACCCCTCCTCGGCCAGCCGCAGCCGCTCGCCGTCCCAGACGAGGTTGTCGGTGGTCCCGAAGACCGCGACCGCGGGATCCTCGCCCTTCACCCACGCGCCGAGCACGGCGAAGGTGCGCCTGAGCGCCCGCAGGTCGTCACGGGCGCACCCCTCCAGCAGGATCTCCTCCAGCACCCTGCCGTGCGGGATGGGCGTGCGGGCGGCCGGATCCGCCAGGCGCACCCGTCCGGCGGCTGGCGGCGCCGACATCACCGTACGGCTCCAGCCGTGGCCGCCGTAGACCACCTCGTGCACCACGGGGCCGCTCTGGAGCAGGCCCATCGGCAGGATGGCGTGGTGGGCGGCGACCGGGCCCTTGGCCGCGACGGTCACCCACAGCGGGGCCAGCCGGTCGGCCAGGTCGTGCCGGAAGGCGGTGCGGGTCAGGTGGAGCGGGTCGGCGACGATCATCCTCGCGTCGTAGCCCCTGGCGCTGAGGGGGACGGCGAGCGCGTCCGGCGGGCGCTGGGCCAGCACGTGGGTGGCCAGCAGCGCGCGCGGCGCCTCACGCGTGGGGTAGGCCGCGTAGCACGTCTCCGTGGCGAAGCGCAGCGCGTGGAGCTCCAGCTCGACCGTCTCGGGGCCGTTGGGGTAGGTGACGTCGAAGCCGTGGGGCGTCCACTGTGAGTCGTCGCCCTCGCGACCGGCGGGCCTGGCCGACACGAACCGGTCCACGCCCAGGTCGTTCTCCACGCCCAGGACCAGCCGCCCGCCCTCGGCGACCAGCTCCGACAGCGCGGCGAGCGTCTCCCGCCAGGTCTGCGGCGGCTCCTCGGCCGAGTGCAGGGCGGCGATCCCGTCGAAGGCGAGCACCAGGTCGTACGGCGCGGCCTGCGCGAGCGTGTCCAGCCTGCCGCAGTAGACGCTCGCCGCCGGATGCCTGGTGGCCAGCGCGCAGGCGTCCGGGTAGGAGCGCAACAGCGCCGACAGCGACCCGGCCCGCGCGGCGACCAGGTCGAACAGGCCCTGGGGATGCGGTCCGACGACCAGCACCCGGCCCCGTTCGGGCACCAGGAGGGACACCAGTTGCGTGGCGACGGCCCCCCAGTCCCTGGCCTGCGTCAGGTCCGACCACAACAGCATCTCGCCACCGATCAACTGGACATTGTCCGGCGTCGTGTTCACGCGCATCGCGCCTTTCTCCATCCGAACAGGCGTCGCAGCTCTTCCGGGCTCGCCTGGTAGTCGAAACCGAGCTCGCGCCGGGCCACCTCGCGGGCGAGCTCGCGATCGACGCGCACGCCGTGCAGGTCGGGCCACAGGCGCATCCGGCGCTCCGTGCCGCCGTACTCGGGACGTTCGTCCTCGTACTGCATCGGGTCCCCGTACACGGCGATGTCACAGCCGACGGACGCGCCGTAGAACAGGGCGCTGCCCAGCCGGTTGGAGGCGACCCTGCGGTGGCGGCGCAGCTCGGCCAGCTGCCCGCGCAGGAAGTCGCGGCCCTTGCCGTCCCAGCGCGAGCCCCGGTGACCGTGGCTGATGACGCGGAATCCGGCCGATTCGTAGGCCCGCCTGATGCCCGCGTCGCCGTACTCGAGCCAGTAGAGGCAGACGGTCACCGGCCCGGTCTCCACCTCGCGGATCTCCGCCGCGAGCCTGGCGTGGTCGCCGTTGACCGAGCTCTTCTCCCAGCCGTGGAAGGGGTACCAGATCGTGCCCTCGCGCTCGTCCTCCGGCACCCGTCCCAGGTCGGGCTCCAGGTGGAGCAGGTAGACCCAGGGAGCGCCGATGAGGTAGTGCTGCCTGCGGCCCATCGACCAGCCTCTGCGGCGCAGCACGTCGGACCAGACGAACCGGGGGTAGCCGGGGCTGCACCACTTGTCGTTCGGCGGGAAGCCGTGAAGGTAGTTCCAGCCGTGTTGCACGAATCCCTGGATACGTTGGGGCGTTCCCTGAGCCATCCCGCAGTAGCGTCCGAAGATCTGTGAGTGCCCGTACCAGTGATTGGATTCGTCCACACCGAACCTCCTCGTGAGCCTGCGTTCGGCTGACGTTTCCATTCGCCCCCGTGAGCCGCGCGGCTCTATACCCATCCATTACTCGCGGTGGAAGTTGCCTTCACGCGCCGCCCCCCTGCCCACCGCCGCGACGCTACACTGCGTTTCGATTCTGTCGCACATAGTGAGGAAACATGAGACATCTCGATCGTCTGCGCGTCGTCTTCCGCAGCGCGCTCAACCTGCCGGACGGCACCGACGTCGACGCGCTGGAGTATCGCGGCGTCCCGCAGTGGGACTCCCTGGGCCATATGGCGCTCGTGGCCGCGATGGAGGACGAGTTCGACATCGTGATCGACACCGACGACATGCTCGACATGAGCTCGTTCGGCAAGGCCGTGCTGCTGCTGGAGAAGCAGGGTGTCGCGGCCTGAGCCGCGGGTCGCCCTCGTCACCGGCTCCACCAAGGGCATCGGCAGGGCGGTCGCGGCCAGGCTCGCGGCCACCGGCCACGAGGTGGTCGTCCACGGCCGCGCGGCCGAGGCGGCGGAGAAGGCGGCGGCGGAGCTGGCCGAGCGGACCGGCGGGGCGGTCGGCGCCGTCCACGGCGACGTGGCCGATCCCGACGCCGTCGCCGCCATGATGCGTGAGGTCCACCGCAGGCACCGGCGGCTCGACGCGTTGGTGATCAACGCGGGTGTCCACGAGGCGGCCCTGCTGGGCATGATGCGCGGCGCGTCGGTGAGCCGCCTGTTCGAGGTCAACGCCATGGGCGCGACGCACACCCTGCAGGCCGCGGTGAAGCTGCTGCGCAGGGGCACGGCTCCGGCCGTGGTCCTCGTCTCGTCCGTCATGGGCGCCAGGGGCGGCGCGGGACAGGCCGTCTACTCCGCCACCAAGGCCGCCGTGCTCGGTCTCACGCTGGCCGCGGCCAAGGAGCTCGGGCCGTCGGGGATCAGGGTCAACGCCGTCGCGCCCGGCTTCGTCGAGACCGGCATGCTGGAGTCGCTGGACGAACCCGGCCGCGCCGCCACGATCGCCGCCACGCCGCTCGGCAGGCTCGGCAGGCCGGACGACGTCGCCGCGAGCGTGGCCTTCCTGCTGTCGGCCGAGGCGGCTTTCGTCACGGGTCAGGTCCTCGGCGTCGACGGCGGCCTGGTGCTCTGACCCCGTCCGGCGCCCCGCAGCAGGAGCGCCGCGACGATCGGTGCCCGGCAGGGCAGGAAGGCACAGCGAATGGACCCGTTCCCCCACCCGCACGCGAGTCTCGTCGTGGCGGAAACGCAGGACGTGCTCGGCGCCGTCGAGCTGACCGCGCGCATCGCCGACGCGGCGCGCAAGCTGGCCGCGGCGCCGCCGGGGCCGCTGTTCCTCGGCATGCGCAACGACCTGCCGTCCGTGCTCGCCTATCTGGCCGCGCTGCGCTCGGGCAGGCCCGTCGCCCTGCTCGACCCCGCCCTTCCGGCGGCCGTGCTCGCCGACCTGACCGACCGCTTCGCGCCCGCCGCCGTCGCGGGGTTCCAGGCCACCACCGCGGGGTTCGAGCCCGCCGTCGCGGGGTTCCAGCCAGCCGCCGCGGGGTTCGAGCCCGCCGCCGTCGCGGGGTTCGCCGTCGCGCACCGGCCGCGGCCGCGCGCCGCCCCCGACCCGCATCCCGACCTGGCCGTCCTGCTGACCACGTCGGGCTCCACCGGCAACCCCAAGCTCGTCCGGCTCTCGCACCGGGCCGTCATGGCCAACGCCCGCGCCATCGCCCAGGCCCTGCGCCTGACCCCCGCCGACGTGGCACCCACCAGCCTGCCGCTCCACTACAGCTACGGCCTGTCGGTGCTCAACAGCCATCTGGCGGCCGGCGCCACCATCGTGCTCACCGGCGCGAGCCTGCTCGAACGGCCCTTCTGGCGCCAGCTGGCCGAGCATCGCTGCACCTCGCTGGCGGGCGTGCCGTACCAGTACGAGATGCTGCGCCGGCTGCGCTTCGACCCCGCCGCCCATCCCGCGCTGACCACGCTGACCCAGGCCGGCGGCAGGCTGCGCCCCGAGCTGGTCGCCGAGTTCGCCGCCAAGGTCGACCGGTTCTTCGTGATGTACGGCCAGACCGAGGCCACCGCCCGCATCGCCGTGCTGCCCCCCGAGCGCCTGCCGGACAAGCTCGGCTCGGCGGGTGTCGCGCTGCCCGGCGGCGCGCTCGGCGTCGAGAACGGCGAGATCGTCTACCGCGGCCCCAACGTGATGATGGGCTACGCCACGAGCGCGGCCGACCTGGCCAGAGGCGACGACCTCGGCGGCGTGCTGAGGACCGGCGACCTGGGGTATGTCGACGAGGAGGGGTTCCTGTTCGTCACCGGCCGGGTGAAGCGCATCGCCAAGGTCTACGGGGTGCGCGTCAACCTCGACGACGTGGAGCGGCTCCTGCGCGACTGCGGTCCCGTCGCGGCCACCGGCGGCGACGACAGGGTGACGGTGTGGACCGAGGGCCTGGACCGGGGCGCGCGCGAGGCGCTGGCCCGGCGGCTGGCCGGCGAGCTGCGCCTGCACTGGAGCGGCTTCGACGTGCGAGAGGTGGACCGGCTGCCGCTCCTCGCCACCGGAAAGATCGACTATCGAGCGCTGGAGGCCCGCGCATGAGCGTCTTCACCCTGACCCAGGCGGCCAAGGAGGCGGCGCTGCTGCCCCAGCTGGCCGCCATGACCGAACGGCACAGGCGCGACTGCGAGCCGTACCGGCGGATCATGGCGGCGATCGGGGCGGCGCCGCCGTACGCGTCGGTCGCCGACCTGCCGTGGCTGCCGGTGCGGCTGTTCAAGACGCACGAGCTGCGCAGCGTCCCGCCGGAGCGGGTGTTCAGGGTGCTGACCTCCAGCGGGACGAGCGGGCAGCGGCCCAGCCGCGTCCACCTCGACAGGGAGGCGGCGGCCACGCAGACCCGCATGCTGGCGGCCACCATGCGGGTCGTGCTCGGCGAGCGGCGGCTGCCCATGCTCGTCGCCGACAGCAGGGCGGTCGTGCGCGATCCGACGCTGAGCGCGCGCGGCGCGGGCGTGCTCGGCATGATGACCTTCGGCAGGGACCACGCCTTCGCCCTCGACGAGGAGGGCAGGCCCGATCCGCGGGCGGTCGCGGACTTCCTCGCCGAGCACGGGCGCGAGCCTTTCCTGATCTTCGGGTTCACCTTCATGGTCTGGCTCTACCTGCGCGAGCTGGAGGCCGACCTGTCCAACGGGATCCTGGTCCACTCCGGCGGCTGGAAGAAGCTGGCCGACCAGGCGGTCGACAACGCCGCCTTCCGCCGCCACTTCGCCGAGCGCACGGGGCTGACCGCCGTGCACAACTTCTACGGCATGGTCGAGCAGATCGGCACCGTCTACCTGGAGGGCCCCGACGGCGGCGGGCTGTACTGCCCCGACTTCGCCGACGTGGTGGTCCGCGACCCCGCCACCTGGCAGGAGGCGCCGGTGGGCGTGCCCGGCGTGATCGAGGTGGTGAGCACGCTGCCCACCTCCTATCCGGGGCACGTGCTCCTGACCGAGGACCTCGGGGTGGTCCACGGCGTTGACGACGGGGTGTGGCCCGGCAAGAGGTTCTCCGTCCTGGGCCGGCTGCCCAGGGCGGAGGCGCGCGGATGCGGCGACACGTTCGGAGCGGCGGCCTGATGATCGACATCCTGTTCCCCGTCCCCGGCAGGTCGACGCCGGAGACGCTGGTCGCCGAGCTGGCCGCCCCGCCCGCCGGCGGGCCGCTGGTGGTCGGCGACGACCGGATGCGCGCCTTCCTCACCACCTTCGGCGCCAGGCTGCTCAGCCCCGCGATCTCCCGCCGCCACCCCGAGCTGGGCTCGCTCGGGTTCTTCCTGCGCCGCGTCGAGCTGGCCAGGGCCATCGACCTGCTCGACGGCGAGCACCTGAGGGTGCCGCGCGGGCTGGTCTTCCACGTGCCCCCGGCCAACGTCGACACCGTCTTCGTCTACTCGTGGGCGCTGTCGGCGCTCATGGGCAACCACAACGTCGTACGGCTGTCGCCGCGCTCGGGAGCGGTCGCCCGCACCATCGTCGACACCCTCGCCAGGGCCCTGCGCGACGCCGACCCGGCCGTCGCGCAGACGCAGCGGATCGTCTCCTACGACCGTTCCGAGGAGGCCACCGCCGCCTTCTCGGCCGCCTGCGACCTGCGGGTCATCTGGGGCGGCGACGCCGCCGTCACGGCCATCCGGCGCCACCCGCTCGCGCCCCGCGCCCGCGACCTGACCTTCCCCGACCGCTCGTCGTTCGCCGTCATCCGGTCGGTGGCGTGGCTGGGCAGCTCGCCGGCCGTACGGGCGGCCGCCGCCGAGGGCTTCGCCAACGACTCCTACTGGTTCGACCAGGCGGCGTGCTCGTCTCCCCGGACGGTGTTCTGGGTCGGCTCGGCCGCCGACACCGACAAGGCGCACGCCGACTTCACGCTGCGGCTGGCCGGGGCGATCGCCGCCCGCGGCTGGAACGTCGACGCGGCCATGGCGGTCGAGAAGCGCGTGGCCACCTACGGGATGGCGGCCGACGGCGACGGCAAGTCGATCACCTTCCACGGCAACACGCTGGCCGAGGTACGGCTGGCGACCCCCACGGCGATGCCGAGGCGCTGGCTCGGCATGGGCACCTTCGCGCACACCAGGCTCGCCGACCTGGCCGAGCTGGTGCCGCTCGTCGAGCGCAAGGACCAGACGATGACGCACTTCGGCTTCGCGAAGGACGAGCTCGAGACGCTGGCCAAGGCGCTGGCCGGGCGGGGCGTCGACCGCATGGTGCCCTTCGGCTCGGCGCTGACCTTCCACCGGGTGTGGGACGGGGTGGACCTGCCCTCCGAGTTCACCCGCATGGTGACGGTCCACGCGCCGGTCCAGGACCGGCCGCCCGCCCGGACCGACGCGCGCGGAGGCAGAGACGCCCGCGGGAGCGGTGACCCGCGCGGGAGCGGTGACCCGCGCGGGATCAGTGACCCGCGTGAGAGCAGTGACCCGCGTGGGGGCAGCCGCGGGCAGTGACACGCGCGAGGGCACTCGCGATGGGGCACGATAGACGAGGTCCGTTGATCCCCCGTCGATGGAGGTGCCCGATGTTCTCGCGCGGTCTCGTCACAGCCGCCATGACCGCCACGCTCCTGCCGGCTTTCCCCGCGCACGCGACCCTCCCGACGCCATCCGCGCGGGCCGCCCTCCACGGTGGTGCGGCGGCCACGGTCGACTGCGCCAAGGTCAAGTGCCTGGCGCTGACCTTCGACGACGGGCCGGGAGCCGCGACCGGCACGCTGCTGACCACCCTGCGGAAGTCGGGCGTCAAGGCCACGTTCTTCCTCATGGGCAAGCACGTCGAGGAGCGGCCCGCACTGGTGAAACGCATGGCGGCGGAGGGGCACGAGATCGGCAACCACACCTGGTCGCACCCGAGCCTTCCCACGCTGTTCGACGAGGAGATCACCACGGAGCTGAAGGCGACCCAGGACGCCGTCGCCCAGGTGACCGGCAGGGCGCCGAGGCTGTTCCGCCCGCCGTACGGGCAGACCGACGACCGGGTGGCGGCGCTGGCCGGCGACGAGGGGATGGCGCAGGTGCTGTGGACCGGCACCACGCTCGACTGGAAGCTGCGCGACGAGAAGAAGATCAGGGCGGTGGTGCTCAAGCTGGCCAGGCGCGACGGCGTCATCCTGATGCACGACGTGGTCCCGCAGACCGTGCGGGTGATGCCGGCGCTGGTCAAGGAGCTGAAGAAACGCGGCTACCATCTCGTGACGGTGTCGGCGCTGCTCCAGGGGCGCAGGCTCGCACCGGGTGAGACCTACCCCTAGCCCGTTTTGCGCTGATCCACTTCCCTCCGGACAATAACCTCGATGATCGTCGAACGCTCCACGGCACGGATCTTCCTCAGTGTTCAGGCAGTGCTCCTGCTGTGGTGGGCCGCGTACTATCCCGGTCTGTTCAGCCGCGACTCGGTCCTCTACCTGAGCCACACCATCGTGGGCCCATGGGTGAGCGACCACTCCGTCCTCTACGACGCGATGCTGTGGCTGAGCGTGAAGCTCACGGGCGCCGTCAGCCCGGTGACGCTGCTGCAGACCACGGCGATGGCGCTGGCGGTCTCGCTCCTCGCGCAGGAGCTCAAGGGGCTCGGCGCGCCGAGGATCCCGACGACCGTGGCCGCGGTCCTGCTGCCGTTCGCGCCGCCGTTCGGGGCCTTCTCGGTGACGTTCTGGAAGGACGTGCCGTTCACCGCCTGCATCATCGGCATCACGGCCGTCTGCGCGCGGATCGCCAGGAACAAGGGCCCGACCCGAGGGACACTGCTCGCGCTCGGCGCCGTGATGCTGGGCGCGGGGCTGTTCAGGGCCAACGGGTTCCTGGTCGTGGGCATCGTGGTGGCGGTGCTGCTGGTCATCGGCAAGGGGTTCAGGAAGCGGCTGGCGGCGGTGGGGCTGCTCGCCGCGGGCGTGCCCGTCCTGCTCACCAACCTCGTCCTGCCCCAGGTCGGCATCGTGCCGCCGTCGCGCACGTTCGTCTACCACACCGCCTACGGCGACATCGCGGTGGCCTGGAAGGAGCGGACGGACCTGTTCACCACGCGGGACGTGGCGCTCATGGCCCAGATCGCACCGCTCGAACGCTGGTGGAGAGGCGGCAACTGCAACACGATCAACCCGCTGATCTGGCGCGGCGACTTCGACTGGCGGCGCTCCGACGAGCTCAGCCCGCAGGTGATGGAGCTGTGGAAACGCATCCTCCTGCAGGCGCCGGACCAGGTGGTCAAGACCAGGTTGTGCAGGGGCGCGATCGCGTGGCGGCCGGGGGCCGACCGCTGGTCGGAGGGCGGCGAGACCTACCACTTCTCTCGCCGGTGGTTCGCCTGGGAGTACGTCGGGCCCGACATGATCGAGCGGCATCCCGAGCTCGAGAGCTTCAACCTGAGCCCGCTGTCGTGGCCGCTGCACGACCTGGCCGACGGGTGGCTGTCGGCCTCCTTCGAGCCCGACCTCGACTGGCTGGTGTGGCGGGGGCCGATCTGGTGCTACGCCGCGTACGTGGCGCTCGCCGCGGCGGCATGGCTGCGCGGCAACCGGTGGGTGCTCGGCATCGCGGCGGCGATCCTCGGCCAGCAGCTCGCGGTGCTCGCCAACATCTCCGCCCAGGACTTCCGCTACATGGCCTCGCCGATCTTCATCGGCTTCCTCATGCTTCCTCTGCTTGTGCGCTTCTGGCGAGCGGGGCGCCGGTAAGCTCGGTCAAATGACAAGACGGCTGGCGTGGCTCGACGCTCTGCGGGGCCTGGGCGCGACAGCCGTCCTCGTCGAGCATCTCAACTACCACGTCCTCGACCAGCTGCGGCCGCGCTGGATGAACCTCGGGATCTACGGCGTCCTGGTCTTCTTCCTGGTCAGCGGCTACATCATCCCGGCCTCGCTGGAGCGCAGGGGTGACGTGCGGGCGTTCTGGATCAGCAGGGTCTTCCGCCTCTACCCGCTCTACCTGCTGCTCATCGCCGTCACGCTGGCGCTCTCGCCGCTGCTGCCGCTACGCGGCGACACCAACGTGTTCGCGCACCTCACGATGCTGATGGAGGTCACGGGCTCGGCGGGTCTCGTCGAGCCGATGTGGACTCTCTCCTACGAGATGGTCTTCTACCTGCTGGTCACCGGGTTGTTCGTGGCGGGCGTGCACCGGCGCAGCGGGTGGTTCGCGCTCGCCTTCGCGCTGCTGGCGACGCTGGTGGCCTTCACCCTGCCCCGCGAGGGGCATCTGCTCGACGGCCCGTGGGCGCCCGTCGCCGTGCTGGTCGTGGCCGCGGCCGGCCTGGCCGGCGTGCTGTCCGGCTCCCGCCCGGCCCGTACGGCGGGCGCGGTCGTGCTCGCCGTCCTGGCCGTGACGTTGGTCTGGATCGGCAGCAGGGAGTCGTGGCAGGGGGCGATGGTCCTGTCGGTGATGTTCACCGGCACCGCGATCCACCGCTGGGAGCACGGCCGGAGTTCGGGGCTGTGGCCGGTGGCCGGGGTCGCGGCGCTGATCGTGCTGGTGCCGTTCCTGCGGCCGGTGACGTTCAACGGCCTGACGAACCTGGCCACGATGGGCCTGGCCGCGGCGACGTTCGCGCTGTTCTTCGCGCTGCGCGGGCGGTCGCTGCCGCGCGTGCTGGCCTGGCTGGGCCTGATCAGCTACTCGATCTATCTCGTGCACGTCCCGCTGATCAAGCTGGCGCTGCTCGTCGTCGGCGACCCCGGACGCTTCCCGTGGCCCGCGCAGTTCGGTCTCGGCCTGGCGTTGTTCGGGGCGATCCTGGCCACGAGCTGGGTCACCTACCGTTTCGTCGAGCTGCCCGCCCAGCGCTACGGCAGGCGGCTGATCGAACGGCGGGCCGCCGGCCGCGGTCTCGTCACTGCTGCCTAGCGTCGTAGAGCTCCCGCGACCTGGCGATGCACGAGCTGTGCCGCCGTGACCAGTCGGTGAGCGTGAGCATCGCCTCGTACAGCTCCAGCGCCATCGGCGTCGCCTGGTACTCCACCTTGGGCGGCACGGTCGGGTAGACGGTGCGGGTCAGCATCCCGTCGCGCTCCAGGTTGCGCAGGGTCAGCGTCAGCATGCGCCGGGAGATGCCCTGGATGAGCCGCTCCAGCTCGGTGAACCTGATCGGCTCGCCCGCCGCCGCGACGATGATCTGGATGGCCCACTTGCCCGCGATCCGGTCGAGGATCTCCCTGGGCGGGATCGGGGGCGGCCGTCTGGGCGGCCGTCGCCATCCTGGGGGCCGCGCTCGCAGCAGCCCTGATCATGCTAACGCGCCACCGGACGGCCGAGGTGAGCGAGGAGCGGGCACGGCAACTGGCTTGACGATCGCAGTCACTCGATTACCATAGGTGATGCACCGCCCACTAGGGCGGTGAAGTGGGGCCGGGTTTTCCGCCGGATGGCGGGCGCCCGGCCTTTGCGCTGTCAGGACGCGGTCGCCTCGCACGAGAGTTCCACCAGCCCGTCCAACGCCTTGAGGTGCCGCTCCTCTCCGCGCGCGAGCTGCGCCGCCGCGGCGCCCACCACGATGTCGGCCACCCACAGCAGCGGCGTCCACCTCGCCGAGGCGTGCACGAACGTGAACTGCCGTGGGCGCCCCACGAGCGCCGAGAGCCACCTTGCGGTCGATCTGGTTCTGCCGATCCTCGCGACGGTCGATGACCAGGTGGCCGACGCAGGGAGCCAGACTCAGCACCGCCCAGCCCAGCGCCCGCGCCCGCGCGGCCTCCTGGCGCTGCGGGCCGGAGAACCGGCAGGCAAAGACGCTCGCCTCGACATCCAGCGACGCGACCGCCCGCACGAGGGCATCGCGCACCGCCTCGCCTTCCTTGCACCAGTGCGGCGGCCGGCCGGTGGGGACACAGTCGGTCAGCAGGTGGCGCACCTCGTCGTCGAGCGACGGCTCGGCACGCACCACGGCCAGAGGTACAGCCCCTGCCTGTCATGGATCGATTCGTCGATGTATCCGAAACGCAAAGGGGGAGTCACGGAAGGCGATTATTCCGTGACTCCCCGCTACGCGATGCCTACTCCCACTCGATGGTGCCCGGAGGCTTGCTGGTCACGTCGACCACGACCCGGTTGACCTCCCGCACCTCGTTGGTGATGCGCGTCGAGATCCGCGACAGCACGTCGTAGGGCACCCGCGCCCAGTCGGCCGTCATGGCGTCCTCCGAGGTCACCGGGCGCAGCACCACCGGGTGACCGTAGGTGCGGCCGTCGCCCTGGACGCCGACCGAGCGGACGTCGGCCAGCAGCACCACGGGGCACTGCCAGATGTCGCGGTCGAGACCCGCCCTGGACAGCTCCTCCCTGGCGATGGCGTCGGCCTCGCGCAGGAGGTCGAGCCGCTCCTGGGTGACCGAGCCGATGATGCGGATGCCGAGCCCCGGGCCGGGGAACGGCTGGCGCCACACCATCGCGGCCGGCAGGCCGAGCTCCTCGCCCGCCCTGCGCACCTCGTCCTTGAACAGCGTGCGCAGCGGCTCCACGAGCGAGAACTGCAGGTCCTCCGGCAGGCCGCCGACGTTGTGGTGCGACTTGATGTTGGCCGTGCCGGTGCCGCCGCCCGACTCCACCACGTCGGGGTAGAGGGTGCCCTGGACCAGGAAGTCGACCGGCCCCTCCGACATGATGGCGCGCTGCTCGTCCTCGAAGACGCGGATGAACTCGCGGCCGATGATCTTGCGCTTCTCCTCCGGATCGGTGACCCCGTCGAGCGCCTTCAGGAAGCGTTCGGCGGCGTCGACCACGCGGAGCTTGACGCCCGTCACGGCCACGAAGTCGCGCTCGACCTGCTCGGCCTCGCCCTTGCGCAGCAGGCCGTGGTCGACGAACACGCAGGTGAGGCGGTCGCCGATGGCGCGCTGCACGATGGCGGCGGCCACCGCGGAGTCGACGCCGCCCGACAGCGCGCAGATGGCGCGGCCCTCGGGGCCGATCTGCTGCTGGACGGCGGCCACCGCGTCCTCGACGATGTTGAGCATCGTCCACGACGGACGGCATCCCGCCGCGTCGAGGAAGTGCTTGAGGACGGCCTGGCCGTGCTCGGAGTGGAGCACCTCGGGGTGGAACTGCACGCCGTACAGGCCGCGGCCGGGGTGCTCGAAGGCGGCGACCGGCGTCTCGTCGGTCGCGGCGGTGACGGTGAAGCCGACGGGCGCCGCGGCGACGCTGTCGCCGTGGGACATCCAGACGGTCTGCTTGGCGGGCAGCCCCGAGAAGAGCACGCCCTCGCGGCCGACGCGCAGCTCGGTGCCGCCGTACTCGGCGACGCCGGTGCGGGCCACCTCGCCGCCCAGCGTCTGGGCCATGGCCTGGAAGCCGTAGCAGATGCCGAAGGTCGGCACGCCGGTCTCGAACAGGCCGACAGGAACGGCGGGCGCGCCCTCGGCGTAGACCGAGGAGGGGCCGCCGGACAGGATGATCGCCTTCGGCTTCTTCGCCAGCATCTCGTCGACCGACATCGTCGAAGGGACGATCTCGGAGTAGACGTGGCATTCGCGCACCCGCCTGGCGATGAGCTGTGCGTACTGCGCACCGAAGTCGACCACGAGCACTGTGTCGAATTCAGACACCGAAAGAACCCCCAACCAGGTGAATGCGGTGCTCCCAGTGTATCCGCAGGCCGACGGACACCCGGCAGGACGTGTCATGACCAGTACGCGGATCTTGTCGGGGCAGGCGTGACATGGGCGTTGTGGGGGACCGGCTACCTGAATGCCGTCAGGACGACCGGCCGGGCTCGCGCCCGCGTCACGCGTAGTCGGGCGGCTCGGGCACGTCGCCGTCCAGCAGGGCGGCGGTCTGCTCGCGCAGGTTCCGGTCGTAGCTGGGGTGGGTCAGGACCAGGAAACGCTCGTTCCTGATGGCCTCGACGGTCGCGTCGGCGACCTCGGCCGGCTCCTTGCCCTTCTCCACCAGGGTGTCGAGCCATTCCTGGGAGGCGAGGTCGTCGCGGGTGCGGGCCACCGCCAGGTCGGCGGGCCTGACCCGTTCGGAGCGGCTGATGCCGGTGCGCACCCCGCCCGGGCACAGGGCGGTGACGCGCAGCTTCGAGCCGACCTGGCGCAGGTCGTGGGCCAGCGCCTGGGAGGCGGCCAGGGCGGCGTACTTGCTGACCGCCTGCCCGCCGAGGTTGGGCCCGGCGAACAGGCCGGCGACGGACACGCTGTTGACGATGTGCCCCTCGGTGTCCTGCTCGATCATGCGGGGCACGAACTCGCGGATGCCGTGGAGCACGCCCCAGACGTTGACGCCCAGCAGCCAGGCGAAGTCCTCCTCGGTGCGGGTCCACATGCGCCCGCCCTGGAAGACGCCCGCGTTGTTGCACAGCACGTGGACCCCGCCGAGCTCGTTGAAGGCCCGGTTGGCCAGATGCTGGACGGCCGGCGCGTCGGAGACGTCGGTGATCTGGGTGAGCACCTTGACCCCCGAGATCATCGCGGCCGTCCGCGCCAGACCCCGTGGATCGACGTCGGCCAGCATCAACGCCATGCCTTCGGCCGCGAACCGTACCGCCAGCGCCCTGCCGATCCCGCTCGACGCCCCTGTCACCACCGCGACCTTGCCGGAGAGCTCCCGCACCGCCCCTCCCTAGCGCTCGCTTGCAAGAGACGTTAGCGTGATCTCAGGCGTGAGGAAAGGACACCAGGGGGCGCGGTAAGCGTTACCCACGCCCGCCGGAGTGCCGGTCGGTTCAAAGTGCCCGGTCGAGCAGGCCGAGCGGCGGCGAGCCCAGGTCGAGCATCGCCTTGTGGAAGCGCTGCAGCGTGAACTCCGCGCCCCAGTCGGCGCGCGCCCGGTCCCTCAGGTCCTGGATGAGCAGCTTGCCCCAGGTGTAGCGGCCGTAGGTGGGGTCGAAGGTGGCCCTGCGCGCCTCCGACAGCGCGGCGGGCCCGGCGAGCTGGGTGTCGGACTCGAAGCGGCGCGCGCCGTCCTCGACCGTCATCTGCCCGGTGTGGACGCCGATCGCGCAGGCCAGCCGGGTGACGCGGATCAGCGCCTCCAGCCAGACGCCGATCTCGAAGCGCGGGTCGTGGGCTTCGAAGCCCTCCTCCACGCACAGCTCCTCGCCGTAGTGGGCCCAGCCCTCGGCGAACGACATCGACAGCAGGTGGCGCCGGATGTCGGAGCTCACGTGCCGCAGGGCACGGCCGTGGGAGAAGTGGCCCGGCGCCACCTCGTGCACGTTGATCGCCGGCAGCGTCGTGTCGCTGAAGACCTCGAGCCACTCCTCCTGCTCCTCGCGCGGCCAGGAGGCGTCGGGCGGGGTGATGTGGTACCAGGAGGGGCCTTCGGGCTCGCCCGGCGCGTTCCACGCCATCATGGCCATCGCCCAGCGGCGCGACTCGGGCGCGAGCCCGACCAGGCACTCGCCGTCGTGGTAGGGGACGAGGTCCTTCTCGCGGGTGAACGCGATGGCCTTCTCGGTGCCGACCCTGGCCGCCTCGATCACGCCGTCGGCGTCGGGGTGCTGCTTGACCAGCTCGCGCGCCACCTCCAGCGGCGGCCTGCCCGGCTCGCCGAGCCTGGCGCACGCGTCGGCGAGCCGGGCCATCAGCCGGTCGCGCTCGGCGTCGGCGCGCTCGGCGAGCCTGCCGAGATCGACGGGCATGCCCTCACCGCCGCCCATCAACCGGGCCAGCGCCTGCCCGCCGAGCGCGGCGTCGGGCTCGCCCTCGGCGGCGGCCCGCTCGACGTGCGCCACCAGCCTGGCGTGCGCCTTCAGCGCCGCCTCGTCGGTGACGCCCGCCGCCAGCCCCTTGACCGCGCCGAGCAGCGCGGTGGCGACCGGCGCCGGCACCCGGTCGAGGGAGGCGATGGCGTGGTCGGCCGCCTCGGGCCACAGGCTCAGGTGCGCGGCCTTGGCGGCGGCCCGCTCCTGCTCGGGGGCGTAGTCGCGGTCGTAGCAGGCCACGTCGAGGTTGGACAGGTGGAACAGCGGGTTGCGGCGGTGGAGCTCGAGCTCGCCGAAGGTGACCCGCGCCGCCTCCTCGAACACCTCCAGGTGGGCGGCGTCGTAGGCGTCGGCCGGCGCGGGCCCCACGCCGACCCGCGCCAGCCCGGCCCGCACGCCCTCGGGCGACAGGTCCTGGACGCTGCCGTCGTACTCGTGCCGGCCGCCCGTCTCCCGGGCGTCGGCCTGCGCCAGGTCGAGGACGGCGCGCAGCCGCGCGTCGAGGTCGGTCATGTGGAGTCCCTTCCGATGAGCTCGAGTGTCCAGATGCCGACGTCGCCGCAGCTCTCGCCGCGGACCAGCCGGTCGATCACCGTGGCAATAGTGGCAGGCGCCACCGACAGGTCGGGCCGCACGGTGGTCAGCCTGGGCCTGGTCAGCCGCGAGAGCGGCAGGTCGTCGCAGCCCACCACCGCCACGTCGCCCGGCACGCCGAGGCCCGCGTCGTGGAGCGCGGCCAGCAGCAGCATCGCGTAGTCGTCGTTGTAGGCGAACACGCCCTCGCCGCCCGACAGGCCGGCCACGAACGCGGCCGCCTCGCCCTCGTCGAAGGCCAGGTCGACGGCCTTGACGGGGACGCCGACCGACCGCGCGCCGCGCAGCCGTTCGAGGCCCATGGGCCGGATGCCCTCCTCGCGCGGCACGATCGCCACGATCCCGTCGCGGCCCCTGTCCACCAGATGCCGTACGGCGAGCGCGCCCACGCCCTCGTGGTCGGCGAGCACGGAGGGGATGCCGGGCACCGCCTTCAACCCCATCCCGACGACCGCCTTGACCCCCGCCGCGCGCAGCACCTCGATGCCCGCGCCGGTCAGTCTGGCCCCGTCGGCCAGCACGGCGGCGGGCCGCAGCTCGGCCCACGCCTTCGCGGCGGCGACGCCTTTCACGTGGCGCGCGCCGCCGTACTGGACCATCGTGTAGCCGCGTCCGCCCAGCTCCTTGTCGAGCCCCTCGATGAGGCCGGTGGCCAGCGGGCCCTGGGGGATGTCCGGCAGCGCGACCAGCACCAGGCCGCTGCTGCCGGTGCGCAGGGTGCGGGCGCCGGCGTGCGGGACGTACCCCAGCCGCTCGGCCGCGTCGCGCACGCGGGCCCTGGTCTCCTCGCTGATCCGGCTGCCGGGCCGATCGTTGAGCACGTACGAGACGGTGGCCTGGGAGACGCCCGCCGCCCTGGCCACGTCCATGCTGGTGGCGGGCCTGTTGCCGCTCATCACGTTCAGAACATTCCTCTTGTCAGAAGTCGTCACTCGATGCTATCCAGTGCTTATACGTATAACCACCCCCCACAAGTCAGGAGTCGCCATGGTCCCCACCACTGGCGTCCGGCGGGACGGCCTGCCGAAGCTGCTCACCGTCCTCGGCGCGGGCAACGCCGTCATGTACGCGCTCTACTTGGGCGTCGGCGGCCTGCTCGTGCAGGTCCAGATCGCCGAGATCGACCCCGCCGACAAGGTCGCCAACGTCGGCCTCGTCGCGGGCGTCAGCGCGATCTTCGCCACGGTGTTCAACCCGATCGGCGGCACGCTGTCCGACAGGACCACCCGCTCCCGCTGGGGCAGGCGCAACCCGTGGATCATCGGCGGCGCGCTCGCCGCCCTGGCCACCATGCTCCTGATGAGCCAGGTCTCGACCATCCCGATGATCCTGCTCGCCTGGTCGCTGGCCCAGGCCATGATGAACATCTACCAGGCCGCGATCACCGCGATCGTCCCCGACAGGGTGCCGGAGGAGCGCCGCGGCACCGCCTCCGCCGTCCTCGGCGTCGCCCTGTCGATCGGCACCATCGCCGGCACGCAGGTCGCGGTCTTCTTCGTCGGCGACATCTCGCTCGGCTACCTCGTGTTCGGCTCGGCCGTCGTCCTCGGCGCGCTGCTCATCGTGACGCTCACGCACGACCCTCGGCCCGGCGAGTACGAGGTGGTCACCACCCCGAGGCGGTCGCTCGCCGACTTCGTCTCCGCCCTGCGGCACCGCGACTTCCTGTGGGTCTTCCTGGGCCGCGCGATGATGATCCTCGGCTACTTCATGCCGCTGATGTTCACCCTCTTCATGCTCCAGGACAACATCGGCATCCCCAAGGACCAGGCGCCGCAGGCCGTCGCCACCATCACGATCGTCTCCACGCTGACCGGCATCCTCGCCACCGTGGTCTGCGGGCCGCTGTCGGACCGGCTCGACCGCCGCAAGCTGTTCGTGACGGTCTCGGGCGTCGCGGCGGCGCTGTCCATGCTGCTGCCCCTGCTGTGGCCGACCTGGACGTCGATGCTGGTGTTCTCCGCCGTGCAGGGGGCCGCGTTCGGCGCGTACAGCGCGGTCGACATCGCCATCGTCACGCTCGTCCTGCCCAGCAAGAAGGACGCCGCCCGCGACATGGGCATCCTCAACATCGCCAACGCAGGACCGCAGATGATCGCCCCGTTCCTGGCGGCGACGATCATCGCGAACCTGGGCGGCTACCCCTCGCTCTGGCTGGCGGCCATCGTCATCTCGCTCGTCGGAGCGGTCGCCGTCCTGCCCGTCAAGGGGGTCAGGTAGTGATCCGGCCGCCCGCGACGGCGTCGAGCAGCGCCTCCAGGTGCTGCTCGTCCGTCGCGGGCGCCATGACGGTGACGCGCAGGTGGCGCACGCCGTCCAGCTCGGTCGAGGTCAGGTGGAAGGCGCCGTCGGCCATCAACCGCTCGCGGATCGCCGCCTGGTCGCCGTCGCCGTACCTGAAGCAGACGATGTTGCTCTCCGGCTCGTACGGCAGGACGAAGCCGGGCCGCCGCCGCGCCAGCTCCCAGAACCTGTGCGCGGTGTCGTACTGCCTGGCCACGTAGTCGCCGAGCCCCCGCTCCCCCCGCCACGCCAGGTTGAGGAAGACCTTGAGGCCGAGCGCGGCCTTGGTGCACTCCACGGTCCTGCTGATGAGGTCGAAGCCCTGGTCGCCGTAGAACAGGTAGCTGGCCTGCTGCTGGAAGGCCGCGTCGAGATCGGCCTCCCGCCGCACCAGGACCGCCGCCGACAGCCCCGACGTGCGCAGCATCTTGTGCGCGTCCCAGATCACCGAGTCGGCCAGCGAGATGCCGTCCAGCAGGTGCGCGTGCCGCTCGCTGAGCAGCGCCGACGCGCCGTGCGCGCCGTCCACGTGGAACCAGACGTCGTGCTCGCGGCACCACTGCCCGATGGCGCGCAGGTCGTCGTACAGTCCGGTGCCCGTGGCGCACGCGCCCGCCACCAGCGCCATCGGCCGCCGGTCGAAGGAGGACGGCAGGCGGGAGACGTCGATGCGGCCCAGCGGGTCGGTCGGCAGCGGGATCACCGCGTGGCTGCCGAGCCCGAGGATGCTCGCCGCCCTGGCCACCGAGTAGTGCGCGGACGGCGGGGCGAGGATCGCCAGGTCGCCGGGCACCCCGTCCTCCCACGCCGAGGGCGCCACGCGCGCCCTGGCGGCCAGCAGCGCGGTCAGGTTGGCCAGCGAGCCGCCGTGGGTGAGCACGCCGCCGCCCTCGGGGAAGCCGACCTTGTCCAGCATCCACCGCAGTACCTCGAACTCCACGGTGGCCGCCGAGGCGCCCATCTCGTAGATCGCCATGGGGTTGTTGGTGGCGCCGTGCACGAAGTCGGCCAGCGCCGAGGGGAAGTCCGGCGAGGCGACCTGGTGGGCGAGGTAGGCAGGGTGGTGCAGCCTGGTGCCCTCCTCGAGGAAGGCCCGCAGGAAGCCGCGGAAGGTCTCGGGGGTGAGACCGCCCTTCTCGATCAGGTTCGCGAGGTGCAGGCGCTCGGCCAGCTCACGCGGCGGGGTGCGGGTGAGCACCCTGGCCGCCCCGCGCTGGCTGTCGTCGACGTAGCGCGCCAGTTCCTCGACCGCGACCTGGGCCGCGCTCTCGAACTCCTTGATGTCCCACATAGGGCCATAATCGGGTCAGCGTGCGGCGAGAGGCCAGAGCGCCCGAATCGAAGGAGCCGATTGACCATGAGTGCCGAACTGGATTCGATCGACCTCGCGATTCTGAAGGAGCTGCAGAACGACGCGCGGCTGCCGAACAAGGAGCTGGCCGGACGGCTCGGCGTGGCCCCCTCGACCGCGCTCGAACGCGTCAGGTCGCTGCGCCGCCGTGGCGTGATCACCGGGTTCAGGGCGACCATCGACACCTCGGCGCTGGGCCGGCCGCTGCAGGCCTTCCTCGCGCTGAAGGTGCGCCCGCACACCAGCCAGCTGGTCGATCCGCTGCGCGTGTTCATCCTGGGGCTGCCGGAGACGATCGCCTTCTACGCCGTCGCCGGGCCCGACGACTTCCTCGTGCACGTGGCGGTGGCCGACGCGGAGAGCCTGCACCGGCTGGTGCTGGACAAGTACCTGGTGCGCCCCGAGATCGTGCACCTCCAGACCACGTTGATCTTCAGGACGTACGACCAGCCCGTGCAGCGGCCCGCTGTGTGAAGATGTCGGCCATGACCCTGCAGATCACCACGCTGGCCGAGCGACCGGATCTCGCGGACGCCTTGTGGGACATGCCGAACCCCTGGCCCACGTTCATGCTCAACGACCCCATCGCGGGGTTGTACTACACGGTCGCCGAGACCGAGTTCGCCGACTACGTGCTGGTCGCCGTCCACCCGGACGCCCCCGACACCATCGTGGCCCGGGCGTGCTCGGTGCCCTTCCAGCGGCCGGACGGCGACCTGCCCGACGACGGATGGGACGCGGTCGTGCGCTGGGGGTCGGCCACCCGCAGGAGGGGCGACCGGCCGAACGCGATCTCGGCACTCGAGATCACCATCAGAGAGGACCTCCAGGGCGGCGGCCTGTCGGGGCAGATGCTCGGCGCCATGCGGGCCAACGCGGCCAGGATGGGGTTCGGCGAGCTGCTGGCGCCGGTACGGCCGAACCAGAAGCATCTCGAGCCGCGCACGCCGATGGCCGACTACGCCTTCCGCACGCGTGAGGACGGCCTGCCGTACGACGCGTGGCTGCGGGTGCACGTACGGGCGGGAGCGAAGATCATGAAGGTGGCGTCCCGGTCGATGGTGGTGCCCGGCACGCTCGCCGAGTGGCGCGCGTGGACGGGGCTGCCGTTCGACCGTACCGGCCCGGTCGAGGTGCCGAAGGGACTGGTGCCCGTCCACTGCGACCTCGACCAGGACCACGCCGTCTACGTCGAGCCGAACGTCTGGGTCAGCCACCCACTGTGACCTGCTCGCCGGGCTTCAGCAGGTGCAGCCGGTCGGACAGGCCGGCCCGCTCGAAGGCCGCCACCAGGGTGTCGGGCCCCTGGGAGAAGTGCCGCCAGTGCTCGAAGTGCAGGGGCACGACGTGGCGCGCCTCGAGGATCGCCGCGGCCTCGGCGGCGCCGTCGCTCGGCAGGGTCAGGTAGGCGTCGCCCAGGAGCGGCGTCTGGGCGCCGCCCGCGAACAGCACGGCCACGTCGACCGCGCCGACCCGCTCCCTGATCCGCCTGACCACGTCGAGCGAGGCGTTGTCACCGCTGACGTAGACGGTGGGCAGGCCGTCGCCCGACAGCACGAAACCGGTGACCTCGCCGACCACGTGCTCGCTGCCGTCAGGGCCGTGCTGGGCGGGCACGCCGGTGACGCGCAGCGCGCCCACCTCGACGCTCTCCCAGTTCGGCAGGGCCCTGACGGCGCCGCCGAGCCGTCCGGCCGCCTGCCCGGTGGACAGCACCAGGGGCACGGTCTCCAGGTAGGCGCGGCCCGCCGTGTCGAGGTTGTCGGGATGCTGGTCGTGCGAGAGCAGGACCAGGTCGGCCGGCTCGGGTCCGAAGGCCGGCCCCGCCGTCTTGGTGAGCACCCGCTGGCCGATCGGGTAGTCACCCGGCGGGTCGAACGTCGGATCGACGACCAGCCGCACACCGCCGAGCTCGATGACGGCCGTCGGACCGCCCGCGTAACGAATCTCCATGGTGTGCTTCGACGCTCAGCGCCCGGCGGCTATTCCGCCCAGCACGGTCACGATCAGGCCACCGCTCATGCGCTCGGCGAGCATGAGCCCTGCGGCCAGGGCGGCACCCGACGCGTCACCGGCCACGATGCCGGTCACCTCGCGGATGCGTGCCGCCGTCGCCCTGCTCGTCTGGTCCGGGACCGGGATCACTCTGTCGACCAGGTCGCCCTTGAACCCCGGCTCCATCCGCGGCCGGCCGATGCCCTCGACCCGCGACGGCATGCCCGTGGCGTAGTCGGCGGCGTCGAGCGTCCACCCGGGGAAGTAGGCGGAGTTCTCCGGATCGGCCACGGCCACGCGCGTCCTGCGGCCGAGCGTCGCCGAGGTGGCGCCGGTGTTCGCGCCGACCACCACCCAGTCGGGTGTCACCTGCGCGAGCAGCTCGTCGGCCAGGTCGTGCTCGGTCGCCCGCCCGAACTGGTCGAGGAAGTGCCCCTCGACGGCGCGCGCCGCGTCGTAGATCGCCAGTGGCGGCGTGACGAACCGGCACTCCCCGCCCAGCTCCTCCACCCGGCGCGCCCGCTCCTCCGTGCGCCGGCCCGGCATCACCACGATGTACGGCAGGCCGAGCCGCCGGGCGAACCAGGCCTGGGCGACGGCCGCGTTGCCGCCCGTCGCCTCGACCACGGTCATGCCCTCGGTCACGAGCCCCTCGCTGATCGCCCTGCGGAACAGCGCCCTGGCGTGCCGGTGGCGCATCGTCCCGGTCGGATGCGCCGACTCGTCCTTCAGCAGCACCCTGACGGGCCCGCCGGTCGGGAACTCGATGAGCGGGGTCGGCCCGTCCGGCTCGTCCAGCAGCGCGAGCGCCCACTCCCTCCAGCTCACGACACGACCGTCAGGCGCAGCGCTCCCGGCGCCGCCTCCGGTACGGCGGGCCGCGCGGGCGCCACCGGCGCGAGCTTCCGGTAGGCCGAGCCCGTCGCCGGGCGCGGATCGGCCTCGCCCGCGTTCGGCCAGAACGCCATGGCACGCTCGGCCTGCGCGGTGATGGTGAGCGAGGGGTTGACGCCGAGGTTGGCCGAGATGGCCGAGCCGTCCACGACGTGCAGACCCTCGTAGCCGTGGACCCGGTGGTAGGGGTCGATGACCCCGCTCTCGCGGGACTCGCCGATGGCGCAGCCGCCGAGGAAGTGCGCGGTCGCCGGGGTGTCGAACAGGTCGAGCCACGTCCCGCCTGGCACGCCGCCGATCTCCTCGGCCGCGTGCCGTACCGCCTCGTGGCCGGCCGGGATCCAGGTCGGGTTGCTGCCGCCCTGGCTGCGCAGGCCGAACAGCGACCTGCGGGTGGTGATGGCGTTGTGGTTGGCCTGCATGACCAGCGCGATGATGGTCCGCTCCGACCAGCGGCGCAGGTTCAGCAGGCGCAGCGCGGTCAGCGGGTCGGCGGCGACCTGGCGCACGAAGCCGCGCCACCGGGAGCCGTCGCCGTCGACGAGGAGGGTGCGCAGCAGGCCCATCGCGTTGGAGCCGTCGCCGTAGCGGACCGGCTCGATGTGGGTCTCGGCGTCGGGGTGGATCGAGGAGGTGATCGCCACGCCGCGGTTGAGCTTCTCGCCGTCGCCCGACAGCCGTTCGAAGCCGAGCAGCGCCTCGGAGTTGGTGCGGGTCAGCGCGCCCAGCCTGGGCGACAGCCGCGGCAGCGTGGTGGCTCTGAGCCGGTGCAGCAGCCGCTGCGTGCCGTAGGCGCCCGCCGCGAAGACCACCTGCCGGGCCCGGAAGGTACGGCGCTGCCACGGCGCGCCGGTCCGGTGCGCGGTGACCAGGTAGCCGTCGCCGTCGGGCCGGACCGAGACCGCCGTGCACTCGGGATAGACCTTCGCGCCCGCCCGCTCGGCCAGGTAGAGGTAGTTCTTGGTCAGCATGTTCTTGGCGCCGTGGCGGCAGCCGGTCATGCACTCGCCGCACTCGACGCACCCCTGGCGGGCCGGGCCCGCGCCGCCGAAGTACGGATCCACTCCCGAGGGCCCGAAGTACACGCCGACGGGCGCCAGGCGGAAGCTCTCCTCGACGCCCATCCTTTCCGCGACCTTCCTCATGACCTCGTCGGCGCGGGTGAGCGTCGGGTTGACCACCACGCCGAGCATGCGTCTGGCCTGGTCGTAGTAGGGGGCGAGCTCCGCCTTCCAGTCGGTGATCGCCGCCCACTGCGGGTCGCGGAAGAACGGGTCGAGCGGCTCGTAGAGGGTGTTGGCGTAGACGAGCGAGCCGCCGCCCACCCCCGCGCCCGCCAGCACCATGACGCGGGTGCCCTTCGCGCCGACGAGCACGTGGATGCGCTGGATGCCCTTGAGCCCGAGCCAGGGCGCCCAGAGGAAGTCGCGCGCCCGCCACGAGGTCGCGGGCAGCGTCGACTCGTCGAACCTGCGGCCCGCCTCCAGGACGCCGACCTTGTAGCCCTTCTCGGTCAGGCGCAGCGCGGCGACGCTGCCGCCGAAGCCCGAGCCGATCACGATGACGTCGAAGCTCACTTCAGCCGCAGTTTCTTCATCGTCTTGAGCAGGCCGGCCAGCAGGGCGGCGTACTTGTCGTACGGCATGCCCGCGGGCGGGTCGAAGCCCAGCCACGACGCCTGGCTGGCCACGGTCTGCACCTCGGTGAACTTCAGCAGGCCCTCGACGCCGTGCCTGCGGCCGAGACCCGAGGCCTTCATGCCGCCCATCGGCGCGTCGTAGGAGGCGTAGGCCGAGCCGTACCCCTCGTTGATGTTGACCGTGCCCGCCTTCACCCGCGCGGCCAGCGCCCGCCCGCGGGCCGGGTCACCGGTCCAGATGGAGGCGTTAAGGCCGTAGATCGTGTCGTTGGCCAGCGCCAGGACCTCTTCCTCTGTGGAGTAGGGGTAGAGGCTGACGACGGGGCCGAAGGTCTCGTCGCGGCAGAGCGCCATCTCCTCGGTGACGCCGGTCAGCACGGTCGGCTCGTAGAACAGCGGTCCGAGGTCGGGGCGGGCCCGGCCGCCCGTCAGCACCTTGGCGCCCTTGTCCACCGCGTCGGTGACGTGGGCTATCACGCCGTCGAGCTGCCGCTGGAAGGTCAGCGAGCCCATCTGGACCGACCAGTCGAGGCCGGCGCCGAGCTTCATGCCCTCGACCTGGCGCACCAGGCGGTCGGCGAAGGCGTCGAAGACCTTCTCGTGCACGTAGAGGCGCTCGATCGAGATGCACAGCTGGCCGGCGTTGGTGAAGCAGGCGCGGATCGCCCCCTGGGCGGCGACGTCGAGGTCGGCGTCGTCCAGCACGATCATCGGGTTCTTGCCGCCGAGTTCGAGCGAGCAGCCGACGAGCCGCTTGGCCGCCTCCTCGGCGATCCTGCGTCCGGCGCGGGTCGAGCCGGTGAAGGCGACGTAGTCGGCGCCGTCCATGAGCGCGTCGCCGATGTCGGCGGGATCGCCCAGCACGACCTGCCAGATGTCGCGCGGCATGCCGAGCTCGGTCAGCAGGTCGATGGTCCACAGCGTCGACTGGGAGGTCTGCGTGTCGGGTTTGTGCACGACCGCGTTGCCGGCCAGCAGCGCGGGCACCACGTCGCCCGCGCCGAGCGTCAGCGGATAGTTCCACGGCGAGATCAGCGCGACCACACCCTTGGGATGGCGCAGCTCCATCACGCGGGTGGCCACGGGGAAGACGCCCTTGCGCGCCTTCGGCGCGAGCAGTCCAGGGGTCCGGCGGGCGTAGTAGAGCGCGCAGCCCGCGACGTCGAGCACCTCCTCGAGGGCGTGCCTGCGGGCCTTGCCCGTCTCCTGCTGGATGATGTCGAGGATCTCGGCGCGGCGGTCGAGGATCGCGTCGTGCAACCGCAGGAACGGCTTGGCGCGGTCGGCCGCGGGACGGGCGGCCCACGCCTCCTGCGCGGCGCGTGCCCGTTCGTAGGCCGCGCGGACGTCGTCGGAGGTGGAGATCGGCATCGCGGCCAGTGGTTCGCCGGTGAACGGGACGATGATCTCCTGCGTCCTTCCGCTGGAGACCACGTGGCTGAGGCTTTGCGGCATACCTGGAAGAATATTCGGTCGCTCAACCGTTATGGCGGCGCGCGACAATCTCAGATATGCGGTCCTACGATCCGCGCAGGTCAGGAGACCCGATCAGTCTCGGTGGCTACACGATCGCCGGCCGGCTCGGCGAGGGCGGCCAGGGTGTCGTCTACCTCGCCACCGACCCCACGGGCGCGCGTGTCGCGATCAAGTGGCTGCGTTTCGGCGACGCCGTCGCCGCCGAGCGGTTCCTGCGCGAGGTCCAGGTCGCCCAGCAGGTCGCGCCGTTCTGCACGGCCCAGGTGCTGGCCACCGGCGCCGAGCACGACCGGCCCTACATCGTCAGCGAGTACGTCGAGGGCCCCACCCTGCAGCACGTCGTCCGGGAGCAGGGGCCGCGCGCCGGGCCGGCGCTGTACCGCCTCGCGATCGGCACCGCCACCGCGCTGGCCGCCATCCACCAGGCGGGCATCGTCCATCGCGACTTCAAACCGGCCAACGTCATCATCGCCCCCGACGGCCCCCGAGTGATCGACTTCGGCATCGCCAGGGCGCTCGACACCACGGCCACGATCAGCTCCACGCCGGTGGGAACACCGTCGTTCATGGCGCCCGAACAGTTCCTCGGCCACCCCGTCGGCGCCGCCGCCGACCTGTTCGCCTGGGCCAGCACCATCGCCTACGCCGCCTCCGGCAGGGCGCCCTTCGGCAGCGACACCATGCCGGCGGTCATCAACAGGATCCTCCACGGGCGACCCGACGTCTCGAACCTCGACGAGCCGCTGTCCGGGGTCGTGCACGCCTGCCTGTCCAAGGACCCGACCCTGCGGCCCACCGCCGAACAGGTCATCATGCGGCTGCTGCAGCACCCCGTGGCCCCTGGCGGCATGCTGCGCGAGGCCGCCGCCGCCTCCATGGTGAGCTCCACCCGCCTCTCCCCCGCCCACGGCGCCCCGCGTCACTGGAGCGGCGGGGCCGGCGGTCCTCCGCCGCGCGGTCCCACCGCACCGCCGCCGGGACACGCGGAGGGCGGGGCGCCGCCCGCCCAGCCGCGGGCCCCGGCGCGGTCCGGCAAGCCCGGGAGACGGCTGGCCGCCGGACTCGCGGCGGGGATCACCGCGCTGCTCCTCGTCGTGGTGGCCGTCGCCGTGCCGTGGGGACGGTTCCTGGGCCGGGAGACGCCCTCGGCCTCGCCGGCCGTACCGACGAACGCGCCGGCCCCGCCGTCCCGGCCGGCCGCGACCCCGCGGGGCCAGGCGGCGCGGCCGTTGCCCGGCACGCAGGCCGCCATCTACGAGCGCCCCGGCGATCCGATCACGCTCACGTCCTACAGCGCCTACGACAAACCCACCAAGGACTGGACGAACTACGCCAGGGACGCGTTGACAGGCCCGTTCCGCCGCTACGGCGGCTACTGGGAGACCGCGCTCTCCCCCGACGGCCGCTACATCGCCGGACGCAGCAAGAACTACACCTCCGACGACTACGACTCCGTCGAGATCACCGACACGAGGACCCGTAGCAAGATCGCTTCCATCAAGACCGTCAAGAGCCCGCTGATCAGCCCCATCCACGCCTGGTCGAACGACGGCTCGAAGATCCTGCTCAACATCGAGCACCCCAAGGGCGAGAGCACGCGCAACATGGGCTTCGTCATCGTCGACGTACCGGCGCGGAAGGCGAACGTGGTCAGGATGGCGGGCGAGAACGACGCCGGGTTCGGATGGGACGGCCAGACCGCCGGCGTGGTCCGCGTCTACGGCCCCGACCTGCGCTTCTTCGACGCCGCGGGCAACCGGCTGCACGACGCCGTCAACATCGGCACGCTTCCCGTCGACACGCAGGACCTCTTCTCCCCGTCGGGCCGGTCATTCGCCACGAAATGCCCCGAGGGCGACGACGGCGAACTGTGCCTGTGGGACAGCGAGTCCGGAGCCCGGCTGCGCAACGTCACGACCTTCTGCGACAAGCTGCTCGGCTGGTACGACGAGACCCACCTGTACTGCTGGGAGAACGACAACGCCGCCAAGGACCGCGTGGAGGTGGTCGACTTCGCCGGCGCGGAGATCCGCACCCTGCTCGACGTCCCGGACGGCGAGGACATCAGCCCCACCTTCACCAGGACCACCTGAGGGGTTTCCGGGGTGGAAGAATGTTCGGTGGCTCAACCGTTATGGCGACACGCGAGAATTCCGGGTATGCCGCCCTACGATCAGCTCAGATCTGGCGATCCCGCCAGACTCGGTGACTACACCCTCCTCGGCAGGCTCGGCGAGGGCGGCCAGGGCGTCGTCTACCTCGCCGCCGACCCCACGGGCGCGCGTGTCGCGATCAAGTGGCTGCGTCCGGGCGACACCGTCAGCGCCGAGCGGTTCCTGCGCGAGGTCCAGGTCGCCCAGCAGGTCGCGCCGTTCTGCACGGCCCAGGTGCTGTCCACCGGCGCCGCGGACGGCAGGCCGTACATCGTCAGCGAGTACGTCGAGGGCCCGTCCCTGCAACGCGTCGTCCAGGAGCAGGGCCCGCGCTCGGGCCCGGCCCTGCACCGCCTCGCGATCGGCACCGCCACCGCGCTGGCCGCCATCCACCAGGCGGGCATCGTGCACCGCGACTTCAAGCCCGCCAACGTCATCATCGCCCCCGACGGCCCGCGTGTGATCGACTTCGGCATCGCCAGGGCGCTGAACGCCACCTCCACCATCAGCTCGGCCCCCGTGGGGACACCGTCGTTCATGGCGCCCGAGCAGCTCCTCGGCCACCAGGTGGGGCCCGCGGCCGACATGTTCACCTGGGCCAGCACGATCGCCTACGCCGCCTCCGGCAGGGCGCCCTTCGGCAGCGACACCATGCCCGCGGTGATCAACAGGGTGCTCAACGCGCCGCCCGAGGTGTCCGGCCTCGACGAGCCGCTGCGCGGGGTGGTGCACGCCTGCCTGTCCAAGGACCCGGCCCTGCGGCCCACCGCCGAACAGGTCATCATGCGGCTGCTCCAGCACCCCGTGGCGCCCGGCGGCATGCTGCGGGAGGCCGCGGCGGCCGCCTCCATGGCCGGCGCGCCGCAGGCCGTGCCCGCCCACGGCGCCCCGCACGGCTCCCCCCACGGCTCCCCCCACAGTGCCCCGCACGCCGCCCCGCACGCCGCCCCTCAACCCGGCCCCCATCCCGCCGCGCACCCGCACGGTCCCTCCGGCCCGCCCTCGCACGGTCCCTCGGGCCCGCCCTCGCACGGTCCCTCGGGCCCGCCCTCGCACGTCCCCTCGGGCCCGCCGCCGCAGGGACAGTGGGCGCCGAACGCGTGGGCACAGCCCACCTATCCGCAGGGGGCCTACCCGCCGCCGAAGAAGAGCAGGGCCGGGCTGGTGGCCGGCCTCGTGGCGGGAGCCGTCGCGCTGCTCGTCGTGGTCGCGGTCGTCGCGGTGCCCTGGGGAAAACTCTCCGGCCGCGCCGAGTCCTCGCCGTCACCCTCGGTCGACGCGCAGCGGCGCACGAACACCCCGTCGGCCGCCCCTTCCCGTACGGCCGTGCCGACGCAGGGGCTGGCCAAGCAGCGGCTGCTCGGCACGCAGGCCCTGGCCTACGAGCACCCCGACGACCCGATCAAGCTCACCTCCTACGAGATCTACAACAAGAACTCCAAGGAGTGGGTCAACTACGCCAGAGGAGCGCTGACGGGCCCCTTCCGCCGCTACGGCGGCAACTGGGAGACCCTGCTCTCCCCCGACGGCCGCTACATCGCCGGACGCAGCAAGAACTACACCTCCGACCGCTACGACTCCGTCGAGATCACCGACCGGACGACCGGCAGCAAGACCTCCGTCAAGACCGTCAAGGAGCCGCTGATCAGCAGCATCCGCGCCTGGTCGAACGACGGCTCGAAGATCCTGCTCAACATCGAGCAGTCCAAGGGCGACGACTGGCTCTACCTGGGCTTCGCCATCGTCGACGTGGCCACGGAGAAGGCGAAGGTGGTCAGGATCACCGGCAAGAGCTCCTTCGGCTGGGACGGCGAGACCTCGGGCGTGGTCGCCGTCCACGGCTCCGACCTGCGCTTCTTCGACGCCGCAGGCAACCGGCTGCGCGACGCCACCGACATCGGCGAGCTGCCCGTGGGCACGCAGGACATCTTCTCCCCCTCCGGCCGGTCGTTCGCCACCCGCTGCCCCGACGCCGACTCGGGCGAGCTGTGCGTGTGGGACAGCACGTCGGGAGAGCGGCTGCGCAAGGTCTCCACCCCCTGCGACAAGCTCCTCGGCTGGTACGACGAGACCCACCTCTACTGCTGGGAGCTCGACAACGCCACCAAGGACCGCATCCAGGTCGTCGACTTCGCCGGCAAGGAGGTCCGCACGCTGCTCGACATCCCCGACGGCGCCGGCTACAGCCCCACCTTCACCAGAATCTCGTGAACCCGGTATCTCGCGAACCAGGCGACCCCGCGAACCCGGGCGATCTCGCGAACCCGGGCGATCTCGCGAACCCGGGCGATCTCGCGAACCCGGGCGATCTCGCGAACCCGGGCGATCTCGCGAACCCGGGCGATCTCGTGATCTCGGCCTCGTGAACCCGGGCGATCTCGTGATCTCGGCCTCGTGAACCGTTCGGCGGGCGCGCCCGTGTAGGTGGTCATGAAGACGCTGATCCGGACGGCACTCACCGCCGCCGCCCTCGCGACGGCGACCGCCGCCTGCTCCTCGTCCGTCGCCCCGCGCGCGGCGGCGCCGCTCGACCTGAGCGACGTGAAGCTGGTCTCCTACAGCAGCTGCGACGACATGCTGTCCGGGCTGCGCGAGAACACCGCCAAGAACGTCTCCTCCTGGGGTCTCGGCGGGCCGCCCATCATGTACATGGAGCGCGCCGACGTCGCGGGCAAGGCCGTCCCCCAGTCGACGGGTCAGGGCCAGGCCGCCGACCACTCCACCACGAACGTGCACGAGCAGGGCGTCGACGAGCCCGACCTGGTCAAGACCGACGGCAAGCGGGTCATCACCGTCAGCCACGGCAAGCTCCGCGTCATCGACGCCGCGACCAGGAAGGTCACCGGCACGCTGGAGCTGGCCAAGGAGAACTGGGTGGCCGGCGACCTGCTCGTGTCGGGCGACCGGGCGCTGGTGCTGTTCAACGGCGGCGGCATCCCGTTCGGCGCCGTCGCCAAGCGCGCCTTCGCCCCGACCGGCGGCCCGCAGTACGTGCTGGTGGACCTCGCGGCCGAGCAGCCCAAGCTGCTCGGCACCTTCGAGCCGCGCGGCATGCACGTCGACGCCCGGCTGGTGGGCTCCACGGTACGGCTGGTCGTGCGCAGCCAGCCCGACATCACCTTCCCCCAGCCCCGCGACAGCGTGCCTGAGGCCGAGCGCATCAGGGTCAACCAGGCCGTCGTACGGCAGGCGCCGATCTCGGCCTGGCTGCCGAAGTTCACGATCACCGACGCGGCCGGCAACGCGCGCGAGGAGTCGGTGGCGTGCGAGAAGGTCAGCCACCCCGACGAGTACACGGGGACCTCGCTGCTGACGGTGCACTCCATCGATCTGGCGCAGGACCTGACGGCCGCGGCGGCCAACCCGATCGCCGTGGCCGCCGACGGCGACACCGTCTACGGGACGGGGACGAGCCTGTACGTCACCAGCAACCCGCGCTGGTGGTTCCCTGTCCCGATCGAACCGCGCCCGGTGGAGGACGTGCCCACGCCGAACTCCTCCACGAGCTCCTCGGAGCCGGCCGCGCCCTCGGTCAGCGCCTCCGCCCCTCCGGCGTCGCCCGGCACGTCCACGAGCTCCTCGGGCGCGGGCCTGGCCCCCATCGACGGGCCGTCTCCCGCGACGACCGCCGCGCCGGTCCCCAGCCCGGCCGTCCCGCCGGAGGAGACCGAGGTCCACCGCTTCGACATCAGCAAGCCGGGGGCGCCGGCCTACCTCGCCTCCGGCAAGGTGCCCGGCAGGCTGCTCAACCAGTACGCCATGTCGGAGTACGAGGGCAACCTGCGCGTCGCCACCACGACGGCCGACCAGAAGTCCAGCTCCAGCAGCGTCCACGTGCTGCGCGCCGACACCCTGGCCAAGGTCGGCGAGGTCGGCGGCCTGGGCAGGAACGAGCGCATCTACTCGGTCCGCTTCATCGGCCCGGTCGGTTACGTGGTGACCTTCCGCCAGGTCGACCCGCTCTACACGCTCGACCTGCGCGACCCCGCCGCGCCCAGGGTGACGGGCGAGCTCAAGATCACTGGCTACTCCGCGTACCTGCACCCGGCCGGCGACGGCCGCCTCATCGGGCTCGGCCAGGAGGCCAGCGAGAAGGGCCGGACGCTCGGCACCCAGGTCTCGCTGTTCGACGTCAGCGACCCGGCCGCGCCGCGGCGGTTGTCGCAGCTGTTCCAGAAGGAGTCGGGCTCCGAGGCCGAGTGGGACCCGCACGCCTTCCTGTACTGGCCGAAGAGCGGCACGGCAGTCATCCCCGTGTCCAGCTACCGGAACGGGCAGTCGGACTCGGGGGCGCTGGTCCTGAAGATCACCGACACGGCGGTGACGTCGGTCGGGACGATCAAGCACCCGCGGGTGAAGGAGGGCGACTACACCTACGAGCCGAACATCCAGCGCTCGATGGTGATCGGCGACTCGCTGTGGACGGTGTCGCCGTCGGGGATCAAGGTCAACGACCTGAACTCGCTGGACGAGCAGGCCTGGATCCCGCTCGCCTGACCCGCGGTCTCATCCCCGGTCCCGCCGCTGCACGGGGGCGGCGGGCCGGGGATCCTCATGACCGGACCGGCGGGGCCGCCTCAGGCGCGTGCCGTTCGCGGCCGCCGTGCGGCCGGGGCCAGGCCCTCAGCGGGGGGTCGGCTGGGCGACCGGCACGATCTCGGGCGCGCCGAGACGGATGGCGTCCGCCTCCTGGTCGGTGTCCTGCTCCTGGGAGAGCCGCTCTGCCTCCACCCGCTTGCAGTAGTACTCGACCTCTCTCTTCACGTGGTCGTCGTCCCACTCCAGGGGCCCGGCCATCAGCTCGGCCGCTTCCTGCGCCACCGCGAGCCCCCGGTGGAAGGTCTCGATCGAGATGTGGGTGCGCCTGGTCAGCACGTCGTTGAGGTGCCTGGCGCCCTCGTGGGTGGCGGCGTAGACGACCTCGGCGCGCAGGTGGTCGTCGGCCCCGTTGAGCGGCCTGGCCAGCGAGCGGTCCTGCTCGATCAGCTCCAGCACCTCGTCGACGAGCGTGCCGTAGCGCTGCAGCAGGTGCTCGATGCGGGCCACGTGCAGGCCCGAGTCGCGCGCGAGCCGGTGACGGGAGTTCCACAGCGCCTGGTAGCCCTCGGCGCCCACCAGCGGGACGCGGTCGGTGCAGGAGGGGGGGACGCGCTGGTCGAGGCCGTGCGCGACCGCGTCGACCGCGTCCTTGGCCATCACCCGGTAGGTGGTGTACTTGCCGCCCGCGATCATCACCAGGCCCGGCACCGGGTGGGCGACCACGTGCTCCCTGGACAGCTTGGAGGTCTCCTCCGACTCCCCCGACAGCAGGGGGCGCAGCCCGGCGTAGACGCCCTCGACGTCGTCCCTGGTCAGCGGGACCGACAGCACGCCGTTGACATGGTCGAGCAGGTAGTCGATGTCGACCCGCGAGGCGGCGGGGTGCGCCCGGTCGAGAGTCCACTCGGTGTCGGTGGTGCCGATGATCCAGTGCCGTCCCCACGGGATCACGAACAGCACGGACTTCTCCGTGCGCAGGATGATGCCGGTCATCGAGTGGATCCGGTCGCGCGGGACCACCAGGTGGATGCCCTTGGAGGCGCGCACGTGGATCTGGCCCCTGCCGCCGACCAGCTCCTGGATGTCGTCGGTCCAGACCCCGGTGGCGTTGACCACCTGGCGCGCCCTGATCTCGAACTCGGTGGAGTTCTCCAGGTCCAGCACCCGCACCCCGGTGACCCGCTCCCCTTCGCGCAGGAAGCCGACCACCTGCGTCCGCTGGGCGACGTGCGCGCCGTAGGCGGCCGCGGTGCGCAGCGTGGTCATCACGTAGCGGGCGTCGTCGACCTGGGCGTCCCAGTACTGCACGGCGCCGGTGAAGGCACTGCGCTTGAGCGCGGGCGCCAGCCGCAGCGCCCTGCTCCTGGACAGGTGGCGGTGCCCGGGCATGCCGCGGGTCAGGCCGGAGGCGAAACCGAGGGTGTCGTAGAGCGCCACGCCCGCCCCGACGTAGGGACGTTCCCATCCGTAGTGGGTCATCGGGAACAGGAACGGCACCGGCCGCACCAGATGGGGCGCGATGCGCTGCAGCAGCAGGGCCCGCTCCTGCAGCGCCTCCCTGACCAGGTCGAAGTTGAGCTGCTCCAGATAGCGCAGACCGCCGTGGATGAGCTTGGAGGAGCGGGAGGAGGTGCCGGAGGCGAAGTCGCGCGCCTCCACGAGGCCGACGGACAGGCCGCGGGTGGCCGCGTCGAGCGCCACTCCCGCGCCCACGATGCCGCCACCGACGACGACTACGTCAAGCTCCCGTTCCGCCATCGCGGCCAGCGCGGCCGTCCTCTCGACGGGACCCAGCCTGGAGGCTCCGATGTTGGCCGTCATGACAACGAACGTACCCGCTTTCGTTCGGGTCGAGCGTTGACGTACGTCGGGCTACGCCACGACGTTCACGCGCGGATCACCTTCACGCCCGCGTCCGCGAAGCGGCTCGCCATCTCGTCGGACAGCCGCTCGTCGGTCACCAGCGTGTCGATCTGGTTGACGGGGCAGATCCTGGCGAAGGCCCGCTTGCCCAGCTTGGAGGAGTCGGCCACGACCACGACCTGGGCGGCCCTGCCGATGAGCAGGCTGTTGACCGAGGCCTCGCCCTCGTGGTGCGCGGAGGCGCCGAGCTCGACGTCGAGGGCGTCGACGCCGAGGAAGGCCACGTCCAGCGTCACCTGGTCGAGCACGCCGCTCGCCAATGGTCCGATGAGCTCGTAGGACTGCTGCCGCGCCACGCCGCCGGTCACCACGATCTTCACGTGCTGGCGGACGGTGAGCTCGGCGGCGATGTTGAGCGCGTTGGTGACGATCGTGAACCCGGTCTCGAGCGTCGAGCGGGTGGCCAGGGTGCGGGCCAGCTCGGAGGTCGTGGTGCCGCCGTTCATACCGACCACGGCGCCCGGCGCGATCAGGTCGGCGGCGGCCGCGGCGATGCGGTGCTTCTCGTCGGCGTGGCGCGCGGTCTTGTAGCGCAGCGGCAGGTCGTAGCTGACGCTCTGCGCGACGGCGCCGCCGCGGGTGCGCATGAGCATCTGCTGCTGGGCGAGTTGGTCGAAGTCGCGGCGGATGGTCGCGGTGGAGACGTCGAGCGATTCGGCGGCCTCCTCGACCGAGAGCCGTCCCTCCTGCGCCAGCAGCTCGAGAATCGAGTTCCATCGGTCATAACGGCTCATGGAGGCAAGCCTGGCACATCCGATGACCCGCCCACCAGCACTGCACAGTTGTGCTCTTTTGTGCTATAAAAAGAGCAGAAACAATCACAATCGGGAGGAAGCCTTGACCACCCACACCGAGGCCGAGATCGCGTCTCAGCCCGACTGCTGGCGGCGTGCCGTGGCGAACATTCCGGCCGACGCCCTGCCCAAGCCGGGCGAGCGGGTCGCCGTCGTCGGCTGTGGCACCTCCTGGTTCATCGCGATGGCCTACGCCACGCTCCGCGAGCGGGCCGGCCTGGGCGAGACCGACGCCTTCGCCGCGTCGGAGGCGCCGCTCGGCCGTTCCTACGACCGGGTGCTGGCGCTGACGCGCTCCGGCACCACCACCGAGGTGCTCGAACTGCTGGGCAAGGTCGGCACCAGGACCACGGCCATCACCGCAGACCCCGACACGCCGGTCATGAACCTGGCCGACCAGGTCATCGTCCTCGACTACGCCGACGAGCGGTCCGTCGTGCAGACCCGCTTCGCCACCACCCAGCTCGCGCTGCTGCGCGCCAGCCTCGGCGAGGACCTCACCCAGGCCATCGCCGACGCGGGCGAGGCCGTCTCCGCCCCGCTCGACGCCGCGCTGGTCGAGGCCGAGCAGTTCAGCTTCCTCGGCACCGGCTGGTCCGTCGGCCTGGCGCAGGAGGCGGCGCTGAAGATGCGCGAGGCGTCCCGGTCGTGGACCGAGGCGTACCCGGCGATGGAGTACCGCCACGGCCCGATCAGCATCGCGGGCCCCGGCCGCGTCACCTGGATGCTCGGAAGCGCCCCTCAGGGGCTGCGCGAGCAGGTCGAAGCCACCGGCGGCACGTTCTTCGAGACCGCGCTCGACCCGATGGCCGAGCTGATCCGCGCCCAGCGGGTCGCCGTCGCGCGCGCCTTCGCCCGCGGGCTCGACCCCGACGAGCCGATGCACCTCACGCGATCTGTGATTCTTTCTTCATGAGCCTTACTCTCGCCGACGCCCGTATCGCGACTCCCGAGGGAGTCCACGACGGGTGGCTGACCATCGAAGACGGCCGCATCACGCATGTCGGTCACGGATCCGCCCCCCGAGCGGGCCACAGCCTGGCCGGGCGGCTGGTCGTGCCCGGCTTCGTCGACATCCACAACCATGGCGGCGCGGGCGGATCCTTCCCCACTGGTCAGCAGGACAAGGCGCGCGACGCCGTCGCGCTCCACGAGAGTCACGGCACCACCACGATGGTCGCCAGCCTGGTGACGGGGTCGGTGGCGGACATCGCCGCCGCCACCTCGTCCCTGGCCGACCTGTGCGACGACGGCCTGCTGGCCGGCATCCACTTCGAGGGCCCCTACATCTCCAAGGCCCGCTGCGGCGCGCACAACCCCAAGCTGCTGCGCGAGCCCGACCCGCGGGAGTTCGGCGAGCTGGTCAAGGCAGGCCGCGGCCACGTGCGCATGCTGACCATCGCCGCCGAGCTGCCGGGGGCGCTCGACACCATCCGCGCGGCGGCCGGCGAAGGCGTCATCGCCGCTCTCGGCCACAGCGACGCCACCTACGACCAGACCATCGCGGGCATCGACGCGGGCGCCACGGTCGCCACCCACCTCTACAACGCGCTTCCCCCGCTCGGCCACCGCGCGCCGGGGCCCATCGCCGCCCTCCTGGAGGACGAGCGCGTCACCATCGAGCTGATCAACGACGGCGTCCACGTCCACTCCGCCATGCTCCGCCTCGCCTACACCGTCGCCGGCCCCGAGCGCACCGCGCTGATCACCGACGCGATGGCCGCCACCGGCATGGGCGACGGCACCTACGTGCTCGGCTCCATGGAGGTCGACGTCCGCGACGGCGTGGCCCGCCTGGCCGAGGGCGGTTCCATCGCGGGCAGCACCCTCACCATGGACGTCGCCTTCCGTCGTGCCGTCCAGCAGGTCGGGCTGTCCGTCGCCGAGGCCGTCGAGGTCTCCTCGCTGACCCCCGCCCGCGTGCTCGGCATCGCCGACCAGGTGGGGTCCATCACCGCGGGCAAGATCGCCGACCTGGTCGTTCTCAACGATTCCCTCGAGGTCGCCGGCGTCATGAAGCGCGGCGGCTGGATCACGGAGCCCTGATGATCCTCACCGTCACGCTCAACGCCGCCCTCGACGTCACCTACCGGGTGCCCGACGCCGACTGGGACGGGGTGAACCGGGTCTCCTCGGTGCACAGGCGTGCCGGTGGCAAGGGTGTCAACGTCGCGCGGGTGCTCGCCGCCTTCGGCCGTGAGGTCGTGGTGGCGGGCCTCGCCGGCGGCCCCACGGGCACGGCCATCCGCGCCGACCTCGACGCCGCGGGCCTGCCCTGCGCGCTCACCCCGATCTCCGGCGACTCCCGCACCACGCTGGTGATCCACTCGGGCACCACGGCGCTGTTCAACGAGCCGGGCCCGCAGGTGACCGGCGCCGAACTCGACCTCTTCCTGACCGACTTCGAGCGCCTGGCCGCGGACGCCGAGGCCGTCGTGATCTCCGGCAGCCTGCCCCGCGGCGTCCCAGCCGACCTCTACGCCACGCTGTCCGCCATGACCGGCGTGCCGACGATCGTCGACGCCGACGGCGAGCCGCTGCGCCACGCGCCCAAGGGGCGGCCCTCGATCGTCAAGCCCAACAAGGACGAGCTGTCCAGGGCCTTCCCTGACGGCGGGGCCGAGGCGGTCCTGGCCGAAGGCGCGGGGGCGGTCGTCGTGTCCATGGGCGAGGAAGGGCTGCACGCCATCACGCCGGCGGGGACCTTCCGCGCGCGCATGCCGTACCGGGTGGAGGGCAACCCGACGGGGGCGGGCGACGCGCTGGTGGCGGGCCTGACCCTGGGGCTGGTGGAGGAGCTGCCGTGGCCCGACCTGCTGCGCAGGGCGGCCGCTCTCGGCGCCGCCGCCGTCGCCGCGCCCGTGGCGGGCGACTTCGATCGTGGCGTGTTCGACGCCATCCACCCCGAGATCGTCATCTCTTAGAAGGAGCCCCATGCCTCTCGTCGGCATCGCAGAGATCGTCAACAGCGCGAAGGCTGGCGTCGGCGCGTTCAACGTGATCCAGCTGGAGCACGCGACCGCGATCGTCGCGGGCGCCGAGGCCGCGGGCGCGCCGGTGGTCCTGCAGATCAGCGAGAACGCCGTCCGCTACCACGGCGCGCTCGAACCCGTCGCCCTCGCCGCGCTCGCCGTAGCCAGGCGCGCGGCCGTGCCCGTCGCCGTCCATCTCGACCACGCCACCGACAGGGCGCTGGTCGAGGAGGCCGTCGCGCTCGGCATCGGCTCGGTCATGTTCGACGCCTCCGCGCTGCCCGACGAGGAGAACGTCGCCGCCACGGCCCAGGTCGTCGCCCACTGCCACGCCCACGGCGTGTGGGTGGAGGCCGAGCTCGGCGAGGTCGGCGGCAAGGACGGCGTCCACGCGCCCGGCGTGCGCACCAAGCCGCACGAGGCGGTCGACTACGTCGCCCGCACCGGCGTCGACGCCCTCGCCGTCGCCGTCGGCACCTCCCACGCGATGACGACCAAGGACGCCGTGCTCGACCTGGCGCTGATCGCCGAACTGCACGCCGCGGTGCCGGTGCCGCTGGTCCTGCACGGCTCGTCGGGGGTGTCCGACGAGAACCTGCGCGACGCCGTACGGCACGGCATGAAGAAGATCAACATCGCCACGCACCTCAACAAGGCCTTCACCGGGGCCGTCCGTGACTACCTGGCCCGCGATCCCCAGGTCGTCGACTCCCGCAAGTACCTCAAGGCGGCCCGGGACGCGGTCGCCCGCGAGGTCACCCACCTGCTCGGCGTCCTGTCCTGAACCGGGAGCGCGCCGCATCCGTGTGAGTGGGCATGCGCCTGCTCGCCGTTCTCGCCCTCGTCGCCGCCTTCCTCCTGGCCCCTGCCGGTACGGCATGCGCCTGCAGCTGCGCCTCCCTGACCCCGAAGGAGGCGGTGAAGGACTCGGCCGCGGTGTTCACCGGAACGGTGCAGTCCGTCCGCCGGCTGCCAGGATCGCTGTCCGGTCCCCCGCCGCCCTTCGTGGTCACGTTCGCGGTCGACCAGGTCTACAAGGGCGGACGCGCGGCGACGGTCGAGGTGGCGACCAACGCCGACTCGGCCGCGTGCGGCTACGACTTCGCCAAGGGTGCCCGGTACCTGGTGTTCGCGTCGCCGGTGGCGGATGACGGCGGGATGTTCCCGACGCATCCCGGCACGTCGCTGTCCTCGTCGCTGTGCTCGGGGAACGTGAAGCTCGAAGCGGGCCGCAGCGGACCGCTGCGGCGGGGTGACGAGGCCGGCTCGCCGGACGACTTCGGGCGGTCCGTCACCACGGAGCTGCTCGCCGCCCTCGGCACCCCGGCCCCGCCCGTCATGAGCTCTCCGGTCGCCCAGGCCGCCTCGCCGGGGGCCGCGGGTGAGCACGCGAGCGTCCCGGCCGCCGGCTCCTCCCCCGGCGGCCCGCCCTGGGGGCTGATCGGGGGCGCCGTCGCGGCGACCGTCCTGATGGTGGGGCTGGCGGTGGGGCTGGCCCAGCTGCTGGCCAGGCGGCGCTGAGGCACCGCCCGCCGTCCAGGGTCCGGCACCTCGCGGCCCGCCTCGCGGAGGGTCAGGCGGCGGTCAGCCGCCGTCCAGCGGTCCGGCACCTCGCGGCCCGTCTCGCTGAGGGTCAGGCGGCGGTCAGCCGCCGTCCAGCGCCCGCAGCACCCGCTCGACCTGCTTCGCGAACGTCCCCGGCGGGTTGCGCGGCCCCTCCCCCGACAGCAGGAACAGCCACGTCAGCGCCTGCAGCCTGCGGCACTCCCGCACCCTCGCCGCCTCGTCGCGGTCGAGTTCGACCCTGGCCAGCACGTCCACCTCGCCGTCGACCCACGCCGACACGTGTTCGGCGAGCTCGGCCAGCTCGTAGGCCCGGTCCGAGCGGCCGGAGTCCTCGAAGTCGACCACCCGCACGCGGACGCCGTCCCACAGGAAGTTGGACAGGTTGCCGTCACCCGCCCCGAACGCCGGACGCACGCCGGCCGTACCCGGGCGCCATCCCTCCAGCCACCTGGCGCCCTCCCGCACCGCCAGATCGGCGCGCGTGCCCCGCGGCCGCCACGCGGCGCACCACGCGCGCACCTGCGCGGCGAGCTGTTCGACCTGCCACGGCCGTTCGGGCAGGTCCCGCAGCACCCGTGCGGGCACCGCCGCGTGCAACCGGCCGAGCGTCGCCGCCAGCTCCGCCAGGGGCGCGGCCCCGGAGGGCACGCCGCGCACCGGTGTCCCGTCCACCCTGGACATGACCACCACGCCGGGCTCGAAGGCGATGGGCGCCGGCGCCAGCCCTGGCGCGTGCTCGCCGAGCAGGGTGAGCGCGCGCCACTCGCGCTCGTCCGCGCCCGTCTTCCCGTCGACGTAGCGTTTGGTGACCACGTCGCCGTCGAAGGTCACCTCGTGCGTGTGCTGGAGATCGGCCATCACGGTGCGCCTGGGGGTGAGGCAGTCATAGCGGAGCAGTCTAGGCGCCGTCGTTCTCAGCCGAGGATCAGTCGCTCGGCCGCCCGGGCCACGAGTTCGTCGGCCTCCTCCTCGGAGAAGACGTCCGGCAGCGTCAGCCGCTCCACGATCAGCCAGTTCAGCGCGAGATAGAGCAGTTTCACCGCCGTCGCGTCGCCGGGCAGCCCCGACCCCAGGTGGATGCGCACGTTCCCCTCCACGTCGGCACGGATCCGCTCGGTCAGGACGGCCCGCAGTTCGGGCCTGCGTGTCGCCTCCAGCCGCAGCTCCAGCAGCGCCAGGTACCCGGTGGAGTAGGCGCTGATTCTGGCCACCATCTCCCTGAGCAGCTCGACGACCCTGTCCTTGTCACGCGGGCCGGTCAGAGCGAGCGTCATGGTCGTCTCGTCGGGCTCCAGCCGCTCGTAGATCCGCCCTCCCGCCTGGGTGAGCAGGTCGTCACGGCTGGAGAAGTAGTTGGACGCGGTCCCCGGCGGCACCGCCGCCTGGGCGTCGACCGCCCTGAACGTCAGCCCCCTGGCGCCCTCGCGGGCCAGCACCTCGATGGCCGCGTCGACGAGGGCCGCCCGCCGCTCCGGATTCCTGCGCACTTGACACCACTCCAGATGTAGTACTACGTTCTAACCACTTCATTCAGAGTACTACAAACGGAGTTGCTGCTTATGCGAAAGCTCGTGTACTACGTGGGCGTCTCGATCGATGGCTACATCGCGGGCCCCGGCGGCGAATGGGACTTCTACCCGGTGAGCGACGACATGGCGGCCTGGATGAACACCGAGCTGCCGGAGGTCGTGCCGGCGCACGTCCGCGCGATGATCGGCCTCGACGCTCCCGCGCGCCGCTTCGACACGGTCGTCATGGGGCGCGGCACCTACCTGCCGGGCCTGGACGCCGGCATGACCAGCCCCTACACCCCGCTGCGGCACCACGTCGTGTCCACCACGCTGCCCGACAGCACCGACCCCCTGGTCGAGATCGTCAGGAGCGAGCCGCTGGAGCTGGTGCGGCGGCTCAAGAAGGAGGACGGCATGGACATCTACCTGTGCGGCGGCGGCAAGCTCGCGGCCGCCGTCCTGCCGGAGATCGACGAACTGATCATCAAGCACTACCCGGTGGTCGCGGGCGACGGGATCCCCGCCTTCGCCGGCGGGTTCCGGCCCACCCGGTTCGCGCCCACGCAGAGCAGGACGTTCAGCAACGGCGCCACGGTCACGTGGTACGCCAGGGCATGAGGACGTCCACCGGCAGGCCGGACGGCGGGCCACGGCGTACCCACCGACCCGACCGCACCCCGAGCCGGAGACGCCGGAGACCCGCACCCCCGGACGGGGCGCGGGTCTCCTCAGGTCAGGACGTCAGCGCTGGATCGGCGCGACGACCACCTCGACCCGCTGGAACTCCTTGATGTCGGAGTAGCCGGTCGAGGCCATCGTGCGCTTCAGCGCACCCATCAGGTTCATCGACCCGTCGGCCACGGTGGACGGCCCGTGCAGGATCTGCTCCAGCGTGCCCACCGTCCCGAACTGCACCCTGCGCCCGCGCGGCAGGTCGGGGTGGTGCGCCTCGGAACCCCAGTGGAACCCGTGACCGGGAGCCTCCGTCGCCCGCGCGAGCGGCGAGCCCACCATCACCGCGTCGGCCCCGCAGGCGATCGCCTTGGCGATGTCGCCCGAGGTGCCCATGCCGCCGTCGGCGATCACGTGCACGTAGCGGCCACCTGACTCGTCGAGGTAGTCGCGCCGCGCCGCCGCCACGTCGGAGATCGCCGTGGCCATCGGGACGGCGACGCCGAGCACGTTGCGCGTGGTGTGGGAGGCGCCGCCGCCGAAGCCGACCAGCACGCCCGCCGCGCCCGTGCGCATCAGGTGCAGGGCCGCGGTGTAGGTGGCGCACCCGCCCACGATCACCGGCACGTCGAGCTCGTAGATGAACTGCTTGAGGTTCAGCGGCTCGGCCTTGCTCGAGACGTGCTCGGCCGAGACCGTCGTGCCGCGGATCACGAAGATGTCGACGCCCGCGTCGATGACCGTCTTGTGGAACTGCACGGTGCGCTGCGGCGACAGGCGGACCGCGGTGGTCACGCCGGCGTCGCGGATCTCCCGGATCCTGCGCCCGACCAGCTCCTCCTTGATCGGCGCCGTGTAGATCTCCTGGAGCCTGCGCGTGGCCGCCTCGGCGTCGAGCTCGGCGCACTCCTCCAGCAACGGGCTCGGGTCCTCGTAGCGGGTCCACAGGCCCTCGAGGTCGAGCGGCGCGAGGCCGCCCAGCTTGCCGATCATGATCGCCGTGGCGGGCGAGACGACGCTGTCCATCGGCGCGACCACCACGGGCAGCTCGAACCGGTAGGCGTCGATCTGCCAGGCGATCGAGACCTCCTCCGGGTCGCGCGTGCGCCGCGAGGGCACCAGGCCGATCTCGTCGAGCGCGTAGGCACGGCGGCCGGTCTTGCCGCGGCCGATCTCCACCTGAGTCATCAAAAACAGTTACCTTCTGTGATAGTTCGGAGCTTCGACCGTCATCTGGATGTCGTGCGGGTGGCTCTCCTTGAGACCCGCGGAAGTGATCGGCATGAGCCGGCTGCGCTCGTGCATCTCGTCGATCGTGCGGCACCCGGCGTACCACATGCCCTGGTGGAGACCGCCGACGAGCTGGTAGGTGACCGCCGAGACCGGCCCGCGGTAGGGGACCTGGCCCTCGATGCCCTCGGGGATGTACTTGTCCTCGGAGCCGACCGTGTCCTGGCCGTAGCGGTCCTTGCTGAAGGAGGTGCCGCCGCGCTCGCGGTTGCGGACCGCGCCGAGCGAACCCATCCCCCGGTAGGACTTGAACTGCTTGCCGTTGATGAAGATCAGGTCGCCGGGCGACTCCTCGCAGCCGGCGAGCAGGGAGCCGAGCATGACGGTGTCGGCGCCGGCCGCGATGGCCTTGACGATGTCTCCCGAGTACTGCAGGCCGCCGTCGCCGATCAGCGGGACGCCCGCGGGGCCGCAGGCCAGCGACGCCTCGTGGATGGCGGTGATCTGCGGCGCGCCGACGCCCGCCACCACCCGGGTGGTGCAGATCGAGCCGGGGCCCACACCCACCTTGACCGCGTCGGCGCCGGCGTCGATGAGCAGCTGCGCGCCCGCCCGGGTGGCGATGTTGCCGCCGATGACGTCGATGCCGTGGCTGTTGGCCTTGACCTTGGCGATCATGTCGCCGACGCCCTTGGAGTCGCCGTGGGCGGTGTCGACGATGATCACGTCGATGCCCGCGTCGATGAGGGCCTGGGCGCGCTTCTCGGCGTCGCCCGCCACGCCGATGGCCGCGCCGACGACCAGGCGGCCGTCGGCGTCCTTGGTCGACAGCGGGTACTGCTCGCTCTTGGTGAAGTCCTTGATGGTGATGAGGCCGCGCAGCCTGCCCTGGGCGTCGACCAGCGGCAGCTTCTCGATCTTGTTGGCCTTCAGCAGCGCGAACGCCTCGTCGCGCGACACCCCGACCGGCGCGGTGACCAGCGGCATCGGGGTCATGACCTCGCGCACGGTCCGGCTCTGGTCGCTCTCGTAACGCATGTCACGGTTGGTGACGATGCCGACCAGTACGCCGCCGGCGTCGGTCACGGGGGCACCGGAGATGCGGTAGTTGGCGCACAGCCGCTCGACGTCGGCGAGGGTGTCGTCGGGCGAGCAGGTCACCGGATTGGTGACCATGCCGGCCTCGGAGCGCTTGACCAGGTCGGCCTGCTGAGCCTGCTCCTCGATGGACAGGTTGCGGTGGAGGATGCCGATGCCGCCCTGGCGGGCCATCGCCACGGCCATGCGCGCCTCGGTCACGGTGTCCATCGCGGCCGAGACCAGCGGGATGGACAGCGTGATGCCGCGCGAGAGCCGGGTTGCCGTGTTGGCATCGCCCGGCTGCATGTCCGAATAAGCGGGAACGAGCAACACGTCATCGAACGTGAGCCCCGTCTCTGTGAACTTGGACATGCCGTGACCCCTCCAGCTGCCATTCATGCTTGTGACAGCCAGTTTAGTGGGTAGGCCCAAAAGGATCAGGGTGGGGATGGAGGACGATGACCCCCACGGTCCGTCGTCCTCCACGCATCGTGAAGTGCCGGAGAACCGGGGCGGTCGGTGATCCGCCCCGGTTCTCCGGCCACCGGCAGCCTCGGACGAGGCGCGGAATGCCACCGGACCCCCCTCCGTGTCCAGGTGGCGGCGCTGTTCGTCCTGCTGGTGCCGACGCTGGGTTAATGCTGCGTTACGCGATGGCACATCGCAATGTGAAAACGTGCAATTGCACGAAGTTGCACGTGGCGCGAAGCAGTCGGCGCAAGGGCGGGACACGGCCCTGCGACCGGGTTATCCTCGCGGCACGCCCGTGTCCCCCCTACGGAGCACCGCACATGCGCAACCACTCCAGCACCACGTCGGACCCTCTCGAGACCCTCGGCCTCGATCCGGGGCAAACCGCGCTCTACACGGCGGTGCTGAGACTGCACCGGGCCACGGTGACCGAGCTCGCCGCGGCCATGGACGGCCCCGCCGACGCCGTCGGCAGGCAGCTCGACGACCTCGTCCGGCTGGGCGTCGTCGACGAGCAGTCGGGCCACTACCTCGCCCGCCACCCGGCCGGCGCCCTCGGCAGGCTCATCGCCCAGCGCCTCGACCTGCTGGCGGAGGAGAGCCGCCGCATCGACTCCGCCCTGTCGTCCATCCGCCACCTGATCCGCGACTACGACGCCGGCCGCGACTACCAGAGCGGGCCCTTTCCCGTCGAGCTGGTCAGCGGCGCCGACATCCTCTACGAGAGCGTGGTCGGCATGGCCGTCCAGGCGCCGCCGATGGACCTGCTCACCGCCATCCCCGACGAGCGCACCATGCTCGACTTCGCCCGCAAGTTCGCCGACCCATGGGTCGACGCCCAGCAGCGCGAGCTGCTGTCGCTGCGCGCGGTCATCCCGGTCTCGACGCTCACGCTGCCGGGCGTGCGCGACCAGCTGACCCGCTTACTGGCCAGCGGAGGCCAGGTCCGCACGCTCGACCGGGTGCCGAGCTGGTTCATGACCGCGGGGCCCGGGGTGGCGGGGCTGCCCGCCACGTGGGGCGGCAACCTGCCCGACCACGCCTACAACTTCTACGTCGTCCGGGCGCCGATCGTGGTGGGGGTGCTGCACTCGCTGTTCGAGGAGCTGTGGGCGCGGGCCGTACCACTGCCCTGGGGACGCAAGGGCGACGGCATGGTGCAGGTGCTGCGGCTGGCCGCGCAGGGCATGTGCGACGACTCCATCGCGCGCCATCTCGGGGTGTCCGTCCGCACCGTCCGCGCCAGGTTCGCCGACGCCATGGCCGAGCTGGGCGCCCAGTCACGTTTTCACGCGGGCGTGGAGGCCGCGCGACGAGGATGGCTCACCTGAAGGACCCCATCGGTCTTATGGTGGGAAGGTGTTGGAAGATGTGCCACCGGACCCGTTCGCGGACGACCCGAACGATCCCAGCTCGGCCCTGGGCGATCTCGACGACGCCGAGCCGCTGACCGCTGCCGAGCGCGACGAGGCCATCACCGACCTGGCCGACGTCGAGGTCTTCCGCTCCCTGCTGGAGCCGCAGGGTGTGCTGGGCCTGGTCCTCGACTGCCCGGAATGCTCCGAACAGCACTTCTTCGACTGGGACCTGCTGCGCGGCAATCTCCGCCAGATGATCGAGAACGGCCAGCCGCAGGTGCACGAGCCGGCCTTCCATCCGGACCCGTCCGACTACGTCAGCTGGGAGTACGCCAGAGGCTACGTCGACGGCGTCATCGACACCGAAGAGCGACGCTGACCGACGTCCTCCAGCAGCGCCGCGAGCAGCGCGGCGGCCGGATCACCGAGGGGCGGCGGCTCGCCCCGTGACAACGCGTCGAGGAGCGCGTCGCTTTCTTCTTCGGTCAAGCGATCGACTCCAGCTCGGCCATCTGCCGGAGCCTGGCCAGCGCCCGATGCTGGGCGACCCTCACCGCACCTGGTGTCATGCCGAGTACATTACCTGTCTCCTCGGCCGACAACCCCGACACCACCCGCAACAGCAGCAGCTCGCGCTGGTTGTCCGGCAGCCGCGACAGCAGCCTGCGGGCGTGCTCCACCTCGATGTAGCGGACGACCGTCTCCTCCGGCCCCGGCCCCTCGTCGGGCCCGTCGGGCAGATCCTGCGTCGGTACGGCGGAGCGCACCGAACTGCGCAGCGCGTCGGCCACCTTGTGGGAGGCGATCCCGAACACGAAGGAGGCGAACGGCCGGCCCATGTCACGGTAGCGGGGCAGCGCGGACAGCACGGCGATGCAGACTTCCTGCGCCACGTCATCGGCGATGTGATATTGCCCGGAAACCCTCCCCAGTCGCGCACGGCAATAGCGCACCACCATGGGACGGAGCTCCCCGAGCAGAGATTCGATCGCGGTGCGATCCCCCTGGACGGCGAGGCTCGTCAGTTCCCGAAGGTCGGACTCGTCCGCTCGTGCCGGAAGTCTCGACGCAAGCCTTACCCCAATTTTGGCGTCGGCGACGCTTCCCTCGCTCACGTTAGGCATGATGCCCGCACTGATCGTGCCTGTCGTCATAGCGAACGGCTACGGATTGGTCACATTGAAGCGACGATAACGCGGCGTAATCGGTCCGCCACACTAAGGGTTTCGGTGTGTGACGATATTTCAGGCCATTAGCTGAAATGCAGGAAACACGTCAGACGGGGGGACGCTTTACGAACGTGTTCGGTTTACCGCGAAATAGTTCTCTTTCCGGACAACTTCGCACTCGCCCATGCATCGCCTTTCCGCGAACTCTCCGTCACCACCCCACCGCCGAAACCGCACCTGCGAGGACGGGTCGTTGCGGCGGGCGTTCCCGCCTCGGCGTGGCCCCTTCCGCCTTCCGTGCGCGGTTCAGGACGTCGGTTCAGGGGGCGTGACGTAACGGCGGCCCGCCCCGTCCCGCTGGAGTGGCGTGGCAGGACGGACCCCGGCCCCGTGCCCACGGTGGGCGTGGGGGGCTTGCCGTACGAGGGACTGCCACCCCGGAGCGGCCCTCACCCGTGCGGCAAGGGACTGCCGCCCCGAGGGGCCGTCACGTCGCCTGGCAGGGGCGGATCGTCCCAGGAATGCGAAAGGTCCGCGCCCCGGGACGGGACGCGGACCTCAGGTCGACGCAGGTCAGTGGCCGTGGCCGTGACCGTGGCCGTGACCACCGGCGGCCGGGGCCTCCTCCTCGGGCTTGTCCACCACGAGAGCCTCGGTGGTGAGCAACATGCCCGCGATGGACGCGGCGTTCTGGACGGCCGAGCGCGTCACCTTCACGGGGTCGATGACGCCCTGCGCCACCAGGTCGCCGTACTCGCCGGTCGCGGCGTTGAGGCCGTGACCCGCGGACATCTCGGAGACCTTGTGGGTGACGACGTAGCCCTCGAGACCGGCGTTCTCGGCGATCCAGCGGGCCGGCTCGATCAGCGCGCGGCGGACGACGCCCACACCGGTCGCCTCGTCGCCGGACAGACCGAGGTCGTCCAGGTCCTTGGAGACGTGGATGAGCGCGGAGCCACCGCCGGAGACGATGCCCTCCTCGATCGCGGCGCGGGTCGCGGAGATCGCGTCCTCGAGGCGGTGCTTCTTCTCCTTGAGCTCCACCTCGGTGGCCGCGCCGACGCGCAGCACGCAGACGCCGCCGGACAGCTTCGCGAGGCGCTCCTGGAGCTTCTCACGGTCCCAGTCGGAGTCGGACTGCTCGATGGCGAGCTTGATCTCCTTGACGCGGTCCTCGATCGCCTGCGCGTCACCGGCACCGTCCACGATCGTGGTGGCGTCCTTGGTGACGACGACACGGCGGGCGGTGCCGAGCACCTCGAGGCCGACCTGGTCGAGCTTGAGGCCGATCTCCTCGCTGACGACCTGGCCGGCGGTCAGGATCGCGATGTCCTGCAGCATGGCCTTGCGGCGGTCACCGAAGCCGGGGGCCTTGACGGCCACCGAGGTGAAGGTGCCGCGGATCTTGTTGGTCACCAGGACGGCCAGGGCCTCGCCCTCGACGTCCTCGGCGATGACCAGCAGCGCCTTCTTGGTCTGGGCGACCTTCTCCAGCAGCGGCAGGAAGTCGGCGATCGAAGCGATCTTGCCCTGGTGGATCAGGATGTACGGGTCCTCGAGGACCGCTTCCATGCGCTCGGGGTCGGTGACCATGTAGGCCGACAGGTAGCCCTTGTCGAACTGCAGGCCCTCGGTGAACTCGAGCTCCATGCCCATGGCGTTGGACTCTTCGACGGTGATGACACCGTCCTTGCCCACCTTGTCGAACGCCTCGGCGATCAGCTCGCCGATCTTGGCGTCCTGAGCGGAGATCGTCGCGACATTGGCGATCTCCTTCTTGTCCTCGACAGGGCGCGCGGAGGCCAGCAGCTTGTCGCTGACGGCCTTGGCGGCCTGGTCGATGCCGCGCTTGAGCGACAGCGGGGAAGCGCCCGCGGCCACGTTGCGCAGGCCCTCGCGGACCATCGCCTGGGCGAGGACGGTCGCCGTGGTGGTGCCGTCACCGGCGATGTCGTTGGTCTTGGTCGCCACTTCCTTGGCGAGCTGGGCGCCGAGGTTCTCGTACGGCGCCTCGAGCTCGACCTCGCGAGCGATGGTGACGCCGTCGTTGGTGATGGTCGGCGCCCCGAACTTCTTGTCGATGACCACGTTGCGGCCGCGCGGGCCCAGGGTCACCTTCACTGCGTCCGCGAGGGCGTTGACGCCGCGCTCAAGCGCGCGCCGCGCGTCCTCTTCGAACTCCAGGATCTTCGGCATGGGAAAAGTCCTCTCAGCGTCCCATCCGGAGACGTACGAGGGCCGCCGTCGCCTGCCTCAGCCGACGCGTCGGGCAGATGGCGGTCCATCAGGCACGTCCGTTGGCGGTGAAAGCCCCGGGCACTTGGCGGGCCCGGGGCTTTCTCACGGCTTACTTCTCGATGATGGCGAGAACGTCACGGGCGGAGAGCACGAGGTACTCCTCGCCGCCGTACTTGACCTCCGTGCCGCCGTACTTGCTGTAGAGGACGATGTCGCCCTCGCTGACGTCGAGCGGGATGCGCTTCTCGCCGTCCTCGTCCCAGTTGCCCGGGCCCACCGCGAGGACCTTGCCCTCCTGCGGCTTCTCCTTGGCGGTGTCCGGGATGACCAGGCCGGAAGCGGTGGTCTGCTCGGCCTCAAGCGGCTGGACCACAATGCGGTCGCCGAGCGGCTTAACGGGAACCTTAGTGGCGGTCGTCACGATCGGACCTCCCCTTCAGATTTGGATGATCTAGAAGAGGCGACCAGCTGGGCCTGCCGTCGCGGGTGTCAGACCTGCCTCGTCGCACGTTGGCACTCTCAAGGGGAGAGTGCCAACACGAAACAGTATGCAAGCAGGCCTTGCCCGTCAACACGAACCGCTCTGCTCAGCTCAGAGCGATACTCGGGCGCCGGAAAACTCCCCTCCCGGACGACACGGAGCCGCGAAAGGGGGAACACTGGACCACGTGACGACCAGAAACGGCGGTGACGACGACGCTACGATGCGTGACGTGACCAGCACGATGGATGACGTGCGCCACGTCCTCGCCAACTGGCCGTTGCCACCGGAGGGCGGGTGGACGGCCGACGACCTGGACCTGCTCCCCGAGGACGGGCCCCATGGCGAACCGGATCTCTTCAAGCATGTCGAACTCGTCGATGGAGCCCTCCTCCTCATGTCCCCCCAGAGACGCTTCCACGATCTCGTCATTCGCCGCCTCGCCACGGCTCTCGAAGGCCAGGCCCCTCTGGACCGCGGAATCGCGGCCCAGATGGACGTCACCATCGCGCCCCGCCAGCGCCCCTGCCCCGATCTCGTCGTGATCGACGCCACGGTCGCGGCCGACCTGGACCGCACGGCCTACACACCCCGTGAGGTCCACCTGGTGGTGGAGGTGGTCTCGCCGGAGTCGGAGCATCGTGACAACCACGTCAAGCCCGGCATCTACGCCGCGGCCGGCATCGAGCACTTCTGGATCGTGAAAGACGAGAACGGCAAGCCCGTCATCCACACCTACGAGCTCGACGAGGTCGTAGGCGCCTACGTCGCCACCGGCATCCACCGCGACCGGCTCGCCGTCTCCGTCCCCTTCCCCATCGACATCACGCTCGACGCCCTGCACTAACGTCGTATGGCGTGGACCACGACGCCTTCCTCGCACTCCTGACACCTCGCGGCCAGAAGGCCCTCGCCGAGGCCGTCGAACTGGCGAGCGGGGACCCCGTCGTGGCCGCGACCAGGCTGCGCAGGACCTACGACGCCGCCCTCACCTCCGCCGCCCTCACCCAGGCGAAGCTGCGGGAGCGGGGCAGGGCGAAGTTCGGCGACGACGCGGCGCTGATGTACTTCACTCCGCACGGGGTCGAGCAGGCCACCCGCCGCGAGGTCGCCGAGCACCGTGCCCGCCGGATCGCCCTCCTCACCGCCAGGCCCGCCGCTCCCGCGTCTCCGCACGAGATCCCCACCACGCCCCAGGGGGCACCACCCCGGCCCGGCTCGCGCCTGCGGGTGGTCGACGTCTGCAGCGGCATCGGCGGCGACCTCGTCGCGCTGGCGCGCGCCGGCTGCGAGGTGGACGCCGTCGACACCGACCCCCTGACCGTCTCCGTCGCGCTGGCCAACGCCGACGCGCTGGGGCTGTCCGACAGGGTCACGGTCCGTACGGCTGACGCCGCCTCCGTGGACCCGGCCGCCTACGACGTCCTGTTCGCCGATCCCGCCCGCCGTACCGCGAAGGGGCGGACCTTCGACCCGAACGCCTACTCCCCCACCTGGCCGGTCATCCTCGACCTGCTCGAGCGGGCACCGGCGGCGTGCCTGAAGGTGGCGCCGGGGATCGCCTACGAGTTCGTCCCGCCGGGCGCCGAGGCCGAGTGGGTCTCGTTCAAGGGCGAGGTCAAGGAGGCCGCCATCTGGACGGGCGCCCTGTCCGGCATGGCCGTGGACGCGGGCCAGGCAGCGACATCCGCGGGCCAAGCGGGGACGGACGCGGGCCAGGCGGGGACGGACGCGGGCGGGCGGGCCGTACCCCGAGCCCGGATCGGCGAGGCGGCGGCGGGCGCCGCGGAGTTCGGCAGGAGGGCCACGTTGCTGCCCGAGGGCGGCACGCTCACCCCCACGGGCGCGCAGGCCCCCGTCGGCCCGGTGGGGCGCTACGTCTACGAGCCGGACGGCGCCGCCATCCGCGCGCATCTGGTCGCCGAGGTGGCCGCCATGGTCAACGGGCGCCTGGCCGACCCGTTGATCGCCTACATCACCGGTGACGATCTCGTCGACACCGTCTGGGCGTCCAGGTACGAGGTGAATGAAGTGATGCCGTTCTCGGTGAAAAAACTGAGAGCGGCACTTCGCGCGCGCAATGTCGGAAACGTGACCATCAAGAAACGCGCCTCGGCGGTCGACATCGAACGGTTGCGCAGTGATTTGCGACTGTCCGGAAACATATCCGCGGTGGTCATTCTGACCCGAATCTCCGACCGCCCTTCCGTGCTTATCTGCACCCCTCCCGAACTGGGTAAATGACAAATCAGGGCGATACATCGACAATCACGATCTTTTAAAGTCGACACCGAAAGATCTTGATCGAGCTACTAAGGTGGCCGGGCGAGAGTTCACCCCTAACGATTACCCACCGCTGCGCGGCAGACGTCGGCGAGTGAAGGAGCTTTCGGTGGATCACTCCAACCACACCACCCTTCTCCAGGCAGGCAGCCAGACCGCCATCTCCGACAGGATGCGCGAGCTGCTCGCGCGGGCCGCGCAGGACCACGTCTACGAGCAGCGCACGCAGGGCGCGGTGCTCGACGAGATCCGCCAGCGCCTTGAGGGCATGGAGTGGCTGCTGCGGGAGGTCCGCGAGCGCGAGCTCGGCGGGCTGACCGGCACGCTCGAGACCGTGAGCGGCCGCCTCGACGACATCACCACCAGGCCGCCGAGCTGGGCTGAGGGCCTGGCCCAGCACGTGGAGGCGGTACGCGACCACGTCGACGCCGTCGGCGAGCAGGTGGGCGGCATCGAGGCCCGGGTCGCGTCCGTCGGCGAGCGGGTCAAGCCGGTGGCGGAACTGCCCAACCTGTGGGCCGACATCAGCACCGTCAGCGAGACCCTCGACGAGGCGCTCAAGCGGATCGAGTCGGTCATCGCCAGCACCGACGGCATCGCCAAGCGCCTCGGCGACTTCGCCGGCAAGCTCGGCCAGCTCAGCGCCAGCATGGACGCCGCCGCCAACCGTTTCACCCGCCTCGACAAGTCGATGGCCGAGCTCACCAGCCGCACCGACCGCATCGAGAGCGGCGTGAAGGGCCTGCCGGAGATGGTCGAGACGAAGCTCAAGGCGGTCGACGGGTCGCTGGCCGCCTCCACCGAGCTGCTCTCAGCCGCCATCGAGGAGGTCGGCGCCAGGGTCGACGCCACCGAGACCCGCCTGACGGGCCGCCTCGACGGTGTCGACAGCAGGATCGACCGGGCCGACGGCCGGCTCATCGCCGTCGACAACCGGCTGACCACCGTCGACGGGCGCATCGAGACCGCCGACGAGTGCCTGGCCGACATCGACACCCGCCTCCACGGCGTCGACGCCCGTCTGGGCGGGCTCGACTCCCGCCTGTCCGGCGTCGACCAGCGCCTGGGCGCGCTCGACGGCCACCTGGGCCGCCACGACGACCGCTTCGACGGGCTCGACGGGCGGGTCGACGGCCGGTTCACCACGCTCGACGAGCGCATGGCCGGCGCGGCCAACCACCTCGCCGAGACCGCCACCCGCACCGAGGGCCGGTTCAACGACCTCGACTCCCACCTCGACACGCTCGACGAGCGGCTGGCCGAGGTCGAGGAGCGCGTCGTCGGCCGCTTCGACGGCATCGACGCCACGCTCACCGGCATGTCCAGCGCCGCCGAGAAGGCCGGCGAGCACCTCGAGGCCATCGACGACCGGGTGGAGGCGGTCAACCAGCGGGTGGGCCAGCTGCCCGTCACGCTCGGCATCGGCGAGCGGGTCGGCGAGTTGCTCGACAGCCAGACGACGGAGCACGTCAAGCGCCTGGAGGCGATCGACGAGCGGCTGACCACCGCGGCCGCCGCCCTCACCGACGCCGTCGCGGCCAGGCCCGACCGGGCCGAGCTCGCCGAGAGCGTCTCGGGCATCGTCGAGCCCGCCACGAGCGACCTGACCAAGCGGCTGGGCGCGCTGGAGGAGACCATGCTCGCGCTGGCCGAGGCACTCCTGCGGCCCAGCCGCAACCCCAAGGACTAGACGATCGAGCCCACGGGCCCTACCGGCTCAGTCGCAGGGTGACCAGTTCGAACGGCCGCAGCGTCAGGGGCACCGCGCCCCCTTCGTGCTGCCGTTCCGCGAGAGGCCGCTCCAGCAGGTCCGTCGCCGTGACGCCGGTGACAGGGAAGCCCGCGGTCAGCGTCGCCCGCGCCCTGCCGCCGCGCGCCTCGTGGAAGCGCACGATCACGTCGCCGCTCCCGTCGTCGGCCAGCTTGACGGCGGTCACGACGACCGCGTCGTCGTCGATCGCGACCAGCGGCGCCACCTCGGCGTCGCCGGGGACCGTCCGTTCGGGCAGGTTGACGAAGTAGCCCTCGCGCACCGCGTCGCCGATCGTCGCGCCGGGCACGAGCGCGTGACGGAACCGGTGCACGCCCTGGTCGGTCTCGGGGTCGGGGAAGCGCGGCGCGCGCAGCAGCGAGACCCTGAGGGTGGTGGTCGTGCCGGAGTCGGCGGCGCGCACCGTGCGGGTCACGTCGTGGCCGTAGGTGGAGTCGTTGACCACGGCCACTCCCCAGCCGGGCTCCTCCAGGTGGACGAAGCGGTGGTTGCACGCCTCGAACTTGGCCGCCTCCCAGCTGGTGTTGGTGTGGGTGGCGCGGTAGGTGTGGCCGTACTGGCTCTCGGAGGCGTAGCGCTCGGCGTGCACGTCCAGCGGGAAGGCCAGCTTGAGGAACTTCTCGGTCTCGTGCCAGTCGACCTCGGTGTGGATGTCGAGCCGCCTGGCGCCGGACGGCAGGCTGAGCACCTGCCGCACCGTCGACCGGCCGAACGAGCGGGCCACCTCGACCGAGCCGGGAGCGGCGCCCGGCGCCACCTCGTCGGCGTCGACCAGGTCGGTGACGGTGTTGCGGTAGAACTCGTCCACGTCCCAGGCGTCCCACATGTTGGGGAAGTCGGGGTGGATCTGCAGCAGGTTCGCCGCCTGGCCCGGCGCGACGGTCTCCCGTCCGGCGGTCAGGTCGTAGACCGAGCGGACCAGGCCCCGCTCGTCGATCTCGACGCGGAGCAGGCCGTTGTCGAGGACGTATCCGCCCGCGTCCCGGGGGCGCAGGCCGGTGTCGGCGCCGGTGAGGGGGGTGCCGGCGGCACCGGCCGCGACGCCGCGGCGGGCGTGCGGGGCGGAGTTGAACAGCAGCGACGTGCCCGCGGCGGGGTCGCCGGCCAGGGCGCGCTGGGCGGCGTCGATGATCGCCTCCAGCTCGGCGGCGACCTGCGCGTAGGTCCGCTCCGCCTCGCGGTGCACCCAGGCGATGGACGAGCCGGGCAGGATGTCGTGGAACTGGTGCAGCAGCACCGTCTTCCAGATGCGGTCGAGCTGCTCGTAGGGGTAGGTGTGCCCGGTCCTGACCGCGGCGGTGGCGGCCCACAGCTCGGCCTCGCGCAGCAGCGACTCGCTGCGCCGGTTGCCCTGCTTGGTCTTGGCCTGGCTGGTGAGCGTGGCGCGGTGCAGTTCGAGGTAGAGCTCGCCGACCCAGACGGGCGGGTTGGGATACTCGGCCTCGGCCTTGGCGAAGAACTCGGCGGGCGTCTCCCAGGTGACGGTGGCCGAGCCCTCCAGGTCACGCATCCTGGCCGCCTTGGCGACCATCTCGCGGGTGGTGCCGCCGCCGCCGTCGCCCCAGCCGGTGGGGGCGAGGGAGTGCCGCGCGACGCCCTTGTCCTTGAAGTTGCGCGCCGCGTGGGCGATCTCGCTGCCCTTCATCGAGCAGTTGTAGGTGTCGACGGGCGGGAAGTGGGTGAAGATCCGGGTGCCGTCGATGCCCTCCCACAGGAAGGTGTGGTGCGGGAAGGTGTTGGTCTGGCTCCACGAGATCTTCTGGGTGAGCAGCCGCTTCGACCCGGCGGCCTTGATGATCTGGGGCAGGCCCGCCGCGAAGCCGAACGTGTCGGGCAGCCACACCTCGTCGTTCTCGATGCCGAACTCGTCGAGGAAGAACCGCTTGCCGTGCACGAACTGCCGGGCCATGGCCTCCGAGCCCGGCATGTTGGTGTCGGACTCCACCCACATGCCGCCCGTCGGGACGAACCTCCCGGCCGCCACCGCCTTGGTCACCTTGGCCCAGACCTCGGGCCGGTGCTCCTTCACCCAGGCCCACTGCTGCGCCTGCGACATGGCGAAGACGAAGGCCGGCTCGTCCTCCAGCAGCGCGGTCATGTTGGAGGTCGTCCTGGCCACCTTGCGGACGGTCTCGCGCAGCGGCCACAGCCAGGCCGAGTCGATGTGCGCGTGGCCGACGGCGCTGATCCGGTGCGCGGACGGCGCCGCGGGCGTGGCCAGCACGCCGGCCAGCTGCTCGCGCGCCGCGGCCGCGGTGCCGTTCACGTCCTGCAGGTCGACCGCGTCGAGCGCCTTCTCCACGGCGCGCAGGATTTCCCAGCGGCGGGCGCCCTCGACCGGCAGCTCCCGCATCAGCTCGCCCAGCACCTCGAGGTCCATCACGAGCTGCCACACGGTCTCGTCGAAGACGGCCAGGTCCATCCGGGCCAGCCGGTACTGCGGGTCGGTGCCGGCCGTCTCCTTGTCGCCGAGCGTGGTCGGCAGGAACGGGTGGTAGTCGAGGATGACGGGGTTGGCGGCGGCCTCGATGTGCAGCCGCACCTCCTCGCCGCCCTCGACCGGCGCGCCGATGCGCACCCACTGGTTACGCGGGTTGAGCCCCTTCACCGGGGTGCCGTCGGGGCGGTAGACGAGGCCCTCGCACTGGAAGCCGGGCATGTTCTCGTCGAAGCCGAGGTCGAGCACGGCTTCGACGCTTCTGCCCGCCCAGGCGGCGGGCACCGTGCCGGTGACGGTGAACCAGCTGGTGCCCCACGGCGCACCCCACTGGTCGCCGACCGCGACGGGCTCCGGTACGGCCGCCAGTCCCTCGGCGACGGGCACCGGCTCGCCGGGCGCGTGCCAGACGGCCACGTCGAGCGGCACCGACTCCGGGTAGACCGCAGGGCGGATGCGCTCGTCGAGGACGCGCTTGAGACGGGCTTCGACCAGATCGCGGTCGTCATGCATCGGGGGACTCCCTGGTGATGTGGACGGTCAACCCTTGATCGCGCCTTCCTCCACGCCTCTGAAGAAGAAGCGCTGGAGTGCCGCGAACACGATGACGATCGGCAGGAAGGAGATCATCGTGCCGGCCGCGATGAGCCGGGGGTTGGCGCTGAATGTGCCGTTGAGGTACTGCAGGCCGACGGTCAGGGTGTAGTTCTCGGGGTCGGTCAGGACGATGAGCGGCCACAGGAAGTCGTCCCACGCGCCGATGAAGGCGAAGATCGTGATGACGCTGAGCATGCCGCGCACGTTCGGCAGGCCGATGTGGCGCAGCCGCTGCCAGGCGGTCGCGCCGTCGATGATGGCCGCCTCGTCCATTTCCGGGGGGATCGACTGGAACGCGGTCCGCATCAGGAGCACGTTGAGCATCCCGATGGCGCCGGGCAGCGCGACGCCGAGGAGGGTGTCGGCCAGGCCGAGGCCGCGCACGGTGACGTACTGGGAGACGATCGTCACCTCGCCGGGCAGCACGAGCGTGGCCAGGAACAGGCCCAGCAGCAGCTTCGCGCCCCGGAAGCGGAGCTTGGCCAGGGCGTACCCGGCGATGGTGGCGCCGACGGCGTTGCCCATCACCACGATGGCGGCCACGATCAGCGAGTTGACGGCGTAGGACCAGACGGGGATGGTGTCGGCGACCTGGGCGTAGTTGTCGAGCGTGGGCTGCTCGGGCAGGAAGCTCGGCGTCTGGGTGTAGATGTCCTCCTGCAGGCTCTTGAGCGAGGTGGACAGCTGCCACAGGAACGGGGAGACGGTGAGCGCCAGCACGAGCAGGAGCAGCGTGTAGCGCAGCACCTTCTCGCCCACGCCGATCGAGTTGAAGCCGCCGCGCCGTGCGGTCTTGGCGTGCGCCGCCACGTCAGGCCGCCTTCCTGTTGAGCCGCAGGAGCAGGAGCATCGGCCCGATGGTGATGAGGAGCAGGACGATGCTGAGCGCGGAGGCGTAGCCGAGGTGGCCGGTGAAGCCACGGCTGTAGAGCTGGATGAGCATGACCACCGACATGTCCCGCCCGCCGGGCCCGCCGGTGCCGTTGGACAGCACGTACAGCTCCGAGAACACGCGTAGCGCGGAGACCGAGACGAGCACGGAGACCAGCAGCATCGTGTTGCGCACGCCGGGCACGGTGACGCTCCAGAACCGGCGCACCGGGCCGGCGCCGTCGACCGCGGCGGCCTCGTGGAGCTCGCGCCTGACGTTCCCGAGGGCCGAGAGATAGATGATCATGTAGTAGCCGAGCCCCTTCCAGACGGTCAGGCTGATCGCGCTGAACAGCAGCAGCCAGCGGTCGGTCAGGAACGGGACCGGCGCGGCGACGACGCCGAGCCACTGCGCGAAGCCGTTCACCAGGCCCCGATCGTCCAGCACCCAGCCCCAGATCAGCGCCACGACGACGGCCGAGGCGACCACGGGGGTGTAGAAGGCGGTGCGGAAGAACATGATGCCGGGCAGCTTCTTCTCCACCAGGATCGCGATCAGCAGCGGCAGCATGGTGAGCAGCGGCAGGCAGACCAGCATGAACACGATGCTGTTGAGCAGCGCGTCGGCGAGCTGGTCGTCGTCCAGCACCCGTGCGAAGTTCTCCAGGCCGGTGAAGCGCCCGCCGCCCAGCGGCTTGGCGTTGGTGAACGCCAGGACCACCGTGTTGACCGACGGCCAGACGTTGAACACGAACAGCCAGAGCGCGGCGGGTGCCACCAGCAGCCACGGCGTGAACCAGCGGCGATGGGTCATCGGATCAGTTCTTGAGGAGCTCGTTGCACTTGGCCACAGCGGCGTCGAGGGCCTCCTTGGAGGTGGTCTCACCGCTGATCGCGAGCGCGAACTGCTGCCGGATGAACTTGCTCATCGCCTCGGTGACCTCGACCGGCTGGAGCAGCTTGGCCTGCGCGAGCGAGGTGAACGCGATGACCTTGGCGTCGCCGGCGTTGGTGCCGTCGCTCTTGCTGAAGAACGGGTCGCCGGCCGACGCCTTGGTGCTCGGGAAGATGCTCACCAGGTGGGCGAAGGCGGCCTGGTTCTCCGGGCTGGTCACCCAGCGGGCCAGCGCGATCGCCGCGGGCGCGTTCTTGGTCTGCTTGGCGACCGACAGGCCCTGCACGTACAGCGGCGGCGTGCCCATCACCGTCGAGGACACCACCTTGGGCGCCAGCGACGGGTTGTCGGTGGCCAGGCTGGTGATGTAGTTGCCGCCGCCGGTGGTCCAGGCCGCGGTCTTCTCGCTGAAGAGCTTGGCGTTGCCCGCGTAGGTGTCGGTCAGGATGTCGCGCGGCAGCAGGCCCTCCTTGAAGGCGTCGCGGTACTTGTCGAGCACCGCGACGGCCTCCGGCGTGTTGAAGACGAAGCTCTTGCCGTCGTCGGCCATCAGCTTCACGCCGGCGTTGGCCAGGTCGCCGAGCTCGGGCCTGCGGCTCATCAGGTAGACCTTGCCGCCGGACTTCTCCTTGACGGTCCTGGCCTGGGCGACGAGCTCGTCGAAGGTGGTCGGCGGCCGCTTCGGGTCCAGGCCGTACTGGGTCATGAGCTCGGAGTTCCAGTAGTTGACGTCGGTGTTGAGGTACCACGGGTACCCGTACGTGCCCTGGACCCCGGCGTACTTGTAGGCGTCGAGACCGCCGGCGACGTACTCGTCGGCCAGCTTCTGGTCCACCTGGGAGACGTCGAGCAGCATGCCCTGCTTCACCAGCGGGAGCGCGAAGTCCGGCGGCAGGTTGGTCACGTCGGGGAGGGTGCCGCTGGCGGCCTGGCTCAGCACCTTGTCGGCGTAGCCCTCGCCGGGCTGGTCGAGCCACTCGACCTCGACGCCCGGGTACTTCTTCTCGAAGGCGTCGATGACGCCCTGCACGTAATCGGTGAACTTGGGCTTCAGCGCCCACGTCTGCAGGCTGACCTTGCCCTTCACCTCCCCCGTCGCCCCCGCGCTCGGCGCGGCCGCCTCCGGCCCCGCCTCGCCCAGCCCACAGCCCCCGGCTACCATCGTGGCCACGACGGCCAGCCCTGCCCAGTACCTTCGCATGACGCTCTCCTTCGGGGACTAAACCGCTCTAGTTGCGGGACTATCCCCCTGGCTAGACTCCTGTGTCAATAGCTGAGATGAACTCGTGAAGGAGCCAGTCGTGGGCCGTCCGACGATCGCCGACATCGCGAAGCGGGTCGGGGTGTCCAAGGGCGCGGTGTCGTTCGCGCTCAACGGGCGCCCCGGCGTCGGGGAGGCGACCAGGGCCCGCATCCTCCAGGTGGCCAAGGAGATGAACTGGCGTCCGCACAGCGCCGCCAGAGCTCTCGGCGGCGCCAGGGCCGAGGCGGTCGGCCTGGTGATCGCCAGGCCGGCCAGCACGCTGGGCGTGGAGCCGTTCTTCGCCCAGCTCCTGTCCGGCCTGCAGGCGGGGCTGTCGGCGCAGTCCGTGGCGACACACCTGATGATCGTCGAGGACGTCGCGGCCGAGATGGAGATCTACCGCGATTGGGCCTCCGCGCACCGGGTCGACGGGTTCATCGTGGTCGACCTGAAGGTCAGCGACCCCAGGATCGGCGCGCTCGAGGAGCTCGGCGTGCCCACCGTGGTGCTCGGCGGTCCCGGCCGGCACGGCTCCCTGTCCAGCGTCTGGGCCGACGACAGGGAGGCGATGGTGTCGGTCGTCGAGTACCTGGCCGCGCTCGGCCATCGGCACATCGCCCACGTCGCCGGCCTGCCCGCCTTCCGGCACACCCAGCGCCGCATCCGCGCGCTGCGCGACTCCACCCGGCGGCTGGAACTGGCCGAGGCGGTGTCGCTGGCGACCGACTTCAGCGACGCCGAGGGCGCGGCGGCGACCAGGGCGCTGCTGTCACGTTCCCGCAGGCCGTCCGCGATCGTCTACGACAGCGACGTGATGGCCCTGGCGGGCCTGGGCGTGGCCGGCGAGATGGGCGTACGGGTCCCGGACGAGCTGTCGATCGTGGCCTTCGACGACTCGGTGCTGACGCGCATCGCGCACCCGGCCATCACCGCGCTCTCGCGCGACACCTTCGCCCTCGGCGGCCAGGTGGCCGAGGTCATGCTGGCGGTGATCGCCGACCCCGAGGCGCGGCAGGACCTCAGGACGCCCACCCCGCGGCTGGTCGTCAGGGGCAGCACGGCGGCGCCAGGGGCTTGGCAGAGCGACTAAATCGGTTTAGGGTCCCGGGGAGATCGACTCACGTTCGGAGGACGCGTGCCCCTGCCCCACCCCATCCGTTTCGGCGCCAACTACGTGCCTTCGGCAGGCTGGTTCCACAGCTGGCTCGAGCCCTCCCCCGACGACATCCGGCGTGACTTCGAGGACCTGGCCGGGATCGGGCTCGACCACGTCCGGGTGTTCCCCATCTGGCCGTGGATCCAGCCGAACCGCACCCTGATCAGGCAGCGCGGCATCGACGACCTGCTGCGGCTGATCGACATCGCCGCCGAGTTCGACCTGTCCGTGGCCGTGGACCTGCTGCAGGGGCACCTGTCCAGCTTCGACTTCCTGCCGTCGTGGGTGCTGACCTGGCACGAGCGCAGCCTCTTCACCGACACCGACGTCCGCGACGGCATCGCCGCCTACGCCGACCGGCTCACCCGCGCCGTGGCCGGCCGTCCCAACGTCTTCGCCGTGACGCTCGGCAACGAGGTCAACAACCTCTACCCGGCCAACCCGACCACCCCTGAGGCGTCCACCCGCTGGGCCGCCGACCTGATCGACGTGGTCCGCGCCGCCGCCCCCCACCTGCTGAGCCTGCACTCCCTCTACGACGCCAGCTGGTACGACCCCGCCCACCCGTTCCACCCCGCCGACAACGTCGACCTCGGCGACCTGACGACGGTCCACTCGTGGGTGTTCAACGGCGTCTCCAGGCTCGACGGCCCGCTCGGCCCCGCCACCGTCACCCACGCCGACTACCTCGTCGAGCTCGCCGCCGCCACCGCGCTCGACCCGGTCCGTCCCGTCTGGCTGCAGGAGGTCGGCGCCCCGCGCCCCGACATCCCCGAGGCCGACGCTCCCGCGTTCGTCCGCGGGATGCTCGAAGCGGTCACGGCCAACCCCGCGCTGTGGGGCGTCACCTGGTGGTGCTCCCACGATCTCGACCGGGCCCTGGCCGACTTCCCCGACCGCGAGTACGACCTCGGCCTGTTCACCGTCGACCACCGTGCCAAGCCGGCGGCCGAGGAACTCGCGGCCTTCATCAAGGAGCAGCGCCGTACCGCCGCCGGGAGGCCCGCGCTGCTGTGCGACGTCGACCTGCGCACCGAGCCTGAGCGCAGGGCCGAGGTCGCGCCGGGCAGCGCCTTCCACCGCGCCTGGGTACGGCTGCGCCAGGCCGGACCGCTGGCCATCGTCACCGCCGGCCGCGCGGCCGACAGCGACCATCTCAACGCTCGGGGGATCACCACCGTCCTGACCCAGCAGTGAGACAAGGAGATCAGATGCGACGGAGATTATTACCCCTGCTGTGCGGGGTCCTCGCCGCGACCGCCCTGGTCACGCCCCCCGCACAAGCCGACCCCACCCCTGCCCCTTCCGTGTCGGCCGACTCCGCCGAAGCCGGCACCGCGCCGGCCACCCCCACACCGTCCGCGTCCGCCCCCGCCGACGCCGGGCGGGCCGTACGCAAGCGCGCCGCCGCCGCGGGCGGCGAGCAGCCGTACGCCTCCTACTGGCACCCGAGCACCATCCTCACCTGGGACCCCGCGACCGACCCCGACGCCCGCTTCAACCGCTCGCGGGTACCGCTGCGGCCCCGCGTCTCCGACCCGGCGCTGAAGGCGAACCCGAACGCCCGCGCCGGCGAGGGCCGCATCGCCTCGCTGGTGTCGTTCGCCCCCACCTCGGGCAACCCCTCCCAGGGCGCCCTCGCCCCCAACTACTACGCCTTCACCCACTGGCAGTACGTCGACACCCTGGTGTTCTGGGGCGGCTCAGCCAGTGAGGGGCTGATCCTGGCCCCGAACGCCACCGTGATCGACGCCGCCCACCGCAACGGCGTCAAGGTCTACGGCACCGTCTTCTTCCCGCCCACCGCGTACGGCGGGCAGATCCAGTGGGTCCACGACTTCGTCAAGAAGACCGGCTCCTCCTACCCGGTCGCCGACAAGCTCGTCCAGGTCGCCCAGCACTACGGCTTCGACGGCTGGTTCATCAACCAGGAGACCGCGGGCGGTGACGCCGCCCTGGCGACCGAGCTGCGGTCGCTGATGAAGTACGCCAGGGGCAAGGGCCCGGTCGAGTTCATGTGGTACGACGCCATGACCGAGAGCGGCTCGATCAGCTGGCAGGACGGCCTCACCACGGCCAACGACGCCTTCCTGTCCGACCCCGCCAAGGTGTCCGACTCCATGTTCCTCGACTTCGGCTGGAGCGCGTCCAGGCAGAACTCCTCCCGCGACCTGGCCCGCTCGCTCGGCCGCGACGAGCACGAGCTGTACGCGGGCATCGACACCGAGGCCAACGGCTACAACACCGGCGTGCCCTGGGACGCGGTCTTCCCCGCCGGGCAGCCGCACGTCACCTCGCTCGGCATCTACCGCCCCGAGTGGACGTGGAAGTCGTCGACGGGACCGGCCGACTTCCGGGCCAAGGACTCGCGCTTCTGGGTGGGCGCCAACGCCGACCCGTCCGACACCTCCACGTCGTCGGTGTGGAAGGGCCTGGCCCACTACGTCGCCGAGTCGAGCGCCGTCACCGCGAAGCCGTTCGTGACCGGCTTCAACACCGGGCACGGCGACTTCTACAACGTCGGCGGCGTCCGCGTCCGCGACGGCGGCTGGAACAACCTGTCCGTCCAGGACGTGCCGCCCACCTACCAGTGGATCGTCTCCTCCACCGGCACCAGGCTGACCCCCTCCGTCGACTACGGCGACGCCTACGAAGGCGGCTCGTCGCTGCGCCTCACCGGCCGCCTCGACGCCACCAACACGGTGCGGCTCTACCAGACCCGCCTGCCGGTCGCCGCCGACACCAAACTGTCCGTGGTGGTCAAGACCCCCGCCGCGGGTGCCACCAGGCTGAAGGCGGCGATCGCGTTCACCGACGCGCCCACCACCTTCACCACGCTCGACCTCGGCTCGACCAGCGGCACCGGCTGGGAGCGCAGGACGCTCGACCTGTCCGCCCACGCCGGCAAGACGATCGCGCAGCTCGGCCTGCAGGCCGCCGGCACCGCCGACACCTACGACATCAGGGTGGGCCAGCTGGCGGTCTACGACGGTGACGTGGACGCCGTCGCCGCCCCCACCGGCCTGACCGTGCTCGGCGCCACCGACGTGTCGGCCACCCGCAAGTCGCTCCGCCTCTCCTGGACCGGCGCCGGCCAGGCCCACCACTACGACGTCTACCGCCGCAACGGCGACGGCACCCGCACCTACCTGGGCGCCACGCCGAACGACGCCTACTTCGTGCCCCAGCTCGACCGGAGCGGCACCGAGACCACGACGACGATCGAGGTCGAGGCGGTCGGCGCCGAGTACGGCCGGTCGGCCGCCGCCACGACCACGGTCTCCTGGAGCGGCACCCCGCCGACCGACACCAACGTCGCGCTCAACCGCCCCGCCACCGCCTCCGGCCAGTGCAACGCGAACGAAGGCCCGGCCAAGGCCGTCAACGGCAGCGTGAACGGCGGAAACACCGACAAGTGGTGCGCGCTGACCGCGGGCAAGTGGATGGAGGTCGACCTCGGGGCCGCCACGCCGCTCACCCGGTTCGTCGTCAAACACGCCCAGGCCGGCGGGGAGTCGTCGAGCTGGAACACCCGCGACTTCACCATCCAGGTACGCACCGGCACGTCCGACCCGTGGACCACGGTCGCGACCGTCACCGGCAACACCGCCGCGACCACCACCCACCCGGTCACGACCACGGCCCGCTACGTCCGGCTGACCATCACCAAACCCACGCAGACCTCCGACCCGGCCGCCCGCATCTACGAGTTCGAGGCCTGGAGCCCCACCCCCTGACCGAACCGCCCAGCTGAGGCGGGCCCCCACCACCCCGGGCGGCCCGCCTCGCCCCTTGGAGAGGGACCCGCCCCGGTGTCGCGGGCGGCGTGCCCGCCTCCGCACCGGCCCCGCGCCCCGGCTCACGCCGGTGTACGGCACTCGCGTCCCCGGGCCCGGCCCCCGCACCTTCGGAACCCGGCGTCTCGGCCTGGCGACCGGCGCCCCCGGGGCAGCACGGCAGCCACCGATGAAGGGTGAGCCGGTCGACCGCATCAACCATGTGCGGTCCTACCGCCGCACCTGGCCGGCGGACCCCACGATCGTCGGGACCGCCACCACGGCGGCGCCGACTTGTCGCGGCCCGTCAGCAGAAGCACCGCGACGTGTCGACGTTGCCCGACATGGCGCACTACTGGAGGAACAAGACGCACCCTGCCCGCGCCCTGACGCCACGACCGGGATCGTCCGCGTGGACGACATGACGGGCAAGAGGTAAGGGCGTCGCAGGGTCCGCGACCCGCACGAAGCGACCTCCGACGGCGCGACCCGATCCCGTCTACACGTGCACCGTCGTGATCGGGAGCGAGGAGTCGGCAGGCAGCTCCAGCGTCGACGGCGTGATCCCCGCCGACACCAGGTCGGAGCCCAGCGTCGCCACCATCGCCCCGTTGTCGGTGCACAGCCCGGGACGGGGCACGCGCAGCCGTACCCCCGCCTTGTCGCACCGCTCCTGCGCCAGCGCCCGCAGCCGCGAGTTGGCCGCGACGCCGCCGCCGATGAGCAGGTCGTGCACGTCGTACTTCTTGCAGGCCTGCAGCGCCTTGCGCGTCAGCACGTCGACGACCGCCTCCTGGAAGGAGGCCGCCACGTCCGGCACGTGGATCGACTGGCCCGCCGCCTCCTTCGCCTCCACCCAGCGCGCGACCGCGGTCTTGAGCCCGGAGAAGGAGAAGTCGAAGGTGCCGTCGTCGATCTTCCCGCGAGGGAAGGTGATGGCCGCGCCGTCGCCCGCCACCGCCGCCTTGTCGATGTGCGGGCCGCCGGGGAACGGCAGGCCGAGCACGCGGGCGACCTTGTCGAACGCCTCGCCGGCCGCGTCGTCGACGGTGGAGCCGAGCGAGATGACGTCTTCGGCCACGTCGGGCACCAGCAGCAGCGACGAGTGCCCGCCGGAGACGAGCAGCGCGATGCACGGCTTGGGCAGCGGCCCGTGTTCGAGCTGGTCGACGGCGACGTGCGCGGCCAGATGGTTCACGCCGTAGAGCGGCACGCCGAGGCCGAGGGAGTAGGCCTTGGCCGCGGCGACGCCCACCAGCAGCGCTCCGGCCAGCCCGGGGCCGGCGGTGACGGCGATGGCGTCGATGTCGGTGAGCTTCACGCCCGCCGTCGCCAGGGCCGACTCGATGGTGGGCGTCATCGCCTCCAGGTGCGCCCGGGAGGCGACCTCCGGCACGACGCCGCCGAAGCGGGCGTGTTCTTCCATGCTGGAGGCGATGGTGTTGGCCAGCAGCGTGTGGCCTCGGACGATGCCGATGCCGGTCTCGTCGCAGGAGGTCTCGATGCCAAGGACCAGGGGTTCGTCAGCCATCCAGCTTCCTCTTCATCATGATCGCGTCGGTGCCGTCGTCGTAGTAGCGGCGGCGCACGCCGATCTCCTCGAATCCGAACCGTTCGTAGACCGACCTGGCCCGCGGGTTATCGGCGCGGACCTCCAGGAAGATCTCCTGGGCGGCCCGCCGCCGTGCCTCGTCGAGCAGGTCGGTGAGCATCGCGCTGCCGACGCCCTCGCCCTGGCGTGCGGACCGCACCGCGATCGTCTGCACGTCGGCCTGGTCGGCGGCGACGGCCAGCCCCGCGTAGCCGATGATCTCGCCGCCGTCGACGGCGACGACGTAGTGCCTGGTACGCGGCTGGTCGGCGAGCTCGCCGCGCAGCATGCCCTCGCTCCACGCGTCGAGGGGGAACGTCTCCCGCTCCAGCGCCATGACCGCGGGCAGGTCGGCCTCGGTCATCTGCCTGAGCTTCACGCCGTCACCTTTTTCGGCGGCTTCGGGATGGTCGCGTCGGGCCTGCGCAGGTAGATGGGCCGCGGCTGCTCCAGCGGGACGCCCGCCGCGAGCCGTTCGGCGGCCAGCGCGGCCATGAACCGCCCATAAGGGTACGGCGGGGCGTCCGTCTCGCCGAGAACCTGCGGATAGAGCGTGGCGCCCGCCCCCACGACGGGAACCCCGTCGGCGCGCGGCACGTCGGCGGGGCGGTCGACGAAGGGCCCTGCCACCCGGGTGCGCGCGTCGGTGTAGCGGGCCCAGAAGACCTCCTTGCGCCGCGCGTCGGTGGCCGCCAGGAACTCGGTGGCGAGCCCGCTGCCGTAGGCGACTGCGTCGAGGCTGCAGATGCCGTACGCGGGCGTGCCGAGCGCCGTGGACAGCGCCTGGGCGGTCATCAGGCCCACTCGGAGGCCGGTGTAGGGGCCGGGGCCGGAGCCCGCGACGATCGCGGTGACGTCGTGGAGCGTGGCGCCCGCCTCGTCGAGCACCCGCTCGATCGTGGGAACGAGCAGCTCACCGTGGCGACGAGCGTCGACCACGGTGGATTCGGCGAGCACCCTCGTGCCGTCGTGCAGTGCGGCGGTGACGGCGGGGGTTGCGGTATCGAAGGCCAGGACCAGCACGAATGTTTAGCCTAGTGCGTCCCCGCGAGTGCTGCCCGACGCACGGCCCAGCTCGCCACCGCCCGGCACGCCACCCGCCCACCCCCGGCGCCACACCCGACCGGCCCTGTGGCTCGCCCGGCCGTGCTCAGTCCCACCCGGTCCTGGCCCGCAGCCACGCGAGCGCCGCGACGCCCTGCGCGCGCTGGAAGGCCCTGAGCGTCGGCAGCCCCGGCGGGTCGGGCTGGCGGCCCTGCCGTACGAGGTAGCCGGTATGCGCCGCGAGCACCGTGGTCACGGCGGGGTCCGGGTCGTCGAACAGCTCCTGCGGCGGCGGCCCGCCCTGCATGCGCACCGACGGCAGCATGCACACCAGGTCGATCCACGGCGCGCCGACCGACGCCCACGGCCAGTCCACGACGTACACCCGGTCGTCGGTGAGCAGGAGGTTGTCGGCCCTCAGGTCGGCGTGCAGGAGCGAGTCGCCCTCGGCCGCGGCCGCCCAGCCCTCCTCCATCGCGGCCAGCGTGTCCAGGTGGCGCAACGCCCACGGGTCCAGGCCGGTGGTGTCCTCCTTCTGGAGCCTGCGCCAGCCGGTGAAGTTCGTCTCGCGCGTCTCGGCGAAGGTCCGCGCCTCGATCGGCGCCGGGGTGAGCCCGGCCGACAGCTCGCCCACCGCGTCGAGCACCCGCCGCAGCTCGCCGGCGCGCCATGGCATGGCCGGGTGGCGGCCCTCGACGTCCTCGAAGACCAGCGCCACCCAGTCGCCGGTGTCGAACGAGGCCAGCAGCCTGGGCGCGGGCACCCGGTCGGGCAGCGCGCCCGCGATCCTGGCCTCCCAGCGGTAGATGCCGATCGAGTCGGGGTTCGGGGCGGAGCCGCAGGCCTTGACGAAGGCGCGCCTGCCGTTGTCGAGGCGCAGCCGTACGGCCGCGGCGGGAGAGAAGCCGCCCGTCTGGGTGACCGCCTCGACCACGCGCCCGCCGAGGAAGCCGGCGACCTGCTCGCGCAGCGCCGCCGGCACCTGCTCCCACGGCACGCGTACGCCCGAGGCTGGGGGATGGGGCTCGTCGCTCATGCCTTCATCGTCCAGAGGCCCGCAACCGGATTTCGTTCAGGCGAGCTTCACCGGAGAGGCGTAGACGATGATGTTGTCCTCGTACTCGTGCCTGGCGTAGTCGAAGTTGCCACCGCAGGTCACCAGGCGCAGCCCCGCCTCGGTGTAGACGCGTTCGGCGGGGAAGCGGTCCTTGTCGACCTGCTCCACCGACTCGACCCTGTACTCGGCGACCTTCCCGTCGCTGCGCGGCACCTTGACGATCTGGCCCTTGCGCAGCTGCCTGAGCTTGTAGAAGACCGCCGGCGCCGTCTTGGTGTCGACGTGCCCGATGATCACGGACGCGCCCTTCTCGCCGGGCACCGCGCTGTGCTTGAACCACCCGGCGACCTTCGGCTTCTCGTACGGCGGCAGCTCCACCTCGCCGCTCTTGGTCAGCCCGAGCTTCATCAGCGGCGCGTCGAGGTCGATGGCGGGAACCTCGATGCTCTCGGGCACGACGGACGCGGGCGTGGCCTCCTGCCGTACCTGGAGGGTCCTGCCGAAGGCGACCAGCACGAGGCCGGTGGCGGCCCCCGCGATGATCACCCGTGACATCCGGGCCACGGCTCAGCCGCGGCGGCGGCGCAGCGCCAGGCCCACGCCTCCGGCCAGCGCCAGCCCGAGCAGCACGCCCGCGGGGCCGAGCGGGATGCCCGACTCGTCCGCGACGTCCTTGGCGAAGGTGCCGCCGCCGCCCGCGCCCGGCGCCTTGGTGGGCACGACGGTCCTGGTGGACGTCGGTTCGTCGGTGGGTTCGGCGGCGACCACGCGCAGCGTGGCCTTGCCGGTGTCGTTGGTGCCGTCGCACTTGACGTTCACCGGGTAGCTGCCGCGCTTGACGGTGGCGGAGACGCGGGCGTCGCCGCGCACCCACGGCACGGGGGCGGGGGTGGCGGTCGTGCTCGGCGCGGCGGACGGCGTGGGCGGCGGCACCGGGTCGAGCGGGACCGCGGCCATGAACGCCTTGGACGTGGCGGTGCCGCTGTGCTCGGGGCCGTCGTTCGGCACGGGGCAGTTGGCCAGGATCCACACCGTGGAGTTGTCACCGGCCGTCACCCGGTCAGGGTTGAGCCGGACGTCGATGTTCTGCCGGGTGGCGGTGGTCGCCGTGGCGGTGGAGGTGGAGGTGGAGGTCGAGGTGGCGGTTGTCGTCGCGGTGCCGGACGGCGTGGCCGTATCCGCCGAAGCCGAGCACCCCGCCACACCTAACATCAGGAAGGCCCCCGCGTACGCGACTCGCCTGACCGTGAGCACCGCCGCACCCCACTTCGCCGTTTCATCCAGCATCCACCGGATCAGGACGCTGCACCCCACCTGATACCCAGAAAATCTGGGCGAACCCATGAAGAAATGATCTCAGCCCTGCCCGAGCCTTGGCGAAGATTTGGTGTTAGGCGGGATCAGACGGCGTGTCGGCCCAGCGCCCGCCGACGCCCCGGAGGGTGACGACGCGCGCGTCGTCATCGCCCGACCTGTCGATATGGACTTCGAGCCGCTCGTCGGACAGCCCCTCGACGAGCCCCTCGCCCCACTCCACGATCGTCACCGACTCCTCCAGCGAGGCGTCGAGGTCGAGGTCGTCGACCTCGAGATCGCCGCCGAGCCGGTAGGCGTCGGCGTGGACCAGCGGCGGCCCGTCGGCGAGGGAGGGGTGGACGCGGGCGATGACGAAGGTGGGCGAGGTGATCGGCCCGCGCACCTTGAGACCCTCGGCGATGCCCTGCACCAGCGTGGTCTTGCCGGCGCCGAGCGGCCCCGACAGGACGAGCAGGTCTCCGCCCCGCAACCGGGTCGCCAGCCGCACGCCGAGCGCGCGCATCTCCTCGGCCGTCGCGACGACAGTCACAGCTCCACCCTCTTCACCAGATCGCGCAGGGCGTCGTTGACCACGCTGGGCCGCTCCAGCTGGATGAGGTGGGAGGTCTCCGGCACCTCGGTCAGCTGGGCTCTGGGCAGCGCCGCCGCGATCGCCCTGCTGTGCTCGGGCGGCGTCAGCCAGTCTTTCTCCCCGACCATGATCGCGGTCGGCACGTCGTCGAGGACGCCGAGCGCGGACAGCTTGTCGTGGTTCATCAGCGCCGGGTAGAAGTCGGCGATCACCTCGGTCGGCGTCGAGCGGATCATCGACTCGACGAAGTCGACCAGGGTGGGGCTGACGTTCTTGGAGTCGCCGAACCCGAAGTGGCGCAGCACCAGGAAGGCGATGTCGTTGCCGGCGTGGCGGGTCCTGTCGACCAGCGAGCCGCCCCTGCCGAGCAGCGAGACCGTCGTGGGGGCCACCTTGTGCAGCCCCTTGGCCAGGAGGGCGGGCAGGCCGAGGGTGATCTCGGCCAGCTTGCCCGCGCTGGTGGCGATCAGCGCCGCCGCCTTGATCCGGTCGCCGAACAGCTCGGGGTGGCGGTCGGCGAGCGCCATGATCGTCATGCCGCCCATCGAGTGGCCGACCAGCACGCACGGCCCCGGCGCGAACGTCTCGAGCACCTCGTACAGGTCCTCCCCGAGCCGGTCGATGGTGCTGTCCTGCTTCTCCGTGCGCTGGGACAGGCCGTGGGAACGCTGGTCCCACAGCAGGATCCGGTTGCTGTCGCGCAGGTCGCGGCGCTGGTAGTGCCAGGAGTCGAGGTTGTGGGTGTAGCCGTGGCAGAACACGAGGGTCAGCGGCGCCTCGTCGGGGCCGTCGATCTCGACGTGGAGCGCCACCCCGTCGGAGGTGACGAGCGTGCGCTCCCTGCCCCGCAGCTCGCCGAACGGCTCGTCGGCCTCGGGGTCGGGGCGCAGCCTGATCCGGCCGACGGCGTAGCGCTTGGCGAGCGCGGCGGCCGCCAGGCCGGCGGAGGCGGCGCCGACGACCGCGCCCGCGATGCCGACCTTCTTGCGCGTGGCCGTCGTCATGCGCCCGCTCCCTCGTAGACCCTCGGCACCCTGGCGCCCAGCCTGGTGACGATCTCATGGGTGATCGTGCCGAGGTTGTCGGCCCATTCCTGGCAGGTCGGCTCGCCCGCGTCGCCCGGACCGAACAGGACGACCTCGTCGCCGTCGGACAGCGGGTCGTCACCCATGTCGATCATGAACTGGTCCATGCACACCCGGCCGACGATGGGCCTGCGCCTGCCGCCCGCCATGACCTCGGCCCGCCCGGTGGCGTGGCGCAGGATGCCGTCGGCGTAGCCGAGGGGCACCAGGCCGAGCGTCGACTCTCTCGCCGTGGTGTAGAGGTGGCCGTAGGAGACGCCCGAGCCCTCGGGCACCCGCTTGGCCAGCGCGATCCGCGCCACCAGCGTCATCGCCTGGCGCAGGCCGAAGTCGCCGAGCTCGGGGATGGGGCTCAGGCCGTACATCGCGATGCCCGGCCTGACCATGTCGTAGTGGGTGTGCGGCAGCGACACGATCGCCGCCGAGTTGGCCAGGTGCCTGATGACGTGGGAGCCGCCGACCCCGGCCTGGTCGGCCAGCTTGAGCGCCGTCTCGTAGGCGTCGATCTGCAGGTCGACGGAGGGGTGCCCGGGGATGTCGGAGCAGGCGAAGTGGGACCACAGCCCGACCACCTCGACCGCGCCCTCGGCCCGCAGCCGCGCCGCCGCGGCCAGCAGCCCCGGCCAGGCCGCCAGGGGCGAGCCGCCCCTGGTCATGCCGGTGTCGGCTTCGAGATGGACCTTCGCCGTCACTCCCGTACGGCGCGCCGCCGCGGCGATCTCCTCCAGCCGCCGCTCGTCGGAGGCCGACAGCTCGATGTCGGCCCGCAGCGCCTCGTCGAGCGGCTCGCCGGGCGTGAGGATCCACGACAGCACGGGCACGGTGATGCCCGCCGCGCGCAGCGCCAGGCCCTCCCTGACGTAGGCGGTGCCGAGCCGGCCGGCGCCGCCCTCGACGACGGCCTTCGACACCGGCACCAGACCGTGTCCGTAGGCGTCGGCCTTGACCGCGCCCATCAGCTCCGCCCCGGGCGCCCGCTGCTTGAGGGACTCGACGTTGCGCCTGATGGCGGCCAGGTCGACCCGCGCATGCGCGGGCGTCGCCTCACGGAAGCTCATGCTCCCAGTTTGTCAGCTCCGCCGACCGCCTGAGCGTGATTCGTCTCTCAGAGATCGGATGGCCGCGGGCACGGCGGCGGCCACGTCCGCCGCCGTCAGCGGCGCGCCGCCGGCGGCGATGCGTCCCGCGAGCCCGTGCAGGTAGGCGGCGCACGCCCCCGCGTCGTACGGCGCGAGCCCGGCCGCCAGCAACGCCCCGGCGATCCCCGACAGCACGTCGCCGGTGCCGCCCGTGGCCAGCCACGACGACCCCGTCGTGTTGATCCTGGCCGGTCTGTCCTGCTCGGCGACGACCGTCGTCGAACCCTTGAGCAGCACGGTCACCCCGAGCTCGGCGGCGGCCCTGCGGGCGTGCTCGAGCCTGGCCGCCTCCACCCTGTCGCTCGGCACGCCGATCAGCCGCGACAGCTCGCCGGCGTGCGGGGTGATCAGGACGGGTGCGCTGCGGCGCAGCAGCCCGCGGTCCCTCGACACGATCGTGAGCGCGTCGGCGTCGAGCAGCACCGGCACGTCGCCGGCCAGCACCTCGGCCAGCAGCTCGTGCGCCCAGTCGCCGGTGCCGAGCCCCGGCCCCGCCACCCATGCCTGGACCCGGCCGACGTCGGCGATCGAGGGCCGGTCCAGCTCGGTGACGACCGCCTCGGGCCAGTGCGCGCGCACCTGGAGGACGGGCGGCGCCGTACCGGCGTAGCGGACCATGCCGGCGCCCGCCCGCAGCGCCCCGCCGACGGACAGCACCGCCGCCCCGGTGTAGCGGTCGCTGCCGGCGGCGATGCCGACGACGCCCCTGCGGTACTTGTCGGACTCGGCGCCGGGCCTGGGCAGCAGGCCCTCCACGTCCTCGCCGGTCAGCGCGGCCACGTCGGGGTCGGGCAGGTAGGGGCCGAGCCCGATGTCGATCACCTCCAGCGTGCCCACGCGCGCGGCGCCCGGGTCGACGAGCAGCCCCGTCTTGCAGGCGCCCATCGTCACGGTGACGTGCGCGTCGACGGCGGCGCCCGCGACACGCCCGGTGCTGGAGTCGACGCCGCTCGGCACGTCGACCGCGACCATCAGCGCGTCGAGCGCGTTGGCCGCCGTCACCAGCGACGCGTACGGCTCGCGCAACGCTCCCGAGGCGCCGATGCCCACCAGCCCGTCCATGACGAGGTCGGGCGCGCCCACCTCGTCGACGACCCTGCCGCCCGCCGCGAGGAAGGCGGCCAGCCCTTCGGCGTGCGTCTTGGCCCCGGCCAGGATCGCCTCCACCCGCGCGCCCCTGCGGGCCAGCCGCTCGCCCGCGTAGAGGGCGTCGCCGCCGTTGTCGCCGCTGCCGACCAGCAGGAGCACCCGCGAGCCGTACACGCGGCCGAGCAGGGCCGCGCAGACGGAGGCCAGGCCCGCGGCGGCGCGCTGCATCAGCGTGCCCTCGGGGAGCGTGGCCATCAGCGCCAGCTCGGCTGCTCTGATCTGGTCGGCGGTGTAAGCGGTGCGCACGTGTCAGAACCTAACCCTCGGCGATCACGTAGGCCATGGCGATACCCGCGTCGTGGGTGAGTGAGACGTGCCAGCGCTTGACCCCGAGGCCGTAGGCGACGTGCGCGGCCTGGCCGGTGACGTGCAGCTCGGGCTTGCCGTTGTCGCCGGTGCGGACCTCGGCGTCGAGGTGGCTGAGGCCCGGCGGCGCGCCGAGCGCCTTCGCGACGGCCTCCTTGGCGGCGAACCTGGCCGCCAGCGACTGCACGCCGAGCTCCCGCTCCGCGTCGGTGAACAGCCGCGAGCGCAGGCCCGGCGTGCGCGCCATCGTCGCCTCGAAGCGGGCGACGTCGACCACGTCCACCCCGATGCCCAGAATCATTCACCCAGCGTAACCAGCCTCAGAAGCCTCCCCGGTGCCAAGGGCCCCAGATCGCGAACGACAGCCCCTTGACGGACTGGACGTTCACGTAGAGCGTGTGGCCGCCGGGGCCGAACGTGGAGCCCGCGAACTCCGCGCCCGCGTCGCCGGGGACGGGCACGAGCCGGGAGAAGTCGAAGATCTCGCCGCGCCGCGTCAGGCCGCGCAGGTAGTTGTCGCCGCCGCCGTCCTCGCACAGCACGAGCGTGCCCCTCGCGCTGGTGGTGACGTTGTCGGGCAGGTCGAGCACCATCGATCCCGGCGACTCGTAGACGAGCCTGAGCCGCCGGCTCCACGTCTCGTACGCCCACACCTGGCCCCTGCCCTTGCCGAAGCCGGACGGCGGCGTGTCGCCGGAGGCGGTCGGGCCGCCCTGCGTGGAGACGAAGTAGACGACGCCGTGGTGGTGGATCGCGCCCTCCAGGCGGGAGAAGATCGCCGCCCCCTTGTCGCGGCCCTGCCTGCCCACGGCCTGGATCGCCGTGTCGTTGGGGGGCCTGCCGGTGAACGTCGGGTCGGGATCGTCGATGTCCACCCACGTCACGTCGAAGGACGCGCCGCGCGGCTGCCCGGCCGACAGGTCCTTGTTGGGCACGCCGTCGACGGCGAGCATCTGCAGCCGCCCGCCGTCGAGGATCCGTCCCGCACTGAGCGGGTTGCGCGGCGGCAGGTACCGGTAGAACCCCGAGGCGAACCCGAAGTTGTCCTCGGTCAGGTAGACGGCGCCGCTCAGCGGGTCGAAGGCCGCCGACTCGTGCGCGAACCGGCCGGCCGACCTGATCGGCCGCGCGTCGGCCGGGCCGTCGACCGGCACCTCGAAGATGTAGCCGTGCTTCTGCTCCAGCCGCGTGTTGTCCCCGCCGGAGAAGTCGTTGCCCACGTCGGGGCCGTTGACGGTCTCCTCGCAGGTCACCCAGGCGCCCCACGGCATGGGCCCGCCCGAGCAGTTCATCTGCGTGCCGGTGAGGGAGGGCGCGCCGCGTAACACCTCGCCGTACCTGGTCACCTGAAGGGTGGCGGTGCCGCCGCCGGCCGCGGGGTCGTAGGCCCTGGACACGTCGCCGAACGCGCCCACGGGGCCGTTGACCTCGTGGTTGCGCACCAGGATCGTCGTGCCCCTCGGGCCTCTGAAGGCGGCCATCCCGTCGTGCCGCGACGGTGTCACCGAGCCGTCGCTGAACGGCTCGCCCGCCTCGTTGAACGACCGGTACCTGAAGCCTTCCGGCAGGTGCAGCCTGACCTGCCCGTCCCGCTCGTCGGCGACGGGTTTCAGCGGGCCGTACCCGGCCGCCGGGCGGGCGGCGCCGTTGACACCGGCGCTGGCCACTCCGGTGAACGGGCCCGCGACGCCTGCTGCCGCGACTCCTGCGAGGAAACGACGACGTTCCATGCGGTCCTCCCTGGCGATGGTGCCGTCACCGTAAACCGCGCCCGTGGCGGGGCCCTATGTCAGATCTCGCCAATTCCGCCGCGTGAACACCTTCTGTTACCCGGTCCGGCGCCCGCGTAATCCCAGGTGTTCGTCCACAGCCTGTGCACAACGCATCACGACACCCACGAACCGACCAAGCTTCGCCGGTCAATAGGCTTTCAGCGTGAACAACGGCTACGTGGACCTGAGCAGGGAGCAGTGGAGCGAGCTCCGCAAGAACACGCCCTTGACTCTCACCGCAGACGAGCTGGAAGACCTCCGCGGCGTCGACGACCCGATCGATCTCAGCGAGGTCACCGACATCTACCTCCCCCTGACCCGGTTGCTGAACCTCCACTTCACCGGGTCCAAGCAGCGCAGCAGCGTGCTGAGCGCGTTCCTCGGCAACCAGGAGCAGCGCGTGCCGTACATCCTGGGCATCGCGGGAAGCGTCGCGGTCGGCAAGTCGACCACGGCGCGGCTGCTCAGGACGCTGCTGGCCCGCTGGCCCGAGCACCCCAAGGTCGCGCTGATCACCACCGACAGCTTCCTCTACCCCAACGAGGTGCTGGAGTCGCGCGGGATCATGCACCGCAAGGGCTTCCCCGAGAGCTACGACCGCCGCGCCCTGGTGCGCTTCGTCGCCGAGGTGAAGGCGGGCTCGGACGAGGCGCACGCCCCCGTGTACTCCCACCTGGAGTACGACATCGTGCCCGGCGTGACCCAGGCCGTGAAGAAGCCCGACATCCTCATCATCGAGGGGCTGAACGTGCTGCAGCCCGCCCCTCCCGCGGCGCTGGCCGTCAACGACTACTTCGACTTCTCCATCTACGTCGACGCCAAGGTCGAGGACATCCGCACCTGGTACGTCCACCGCTTCCACCAACTGCGCCGTACCGCCTTCGAGGATCCGAAGTCGTACTTCAGGCACATCGCGGAGCTCTCGGAGGAGGAGGCCACCACGTTCGCCAAGAACGTGTGGCGCGACATCAACGAGCGCAACCTCGTCGAGAACATCCTGCCCACCCGGGGTCGCGCGGGCCTGGTGCTCAAGAAGGGCCCCGACCACTCCATCACGCGGGTACGGCTGCGCCGTACCTGACGGCCTGCTCCATCACGAAGGCCGCGAACCGGCCCTGACACCCGAGATCGTCGATGTCGGCGAACCAGCAGGGTTCGCCCTCCTCGTGACAACTGTTCCTCATGCCCGGCAGCCTGGCCGAACCCGGTCAACGCCCTATCAACATCCGATGGACGACAATGGGGCGCGTGCTGCATCTGCGACTCATCAGCCCCCCAGGCCGCACCGACGAGGTGCTGGACGCCCTGGAGGGCTGTGTGGGAGTCACCAACATCGCCGTCCTCCCGGGAACCGCCCGCACGCCTCGCGGTGACCTGATCTTCTGTGACGTGGCCCGCGAGGCCGCCAACGAGGTCCTCGACCGGATCGGCTGGCTGGAGCAGGAGGGCTCCATCTCGGTCGAGCAGGTCGACCTGGCGCTCTCCCGCGTCGCCCACCAGGCCAAGGCCGAGGCGCCGGGAGAGGGCGACGACGCCGTGGTGTGGGCGGCCCTGGCCCAGCGGATCGCCGAGGACCTGCGGATCACCTGGGCCTTCCTCGCCTTCATGGTGATCGCCACCATGCTCGCGGGCATCGGTGTCATCACCAACTCCCCCATCCTGATCGTCGGCGCGATGGTCCTCGGCCCCGAGTTCGGCGCGATCGCGGCCATCTGCTTCGGCCTGCTGACCTGGCGCTGGAACCTGGTGGGCAGGGCCCTGGCCACGCTGGCCGTCGGCTTCGGCATCGCGATCGCCATCACCACGGCCTGCGCCCTGGTCGCGCGCGGCCTCGGCTGGATCGACGCGCAGGCCCTCAACACCGGCCACGAGGAAGTCCAGTTCATCGTCAAACCCGACCGCTGGTCGTTCATCGTCGCCCTGCTGGCGGGCGCGGCAGGCGTGTTGTCGGTCACCGCGGGCAAGTCGTCGGCGCTGGTGGGCGTCTTCATCTCCGTCACCACCATCCCGGCGGCCGGCTACGCGGCCGTCGCCGTGGCCCTCGGCAACTGGAGCGAGCTCGGCGGGTCCGCGCTGCAACTCGGCGTCAACATCGCGGGCATGGTGGTCTCCGGCACGGCGGTGCTATACGTCCAGCGCCGCATCTGGCCCCAGGGGATGAGACTCGGTTCGTCCACGGGGACGAGGCCGTCGGAGGGTCTGCCCGGGTAGGGTCCGGATCATGCACATCCTCGCGACCGAGGGGCTGACCGAACGCTTCCCGACGGTGACCGCGCTGGACCAGTTGTCCATCACGGTCGGAGCCGGCGTCACGGGCCTGGTGGGCGCCAACGGGGCGGGCAAGTCGACGCTGATCAAGATCCTGCTCGGCCTGCTGCCGCCCACGTCCGGCCGCGCGGAGGTCCTGGGCCTGGACGTGGTCACCCAGGGCCCGCGCATCCGCTCACTCGTCGGCTACATGCCCGAGCACGACTGCCTGCCGCCCGACGTGTCCGCCACCGAGCTGGTCGTCCACCTCGCGCAGATCTCCGGGCTCCCGCGCACCGCCGCCCGCGAGCGCGCCGCCGACGTGCTGCGGCACGTCGGCCTGTACGAGGAGCGCTACCGCGCCATCGGCGGCTACTCCACCGGCATGAAGCAGCGCGTCAAGCTCGCCCAGGCGCTCGTCCACGACCCCAAGGTGGTGTTCCTGGACGAGCCGACCAACGGGCTCGACCCGCGGGGCCGCGACGAGATGCTCACGCTGATCAGGCGGATCGGCACCGAGTTCGGCATCAGCGTCCTGGTCACCTCCCACCTGCTCGGCGAGCTCGAACGCGTCTGCGACCACGTCATCGTCATCGACGGCGGGCGGCTGCTGCGCTCCAGCGCCATCACCGAGTTCACCCAGGCCACCCAGACCCTCACCGTCGAGGTCGAGGAGGGCGCCGAGCCGCTGGCGGCCAGGCTGGCCGAGCTCGGCCACTCCGCCGCCCCGCACGGCCGCGGCCTGCTGGTCGACGTCAGCGGCCCCGAGACCTACGACGCCGTCCGCGACGCGGTGTGCGAGCTCGACCTGTGCCTCATCCGGCTCGAACAGGGCAGGCAGCGAATCGAGGACGTGTTCCGTGTCTGAGATCTACGACATCGGCTACCGCCACTACGACGGCGTACGGCTCGGCCGGGCCCACGCCGTACGCGCGCTGATCGTCCAGAACCTGCGCAGCCTCTTCGGGCTCGGGCGCAGGGCGCGCAGCAAGCTCATGCCGTTCCTGCTGGCCGGAGCCATGATGGTGCTGCCGGTGGTCTCCATCGCGCTGATGGCGCTGACCGGCCGCGTCGACATCGGCTACACCAACTACGCCATCATGATGCAGCCGGTCATCGCCATCTTCCTGGCCGCGCAGTCGCCCACGATCACCGCGCCCGACCTGCGGTACAAGGTGCTGCCGCTGTACCTGTCGCGGCCCATCTCCTCCTCCGACTACGTCGCGGCCAAGGTGGCGGCGATGACCGCCGCGGTGTTCGCGCTGGTCGCCGTCCCGCTGACGGTGATGTTCGCCGGCGAGCTGCTCGTCGACCCGCCGGGGCCGCCGCACACCAAGGAGTACATCGGGGCCGTGGTCACGGCGCTGCTGCTGGCGCTGCTGCTGTCCACGTTCGGCCTGGCGCTCGCCTCCTTCACGCCGCGCCGCGGCCTGGGCGTCGCCTCCGTCATCGCGGTGTACCTGCTGGCCGCGGCCGTGCAGGGCGCGCTCTTCGCGGCCTTCGAGGGGCTGGGCCGTACCAGCCTGGCCGAGCTGTCGTGGCTGATCAACCCGTTCTTCCTCGTCGACGCGGTGCAGTCGTGGCTGTTCGGCACCACGCCCGCCAACGGCTACACCTACCCGCCCGGCGCCCTGGCCGCCCTCGTGGTCGTCGCGCTCATCGCGCTGAGCCTGGCGGCGTTCATCCTCCGCTACCGGAAGGCGGCCTCCCGGTGAAGATCGAGCTCGCCCAGGTCTCGCGTTGGTACGGCAACGTGGTGGCCGTCAACGACGTCACCATGACCATCGGCCCCGGCGTCACGGGCCTGCTCGGTCCGAACGGCGCGGGCAAGTCCACGCTCCTGCACATGATGGCCGGCTTCCTGGCGCCGTCGAGCGGCACGGTGACCGTCGACGGCGCCACCACCTGGAAGAACCACCACATCTACCGCCACATCGGCCTGGTGCCCGAGCGTGAGGGGATCTACGGCTTCCTCACCGGCTGGCAGTTCGTGCTGTCGGCGGCCAAGCTGCACGGGCTGCCCTCGCCCGAGGACGCCGCCACCAAGGCCCTGGCCATGGTCGAGATGGAGGCGGCCAAGGACCGCCGCGTCGAGACCTACTCCAAGGGCATGAAGCAGCGCGTCAAGGTCGCCGCCGCCCTCGTCCACCAGCCGCAGGTGCTGCTGCTCGACGAACCGTTCAACGGCATGGACCCGCGCCAGCGCCTCCAGCTGATGGACCTCATCACCGCCATGGGCACCGAGGGCCGGACGATCCTGTTCAGCTCGCACATCCTGGAGGAGGTCGAGCGGGTCGCCCAGCACATCGAGGTCGTCGTCGCCGGACGGCACGCCGCCTCGGGAGACTTCCGCCAGATCCGCCGCCTGATGACCGACCGGCCGCACCTGTTCAGGATCCGCTCGAGCGACGACAGGAAGCTGGCCGCCGCGCTCATCGCGGACAGGTCGGCGGCGGGCGTGACGCTCACCCCCAACGGCCTCGAGGTGCAGGCGGCCGAGTTCCGCCGCTTCACCTGGCTGCTGCCGCGCGTCGCCCAGCACGAGGGCGTCCACCTCCACCAGGTCTCCCCCGCCGACGAGGACCTGGAGAGCGTCTTCGCCTACCTGATCACAAGGAGTTCCTAGTGAACGGCGTCGTAGCGGGCATCACCTACCGCGCGGTCCTCGGCCGCCGCCGCATCCTGCTGCTCGTCCTGCTTCCCCTGGCCCTGGTCGGCATGGCGCTGCTGCTGCGGATGGTCGGCAGCGCGGACGAGCGGTCGGCGGTCGCGCTCATGCAGAGCTTCGCCATCGGGACCATGCTGCCGCTGCTCGGCCTGATCGCCGGCACCGGCGTGATCGCGCCGGAGATCGACGACGGCACCGTCCTGCACCTGCTGTCCAAGCCGATCTCGCGGCCCGTCATCATCCAGACCAAGTTCGCCGTGGCCGCCTCGCTGCTGGCCCTGTTCGCCGCGGTGCCCACCTTCGTGTCGGCCTGGCTGCTGGTGGGCACCGAGTCGGGGGTCGCCGGCGGCTTCACGGTGGGAGCGCTGTGCGGCGGCATCGCCTACGCGGCGGTGTTCCTGCTGCTCGGGGTCATCACCAAGCACGCCGTCACCATCGGGATCATCTACGCGCTGGTGTGGGAGGGCCTGATCGGCAACCTGGTGTCAGGGGTCAGGCAGTTCTCGGTCCAGCAGTGGGCCAAGTCGATCGCCGACCAGATCAGCTCCTCGCCGTTCCTGACGGCGGACGTGAAGCCCGGCTTCGCCATCCCGGCGCTGATCGTGGTGACGGTCGCCGCGGTCGTGTGGGCGGGCCAGCGGCTGCGCTCCTTGTCCCTGACCGGCGACGAGTAAGAGACGTCCGGCAACACCAAGGGGGGTACGGCACGCGCGTGCCGTACCCCCCTTGGGAGAAACGCCGTCAGACGCAGGCGCTGCGGACCACGTCGGCCAGCCGGCCCGCGACCCTGCTGGCCTGCTCCTCCGACGAGGCCTCGACCATCACCCTGATCATCGGCTCGGTGCCGCTCGGCCTGATGAGGACGCGCCCCGTCTCGCCGAGCTCCGCCTCGGCCACCGCCACCGCCTCCGACAGCTCCGGCGAGGCCGCCTTGCTCCTGTCGACGTCCTTGACGTTGATCAGGATCTGCGGCAGCGCGGTCATCACCGCGGCGAGGTCACGCAGCGACCTGCCCGACCTGGCCACCACCGACAGCAGGTGCAGCGAGGTCAGCAGACCGTCGCCGGTCGTCGCGTGGTCGAGCAGGATCACGTGACCCGACTGCTCGCCGCCGAGGGTGTAGCCGTCGGCCTTCATCGCCTCCAGCACGTAGCGGTCGCCGACCGCGGTCTGGACGACCTCGATGCCCGCCTCGCGCATGGCGAGCTTGAAACCCAGGTTGGACATCACGGTCGCGACGACGGTGTTGCGCGCCAGCCGGTTCTCCTCGTGCATCGCCAGCGCCAGGATCGCCATGATCTGGTCGCCGTCGACCACCGCGCCCGTGTGGTCGACCGCCAGGCAGCGGTCGGCGTCGCCGTCGTAGGCGATGCCGAGGTCGGCGCCGCGCGAGACGACGACCTGCTGCAGCTTGTCGAGGTGGGTCGAGCCGCAGCCCGCGTTGATGTTCAGCCCGTCGGGACGGGCGCCGATCGCCTCCACCTGGGCGCCGGCCCGCAGCAGCGCCTCGGGCGCCACCACGCTGGCCGCGCCGTTGGCGCAGTCGACGACGATGTTGAGCCCGTCGAGCCGCCCGCCGAGCGTGTCGAGCAGGTGGGAGATGTAGCGGTCGGCCTCGCCGTACGCCTCGCGCACCCGGCCGACGCCCGCGCCCACCGGGCGGTCCCAGCGCTCGCCCAGCCGCCGCTCGATCTCGTCCTCGACCGTGTCGGACAGCTTGAAGCCGCCGCGGGCCAGGAACTTGATGCCGTTGTCGGGGGCCGGATTGTGCGAGGCCGACAGCATGACGCCGAGGTCGGCGCCGAGCGCGGCCGTGAGATGAGCGACGGCGGGAGTGGGCAGGACGCCGAGACGCAGCACGTCCACCCCTGACGACGCGAGGCCGGCGACCACCGCGGCCTCCAGGAACTCACCTGAGGCGCGGGGGTCCCGGCCGACGACCGCCACCGGCCGCTTGTGGCCGGTGGCGGTGAAAGCGCCTGCATCGCCGAGAACGTGAGCCGCCGCGACCGAGAGGTCCATGGCGAGCTCGGCCGTGAGGTCGCGACCCGCGACCCCACGTATCCCGTCGGTGCCGAAAAGGCGCCCCAACTTAGCGCTTGCTGTACTGCGGAGCCTTACGGGCCTTCTTGAGGCCGTACTTCTTCCGCTCCGTGGCGCGGGCGTCACGGGTCAGGAAGCCGGCCTTCTTCAGCGGCGGGCGGTTGTTCTCGACGTCGAGGATCGCCAGCGCGCGGGACAGGCCCATGCGGAGGGCACCGGCCTGGCCGGTCACGCCGCCGCCGTCGATGCGGGCGATGACGTCGAAGGCCTCCTCGGCACCGAGCACCACGAAGGGCTCGTTGACGATCTGCTGGTGGACCTTGTTGGGGAAGTAGGTGTCAAGCGAACGACCGTTGATCGTCCACTTGCCGGTACCGGGGACGATGCGCACGCGGGCGATCGCCTCCTTGCGCCGGCCGGTGCCGTACGAGTTGCCCGTGGTGACGGGCTTGCGCACGGGAGCATCGGCGCCGGCAGCGGACTCGGTGGTGTACTCGGACGGGAAGTCCTCGCCGGAGTAGTCCTCCAGCTCGACCTCGACGGCCGTCTCGACACCGGTGGGCTCAGCCACGGTTCTCCTCAAATCTTTCGAACTACTACTGGGCGATCTGGGTGATCTCGAACGGCACGGGCTGCTGGGCCTGGTGCGGGTGGTCGGACCCGGCGTAGACCTTCAGCTTCTTGGCCATCTTCCGGCCGAGGGCGTTCTTCGGGAGCATGCCCTTGACGGCCTTCTCGACGGCGCGGTCGGGCCGCTTCTCCATCAGCTCGCCGTAGGTCACGGAACGCAGACCGCCCGGGTAGCCCGAGTGGCGGTAGGCCTTCTTCTGCTCGAGCTTGTTGCCGCTCAGCGAAACCTTGTCGGCGTTGATGACGATGACGAAGTCACCGGTGTCGACGTGGTTGGCGAAGATCGGCTTGTGCTTACCGCGGAGCAGGTTCGCGACGTGGCTGGCCAGCCGGCCCAGCACCACGTCAGTGGCGTCGATGACGTACCACTGACGCTGGATGTCGGCGGGCTTCGGTGTGTACGTGCGCACGGTCGTAGCCTTCTTTAATCGCGTCTTCGGCGCTGTCGGATGCGACAGCTCTATGGTCGGTCGGTGCGGGCGCACGACAGCCCGGACCTTCCGTCTCCAGCAGATGGGAGATGACGCCGGACGCGCCGCGCATCGGTCACAGACGGACCGACTCGCATACAACGAACGCTTAGGGTACCGCCACTCGCGGACACGGGTCAAAACGAGCGGAGACACCGCGGCACAGCTTACCTGCGGCACGGTTGTGTTTCGGTTCCCTGTAAGCCCTTCTCCGGCAATATCTGGCGTCCCTATCGTTGACTGCGGTATGTGGCAGACCCCTCACACCCGGCATCCCCAGCCGAGATCACGGCGCCGGAACCTCCTGGGCCTGCTGGCCTGCCTGCTGGCCGTCCTGTTCGCTGGCGTGCTCATCGGCAGGCTCTCGGTCAACCGCCTCGACGCCTCCGACCAGGTCTACCTCAACAACACCGCACCGCCGTCCGCCGCCGCCCCCACCCCGTCGGCCTCGGGGTCGCCGAGGAAGCCGCGCTCGAACGTGGAGAGCCGCGCCCGCCGTACGGTGAAGACCACCTCCACGCCGCGGCCCACCGTGCAGGCGCGCAGGAAGCCGACGGGGACGGTGGAGCCGGGAGTGGTGCAGGGAGAGGTGCCCGGCGACCCCACCACCGTCCTGGGCGCGCCGCTGCTGGAGGTCTCCCCCGCCCTGGCCGCCCAGGTCGTCAGGCTGACCAACGCCGAACGCGTCCGCAAGGGCTGCGCCCCGCTGCGCGTCGACCGGCGGCTGACCGGTTCGGCGCGCGCCCACTCGCTGGAGATGGCCGAGTCGGGCAGGTTCGCCCACGACTCCCCCGACGGCTCCTCGCCGTGGCGGCGCATGGAGCGGGCCGGCTACCGCGACGGGGCCGCCGAGAACATCGGCCGCGGCTACTCCTCGGCCGAGGAGGCCGTGCGCGGCTGGATGGGCAGTCCCGCACACCGCCGCAACCTCCTGCATTGCGGCTACCGCGCGGTCGGCGTCGGCGTCGTGTCCGGGCCCGGCGGGCCGTGGTGGACCCAGGACTTCGGGTTTTCGTGACCTCCCCGCAGGTAAACCCCGGCTAATCTCGGCGTATGGGTTCCACCAAGAAGACCGACGAAGCCCCCGCACCGCAGCGCAAAGCGATGTGGAGCCCCTACGACGAGGGCCCCCGCTCGTACACCCCGCTCTGGTTCGCCCTCGGCGGCCTGCTCGTCCTCGGGGCGCTCGTGGCCGGTCTCGTGGTGATGTGGAACACCGAAGGTCCCGACCCGACGGCCGACCCGGCGGGCCGCGTGAGCGCGCCGCCCGCCGACCAGCCCGTCGCACCCGCCGACAAGTACGGCTTCGCCGCCGCCCGCGAGAGCGACCCCGACACGCTCACGCAGAAGGAGCTCTTCCCCAAGAAGAAGTTCACGGTCGACGGCCGCGCCTACACCGTGACGATTCTCAAGACCGACAAGAAGTGCGCCGACGCCACCGAGGGCGACAAGCTCGACAAGGCACTCAAGTCCGGCAAGTGCTCGCAGCTCATCCGGGCGACCTTCAAGGACAAGTCAGGGAAGATCATCGGTACTGTCGGCGTCGCCAACCTGCTGAACGGCAAGGCGTCGGCGAAGGTGGCCGCCTCGGTGCGCACCAAGGGCGAGAGCAAGCAGTTCGTTAAGCCGCTGGCGGGCAAGGACGAGATCACCAAGTTCGTCGGCGCGGGCGAGGCCAGCGTCCACGTGGCCACGCACGGCCACTATGCGATCATGCTCTACGTCCAGTTCAAGGACGGCCACAAGCCCGACAAGAAGGGCAGCAAGCAACTGGCGCAGGCGGGCGACGACGTGACCAACGCCTCCGTGTACCCGGCACTCGACTCACGTTCGCTCACCGGCCGCCGCGGGGGCTGAGACCACTCAGTCGCCACCAAAAGGGGACAAACCGCCCGACCGATCCGTCCGAGAACACCCATACGGGCATGGCGATCTCCTGACTATGGTTAGGCTCCCCCTATGCGTGGCCAGGAATCTGGGTCTGAGCACGAGCGCCAGACGGACGGCTCAGCCGCACCGGCGACGCCACCGCCGAGTTTCGGCAGGCCGACGGTGCCGGCTCCATCAGCCTTCCAGGAAGGCGCCCCCGACGCGGCGCACGGATCGGCCTTCGCCGACGCGGCGCACGGAGACGCGCTGGCGGGTCCGCCGTACGCCGCCGGTCAGGTGACCGGCTCCGGTACGGCACCGGCCCAGCCGATCCCCGTCTACCAGGGACCGCCGCCCGGGCTGCCGGTCACCGAGTCCGGCATGGCCGCCGACGGGGGTCACGCCCCCGCCGCCACCGGCCCGTGGGCACCACCGGAGCCCGCGACATCACCGGACGCCCCGGCACCGTGGGCCTCCGGTCCTCACGCTTCCTCCGGCACTCCCGGGGCCTGGACCTCCGGACCCACCGGACCCACCGACGCCCCATGGACCTCCGGCCCCCCGGCACCCTCGGCGCCCCCCGGCCTCGCTTCCCCCGGCGCCCCGTGGGCCACCGGACCCACCCCGTCCTCCGACGCCTCCGGCCCGTGGACCGCCGGACCGGCCGCGTCGTCGAACGCTCCGCAGACCTCCGGACCCGCCGCATCCCCGGACACCCCGTGGACCACCGGACCCACCCCGTCCTCGGACGCCTCCGGCCCCTGGACCGCCGGACCGGCCGCGTCGTCGAACGCTCCGCAGACCTCCGGACCCGCCGCATCCCCGGACACCCCGTGGACCACCGGACCCACCCCGTCTTCGGACGCCTCCGGCCCCTGGCCCGCCGGACCGGCCGCCTCACGCGGCGCCGACGGACCGTGGACGACCCCGGAGGCCGCGGCCGGCCCGCACGCGGGATCCCCCTGGACGGCCGAGCCTCCGGTGACGCCGGACGCGGGAAGCCCGTGGGCACCTGAGTCCACGCCCGCACCGGCCGGAACCTCCTGGTCCCCCGAACACGCGCCGCCCGGCGCCGGTGGCCCCTGGCCATCCGCCCCGGCGACCCCCGACGCGAACGGCCCGTGGACGGCTGGCGCGGCGACTCCCGACGCGAACGGCTCGTGGTCTCCTGAGCTGGCGACCCCCGACGCGAACGGCCCCTGGTCGGCTGGCGCGGCGACTCCCGACGCGGGTGGCCCGTGGTCGCCCGAGCCCGCCGCCGCGGCCGCGCGCCCGTCTGCCGGTGAGGACGCGGGACGGCCCCTTGACCCCGCAGGAAGCGCGGGACGCCCCGTCCACGCGAAGGACACAGACCGGCCCACCGGCGTCGAGCAGGCGGGACGGCCCGCCGGCGCCGAGGGCGCGGGACACCCCGACGGCGGCGACGGCGCCGGCCGGAGCGACGGCGGCAACGACACAGGCCGGACCGACGGCGTCGAGGACGCGACGGTCGAGCACCGCAGGCCCGACAACCGGCCGCTGTCCGCGTCCCCCAGCGTGCCCGCCGAGACCTGGACGGCCGCCCAGCCGTGGTCGCAGGCCGACGACGCCCAGCCCTACGACTGGTTCGCCGACCCCGAGCCAGGCGCGCAGGACCCGCACGCCGGCCCCCGGCCCGCCACCCCATCACCCTCCGGGCCTCAGCCCGTTGCCGGGCCACACGCCGGAACCGGGGCCGCGCCCACCGCGCACCCCGGCGTCCCGCAGCATGCCGCCTGGGCACCTCCGGGCGCCGCCCAGCCACCCTCGGGCGCCCCCCTTCCCCCGGTACCCGGAGCCCCGTACACCCCGCTGCCCGGCGCCCCCCAGCCACCCGCGCCCACCGGCTGGCAGGCCGACAACCCCGGCTCCGCACAGCCCCCCAACCCCGGCATCCCGCAAGCCCCCAACCTCGGCACCCCGCAAGCCCCCAACCCCGGCATCCCGCAGACCCCCAACTCCGGCACCCCGCACGCCCCCTGGGCGCCGCCCGCCGGGCAGGCGCAGACCCCGTGGGCACCCCCGCACGGCGGGCAGCCCACCCCCGGGACATTCGGGGCCCCTGGGACACTCGGGGCCCCCGGGACCACTGGGGCGCAGCACCCCCACGCACCGCAGGGCGAGCCGTGGACGCCGTCTCCCGAGGCCTGGTACATCCAGCCCGATCAGGCCGCATCCACCTGGCAGCCCCCGCAGGCCTTCACCGCGGCCGCCGCGGGCATGAAGGTCTGGCCGTCGGCCACCGCCGACGTCGCGGGCATGCCACCGTGGCCCGCCGCGACCGGCGAACCCATCGGCGACCACGAAGGCTTCCAGGACGGCAACACCGTCGGCTCCGGCCCGACGGTCCCGTTCGCCCCCAATACCGGCCCGGACCGGACGGCCTCGCACCCCTCCGACACCGATCCCGGCGCCACGAACCCGGCTTCCGCCGACACGGGCGACGCGACGGCCACAGCCACCTCCGACCCCGGCACGCCGGACCCGGCAGCCACCGACAGAGGTCACGGCACGACAGGCCTCACCGACGGCGACGACACGACGGCCCCCACCGACTCCCCCGGCGGTTACGGCGCGACACCGGCCACCGACTCCCCCGTGGGTCACGGCACGACGGCCGCCACCAACTCCCCCGTGGGTCACGGCACGACGGCCGCCACCGACTCCCTCGAGGGTCACGGCACGACGGCCGCCACCAACTCTCCCGGCGGTTACGGCACGACGGCCCCCACGGCCTTCGACGGAGGTCACGCGACGGCCGCCGGCGACAACACCGACCCCGGGATGACGGTCTCGTTCGCGCACAGCGCCGAGCCCGGCGACGTCCCCGTCTGGCCGCCGCACCAGCCTGCCGCCGACGGCGCCGGCGACCGCGTCCCTGACCTCCCGTTCGACAGCTCCACGTGGGGACGTTCCAGGGGCACCGAGCCTCCCGCCGACGTGCTCGACGACGTTCTCGACGACGCCCTATCGGCGACCGCTCCGGGCCACCGTCCCACCTCGTCGGAGCCCGCCCCCGGCCACCACTCCTCCGTCCCGCCGGCGACCGATGCCGGCGGATGGTCCGGCACCTCTCCGGCGAGCGACCCCCTCGCCGGTGACGCTCTCAGCGCGGACCCGCCCCACTCCGGCGCACCCACCGCAGGCACACCAGACCCGGGCACAGCCGGGCCCGCCACGGCCTCACCCGACACAGTCGAGCCGATCTCAGGCGCAACCGACACATCCGGACCCGACGCGGCCGGACCCAACGCGCAGGAAGCCAACGCGGCCGGACCCGACGCACACGGACCCAACGCGGCCGGGCCCGGCTCGGAGTCCTCCACCGCGGACGCGTCCTCCGGCACGCCCACCGCAGGCGGATCCGATCCGCAGGCGTCGGGCACCGACGGAACGGCCCCGCACGCCAACGGCACGGCGGCGGGCGACGCCCCGCACGACGACCCATCGCCGACCTTCGGAGCCATCCCGCTGCCCCCGACCCAGCCCCCAGCCGGCCTTCCCGCGCTGCCCGCCCCGACCGGCGAGGGCTCGGCCACGCCGCCCGCCGTACCGGACGGGTCGAGCGTCGCGGACCTGCCGACGCCGCCGCACGGCGCGCCGGTGGCGTCCTTCGATCCGTTCGCGCCGATGCCGCAGGGCGGCGTCGCGCCCGCGCCCGAGCCGCCCTCCACCGAGCCGGGCAAGGGCAAGATCGCGCTGATGGCGACGCTCGGTGTGCTCATCGTGGCCGGGGTCGCCACCGGCGGCTTCTTCGCCTACCGCTCGATGAGCACGGCACAGCCGGCCGACAGCGCCTCCGCGGCCCCCAGCGCCAGGCCGTCCGCGGGCGACGACCCGCTGGCCAGCTCGCTGCTCAACTCCGAGGGCACCGATCCCGAGAAGATGTCGATCAACGAGGCGTTCCCCGACCAGAAGGTCGACCTCGGCGGTCGGGTCTACACGCGGGTCAAGGTCGACCTGTCCGACGACTGCCAGAAGGCGGCTGCGGGGCCGTTCGCCACGGCGCTGCGCGACCAGAAGTGCAGCCGCGTGCTGAGGGCGACCTACGTCGACGACAAGAAGCGCTACGCCGTCACCACCGGCATCGCCGTCCTGCCGACCAAGGAGGCGGCCGTCTCGGCCGACCAGGCGAAGGACCTCGACAAGAACCTGTGGTTCAAGCCACTGCCCGGCGCGGCGTCCAGCGGCGCCGACCGGGTCCACATCGCGGGCGGGTACGCGGCGGGGCTGCTGTGGGGTCGCTACATCGTCTTCAGCTACGCGACGTTCGCCGACGGCCACACCCCGACCGCCAGGGAGAAGAGCCTGGGCGACGTCAGCGGCGCCTTCCGCGACCACACCTCGCTGGTGCTGGAACGCAGGATCACCGAGTGACGCGCGCGTGAGGCGGGCCGCCGTCGCCGGGTCAGGGGCGGCGGCACAGCCACAACCCGGACGGCACCAGCCCGACACTCGGCATCACCCAGACCCAGCAAGCACAGCATCACCCGGCGAACACGGCATCACCCGGCAAGCACGGCGTCACCCGGCAAGCACGGCGTCACCCGGCGAGCACCGCGTCACCCGGCGAGCGTGCGGACCCTGCGGGTGGCGGCCGCCCTGGCGGCCAGTTCCTCGTCCGGCGGATAGCTGACCTCTTCGAGGCACAGACCGTGGGCGGGCGCGACGTGCACCCCCGAGTCCCGTACGGCTCCCGCCAGCACCCGCGACGGCCACTCCACGGGTCGCCTGCCGTCTCCCACCGCCAGCAGGCACCCGACGAGGGCCCTGACCATCGAGTGGCAGAACGCGTCGGCCACGACGGTCGCCTCGAGCACGCCGGACTCCGTGCGCACCCACTCGAGCCGCTGCAGTTCCCTGATCGTGGTGGCGCCTTCCCGCTTCTTGCAGAAGGCGGCGAAGTCGTGCTCGCCGAGCAGTTGCGCGGCCCCGGCCTTCATCGCGTCGAGGTCGAGCGGACGCGCGTGCCAGACGATCTCGCTGCGGCGCAGCGGGTCGCCGCCGCCGGGCGCGTCGTGCACGCGGTAGACGTAACGCCGGGAGAGCGCGGAGAAACGCGCGTCGAAGCCCTCAGGAGCCACGCTGACGCGATGAACCCGCACATCCGGCGGCAGGACCCCGGCAAGCCGCCGCAGGAGCGTGGAGAGCCGCTCATCGACGCTCTCCTCGACGGCGGGCTCGCCCTTGCGGCGGTTGCGCTCCAGTTCCCTGAGCGCCGCCACGGGCAGGTCGACGTGGGCGACCTGGCCGCGCGCGTGGACGCCGGCGTCCGTACGGCCGGCCACGGTGAGCGCGACCTCGCCCAGTCTGAGGATCTTGCAGAGCGCGTCCTCGAGCTCGCCCTGCACCGTGCGCCGTCCCGGCTGGCGGGCCCAGCCGGAGAAGCCGGTGCCGTCGTAGCCGAGGTCGAGGCGGAGCCGAACCACGATCATCCTCCTGCGTGAAACGGGGAAGGCCCGGCACCCAGAAGGGTGCCGGGCCCGTGAGCCTGAAAGATCAGGCCTCGTCCTTCTTCGCCTCGTCGGCCGGAGCCTCGGCGCTCTCCTCGGCCTTGGCCTCGGTGCTCTCCTCGGCGGCCTCCGCGACGGCCTCGGTGGTCTCCTCCACGGCCTCGGCGGCCGGGGCGGCGGCGGCCGGAGCCGTGCGGCGGGTGGCGACCTGGTTCAGCGCCTCGCCCACCAGCTCGATGACCGCCATGGGCGCGTTGTCGCCCTTACGGTTGCCGATCTTGGTGATGCGGGTGTAGCCACCGGGACGCTCGGCGAAAGTCGTCGCGATCTCGGTGAAGAGGTGGTGGACGACGCCCTTGTCCTTGACGACGGTCAGCACCTGGCGACGGTTGTGGATGTCGCCCTTCTTGGCCTTGGTGATGAGGCGCTCCGCCAGCGGGCGGACGCGCTTGGCCTTGGCCACGGTGGTGGTGATGCGGCCGTGGCGGAACAGGTCCGTGGCGAGGTTCGCCAGGATCAGCCGCTCGTGAGCCGGGCTGCCGCCAAGACGTGCACCCTTGGTGGGCTTGGGCATTGCGTTCTCCTTGAGAGTGAACCCGCCCCGGCCGTGTCAGGTACCGGAGTCGAGCCGCCAGGCCTCCCGCAGGAGGCCCGCGATATCCAGCTGCGCCGGCCCGGAAGGTTCCGGGCCGCATGGTCCCCGGCCGTGGCGACGTCTGGTCGTCCAGACTCCCGCCCCATCCGGAGCTCCCGCTTCCAGGGGCCCGGATCGCCGGGGCCGCGAGGACGGCGCCCCCGCGGTTCGGGCGAGGGACCTGGTCCCTCGCCCTCGGCCTGCTAGTACTGCTCGGTCTCGACGTACGCGCTGTCGTCGTCGTCGTAGCCGCCGCCGGCCACCGCGCTCGGGTCGAACCCGGGCGGGGAGTCCTTGAGCGCCAGCGACATCTCGTGCAGCTTCTGCTTGACCTCTTCGATCGACTTGGCGCCGAAGTTCCTGATGTCGAGCAGGTCCTGCTCGCTGCGTGCCACGAGCTCACCCACGGTGTGGATGCCCTCGCGCTTGAGGCAGTTGTAGGAGCGGACCGTGAGGTTGAGCTCCTCGATCGGCAGCGCCAGGTCGGCGGCGAGCGCCGCGTCCGTCGGCGACGGGCCGATGTCGATGCCCTCGGCCTCGACGTTGAGCTCGCGGGCCAGGCCGAACAGCTCGACGAGGGTCTTGCCGGCGGAGGCCACCGCGTCGCGGGGCTTCATCGCGGCCTTGGTCTCGACGTCGAGGATCAGCCGGTCGAAGTCGGTGCGCTGCTCGACACGGGTGGCCTCGACCTTGTAGGTGACCTTGAGCACCGGGGAGTAGATGGAGTCGATCGGGATGCGACCGATCTCCTGGCCCGGCTGCTTGTTCTGCGCGGCGGAGACGTAGCCGCGACCGCGCTCGACGGTCAGCTCCATCTCCAGCTTCGCCTTGCCGTTCAGCGTGGCGATGCGCAGGTCGGGGTTGTGCACCTCGACACCGGCCGGCGGCGCGATGTCGGCGGCGGTGACCTCGCCGGGGCCCTGCTTGCGCAGGTACATCACGACGGGCTCGTCGTGCTCCGAGGAGACGACCAGTTCCTTGAGGTTGAGGATGATGTCGGTGACGTCTTCCTTCACACCGGGAACGGTCGAGAACTCGTGCAGGACGCCCTCGATGCGGATGCTCGTCACGGCCGCGCCCGGGATGGACGACAGCAGCGTGCGGCGCAGCGAGTTGCCGATGGTGTAGCCGAAGCCCGGCTCCAGCGGCTCGATGACGAACTTGGACCGGGTCTCGTCGATCGACTCTTCGAGAAGAGTCGGACGCTGAGCGATCAGCATGTTTCGGGATCTCCCCTTGTCGTGTGGCGCCCGCTATATGACACCACTCCGATGAACAGCCTAAATGGGGTACGGCATGCCGTACCCCATGTGACCCTCGCGGACAGGGAATCCCATCCACGAGGGAAGACGCCCGCCGAAGCGAGCAGTGGCGGCGCGCCCGCGAGGGGCACGCCGCCCGTACGGCCTACTTGGAGTAGAGCTCGACGATCAGCTGCTCCTGGACCTGGGTGTCGATCTGCTGGCGAACCGGCAGCTGGTGAACCAGGACGCGGAGCTTCTCCGGCACGACGCCGAGCCACGCCGGGACCGTCCTGTCGCCCGCGGTCGCCTTGGCGACCTCGTACGGCATCAGGTTGACGGCCTTCTCGCGGACCTCGACGATGTCGTGCTCGCGGACGCGGTACGACGGGATGTCGACCTTCTTGCCGTTCACCAGGATGTGGCCGTGACGGACCTGCTGGCGAGCGGCGTCGCGCGACTGGGCGAAACCGGCGCGGTAGACCACGTTGTCGAGACGGCTCTCCAGGATCTGGAGAAGGTTCTCGCCGGTCTTGCCGCCCTTCTTGTTGGCTTCCTCGTAGTAGTTGCGGAACTGCTTCTCGAGGACGCCGTAGATGCGGCGGGTCTTCTGCTTCTCACGAAGCTGGAGCTGGTACTCAGACTCCTTGGGACGGCCGCGACCGTGCTCACCCGGCGGGTAAGGACGGATCTCGATGGGGCACTTCGCGGACTCGCACTTGCTGCCCTTGAGGAAGAGCTTGGTCTTCTCGCGACGGCAGAGCTTGCAGTCCGCACCCGTGTAACGAGCCATTTCTCTCTATCTCCTGGGTGTCAGACGCGGCGGCGCTTCGGCGGACGGCAGCCGTTGTGCGGAACCGGGGTCACGTCCTGGATCGAGCCGACCTCGAGGCCGGTCGCCTGCAGCGAACGGATCGCGGTCTCACGGCCGGAGCCGGGGCCCTTGACGAAGACGTCGACCTTGCGCATGCCGTGCTCCATGGCGCGGCGAGCGGCGTTCTCCGCGGCCATCTGAGCGGCGAACGGGGTGGACTTACGGGAGCCCTTGAAACCCACGTGGCCGGCGCTGGCCCAGGAGATCACGTTCCCGTTCGGGTCGGTGATCGAAACGATCGTGTTGTTGAACGTGCTCTTGATGTGCGCGTGGCCGTGAGCGACGTTCTTCTTTTCCTTGCGGCGCACCTTCTTCGGCGCACCCTGGCGGCTCTTAGGAGGCATTCCTTGCCTTCACTCCTGAGGTCTTCGGTCCGACAGCTGCGCGGACTACTTCTTACCGGGCTTCTTCTTACCGGCGACGGTCTTCTTCTTGCCCTTACGGGTGCGCGCGTTGGTCTGGGTGCGCTGGCCGTGGACGGGCAGACCCTTGCGGTGACGGATGCCCTGGTAGCAGCCGATTTCGATCTTGCGGCGGATGTCGGCCTGGACCTCGCGGCGCAGGTCACCCTCGATCTTGAAGTTCGCCTCGATGTAGTCACGCATCGGGACGAGCTCAGCGTCGGTGAGCTGGTGCACACGCAGGTCGCCGCTGACGCCGGTGGCCTGGAGGATCTCCAGGGCGCGGGTGCGGCCGATTCCGTAGATGTAGGTGAGAGCGATCTCCAGCCGCTTCTCGCGGGGGAGGTCGACGCCAACCAGGCGAGCCATGGTCGGGCATTCTCCTTCACTGTGGCGGAGGTCTTGCGCCCCACTCCCCTCCCCATGCCCGGGGTGAGGGCCCCGGCCTCCGACCGGGGGTGTCCCACTCGCGTGGGTGTGAAACGCGCTTACTGACTCAGGCTTCTCATGCGTCGAGCCCGCACCCGATCAAGGGGCGGACTCGGAGAAGCCTTCGCGACTAGCCCTGGCGCTGCTTGTGGCGCAGGTTGTCGCAGATCACCATGACGCGACCGTGCCGGCGGATCACCTTGCACTTGTCGCAGATCTTCTTGACGCTCGGCTTAACCTTCATAGTCCTTCGTGATCCTCAGACGTTTTACTTGTATCGGTAGACGATCCGCCCACGACTCAGGTCGTAAGGGCTCAGTTCTACGACTACCCGGTCGTCGGGCAGGATCCGGATGTAGTGCATCCGCATCCGTCCGCTGATGTGGGCCAGGACCTTATGGCCGTTGTCGAGTTGCACCCTGAACATCGCGTTCGGGAGCGACTCAACCACAGTGCCCTCGATCTCGATGGCGCCGTCTTTCTTGGCCATGTCCCTCGCGTTTCACTGATCGGTCGTCTGAGGTATCGGTCACTAAGCAGCCGCGACCACCTGTATCGGATGAGAGCGGCGGTCTGCGAGACCGCCAACACAGGATGGCCATAGTGAGCCGACTAAGGAGTGTACGACACCTAGCGGGAAAATGCGAAACGCCCGTGCCAGGTGTCCTGACACAACCATGCCCAAGGTTACCCCAGATCCACGGTGGATCCGCCGCCACGCGAGCCGAGGCGCAGGTCCCCCGCAGACGTGCCCGCCCGGCCCCAGCAGCCGCCGACACGCGAAACCGGGCGGGCACGTGCTCATGGAGCGTCGTCATGTCGAGGACGCTTCTCCAGGTGACGACGGTCGAAGGTGTCCACCGCGAGCAGCACGGCCGGTCACCACCGGGAGGGCGGAGCCCGCCGTCGGCGGGCCGCCCCCGCCCGTGTGCGGATCGCGGTGGGATGCCACCGGCCGGGTCGCAGGCATTGACCGTGACCGGTGATCTCACCGCGCCGGGCGGCGACAGATCCATCGTCAAAGAGCATCTACCCGGCGTGATCACCGCCAAATACGACCAGCGGTAAAGACTGGGTCTTGCCTGCCGTACCAGGACAGAGGAACGGACAGAGGAAACGGCGAAGGCCCGCCGGTGACGGTGTCACCGGCGGGCCTCCTCACGTCCAGAGCCCCCAGAGATGCGCGTCGTGCGCGCGGTGTTTCTCAGTAGATGCGGTGCTTGCTGCCGCAGTTGTCGAACTTGGAGGCGCCGTAGCACGTGTAGGTGTAGACCTTCTTGATCCCCTGGTCGCTCCAGGCGCTGGAGTGCTTGCCGTCCCAGCCCTGGGCGAACTTGTGCCAGCTGCCGCCCTTGTAGTACTCGAACCACACGTAGCCGTGTTTGCCGCCGGACTTCTCCTGGCCGTACCACTTGGTGTAGACCTTGCCGTGCGACGAGAAGGACGTGCCGTAGGTGTAGGCGCTGCCGTCGCTGGAGAAGTACTTCCCCCAACCGCCGGTGGCGCCGGCCTGTGTGGTCGCCGCCTGGGCGGCGGGGGCGACGGCCAGACCCGTCAGGGCGGAGCCGGTAATGGCCGCTGCAATGAGAATCTTTCGCATGTTCTTCCTCCTGTGAGCGATGTGACACTCACGTTAGGAAGCAGCCGCCGGGCCTTCCGCGCACAAATCCACACAGTGCACTAGTGCACAGATCGGGTCATTTCCGGTGATTGCCGAAAATGCTGCTTACCAGGAGCAACGCGCCCCAGGGACCGGCCACCCACATCGGCCAGAAGTAGCCGCCGAAGTCGGTCAGCAGCCAGATCACCGACGTGACCGCCACCGCCGACGCCCAGGCGGCCCAGGCGCCCTTCATGCCGGAGTGCATCCCCGACTGCGCGGGAGTGGCGGGAAGACGGGCGGCCTGCGCCCGCAGGTCGACCTCCGGCAGATCGGCGGTGACCCGCGCGAGCTCGCCGTAGGTCTTGCTCTGGTAGACCTGCTCCAGCCGCTCGTTGAACTCCTCGACCGTGATCCGGCCCTGCGCGGTGTGTTCGCGGAGGATGGCCGCCACCCGATCGCGGTCGACGTCCGATGCACGCATTTCGGGGCTCTGCGCCATCCCCACCACTTCCCGCCTCAGCTCAGCAGTTGTGAAAGGCGCTCCTTGCCCCCATCGAGAGCGGTAAGCACCCAAGGTCCATTATGTGTCACAGCGACGCTGTGTTCGAAGTGTGCGGACGCCTTACCGTCGATCGTGACGACGGTCCAGTCGTCGTCCAGCACGCGGGTGCGGGCCGTACCCAGGTTCACCATGGGCTCGATCGCCAGGCACATCCCGGCCTCGAGGGCCGGGCCGCGGCCCGGGCGTCCGTGGTTGGCCACCCAGGGGTCCATGTGCATCTCGGTGCCGATGCCGTGGCCGCCGTACTCCTGCGGGATGCCGTACCTGCCCTGCGACCTGACGTACTTCTCCACCTCGTACCCGATGTCCGACAGGTGGCGGCCGACGCCGAGCGCGGCGATGCCGCGCCACATGGCCTCCTCCGTCACCCGCATCAGCTCCGTGAGCGCCGGCGAGACCTCCCCCACCGGTACGGTCACCGCCGAGTCGCCGTGCCACCCGTCGAGGATGGCGCCACAGTCGATGGAGATGATGTCGCCCTCGCGCAGCTTGCGCTCGTTGGACGGGATGCCGTGCACCACCTCGTGGTTGACGGACGCGCAGATCGTCGCGGGAAAGCCCTGGTAACCCTTGAACGACGGGATCGCGCCCTCGCCCCTGATCGCCTTCTCGGCGATCGCGTCCAGGTCGAGCGGCGTCATGCCCGGCTCGACCGACCGCCTCAGCAGATCCAGCGTCCGCCCGACCACCAGACCGGCCGCCCGCATCTTCTCCAGCTGCTCCGGCGACTTGATCTGGATTCCATGTCTGTTCTTTCTGAACAAGTTCGACACCCCCCAGGGTGGTTCAACGGGCGAACACTGAAGCCCAATTCCCCCACAGCGGGGCTGATCACGCAATACTCGCGAGAACCGCGTCCCTCTCGTTCGGGCAGCTCACGCAGGTCGCCTCACATGAATAACGCCGACCCTGATCGGCAGGGTCGGCGTTATCGGGGCGGTCGTCCTAACCGGCGTAGGGCCGGATCGCCTTCATCGCCCGCTGGGTGACCTCTTCGACAGGTCCCGTCGCGTCGACGCCGACCAGGATGTCCTCTTCGGCGTAGAAGCGGATCAGCGGGGAGGTCTGCTGCTGGTAGACCTCCAGGCGGTGCCGGACGGTCTCCTCCTTGTCGTCGTCACGCTGGAACAGCGTGCCGCCGCAGACGTCGCAGATGTCGTCCCTCTTGTCGTCGAACTCGACGTGCCAGATGCGACCGCACTGGCTGCAGGTGCGCCGGCCCGCCAGACGGCGGACGACCTCCTCGTCGTCGACCACGAGCTCCAGGACCAGGTCGAGCTTCTGCCCCCAGTCCTTCAGCATGTCGCGGAGGATCTCCGCCTGAGGGACGTTGCGAGGGAAGCCGTCGAGCAGGAAGCCGTCCTGGGCGTCCTCCTCCGACAGGCGGTCGCGGACCATGGCGATGGTGACCTCGTCGGGCACGAGGTCGCCGCGGTCCATGTAGGTCTTGGCGAGCTTGCCGAGCTCCGTGCCGCCCGAGACGTTGGCACGGAAGATGTCACCTGTCGAGATCTTCGGGATGGACAGGTTCGATGCGATGAACTGGGCCTGTGTCCCCTTACCCGCTCCGGGGGGCCCGACCAGAACGAGACGCACTACCGCAGGAAACCTTCGTAGTTGCGCTGCTGCAGCTGGCTCTCGATCTGCTTCACCGTGTCAAGGCCGACACCAACCATGATCAGGATGCTCGTCCCTCCGAACGGGAAGTTCTGGCTGGCTCCCGAGATCGCCAGTGCGATGATCGGCACCATCGCGATGAGGCCGAGGTAGAGCGCACCGGGTGCGGTGAGACGAGTCAGAACGAAGTTCAGGTACTCGGCCGTAGGCCGACCCGGACGGATGCCCGGGATGAACCCACCGTACTTCTTCATGTTGTCGGCGACTTCAGCGGGGTTGAACGTAATCGACACGTAGAAGTACGTGAAGAAAACGATCAGCACGAAGAAGGTGACCATGTAGATCGGTGTGTCGCCGGTGACCATGTTGCGCTGGATCCACTCGACCACGGGGTTCGGGTTCTCGCTGGTGCGCGCGAAGAGGTTCACCAACAGGTTCGGCAGGTACAGCAGCGAGGAGGCGAAGATGACCGGGATGATGCCGGCCTGGTTCACCTTCAGCGGGATGTAGGTCGAGGTGCCGCCGTACATCCGGCGGCCGACCATGCGCTTGGCGTACTGCACGGGGATCCGGCGCTGGGCCTGCTCCACGAAGACGACCGCGGCGATCATGAAGATGCCGACCACCATCACCACGGCGAAGGTGAACGGGTTGGCGCGGAAGATGTTCAGGAGCTCGGCCGGGAAGACCGCGACGACCTGCGTGAAGATGAGGATCGACATGCCGTTGCCGACGCCGCGGTCGGTGATGAGCTCACCGAGCCACATGATGACCGAGGTGCCGGCCGTCATGACGATGACCATCGTCACGATGTGGAAGACGTTGTCGGGCTCCAGCAGGATCGGCAGGTTGCAGTCGAACAGCTGCCCGGAGCGCGCCAGCGCGATGAAGGCGGTCGACTGCAGGACGCCGAGGCCGATGGTGAGATAACGGGTGTACTGTGTGATCTTCGTCTGACCGGCCTGGCCCTCCTTCTTGAGGGCTTCCAGGCGCGGGATGACCACGACCAGCAGCTGCAGGATGATGCTCGCGGTGATGTACGGCATGATGCCGAGCGCGAACACCGACAGCTTCAGCAAGGCGCCGCCGCTGAACAGCTGCACCATGCCGTAGATGTTGCCGGACTCGCCGGCTTGAGCCTGCGCGAGACAGGTGCGAATGTTCTCGGTGTGAACACCCGGTGTCGGAAGAACCGAGCCGAGGCGGAACAGCGCGATGATGCCCAGAGTGAAGAGCAACTTCTTGCGCAGGTCCGGCGTCCGGAACGCCCGGGTAAACGCGGTCAGCACGGTCCCTCCAGCACGCCGTGATGGCGGTATGGGTCTGCGATGGTGCGGGGATCAGCCATCTGAGTCTCAAGGTCAGGCGTCGAGCAGGACAGAACCCTGCCGTCTCGCGAACTCTAACGCACTACAGGCACGGGAGCCCATTGTCAGGACCCCCGTGCCTCGTAATGGCACTTACAGCTCGGTAACGGACCCACCGGCAGCGGCGATCTTCTCCTTGGCGGAACCCGAGAAGGCGTGCGCCTGCACGTTCACCGCGACGGAGATCTCACCGGTGCCGAGGACCTTGACCGGCTGGTTCTTGCGGACAGCGCCCTTGGCGACCAGCGAGTCGACGGTGACCTCGCCACCCTCGGGGAACAGCTCACCGATCTTGTCCAGGTTGACGACCTGGTAGGTCGTCTTGAACAGGGCGTTGGAGAAGCCCTTGAACTTCGGCAGACGACGCTGCAGCGGGATCTGGCCACCCTCGAAACCGAGGGGAACCGTGGTCCGCGCCGTCGTGCCCTTGGTACCACGACCGGCCGTCTTACCCTTGGACGCCTCGCCGCGACCCTTACGGATCTTGGCCTTGTTGGCGCCCTTGGCGGGACGCAGGTCGTGGATCTTCAGCGGAGCCTTGTCAGTCATGACTAGTCGACCTCTTCCACCTCGACGAGGTGCGTCACCACGGCGACCATCCCACGGATCTCGGGGCGGTCCTCCTTGACGACGACATCGCCGATTCGCTTCAGGCCAAGCGAACGCAGCGAGTCACGCTGGTTCTGCTTGCCACCGATCTTCGAGCGAACCTGAGTGATCTTCAGGCGTGCCATGACTAGCTCACCGCCTTCGCCGCCGCGGCAGCCTCGGCCAGGCCCTCGGCCCGAGCCTTCAGCATCGCCGTGGGAGCGACGTCCTCGATCGCCAGGCCACGACGGGCGGCGATCGCCTCGGGCGTGGACAGGCCCTTCAGCGCAGCCACGGTGGCGTGCACGATGTTGATCGGGTTGTCCGAGCCGAGCGACTTGGACAGGACGTCGTGGATGCCGGCGCACTCGAGAACGGCGCGCACCGGGCCACCGGCGATGACACCGGTACCGGCGGAAGCCGGACGCAGGAAGACGACACCGGCCGCCTCCTCACCCTGCACGGTGTGCGGGATGGTGCCCTGGATGCGGGGAACGCGGAAGAAGTGCTTCTTCGCCTCCTCGACACCCTTGGCGATGGCCGCGGGGACTTCCTTGGCCTTGCCGTAACCGACGCCGACCAGGCCGTTGCCGTCACCGACGACAACCAGGGCGGTGAAGCTGAAGCGACGACCACCCTTCACGACCTTGGCCACTCGGTTGATCTTTACGACGCGCTCGATGTACGAGACGCCCTTGTCGGCGGCGCCGCCGCGGCGATCGTCACGACGGTCCCGCCGCTCGCCACCGGTGCCGCCACCGCGACGCGGAGCTGCAGCCATCAGTGGTTCCTCTTCTCAGTAGCCATTAGTTCAGATCCTCGCGCCCTCATCAGAACTCGAGCCCGCCTTCGCGAGCGCTGTCCGCGAGAGCCGCGATGCGACCCGCGTAGCGGTTGCCACCGCGGTCGAAGACGACCTTGGTGATCCCGGCTTCCTTGGCCCGCTGAGCGAGGAGCTCGCCGACCTTCTTGGCCTTCTCGGTCTTGTCAGCCTCGAGCGTGCGCAGGCTGGCGTCCATGGTGGAGGCGCTGACCAGCGTGTGGCCGAGGTTGTCGTCCACGATCTGCACGAACATGTGACGGGTCGAGCGGTTGACGACCAGGCGGGGACGCTCGGCCGTACCGACGACCTTCTTGCGGACGCGGCCGTGACGGCGGGCCCGCGAGACGGTGCGAGCAGCCGTGTGCTTGCTGTACGCAGTCTTGGGAGCCATGCCTACTTACCAGCCTTTCCGACCTTGCGGCGGATCACTTCGCCCTGGTAACGCACACCCTTGCCCTTGTAGGGGTCGGGCTTGCGCAGCTTGCGGATGTTGGCGGCGACCTCGCCGACCTTCTGCTTGTCGATGCCGTCCACGTGGAACAGGGTCGGCTTCTCGACGCGGAAGGAGATGCCCTCGGGGGCGTCCACGATCACCGGGTGGCTGAAGCCCAGAGCGAACTCGAGCTGCGTCGGGCCCTTGGCCGCGACGCGGTAACCGACACCGACGATCTCCAGGGTCTTGGAGTAACCCTGGGTGACACCGGCCACCATGTTGGCGATCAGCGTCCGAGACAGGCCGTGCAGAGCGCGGACCTTGTTCTCGTCGTTGGGCCGGGAGACGGCGATGGCGCCGTCCTCGTCGCGAGCCACCGTGATGGGCTCAGCGACCGTGTGCGAAAGCGTGCCCTTCGGGCCCTTGACCTGGACATCCTGGCCGTCGATCGTGATGTCGACGCCGCTCGGTACAGGGATGGGCAGCCGTCCGATTCGCGACATGCTGTAGTCCTCCCCTCGTTACCAAACGTAGGCGAGGACTTCCCCGCCCACACCACGCTTGCCGGCCTGCTTGTCGGTCATGAGGCCACCGGACGTCGAGATGATCGCGACACCCAGTCCGCCCAGGACTCGAGGCAGGTTGTCCTTCTTCGCGTAAACACGCAGCCCGGGCTTGGAAACCCGGCGCAGCCCCGCGAGCGAACGCTCACGGCTCGGCCCGAACTTGAGCTCCACCACGAGGTTCTTTCCGACCTTGGCGTCCTCGACGGTCCAAGACTGGATGTAACCCTCCTGCTGGAGGATCTCGGCGATGTGCGCCTTGATCTTCGAATACGGCATCGTCACGGAGTCGTGATATGCCGAGTTCGCGTTGCGCAGACGTGTCAACATGTCTGCGATCGGGTCGGTCATCGTCATGGCCAACGGCCTTCCTCGCCGCGGTTTCCAGTCGGTGAAGCAGAGCTCTACCGGTGGACCTTCGGCGCGGTCATGGGCGCTTGGAACAGCGCCCGGTTGATATTTCTCGTACGGCTCGGCGGGGACGAACCCCGAAGCCCCTGACAGGGCGTGCGAAACGCCCTACAGAAGGATGCCATCCTCCACCCGGTGCTCCCTCCAGGAGAGGGAGCACCCTAGCGGAAAGATGTCACCAGCTGGACTTGGTGATGCCCGGCAGCTCGCCCCGGTGCGCCATCTCGCGGAAGCACACGCGGCACAGGCCGAACTTCTTGTAGACGGCGCGCGGACGGCCGCAACGCGAGCAACGCGTGTAGGCGCGAACCTCGAACTTCTGCTTCCGCCCCGCCTTGGCGATCAGCGACTTCTTCGCCATGATCAGGCCTCCTTGAAGGGGAACCCGAGGAGCTTCAGCAGCGCCCGGCCCTGGTCGTCGTTCTTCGCTGTGGTCACGATCGTGATGTCCATGCCACGCGGCCGGTCGACCTTGTCCGGGTCGACCTCGTGGAACATGACCTGCTCGGTCAGACCGAAGGTGTAGTTGCCGTTGCCGTCGAACTGCTTGGGCGAAAGGCCGCGGAAGTCCCTGATGCGGGGCAGCGCCAGCGAGAGCAGCCGGTCGAGGAACTCCCACATGCGGTCGCCGCGCAGCGTGACGTGCGCGCCGATCGGCATGCCCTCACGCAGCTTGAACTGCGCGATGGACTTGCGGGCGCGGACGACGGCCGGCTTCTGACCGGTGATGACGGTCAGGTCGCGAACAGCACCCTCGATGAGCTTCGAGTCACGAGCCGCCTCGCCGACACCCATGTTGACCTTGATCTTGGTCAGGCCGGGCACGAGCATGACGTTCTCGATGCCGAACTCCTCACGAAGCTTCGCGAGGATCTCCTCGCGGTACTTCGTCTTGAGGCGCGGCGTGGGACGCTCGGTCTCAGTAGTCGTGGCAGTCATCAGTTGTCCTCACCCGACTCGTCGGCCTTCGCCTCGGCCTTCTTGGCAGGCTTGCTGTCATCCTTGAGCTTCTTGACGTTGCTCACGTGGATGGGAGCCTCCATGGTCTCCACGCCGCCCTGCTTGGCGCCGCGAGGACCGTTGAGGTTCTCCTTCGAGTGCTTCTTGATCATGTTGACGCCCTCGACGACCACGCGGTCCTCGCGCGGGTTCGCCGAGATGACCCGACCCTTGGCACCCTTGTCCTTGCCGGCGATGACCTGAACCAGGTCACCCTTCTTCACGTGCAGCTTCGCCATCACAGCACCTCCGGGGCGAGCGAGATGATGCGCATGAACTTCTTGTCGCGCAGCTCGCGGCCCACCGGGCCGAAGATACGAGTGCCGCGAGGGTCACCGCTGTCCTTGATGATGACGGCGGCGTTCTCGTCGAAACGGATGTAGGAGCCGTCAGGACGGCGACGCTCCTTCACCGTACGGACGACGACGGCCTTGACGACGTCGCCCTTCTTCACACCAGTGCTGCCGGGAAGAGCGTCCTTCACCGTGGCGACGATGACGTCGCCGATTCCCGCGTAGCGTCGACCCGAGCCACCGAGAACACGGATGCAGAGGATCTCCTTGGCACCCGTGTTGTCGGCGACCTTGAGTCGCGACTCCTGCTGGATCACGTCAACTCCTGTTGGTCTCCGCCGGTTCTCATCGCTGAGCCTGGCGGAACTCTGTATGGTCTTGGTCCTCCGGCCACAACCCCGAAGGGGCCGCACCGCAGGCGACGCGAGGGCTTGTCCCGGACGGGCGCCGTACCCTCAGGCACGGCCACCGCGCGGAGCCCCCGCGTCCTTGGACGCCGTCATGGGGGGTGTCTCCACCCCCCACGAGGCGCGCATCTATGTGGAAGACCTTACTTGGCCTTCTCAAGCACCTCGACGACCCGCCAGCGCTTGGTGGCGGACAGCGGCCGGGTCTCCATGAGGAGGACGCGGTCGCCGACGCCGCAGGCGTTGGCCTCGTCGTGCGCCTTGTACTTGGTCGTACGGCGGATGACCTTGCCGTACAGCGGGTGCTTCACGCGGTCCTCGACGGCGACGACGACGGTCTTGTCCATCTTGTCGCTGACGACCAGGCCCTCACGGGTCTTGCGGTAGTTCCGCGCGGTCTTCTCGGTTGCCTCAGACATCGCTCGTCTCCTTCTCGACCGTGACAATGCCGAGCTCCCGCTCGCGCATCACGGTGTAGATACGGGCGATCTCGCGGCGGACGGCGCGCAGCCGCCCGTGGCTCTCCAGCTGACCGGTCGCCGCCTGGAAGCGGAGGTTGAACAGCTCCTCCTTCGCCTCCTTCAGCTTCTGGACCAGGGTGTCCTGGTCCTCGAGCCGCAGCTCTCCGGCGGTCAGGCCCTTAGCCATCACGCCTCACCCACTTCACGCTTAACAATCTTGCACTTCATCGGAAGCTTGTGGATCGCGCGCTGCAGCGCCTCGCGAGCGATGGGCTCGGCGACGCCGGACAGCTCGAACATCACGCGCCCAGGCTTGACGTTCGCGATCCACCACTCCGGCGAACCCTTACCGGAACCCATGCGGGTCTCGGCGGGCTTCTTGGTGAGCGGACGGTCGGGGTAGATGTTGATCCACACCTTGCCGCCACGGCGGATGTGACGGGTCATGGCGATACGAGCCGACTCGATCTGACGGTTGGTCACGTAGGAGTGCTCAACCGCCTGGATGCCGAACTCGCCGAACACGACCCTGGTGCCGCCCTTGGCGGCTCCGCTGCGGTCAGGCCGGTGCTGCTTGCGGTGCTTGACCCTGCGCGGGATCAGCATGGTCAGCTCCCTTCAGCACCCGGCTGCGCAGCCGGGCCGGTCTCGGGGGCAGCCTGGGAGGCCGCCTCAGTCCTGGGGGCACGGTCTCCGCGGCCACCGCCACGGCGAGCGCCGCCGGCGCCGCCACGACGCGGACGCTCGCCGCCACCGCGACGGTCGTCACGGTCGCGACGCTGGCCGGCGCGAGCACCGGCGGCAGCCGCCTCACGCTCGGCGCGGCTGGTCGGAGCCTCACCCTTGTAGATCCACACCTTCACGCCGATGCGGCCGAAGGTGGTGCGGGCCTCGTAGAAGCCGAAGTCGATGTCCGCGCGCAGCGTGTGCAGCGGCACACGACCCTCGCGGTAGAACTCCGACCTCGACATCTCGGCGCCGCCCAGACGACCGGAGCAGGCGACCCTGATGCCCTTGGCGCCGCTCTTCATGGCCGACTGCATCGCCTTGCGCATGGCGCGGCGGAAGGAGACACGGCTGGAGAGCTGCTCGGCCACGCCCTGCGCGACGAGCTGGGCGTCGATCTCGGGGTTCTTGACCTCGAGGATGTTGAGCTGGACCTGCTTCTTGGTCAGCTTCTCCAGGTCACCGCGGATGCGGTCGGCCTCGGCGCCACGGCGACCGATGACGATGCCGGGACGGGCGGTGTGGATGTCGACCTGGACGCGGTCGGTCGTACGCTCGATCTCGACCTTGGAGATGCCGGCCCGCTCCATGCCCTTCTGCAGCATGCGACGGATCGCCACGTCCTCAGCGACGTACGACTTGTACAGCTTGTCGGCGTACCACCGGCTCTTGAAGTCGGTCGTGATGCCGAGGCGGAACCCGTGCGGGTTAACCTTCTGGCCCACTATCGGGTCCTTCCCTTCGGCTCGCGGGACTCCACGATCACGGTGATGTGGCTGGTCCGCTTGTTGATCCGATAGGCGCGACCCTGGGCACGCGGACGAAACCGCTTCAGCGTCGGGCCCTCGTCGACCCACGCGCGGCTCACGACGAGCGTCTGCGGGTCGAGCTTGAAGTTGTGCTCAGCGTTCGCCATCGCGCTCGAGAGCACCTTGTAGATCGGCTCGCTAGCCGCCTGGCTGGCGAACTGCAGTACGGCCTGCGCCTCCGAAGCGGGCAGCCCGCGAATAAGGTCCACCACGCGGCGGGCCTTCTGGGGCGTGACACGGACGAACCGCGCCTGAGCCCTGGCTTCCATCGCTTACTCCTCTGATGCTTCGAAAGGCGCTTACCGCCGGCTGCGGCGGTCTTCCTTGACGTGGCTGCGGAAGGTCCGCGTGGGGGCGAACTCACCGAGCTTGTGACCGATCATCGACTCGGTGACGAACACCGGGACGTGCTTGCGGCCGTCGTGAACGGCGATCGTGTGGCCGAGCATGTCGGGCACGATCATGGATCGACGCGACCACGTCTTGATGACGTTCTTGGTGCCCTTCTCGTTCTGGACGTCCACCTTCTTCTGAAGGTGCTCGTCCACGAAGGGGCCCTTCTTAAGGCTACGTGGCATTTCGGCTGCTCCTACCGCTTCTTCTTGGACCGACGGCGGATGATCAGCCTGTCACTGGCCTTGTTCGCCTGACGGGTACGGCCCTCGGGCTTGCCCTTGGGGTTGACCGGGTGGCGACCACCGGAGGTCTTGCCCTCACCACCACCGTGCGGGTGGTCGACGGGGTTCATGGCCACACCACGAACGGTCGGGCGCTTGCCCTTCCACCGCATACGACCGGCCTTGCCCCAGTTGATGTTGGCCTGCTCGGCGTTGCCGACCTGACCAACCGTCGCGCGGCAACGGACGTCGACCATGCGCATCTCACCGGACGGCATACGCAGCGTGGCGTACTGGCCCTCCTTGGCGAGGAGCTGGATCTGCGCGCCGGCGGAACGACCGAGCTTGGCGCCGCCGCCCGGACGGAGCTCCACCGCGTGGATGAAGGTACCGGTCGGGATGTTGCGCAGCGGCAGGCAGTTGCCCGGCTTGATGTCGGCCGCGGGGCCGTTCTCGATCCTGTCACCCTGCTTGAGGCCGGTCGGCGCGATGATGTAGCGCTTCTCGCCGTCGGCGTAGTGCAGCAGCGCGATGTTGGCGGTGCGGTTGGGGTCGTACTCGATGTGAGCGACCTTCGCCGGGATGCCATCCTTGTCGTGCCTGCGGAAGTCGATGATCCGGTAGGCGCGCTTGTGTCCACCACCCTGGTGGCGGGCGGTGACCCGGCCGTGGACGTTACGGCCACCCTTGCCGTGAAGGGGAGCAAGCAGCGACTTCTCCGGCTCGCTGCGGGTGATCTCGGAGAAGTCCGAGACACTCGAGCCGCGGCGACCCGGAGTCGTCGGCTTGTACTTACGGATGCCCATCTTTTTCGTTCATCCTTCGTCGGTTACATGGGTGAGCCCGCCGCGCTTTCGCACGGCGGTCTCATCCCCCGCGGGCCGTACGGCCTGCGCTTACTTGCTGGTTATCGGCTAGCCGATCTGACCGAAGATGTCGATCCGGTCGCCCTCGGCCAAGCTCACGATCGCGCGCTTGGTGTCGGGACGCTTGCCGAAGCCGGTACGGGTGCGCTTGCGCTTGCCCTGCCGGTTGATGGTGTTCACGCTGGTGACCTTGACCCCGAAGATCTGCTCGACGGCGATCTTGACCTGGGTCTTGTTCGCGGTCTTCTTCACCAGGAACGTGTACTTGTTGTTCTCGTCGATCAGGCCGTAGCTCTTCTCGGAGACAACCGGCTTGATGATGACGTCGCGCGGGTCGGCAACCCTCTCCAGGCGGCCCTTACGCTCGGCCGTCTGGACGTTCTGCGGGTTCTCCATCAGGCGTCTTCCTTCCCGCCCTGGCTCAGCCGCGCGACAACCTGGTCGTAGGCCTCCTGGGTGAAGACCACGTCGTCGTGGACGAGCACGTCGTAGGTGTTCAGCTGACCGGCGTCCAGCAGGTGGACCTCCGGCGCGTTGCGCAGGCTCAGCCAGGTCAGCTCGTCGGTCTCGCCGACCACGACCAGAACGGTCTTGGCGTCGGTGACCTTGCGCAGCGACTCGAGAGCCGCCTTGGTCTTCGGCGTCTCGCCGCTGACCAGGCCGCTGACCACGTGCACGCGACCGCCGGAGGCCCGGTCGGACAGGGCGCCACGCAGGGCGGCGGCCTTCATCTTCTTGGGCGTCTTCTGCGAGTAGTCACGCGGGAGCGGACCGTGGACGGTGCCACCACCGGCGAACTGCGGAGCGCGGGTCGAACCCTGACGGGCGCGACCGGTGCCCTTCTGGCGGTACGGCTTCTTGCCGCCACCGCTGACCTCGCCACGGGTCTTGGCCTTGTGGGTGCCCTGCCGGCGAGCGGCGAGCTGGGCCACGACCACCTGGTGGATCAGCGGGATGTTGACCTTGGCGCCGAAGATGTCTTCGGGCAGGTCGACGGAGCCGGTCTTCGCGCCGCTGGCGTCGAGGACGTCAATGCTGGTCACTTGGCAGCCCCCTTCTTTGCAGCGGTGCGGACGAGGACCAGGCTGCCGTTGGCGCCGGGGATCGCACCCTTGATCAGGATGAGGCCCTTCTCGGCGTCCACGGCGTGAACCTTGAGGCTCTGCACGGTGGTGCGGACGTTACCCATCCGACCGGCCATGCGGAGACCCTTGAAAACGCGGCCCGGGGTGGCGCAGCCACCGATGGAACCCGGCGAGCGGTGCTTGCGCTGCGTACCGTGCGAGGCACCCAGACCACCGAAGCCGTGCCGCTTCATGACACCGGCGAAGCCCTTGCCCTTGCTCTTGCCCGTCACGTCGACGAACTGGCCGGCCTCGAAGGTGTCAGCCAGCAGCTCCTGGCCGAGGGTGTAGTCGCTCGCGTCGTCGGTGCGGATCTCCGCGAAGTAACGGCGCGGGGTGATGTCGTGCTTACGCAGGTAGTCGCCGAGCGGCTTGTTGACCTTCCGGGGGTCGACCTGCCCGAAGCCGAGCTGGATGGCGGAGTAGCCGTCCTTGTCAGCGGTGCGGACCCTGGTCACCACGCACGGACCGGCCTCGACCACGGTCACCGGAACCATCCGGTTGTCCGCGTCGAAGACCTGGGTCATGCCGAGCTTCTTGCCCAGGACGCCCTTGATCGTCTTAGCCATGTCAGTGCGTTCCCTCAGAGCTTGATCGAAATGTCGACGCCGGCGGGGAGGTCGAGTCGCATGAGCGAGTCGACCGTCTTCGGCGTCGGGTCGATGATGTCAATCAGCCGCTTGTGCGTGCGCATCTCGAAGTGCTCGCGGCTGTCCTTGTACTTGTGCGGCGAGCGGATGACGCAGTACACGTTCTTCTCGGTCGGCAGCGGCACCGGGCCCGCGACCTTCGCGCCAGTCCGCGTCACCGTCTCGACGATCTTCTTGGCCGAGCTGTCGATGACCTCGTGGTCATAGGCCTTAAGCCGGATGCGGATCTTCTGTCCCGCCATAGTGGCCTCGGTGTCCTTCGCTGTCGTCTGAAAAAGTATCGTGCGGCCTGTGGCCGCTATGAGTGCGAGCGGAGACCGCCCGCTGACCCCACGTAGCAGACGCAATCGATCTGCTGGTTTCTTCCGTGATCCGGCAGTTACTTCGGTCACGTTCCCGAAGTGACTGCGAGATCACGGCTGTGCGTGGAGCCGCTGGTGCTCGGTTCGTGGTTCGGCGGCCGGCCCCTTCCGAGGGCCGACCGCCGCCCCAGCGATCGTGCTACTTGAGGATCTTCGTCACGCGACCGGCGCCGACGGTGCGGCCACCCTCACGGATCGCGAACTTCAGACCGTCCTCCATGGCGATGGGCTGGATCAGCTCAACGCGCATCTCGGTGTTGTCGCCCGGCATGACCATCTCGGTGCCCTCGGGGAGGTTCACCACGCCGGTCACGTCCGTCGTACGGAAGTAGAACTGCGGGCGGTAGTTGTTGAAGAACGGCGTGTGGCGGCCGCCCTCGTCCTTGCTCAGGATGTAGACCTGGGCCTCGAACTCGGTGTGCGGGGTGGTCGTGCCCGGCTTGATGATGCACTGGCCGCGCTCGACGTCCTCACGCTTGATGCCGCGCAGGAGCAGACCGACGTTGTCACCGGCCTGGCCCTCGTCGAGCAGCTTGCGGAACATCTCGACGCCGGTGACCGTGGTGGTGGTCTTCTCCGGACGGATGCCGATGATGTCGACCGTCTCGTTGACCTTGACGACACCGCGCTCGATACGGCCGGTGACGACGGTGCCACGACCGGTGATCGAGAAGACGTCCTCGATCGGCATCAGGAACGGCTTGTCGGTGTCACGCTGCGGCTCGGGGACGTTCTCGTCGACAGCGGTCATCAGCTCGATGATGCTGTCGCCCCACTTCTGGTCGCCCTCGAGGGCCTTCAGAGCGGAGACGCGAACGACGGGCAGGTCGTCGCCGGGGAACTCCTGAGCGGACAGCAGCTCACGGACCTCGAGCTCGACGAGCTCCAGGATCTCCTCGTCGTCGACCATGTCGGCCTTGTTGAGGGCCACGACGATGTAGGGGACGCCGACCTGGCGGGCCAGGAGGACGTGCTCCTTCGTCTGCGGCATCGGGCCGTCGGTGGCGGCGACCACGAGGATCGCGCCGTCCATCTGAGCGGCACCGGTGATCATGTTCTTCACGTAGTCGGCGTGACCGGGGCAGTCCACGTGAGCGTAGTGGCGCTTCTCGGTCTGGTACTCGACGTGCGCGATGGAGATCGTGATACCACGAGCCTTCTCCTCGGGCGCCTTGTCGATCTTGTCGAACGGGGTCGCCTCGTTAAGCTCGGGGTAACGCTCGTGGAGCACCTTGGTGATCGCCGCGGTCAGAGTGGTCTTGCCGTGGTCGATGTGCCCAATGGTGCCGATGTTCACGTGCGGCTTAGTCCGCTCGAACTTGGCCTTAGCCACTGGTTCTCTCCTTAGAGAATCTGACTGACTTACTTCACACTCGGGCCCGGGGTTTAGCCCGGCCCCTGGGCGGTGGGGCGGCTCGTCGCCACCCCACCAGGGACACCGGGGTGTCCCGGACCTCTCCGGCGGCGGACCACCGGCGAGTCTCCGGGCTCATCGCCCCGGCCCGTCGGCAAGGTGGGCGACGACCGCCGCCCACTCTGCCATCGGGCCTCCAGGGCTGTTCGCCCCGGGCCCCTTTGGCAGCGGGGCGACGATCTCCTCCCCACCTCTGCCATCGGGACTCGGGAGCTTATTCGCCCCGGGCCTTCGCGACGATCTCCTTGGCGATGCCCGGAGGCACCTCCGCGTAGGAGTCGAACTGCATGCTGTAGCTCGCCCGGCCCTGAGTGCGGCTGCGCAGGTCACCCACGTAGCCGAACATCTCGGACAGCGGAACGAGCGCGGCGATGACACGGGCGCCGGCGCGCTCGTCCATCGACTGGATCTGCCCGCGGCGACCGTTGAGGTCACCGATGACGTCACCCATGTAGTCCTCGGGCGTGGTGACCTCGACGGCCATCATCGGCTCAAGGAGCACAGCGTCGGCCTTGCGAGCGGCCTCCTTGAAGGCCATCGAGCCGGCGATCTTGAAGGCCATTTCGGAGGAGTCGACGTCGTGCGCCGCACCGTCGGTCAGCGTCACCTTCACGCCCACCATCGGGTAGCCGGCCAGCACGCCGAACTCGGCCGCCTCCTGGGCGCCCGCGTCGACCGAGGGGATGTACTCCCTCGGGACACGACCACCCGAGACCTTGTTCTGGAACTCGTAGCCGTCGTTGCCGTCGCCCAGCGGCTCCAGGTCGATGATGACCCGCGCGAACTGACCGGAACCACCGGTCTGCTTCTTGTGGGTGTAATCGACCTTCTCCACCTTGCGGCGGATGGTCTCGCGGTAGGCGACCTGCGGACGGCCGACGTTGGCCTCGACCTTGAACTCTCGACGCATACGGTCGACGAGGATCTCGAGGTGAAGCTCGCCCATGCCCCAGATGACCGTCTGACCGGTCTCCTCGTCACGGCGGACCTGGAAGGACGGGTCCTCCTCGGCCAGACGCTGGATGGCGGTGCCGAGCTTCTCCTGGTCACCCTTGGTCTTGGGCTCGATCGCGACGTTGATGACCGGGGCCGGGAACGTCATCGACTCGAGCACGACCTGGTTGGCCGGGTCGGAGAGCGTGTCACCCGTGGTGGTGTCCTTCAGACCCATCACGGCGACGATCTGACCAGCGTGCGCGGACGGGCGCTCCTCGCGCTTGTTCGCGTGCATCTGGTAGATCTTGCCGATCCGCTCCTTCTTGCCCTTCACCGAGTTGATGACACCGGTGCCGGTCTCGAGCGTGCCCGAGTAGATGCGGATGTAGGTCAGACGACCCAGGTGCTGGTCGCTCATGATCTTGAAGGCCAGCGCGGAGAAGGGCTCCGTGGTGTCCGCGTGACGCTCGACGACCTCGTCCTCGTTGTTGACCGCGTGGCCCTTGAAGGCCGGGATGTCGGTCGGGGCGGGGAGGTAGGCCACGATCGCGTCGAGCAGGGGCTGAACACCCTTGTTCTTGAACGCGGTGCCGGTCAGGACCGGGTTGATGGCGCTGGACAGCGTGGCGCGGCGGATGGCCGCGACCAGCTGCTCCTCGGTGGGCTCGTTGCCCTCGAGGAAGAGCTCCATCAGCTCGTCGTCGTTCTCGGCGACGGTCTCGACCAGCTTCTCGCGCCACTCACGAGCAGTGTCGGCGTACTCGGCCGGGATGTCGACGGTGTCGTACATCTCGCCCTTGGCAGCCTCTTCGCTCCAGAGCAGACCCTTCATCTTCACCAGGTCGATGACGCCCTTGAAGCCGGCCTCAACACCCCAGGGAAGCTGGATGACAGCCGGGGTCGCACCCAGACGGCTGATCATCATGTCGACGCAGCGGTGGAACTCCGCGCCGACGCGGTCCATCTTGTTCACGAAGCAGATGCGCGGCACGCCATAGCGGTCAGCCTGGCGCCACACCGTCTCCGACTGCGGCTCGACACCGGCGACACCGTCGAACACGGCGACGGCACCGTCGAGGACGCGGAGCGAGCGCTCCACCTCGATGGTGAAGTCGACGTGACCCGGAGTGTCGATGATGTTGATGGTGTGGTCGAGCCACTCGCAGGTCGTCGCGGCAGACGTGATCGTGATGCCGCGCTCCTGCTCCTGCTCCATCCAGTCCATCGTGGCAGCGCCCTCGTGGACTTCACCGATCTTGTAGTTGATGCCGGTGTAGAACAGGATGCGCTCGGTCGTGGTGGTCTTGCCCGCGTCGATGTGGGCCATGATCCCGATGTTGCGGATCTTGGCCAGGTCAAGAGCGGTCGTGGTGGCCACTTCTCTCGCGTCCTCGTCGTCTCGTCGAACCCGCTGTTACCAGCGGTAGTGGGCGAAGGCCTTGTTGGACTCGGCCATCTTGTGGGTGTCCTCGCGCTTCTTGACACTCGCCCCGAGGCCGTTGCTGGCGTCCAGGAGCTCGTTCATGAGGCGCTCGGTCATGGTCTTCTCGCGGCGGGCGCGGGAGTACTGCACCAGCCAACGCAGGGCCAGGGTGGTGCTGCGCGCGGCGCGCACCTCGACCGGCACCTGGTAGGTCGCGCCACCGACACGGCGGCTGCGGACCTCGAGAGTGGGCTTGACGTTGTCGAGGGCGCGCTTCAGCGTGACGACCGGGTCGTTGCCGGTCTTGTCCTTGCAGCCCTCGAGGGCTCCGTAGACGATCGACTGCGCGATGGAGCGCTTGCCGTCCAGAAGTACCTTGTTGATCAGGGCGGTGACCAGCGGCGAGCTGTACACCGGGTCAGACATGAGCTGACGACGGCCAGGAGAACCCTTGCGAGGCATGGTTACTTCTCCTTCTTGGTGCCGTAGCGGCTGCGGGCCTGCTTGCGGTTACGAACGCCCTGGGTGTCGAGAGAACCACGGATGATCTTGTAGCGAACACCCGGCAGGTCCTTCACACGACCGCCACGCACGAGCACGATCGAGTGCTCCTGCAGGTTGTGACCCACACCGGGGATGTAGGCCGTGACCTCGATGCCGTTGGTGAGCCGAACACGGGCCACCTTGCGCAGTGCCGAGTTGGGCTTCTTGGGAGTCGTGGTGTAGACGCGCTGGCACGTGCCGCGACGCTGCGGGCTCCCCTTGAGGGCAGGAGTCTTGGTCTTGGTGACCTTGTCCTGCCGGCCCTTGCGGACCAACTGCTGAATAGTGGGCACTGCCACTCCGTTCGTGCCTTGGCCGGTAATACGTACGTTGAGCGTTTCGCAGGTACTGCCGGTGTCATGACCTGCTGGTTTTCCCCTCCCGCCGACCCACGCGGTCGGGCGTGTCGCGCTCTGTCGAGCCACGAGCCCCCGCGTCATCGAACGCCGGAGAGGGACCATGCCGCGCAGCCTGTCGGAGCGCATGCATGAGGGCCCGTGAACCCACGGGCACGAAGGGCAAGACTACCCACCCCAGCGCAGCACGTCAAAACGACTGCGACCGGTCACTGCCAGTGTGACCGTACATTCGTGCCGTGGCCTTATCAGACCCTCGTCTAGCTTACCCGCAACACTCGAGTTGTCCGGCCCTTCTCCACCACACGTTTTCCCCTTCTGTACGGCAAGCGCGCCCCCCTCGACGTCGTCTCGCCTGTCCGGCCTTCCGTGACGCACCCCGGCCACGCGCGCTCGGTGACGCGTATCCCTCAGCAGAGCCCGGCCCCGTGCGGAGGGTGGCGCGTGGGGCGGCTTGCCGTACCGGAGGTCGGCCTGCACCGCCGGGACCAGCGGGAACCCGGCCCGCCCGCACCGGCCGCCGAAAGAGAACCCCCGCCACACGGAACCGCCGCGGCCGGCCATGGCCCTCCCGGGAAGAGGTCCCCACCACGCGCGGACACCCGCCCCGTGGCAAGGCCTGGCGATGGCGGGCTGGTCGTGACGTGGGCGCGGCCGCCCCGTGCGGGGCGTTCCCCCGGCGATGATGGGCTGGTCGTGGCGTGGGGCGCGGCTGCCGTCCCCTCGACCCGGGAGAGGATCCCGCCGTGCGGGACGGCGGGTGGCGGCAGATGCGACGGCCGGGCGTGCCCTGGGAAGAGGACCCCGCCCTGCGGGACACCCATCCGGCGGTGCGGGGTCGTCATGACAGGGGACGCGCCGTGCGGGAAGAGCCGGTCGTCGGTGACGGACAGCGGAACATCTGGCGAAAAAACGGGAACGCCCCGCGTCCTGGACAGGACACGGGGCGTTCCAGCTAGCTGATCGCCTAGCGGTTGTACTGACCGAAGTCGTACTCCTCCAGCGGAACGGCCTCGCCGCTGCCGGTGCCGAAGGTGTAGTCCGCGGCCGAACCGTCGTAGCCGCCGACCGTGTACATCGCGGCCTTGGCCTCCTCGGTCGGCTCCACCCGGATGTTGCGGTACTGGGGCATACCCGTACCGGCCGGGATGAGCTTACCGATGATGACGTTCTCCTTCAGGCCCAGGAGCGAGTCGGACTTGGCGTGGATCGCCGCGTCCGTCAGGACCCTGGTGGTCTCCTGGAAGGAGGCCGCCGACAGCCACGACTCGGTGGCCAGCGACGCCTTCGTGATGCCCATGAGGACCGGACGGCCGGCGGCGGGGCCGCCACCCTCGGCGACGGTCTCGCGGTTGAGCTGCTCGAAGCGCGGACGCTCGACGAGCTCGCCGGGCAGCAGGTCGGTGTCACCGGACTCGAGCACGTTGACGCGCTTGAGCATCTGCCGAACGATGATCTCGATGTGCTTGTCGTGGATCGACACACCCTGCGAGCGGTAGACCTGCTGGACCTCGGCCACCAGGTGCAGCTGCACCGCACGCGGGCCGAGGATGCGCAGGACCTCGTTCGGGTTGACCGCACCGGCGATGAGCTGGGTGCCCACCGACACGTGCTGGCCGTCCTGGACGAGCAGACGCGAGCGCATCGACACCGGGTAGGCGACCTCCTCCGAGCCGTCGTCGGGGACGATCACCACCTTGCGGGTCTTGTCGGTCTCGTCGATGCGGACCCGGCCCTCGGCCTCGGAGATCGGGGCGACACCCTTGGGGATGCGCGCCTCGAACAGCTCCTGGACACGGGGCAGACCGTGGGTGATGTCGGCACCCGCCACACCACCGGTGTGGAAGGTACGCATCGTCAGCTGGGTGCCGGGCTCACCGATCGACTGGGCGGCGATGATGCCGACCGCCTCGCCGACGTCGACGAGCTTGCCGGTGGCCAGCGAGCGGCCGTAGCAGGTCGCGCAGACCCCGATCTTCGCCTCGCACACCAGCGCGCTGCGGGTGCGGACCGTCTCGATGCCGGCCTCGACCAGCGCCGTGACGTGGGTGTCGTTGATGTCGACACCCGTCGCGGCGATGATCTTGCCGTCGACCTCGACGTCCTCGGCGAGGATGCGGCCGTGCACGTTGGACTCGGCGTTCTCCGCCTTGACCAGGTTGCCGGCCGAGTCGCGCTCGCCGACGTGCAGCGGGACCGCGCGGTCGGTGCCGCAGTCGATCTCGCGGACGATGACGTCCTGGGCCACGTCGACCAGACGACGGGTCAGGTAACCCGAGTCGGCGGTACGCAGGGCGGTGTCGGCCAGACCCTTCCGCTGACCGTGGGTGGAGATGAAGTACTCCAGAACCGACAGGCCCTCGCGGAAGGAGGCCTTGATCGGCCGGGGGATCGTCTCACCCTTGGTGTTGGACACCAGACCACGGATACCGGCGATCTGACGCACCTGCATCTTGTTACCGCGGGCGCCGGAGTTGACCATCATCCAGACCGGGTTCGTCGCGGGGAACGCGTTGACCATGTCGGTCTCGACGTCCGCCGTGGCGTGGGTCCAGATCTCGATGAGCTCCTGGCGGCGCTCCTCGTCGGTGATCAGACCGCGCTCGTACTCGCGCTGGACCTTGTCGGCCCGGCGCTCGTAGTTCTCCATGATCTCGGCCTTGCGCGGCGGCGCGACGACGTCGTCGATCGAGATCGTGACGCCGGAGCGGGTCGCCCAGCGGAAGCCCGCGTCCTTGAGCGCGTCGAGCGAGGCGGCCACCTCGACCTTGGGGTAGGTCTCGGCCAGCTCGTTGACGATCGCGGACAGCTGCTTCTTGCCCACCTGGAAGTTGACGAACGGGTAGTTGTTCGGGAGCGTCTGGTTGAACAGGCACCGGCCGAACGTCGTCTCCAGGCGGATCGGGTCGCCTGCCTCCCAGCCCTCGGGAGCCGACCAGCCGCGCGGCGGCTGGACGTCACCGGCGAGCCGGATCTGGATCTTGGCCTGGATCTCCAGCTCGCGGCGGTCGAAGGCCATCTGCGCCTCGGCCACCGAGCCGAACACCCGGCCCTCGCCGACCGCGTCGTCCTTCTGCGTGGTCAGCCAGTACAGGCCGATGACCATGTCCTGGGTGGGCATCGTCACGGGCTTGCCGTCGGCCGGCTTGAGGATGTTGTTGGTCGAGAGCATCAGGATGCGAGCCTCGGCCTGGGCCTCAGCCGACAGCGGCAGGTGCACGGCCATCTGGTCACCGTCGAAGTCCGCGTTGAACGCGGTGCAGACGAGCGGGTGGATCTGGATGGCCTTGCCCTCGACCAGCTGCGGCTCGAACGCCTGGATGCCCAGACGGTGGAGCGTGGGCGCGCGGTTGAGCAGCACGGGGTGCTCGGTGATGACCTCTTCGAGCACGTCCCACACCACGGGACGGGCGCGCTCGACCATCCGCTTGGCCGACTTGATGTTCTGCGCGTGGTTGAGGTCGACCAGACGCTTCATCACGAACGGCTTGAACAGCTCCAGCGCCATCTGCTTGGGCAGGCCGCACTGGTGCAGCTTCAGCTGCGGGCCGACGACGATGACCGAACGGCCGGAGTAGTCGACTCGCTTGCCCAGCAGGTTCTGGCGGAACCGGCCCTGCTTACCCTTCAGCATGTCGCTGAGGGACTTCAGCGGACGGTTGCCGGGGCCCGTGACCGGGCGACCGCGGCGGCCGTTGTCGAACAGCGCGTCGACGGCCTCCTGGAGCATCCGCTTCTCGTTGTTCACGATGATCTCGGGCGCGCCGAGGTCGAGAAGTCGCTTGAGGCGGTTGTTCCGGTTGATCACACGACGGTAGAGGTCGTTGAGGTCGGAGGTGGCGAACCGGCCACCGTCGAGCTGCACCATCGGGCGCAGGTCCGGCGGGATGACCGGGATGCAGTCGAGCACCATGCCGCGCGGCGAGTTGGTGGTGTTGAGGAACGCCGACACGACCTTGAGCCGCTTGAGGGCACGGGCCTTCTTCTGGCCCTTGCCGCTGCGGATCGTCTCGCGCAGGTTCTCGGCCTCGGCGTCCAGGTCGAAGCTGATCAGCCGCTCCTGGATCGCCTGCGCGCCCATGCCGCCCTTGAAGTAGCGGCCGAAGCGGTCGCGCATCTCGCGGTAGAGCATCTCGTCGCCCTCGAGGTCCTGGACCTTGAGGTTCTTGAAACGGCTCCACACCTCGTCGAGGCGGTCGAGCTCGCGCTGGGCCCGGTCGCGGAGCTGGCGCATCTCGCGCTCGGCGCCCTCGCGGACCTTGCGGCGCTGGTCGCCCTTGGCGCCGGCGGCCTCGAGCTCGGCCAGGTCGCTCTCGAGCTTCTTCTGCCTGGCCTCGATGTCGGCGTCACGGCGCTGCTCGATGTGCTGCCGCTCGACGGAGATCTTCGCCTCCAGCGACGGCAGGTCACGGTCACGCAGCTCGGTCTCGACGTGCGTGATCATGTAGGCCGCGAAGTAGATGACCTTCTCCAGGTCCTTCGGGGCCAGGTCGAGCAGGTAGCCAAGGCGCGAGGGAACGCCCTTGAAGTACCAGATGTGGGTGACCGGCGCGGCCAGCTCGATGTGGCCCATCCGCTCACGACGCACCTTGGCGCGAGTGACCTCGACGCCGCAGCGCTCGCAGATGATGCCCTTGAAGCGGACGCGCTTGTACTTACCGCAGTAGCACTCCCAGTCGCGGGTCGGGCCGAAGATCTTCTCGCAGAAGAGCCCGTCCTTTTCCGGCTTGAGAGTCCGGTAGTTGATGGTCTCGGGCTTCTTCACCTCGCCGTGCGACCACTGGCGGATGTCGTCGGCCGTGGCAAGGCCGATGCGGAGCTCGTCGAAGAAGTTGACGTCCAGCATGTGCTATCTCCCCCTCAGACTTCTTCCACGCTGCTCGGCTCGCGCCGGGACAGATCGATACCGAGCTCCTCGGCCGCCCTGAAGACGTCCTCGTCGGTGTCGCGCATC